>NZ_KK088557.1 GCF_000600335.2 Rubellimicrobium mesophilum DSM 19309 | reverse complement strand
TCTGATGCGGATCAGGATGCCGGAGCGGGGTTAACGAGCGGTAAACGCGGCGTTCGGTGGGGGGTGGGGCGACGCAACACCCCGGGGGCAAGGCGCTGATCCGGCGAGGGAAGTTGGCCGGCGAGGGTGTTGCGTCCCCCTGCGGGGCGGGGTCCCACGCCACTACGCGGAGGGGCGAATCGGCATTGGCGCGGTGCGTGCCGGCATCCTGCGCCGAGCGGACGGGCTGCGCCTGGCTCTGGCGTCGCGGGGCGGAGTGGAGCCCCACCCTGGGGGGTCTGGTCGAGGGGCGCGCTGGGCGGACGCGTTGCCGGAGGGATGAGGCCCGGATGCGCCGGGACCCTTCGGCCGTCCGAGCCTATCGGCTCTCGGACGCCTGGCTGGCGTGGCGATGGACGAGGAGCCAGGCCCCGCCGGAGCGCCGGAACACCTCGGTGATGCGGAGGCGCATGGGGACGTGGCCCGGCTGGCCCTTCAGCTCGGCCTCGGCCAACTGGAAGCCGGTCCACCAGGCGAGGTCGCCCGAGGCTCCGGAGTCGAGGACCTCGAAACGCGTCGTCGTGGACGGGCCGAACATGGCGGAGCCCTCGGCGAAGCTGATCCGCACGGGCTGGGCGCCCTGGAGGGCGTTGCCCCCCGGATCGAGGAAGGTGACCTGGCCCTCGGCGGCGGTCATGGCGAGGAGAGGAGCCGGGTCGCCGGTGGTGTAGGCGCGCGCCGCTGCCTCGCGGCGTTGCAGGAAGCCATCGAAGTCCTCGGCCATGTCGACCCCTGGAATGCCCGGGCCCGAACGCGGCTCTGCCCGTCCCGGTTCCGGGGAGGGCGGAGCGCGGATCGGGGCCCGACCCAAGCCCGCGCTTGCCCCGCCCGCCTCGATGCGGCATCACGGCCCGCATGACCGACGCCCAGAAAGCCCTCGCCGTCCATCTCCTCACCGCCACCGGGGCCGTCTGGGCCATGCTCGCGATGCTGGAGGCGGTGCAGCGGGACTGGAACATGATGTTCCTCTGGCTCGTCGTGGCGCTGGTCGTGGACGGGGTGGATGGGCCGCTGGCGCGGCGCTACGAGGTCAAGCGCCATGCGCCCGTGTTCGACGGGGTGCTGATGGACCTCGTGGTCGATTACCTGACCTACGTCTTCGTCCCGGCCTACGCGCTGTTCAACTCGGGGCTGATGGGCGGCTGGACCGGCTGGTTCGGGATCATCGTCATCACCTTCACCTCGGCGCTCTACTTCGCCGACACGCGGATGAAGACCAAGGACAACAGCTTCTCGGGCTTCCCGGGCTGCTGGAACATGGTGGTGCTGGTACTCTTCGCCTGGGAGCCCAACTTCTGGGTCATCGTGGTGCTGGTGACGGTGCTGGCCATCGTCATGTTCCTGCCCGTGAAGTTCGTCCACCCGATGCGGACCGAGCGGTGGCGGGCGGTGACGCAGCCGGTGACGGCGCTCTGGGTCGTCTTCGCGGCCTGGGCGGCCTGGGAGAACTTCGATCCCCATGGCCTGGTGAAATGGGGGCTGACGCTCACGTCCTTCTACCTGCTGGGCGCGGGCGCGGCACAGCAGGTGGTCTACGGCAAGGAGGGCTGAGGCCCCTTTGCCCCGGGAGCGAAGCCGCCTAGCATGACCCCCGAGGCGGGCGCGAGACTCGCCGCATCGCAGGGGGAGACGCGCGTGACGGGCCAGAGCGTTCTGGAGGACCTGGGATCGATGATCCTGTCCGGGGGCATCGAGGTGGTGGACTGCACGGGGGTGCTGGGGCCGGAGACGCCGATCCTGCGGCTGCCGCCGGAGCTGGCGAAGGACACGCCCAAGGTCGAGGTCCACAAGATCAGCGAATACGACGGGAACGGGCCGTTCTGGGCCTGGAACTGGCTCAAGCTCGGGGAGCATTCGGGGACGCATTTCGACGCGCCGCATCACTGGATCACCGGGCGGGACTACCCGGACGGTTACACGGACACGCTGCCGGTGCAGCGGCTGGTGGCGCCCGTGAACGTGCTGGATTTCTCGAAGGAGGCGGGGGCGGACCCGGACTTCTTGCTGACGGTGGACCATGTGAAGGCCTGGGAGGCGGAGCATGGGGAGATCCGCGAGGGCGAGTGGGTCGTGCTGCGGACCGACTGGGACAGGCGCGCGGACGACGAGGCGGCGTTCCTGAACGCGGACGAGACGGGGCCGCACACGCCGGGGCCGACGGCGGAGGCGATCGATTACCTGATCGGCAAGGGGATCGTGGGCTGGGGGAGCCAGTGCATCGGGACGGATGCGGGGATGGCCGGGGGGATGACGCCCCCGTTCCCGGCTCACAACCTCTTGCACAAGGCGGGGCGGTATGGGCTGGCCTCCTTGGCCAATCTCGACAAGCTGCCGCCCAAGGGGGCCATCCTGATCGCGGCGCCGCTCAAGATCGAGCGCGGGACGGGGTCGCCGATCCGGGCGCTGGCGCTGGTGCCGCGCGGGTGACGCGCGGGCCGTCCTGAGGGTCCGGCGGGAGGGAGGGTCCGAATGGCGGAACGGTCGTTTCGGGAGGAGATCGCGAAGCTGCGGCTCGGGGAGGGGGAAACCTTCACCGGGGAGGGCATCCTCGCGATCACCAAGGCGCTGCTGGAGAACGGCGTCGGCTATGTCGGCGGCTACCAGGGGGCGCCGATCTCGCACCTGATGGACGTGCTGTCGGACGCGCAGGAGCTGCTGGCGGAGCTGGGCGTGCGGTTCGAGGCCAACGCCAACGAGGCGGCGGCGGCGGCGATGCTGGCGGCCTCGGTCCACTATGCCGAGTCCGGGGGGCGGTGACGTTCAAGGGCTCGGTGGGGGTCAACGTGGCCTCGGACGCGCTCGCGAACCTCGCGTCCTCGGGCGTGACGGGCGGGGCGCTGGTGATCGTGGGGAGGACTACGGCGAGGGGTCCTCGATCATGCAGGAGCGGACGCACGCCTTTGCGATGAAGTCGCAGTTCTGGCTGCTCGATCCCCGGCCGAACCTGCCGGCCATCGTCAAGGCGGTGGGGGATGGGTTCGAGCTGTCGGAGGCCAGCAACACGCCGGTCATGCTGATGGTGCGGATACGGTCGTGCCATGTGACGGGGACCTTCGCGACGAAGGATAACCGGCAGCCGGAGCTGTCGGTGCGGGAGGCGCTGTCGAACCCGCGCTCGGACTTCGCGCGGGTGGTGCTGCCGCCGATGTCCTTCGCGCATGAGCAGGACAAGGTCAGGAACCGCTGGCCCGCCGCCGAGAAGTTCATTCGGGAGCGGGGGCTGAACGAGGTGCTGGGGCCCAAGGAGGCTCCGGTGGGGATCGTCGTGCAGGGGGGCACGCGAACGGGGTGCTGCGGGCGCTGGAGCGGCTGGGGCTCGCGGACCTCTACGGGGAGACGCGGGTGCCGGTCTACGTGCTGAACGTCACTTATCCGCTGGTGGCGTCGGAGTTCCTGGAGTTCTGCGAGGGGAAGGACGAGATCCTCGTGGTCGAGGAGGGGCAGCCGGAGTTCATCGAGCAGGCGTTGTCCACGTTCCTGTATCGGGCGGGGAGTGGGGTGCGGCTGCGGGGAAAGGACATCTTCCCGATGGCGGGGGAGTACACCGGGCAGGTGATGCTCGACGCCGTGGGGCGGTTCCTGCGGGAGGCGGCGCCGGGGATGCTGCCGGCGGCCGCCTTGGCGCCGAACCTGCCGAAGCCCGCGATCCCGGACCTGTCCAGGACCGTGCCGATCCGGCCGCCGGGGTTCTGCGTGGGCTGCCCGGAGCGGCCGATCTTCGCGGCAATGAAGCTGGTCGAGAAGGAGCTGGGGAAGCACCAGATCAGCGCGGACATCGGGTGCCACCTGTTCGCCTCGCTGCCGCCCTTCGAGATCGGGGGGGCGACGATGGGCTATGGGCTGGGGCCGGCGGCCAACGGGGCCTTCGACGGGGGCGGGGAGCGGCGGCCGGTGGCGATCATCGGGGACGGGGGGTTCTGGCACAACGGGCTGTCCTCGTCCTTCGGGAACATGGCGTTCAACAAGTCGGACGGCGTGGCCATCGTCGTGGACAACTTCTACTCGGCGGCGACGGGGGGGCAGGACGTCCTGTCCTCGCGCGGGGAGAACCCGACGAAGATGACGCGGCATCCGATCGCCAAGGCGCTGAAGGGCGTGGGGATCGACTGGGTGCGGCAGGTGGACCGGACCTATGACGTGGGGCGGATGCGGGCGGTGATCCGCGAGGCGCTGACCACCAAGGAGGCCGGGCCGAAGGTCATCGTGGCGTCCTCGGAGTGCATGTTGAACAAGCAGCGGCGGGAGAGGCCGCAGCGAGCGCAGGCGATCCGGGAGGGGCGGCGGGTGGAGGCGCCTCGGTTCGGGGTGGACGAGGCGGTCTGCACGGGGGACCATGCCTGCATCCGGCTCTCGGGCTGTCCGTCGCTGTCGCTGAAGAAGCTGGACGATCCGCTGCGGGACGACCCGGTGGCGAGCATCGACCAGGGCTGCGTGGGCTGCGGGAACTGCGGAGAGGTGGCCGATGCCGCCGTGCTGTGCCCGAGCTTCTATCGGGCGGACGTGGTGCATAATCCGACGCCCTGGGAGGCTCGGGTGGCCTCGTGGCGGGGCAGGGTGATCGGTTGGCTCCAGTCGCGCAGGCAGGCGCGGCGGCTGAGCTTCGAAGGCGTCTCGTGACCGTCCAGGAGGTCAGGACGGCGTCGGAGGCTCGTCCGGGCGGGGTGATAAAGCTCGCCGTAATGGCGGTGGGCGGGCAGGGGGCGGGGTGCTCGCCGGGTGGATTGAGGACCTGGCAAGGGCGAACGGGTATCTGGCGCAGGCGACCTCGGTCGCGGGGGTGGCGCAGCGGACAGGGGCCACGATCTACTATGTGGAGATGTGCCCGGACTCCGGAAGGCAGCCGGTCTTCGCGCTGCTGCCCTCGGCGGGGGACGTGGACGTGCTGGTCGCGGCCGAGATGATGGAGGCGGGGCGGGCGATCCTGCGGGGCTTCGTGACGCCGGACCGGACGGTGCTCGTGGCCTCCACGCACCGGGCCTTGGCCGTCAGCGAGAAGACGGTGCCGGGGGACGGGATCGCGTCCTCGGAGGAGGTGGTCGCGGCGGCGGAGGTGGCGGCGCGGCGCGTCGTCATGGCGGATTTCGAGGCCATCGCGGTGCGTGAGGGGTCGGTGATCTCGGCCTCGCTGTTCGGGGGGCTGGCGGCCTCAGGGGCGCTGCCGTTCCCGCGGGAGGCCTTCGAGGCGGCGATCCGGGCGGGGGGGAAAGGGGTCGAGGGGTCGCTGGGGGCGTTCCGGGTCGCCTGCGAGGCGGCGGGGGCCGCCCCGGCGACGGCGCCAGTGGCCGTGATTCCGGTGGTGGATGGGCCTTTGTGGCTGCGGGAGGAGTGGGAGCGGCTGCGGGGACGGATGGCGCTCTGGCCCGCGACGGTCGTAGAGATGGCCGGGGCGGGGCTGCGGAAGGTCGTGGACTTCCAGGACGTGGCCTATGGGGACGAGTATCTGGACCTCGTGGGCCGGGTCATGGCGCGGGACGACGCGGCGCGCGGGTGGGCGCTGTCGCAGGAGGCGGCGAAGTACCTCGCCAACGCGATGGCCTATGACGACGTGATCCGGGTCGCGGACCTCAAGACGCGGGGTGGGAGGTTCGCGCGGATCGAGGGGGAGATGGGGGCGGGGGACGGGCGGCTGCTGCACGTCACCGAGTTCATGCATCCGCGCGCGGAGGAGGTCGTGGGGATGCTGCCGGCGCGAGTCGGGGCGCGGGTCGAGGCGAGCCCCCGGGCGATGCGTTGGATCGGGCGGCTTTTCGCGCGGGGGCGGCGGGTCAGGACGGACGGGCTCGTGGGCTTCCTGGTGCTGCACGCGCTGGGCGGGATGAAGGGCCGGCGGCGGCGGACGCTGCGGGACCGGTGGGAGCGGGAGCACCGGACGCGGTGGATGGCGCTGGCGCTGGGGCAGGCGGACTACGGGGTCGCGGTGGAGGTGATCCGCTGCCGGCGGCTCATCAAGGGGTATTCGGACACCCATGCGCGGGGACTGTCGAAGTTCGACCGGGTGCTTTCGGCGCTGCCGATGCTGGAGGGGCGGGAGGACGCGGCGGAGTGGGTCCGTCGGCTGCGGGAGGCGGCGCTGAAGGATGAAGGCGGCAAGGCTCTGGACGAGGCGCTGCGGACGGTGCGGAGCTTCGCGGGGGAGGCGTAGGGTGCGCTTCAGCGCACCGCGTGTCCGCTGCGGCCGCCATCGCATGGTGTGCTGAAGCGCACCCTACGGGGTTGGCATCGAATCGGACCTAGCGCTCCAACGCCGCGCTCAGGATCTCGATCAGGCGCTCGGTGCCCTCTTCGGTGGTCATGGCGCCGGGGGAGAGGCGGAGGGTCTGGCCGCGATGGTCGGTGGTGATGCCCTGGGCGCGGAGCTTCGAGACCACCTCGGGGGCCGGATACTCGTGGGGGAGGCGGAGCATGACGCTGCCGCCGCGGCGGGGCTCGGGGCGCGGGGTGGCGAGATCGAGGCCGAGGGCGTCGGCGGCCTCGATAAGGCGATGGGTCAGGCGGCGGTTGTGGGCAAGGAGGGCCGCGTGGTCCTGGGCCGCGTGCCAGTCGAGGGCGGGGAGGCTCGCCAGGGCCGCGACGATGCCGGGGGTGCCGGAGTCGAAGCGGCGGATGTCGGGGGCATAGGCGAACCTGGCGATGTCCCAGTTGAAGGGGTTGTCCTGGCTGAACCAGCCGCGCAATTCGGGCTCGCACTCGGCGATCAGGCGGGGGGCGACGTGGAGGATGCCCGCGCCGGGGGTGCCGCACATCCACTTGAGGCTGGTGGAGATGGTGAAGTCCACCTCGGGAGCCATGCAGTCGTAGGGGAGGAGGCCTGCCGCCTGGGTCACGTCCACGCCGATCAGGGAGCCCATCTGGCGGCCGTGTGCGACGAGGGGGGCGAGGTCGAGGCGGTGGGAACTCGTGGAGGAGACCCAGGTGAGGAGGGCGAGGCCGACCTCGGGCGTCCAGCGGTCGAGGAAATCCTCGGGCTCGACCCAGGGGTGCCCTGGCGGAGGGGGACGGTGTCGAGGGTAAAGCCCAGGCGGTCGCTCAGGCCCTGGAGGAGGAAGTGGTTCGAGGGGAAGGCGTCGGCGGCGACGAGGAGGCGCTTGCCCTTGAGATACTTGTCGGGAAGGGCGGTGAGGAGGGCGTGGAAGCCCTGCGTCACGCTCTCGCAGGTGGTGACGCTGCCCTCGGAGGCGTTCAGGATCGCGCGCCAGCGGTCGAGGAAGGCGGCGCGCTGACCGAGCGCATAGCCCCATTGGGCGTCGTTCGGGGCGCCCCAGACGTTCGCGAACTCGGCCATGGCGGCGGCGAGGTCCTGCGCCTTGGCCGGATACTGGCCGATGGAGTGGTAGAGGAAGTAGGCGGAGCCGTCGGTCATGGGAACTCTCAGTGGGTCCGGGCGCGCAGGGAACGGGCCTCGAGCCAGGCGGTGAGGCGGACGAGGGGCCAGAGGATGATGACGTAGATGAGCGCCGCGCCGATCAGCGGCGTGGGGTTGGCGAAGAGGGCCTGCGCGTCCTGCGCCTGGCGCATGAGCTCGGGCATGGTGACAACGGTGGCGAGGGCGGTGTCCTTCATGACGCTGACGCAGTTGGAGACGTGGGGCGGCGTCACGATGCGGGCGGCCTGCGGCAGGATCACCTTGCGCATGGTGGTCCCGAAGCGGACGCCGAGGGCGTTCGCGGCCTCGAACTGGCCCTTGGGGACCGCCTGGATGCCGGCGCGGACGACCTCGGCGGTGTAGGCGGCCATGGCGGCGGAGAGGGCGAGGAGGGCCGCCGGGAAGGGGTCGAGGGTGATGCCGGCGAAGGGGAGCGCGAAGTAGACGAGGATCAGGAGGACGAGGACGGGCATGGCCCGGATCACGTCGATGTAGAGCACCGCCAGCGCCCGCAGCGGGGTCCAGGCGTAGAGGCGCAGGAGGCAGACGAGGACGCCGAGGGCGGTGCCGAGGAGGATCGTGGAGACGCCGAGGAGCAGCGTGTTCCAGAGGCCGCGCAGCAGCATCGGGATGGCGCGGGCCAGCACCTCGGCGTTGAAGAAGACGTCGATGACGTTCACCGGCGCCTCCTCGGGCCGTCAGGATGGGGGAAAAGGGGCCGGGCGCGGGGCCCGGCCTTGGGGGTCAGCCGGCGGCCGAGGTCGGGATCGGGCCGGGGGTGACGGTCACGCTGTCGGGGGCAGGGTCGGTGCCCATCCACTTCTTGTAGAGCGCGGCCATGGTGCCGTCGGTCTTCATGTCGGAGATGGTCTGGTTCACCTGCTCCAGGAGCGGGCTGTCCTTGGGCATCATCATCGCGAAGAGCTCGCCCGTCTGGATCGTGCCGGCGACGGTCAGGCCCTGCATCTGCTGGAAGGCGTAGCGCAGGCCCACCTCGTCGTTGACCACGGCGTCCACGCGGCCCGTCTGGAGGTCGGTCAGCATGTTGGCGACGGTGTCGTAGCTCTTCAGGTCGGCGTAGTTGGCCTCGGACTGGTGGTCCTTGAGGTAGGTCTCGCCGAAGCTGGTGGCGATCGCGCCCACGGTCTTGCCGTTCAGGTCGGCGAGGGAGGAGATGCCCGCGCCCTCCTTGGTGCCGATGCCGAGGGCGCCGGCGACGTAGGGCTGCGTGAAGCTCTGGGACTCGAGGCGCTCGTCGGTGATGGTGAGCGACGAGATGACCATGTCGGCGCGCCCCGAGGCGGTGGCGACGAAGAGGGCGCGGAAGTCGTAGGGCTGGATCTCGGCGGTGCGGCCCATGCGCTTGGCGATCTCGTTGACGATGTCGACCTCGAAGCCCTCGAAGGCGCCGTCCGCGTTCTGGTTCTGCCAGGGCGGGTTGGCCGGGTAGGCGCCGACGCGGAGCGCGTCCTGCGCGAGGGCGGCGGTCGAGGAGAGCGCGGCGAGGGCGAGCCCCAGCCCGAGGGCGAGGCGTCTCGTGATGGTCATGTGGGTCCTCCCGTTGGTTGGTCCGCCGGTCTGGCGCCTGCGGTGCGAATCGACGTTGCCACGGGGCGTGGCGGGTTAGCTAGGGTTATACACCCGGCGGAGGGGGTGTTGCGTCGGGGGTGGGGGCGTTCGGTCCTCCTAACGAGGGGTTAATGCGGTCGGGGCGGGGTTCGTAGGGCGGGGTTCACCCCGCCAAGCAACCTCGGCCAACGGCGCAAGGGTGGCCAGCGAAGCATGGCGGGGTGAACCCCGCCCTACGGAGGTTTGTTCGGGCTGCGGGCGGCATCAGAGCACCGTTCGGACCCTCCAGAGTTCCGGGAACAGCTCCACCTCCAGCATCCGCTTGAGGTAGCTCACGCCCCCGGTGCCGCCGGTGCCGCGCTTGAAGCCGATGACGCGCTCCACGGTGGTGACGTGGTTGAAGCGCCAGCGGCGGAAGTAGTCCTCGAAGTCCACCAGCTTCTCGGCCAGCTCGTAGAGCCGCCAATGGGTGTCGGGGGATTCGTAGACCACGCGCCAGGCTTCCATGACGCCCTCGTCGAAGCGGTGGGTCTGGCGGAGGTCGCGGGCGAGGATCTCGGGGGCATGGGGACGCCGTGGCGGTCGGCGAAGCGGAGGGCCTCGTCGTAGAGGCTGGGGGTGGCGAGTTCCTCCTCCAGCTTGGCGGAGGATTCGGCGACGTGGGCGTGGGGGCGCAGCATCGCGGCGTTGCGGTTGCCGAGCATGTATTCGATCTGCCGGTATTGCAGCGACTGGAAGCCCGAGGACTGGCCGAGCTGGGACCGGAAGCGGGTGTATTCGCTGGGGGTCATGGTCCGCAGGACGTCCCAGGCGTTGTTCAGTTGCTCGAAGATGCGGGAGACGCGGGCGAGCATCTTGAGCGCGGGCTCGGCGCGGTCCTGGGCGAGGGAGCGGCGGGCGGCGGCGATCTCGTGGATGGCGAGGCGCATCCAGAGCTCGGAGACCTGGTGCTGGATGACGAAGAGCATCTCGTCATGGGCGTCGGTCAGCGGCTTCTGCGCGCCGAGGATGCGGTCGAGGCGGAGGTAGTCGCCATAGGCCATGCGGCCGGCGAAGTCGGTGTGGGCGCCTTCCTCGGCGGGGTCGTAGTCGCTCATGGCTGCCTCAGGCGGAAGCGCTGGATCTTGCCGGTGGCGGTCTTGGGGAGCGCCTCGCAGAAGACCACGCGGCGGGGATACTTGTAGGGGCGATGACGGACTTGACGTGGTCCTGGAGAAGCTTGGCGAGGAGCGGGTCGCCCTGGGCGCCTTCCGCGAGGACGACGTGCGCCTCGACGATCTGGCCGCGCTCCTCGTCCTCGCGGCCGATGACGGCGCATTCGAGGACGGCGGCGTGGGAGAGGAGGGCGGCCTCCACCTCCGGCCCCGCGATGTTGTAGCCGGAGGAGACGATCATGTCGTCCGAGCGGGCGGCGAAGTGGAAGCGCCCCTCCTCGTCCTGCACGAAGCTGTCGCCGGTGATGTTCCAGCCGTCCTGCACGTAGTTGGTCTGGCGCGGGTCGTCCATGTAGCGGCACCCCGTCGGGCCGCGGACGGCGAGGCGACCGATCTCGCCCCGGGGGAGCTCGTTCATCTGGTCGTCCACGATCCTGGCCTCGTAGCCCCCGACGGGGCGGCCGGTGGAGCCCGCGCGGTGGTCGTCGAAGCGGTTGGTGACGAAGATGTGCAGCATCTCGGTCGCGCCGATCCCGTCGAGGATGGGCTTGCCGGTGCGGGCGATCCATTCCTCGTAGACCGGGCCGGGGAGGGTCTCGCCGGCGGAGACGGCAGCGCGGAGGGAGGACAGGTCCGCGCCCTCGGCCATGGCCTTGAGCATCACGCGGTAGGCGGTGGGGGCGGTGAAGCAGACCGTGGCGCGGTGCTGCTGGATGATGTCGATCATGTTGGGGGGCGTGGCCTGTTCCAGCAGCGCCGCCGCCGCGCCGAAGCGGAGCGGGAAGATGGCGAGGCCGCCGAGGCCGAAGGTGAAGGCGAGGGGCGGGGAGCCAACGAACACGTCGTCGGGGGTGACGCCCAGGACCTCGCGCGCGTAGCCGTCGGCGATGGCGAGGAGGTCGCGGTGGAAGTGCATCGTGGCCTTGGGCTCTCCGGTGGTGCCGGAGGTGAAGGCGAGGAGGGCCACGTCGTCCCGGCCCACGGGGGGCGGGTCGAACCTCACGGGCTTCTGGAGCGCGGCGCGGTCGAGCTCGGCGTCGTGGTTGGCGGTGCCGTCGAAGCCGACGACCGTCGTGAGGAAGTGCGAGTCCTTGGCGCAGGCGACCATGTCCTCCATCAGCCGGGTGTCGCAGAGGGCGAGGGCGATCTCGGCCTTGTCCACGATCCTGGTGAGCTCGGCGGGGCGGAGCATGGGCATGGTGTTGACGACCACCGCCCCAGCCTTGGTGGCGGCGAGCCAGCAGGCGACCATGGCCGGGTTGTTGGCCGAGCGGATCAGGACGCGGTGGCCGGGCCTGACGCCGTAGTCCTCGACGAGGGCGTGGGCGAGGCGGTTCGACCAGTCGGTCAGCTCCTTGTAGGTGCGGCTGCGGCCGTTGCCGATGAGGGCGGTGCGGTCGCCGTGGCCGCGCTCGACCATGCGGTCGGTGAGCTCGACGGCGGCGTTGAGCCATTCGGGATAGTCGGTGGCCGTGATCTCGGGCCACTGGTCGGGCGGCGGCAGGCGGTCGCGGGTGAAGGGGTCCGCGTGGCCGCTGGGGCCGAGCGCGAGGGCGGCGGGGCGGGCGATGGTCTGGGTGGTCATGGTCCCTCCTTCGGCAGCACGGCGGTGGCTTCGATCTCGACCTTGGCGCGGTCCTCGACGAGCGCGGCGACCTGCAGGAGCGCCATGGCCGGGTAGTGGCGGCCGATGATCTCGCGGTAGGCGGTGCCGAGGGTCGGGAGGCTTGCCAGGTATTCGCGTTTGTCGGTGACGTACCATGTGAGGCGCACGAGGTGTTCCGGCTTTGCGCCGGCGCAGGCGAGGACCTCGACGATGTTGCGCAGGGTCTGGGCGGCCTGGGCGGCGAAGTCGTCGGATTCGAACTGCTGGTCGGCGTTCCAGCCGATGAGGCCGCCGGTCAGGATCAGGCGGCCTTCGGCCATGATGCCGTTGGCATAGCCGCGCGCGGGCTTCCAGTGGGAGGGGTGGAGGAACTCATGCGGGCTCATTGGGCTCTCGCTGGCGGATGGTCTCGAGGCGGGACCAGATGGAATCGGGCCAGGGCAGGGCCTTGCCGGTGAGGGAGGCGAAGACGAGGGTGAGGTCGCCGTTGAGGCGGAGCTCGGTGCCGCCGTGGGCGCTGACGCGGAGCCTGGCGGAGGTGCGGCCGATGCGGCGGACGATCAGGGCCCAGTCGAGGACCTCGCCCAGGCGCGAGGGGGCGCGGAACTCCATCTCGATCTTGACGGTGGGGGTGCCCACGCCCTCGGACATCATGCGGGCGAAGGGGTAGTCCATCACCTCGCGGAAGAAGTTCTCGACCATGGAGTTGGTCATCTCGAAGTAGCGGGGGTAGAAGACGATCCCCGCCGGGTCGCAGTGGTTGAACTCGATGGGAACCTTGCGGCGGTAGATCATAGGGACCTCGCGATGACGACGCGCTGCACGTCGGAGGCGCCTTCGTAGATGCGAAGGGCGCGGATGTCGCGGTAGAGGGACTCGACCACCGAGCCCCGGCGGACGCCGTCGCCGCCGTGAAGCTGGACGGCCTGGTCGATGACGCGTTGAGCGGCCTCGGTGGCGTGGAGCTTGGCCATGGCGGCCTCGCGAGTGATGCGGGGGGCGCCCTGATCCTTGGCCCAGGCGGCGCGGTAGGTGAGGAGGGCCGCCGCGTCGATGTCGAGCGCCATGTCGGCGAGGTGGCCCTGGACCATCTGGAGGTCGGCAAGGGGCGCGCCCTGGACCGTGCGGGTGCGCGTGCGGGTGAGGCTCTCGTCCAAGGCGCGGCGGGCGAGGCCCAGGGCGGCGGCGGCGACCGTGGGGCGGAAGTGGTCGAGGACGGTCATGGCGATCTTGAACCCTTCCCCGGGGGTGCCAATCAGCGCATCTTCGGGGAGGTGGAGGTCGTGGAGGCGCAGGCGCGCGAGGGGGTGGGGGCGAGGGTGTCGAGGCGTTCCTCCACTGTCAGACCCGGAGTGTCGGCGGGGAGGAGGAAGGCGGAGAGGCCCTTCGCGCCCGGAGCCTCTCCGGTGCGGGCGAAGAGGACGTAGAGCTGGGCGATCCCGCCGTTGGAGATCCAGGTCTTTTCGCCGTTCAGGAGCCAACCGTCGTTCGTGCGCTGGGCAGTGGTGGAGGTCGCGGCGACGTCGGAGCCGGAGGCGGGCTCGGTCAGGGCGAAGGCGGCTATGGCCTTGCCGCTGCGCGTCTTGGCGAGCCACTCGCGTTGATGCGGCGTGCCGAAGAGGGTGATGGCGCCCATGCCGAGGCCCTGCATGGCGAAGGCGAAGTCGGCGAGGGGGTCGTGGCGGGCCAGCGTCTCGCGGGCGAGGCAGAGGGTGCGGATGTCGAGGCGCTCGCCCGCGTCCGAGCCGGTGGGGCGGAGCCAGCCAGCTTCGCCGAGCTTGCGGACGAGGGTGCGGCAGGCGGTGTCCACGTCCGTATGGTCGACGGGGAGGTTCGCGGCACACCAGGCGTCGAGCGACTCCGCGAATTCCCGGTGGCGGGGCTCGAAGAAGGGCCAGGCGAGGAAGGTCCGGTCCGCCATCAGTTCCCCTCGAACGCCGGCTTCTCGCGGGCCGCGAAGGCGCGGTAGGCGCGCTCGAAGTCGCGGGTGGCCATGCAGATCGCCTGGGCTTGGGCCTCGGATTCGATGGCCTCCATGAGGCCCATGGACCATTCCTGGTTGAGCTGGGTCTTGGTCATGGAATGGGCGAAGGTGGGGCCGCTGGCGAGGCGCTGGGCCAGCGCGCGGGCCTCCTCGTCGAGGTGGTCGGCGGGGTGGAGGGCGTTCCAGAAGCCCCAGGACAGGCCCTCCTGCGCGGTCATGGTGCGGCCCGTGTAGAGCAGTTCCGCCGCGCGGCCCTGGCCGATGATGCGGGGGAGCATGGCGCAGGCGCCCATGTCGCAGCCCGCGAGGCCCACGCGGGTGAAGAGGAAGGCGCAGCGCGCCTCGGGCGTGGCGAGGCGGAGGTCGGCGGCCATGGCGAGGATCGCGCCCGCGCCGACCGCGACCCCGTCCACGGCGGCGATCACCGGCTTGCCGCAGGAGAGCATCGCCTTGACGAGGTCCCCGGTCAGGCGCGTGAAGGCGAGGAGGTCTTTCATCGGCCGCCCGATCAGCGGCCCGATGATGTCGTGCACGTCGCCGCCCGAGCAGAAGTTGCCCCGTGCGAGCCGAAGACCACCACGTCCACGTCGGGGGCCTCGGCCAGCGCGCGGAAGGTGTCGCGCAGCTCGGCGTAGCTGTCGAAGGTGAGCGGGTTCTTCCGCGCCGGGTTATGGAGCCGGATCGTGGCGACGCGGTCCCGGAGCTTCCACGAGAAGTGGCGCGGATGCCATTCGGCCATCGGGGTCATCGCGGGGTCCCATGCGCTTGAGGAGGGGGAGGAGGGCGTCGAGGTCGGATTCGCTGAGGCCGGAGAGGAGGCGGTCCACCTCGGATTCGTGCTCGGCGGCGAGGCGCTCGAAGAGGGTGAGGCCCTCGGCGGTGAGGGCGACGAAGACGGTGCGGCGGTCGGTGTCCGAGGGGGTGCGGCGGACGAGGCCGTCCTGTTCGAGGCGGTCCACCACGGCGGTGGCGTTGCCGTTCGAGACGAGGAGCATCCGGGAGAGCTCGGACATGGTGACGCCCTGCGGCTTGCGGTGGAGGGCGGCCATCACGTCGAAGCGGGGGAGGGTCGTGCCGTGGGCGCGCAGGACCTCGCGCAGGGTGGACTCGGTGCGGCGGGTGACGCCCAGGAGGCGAACCCAGGCGCGGAGGCGGACGCTTGGCGAGGGTCATGGGGCGCCTCCGTCGATCGCGATGGCTTGGCCGTTGACGGCGTCCGAGCCGGGGCCGCAGAGCCAGAGGGCGGCGGCGGTGACCTCCTCGGGCCGGATCAGGCGGTTCTGGGGGTTCATGGCGGCGAGGGTCGCGCGGGCCTCGGGTTCGGTGCGTCCGGTGTGGGCGGCGATGTTGGCGACGGTGCGGTCCGTCATCTCGGTGTCGAGGAAGCCGGGGCAGAGGGCGTTGACGGTGATGCCCCTGCGCGCGACCTCGAGGGCTAGGGAGCGGACGAGGCCCACGACACCGTGCTTGGCGGCGGCGTAGGGGGCGATGTAGGGGCCGCCGCGCAGGCCCGCCGTGGAGGCGACGGCGATCAGGCGGCCCCAGGCGGTCATGCGGCGGAGCCCCTCCTGGAAGGTCAGGAAGGTGCCGGTGAGGTTGACGGCGAGGGTGCGCTGCCAGTCGTCGAGGGTGACCTTGAGGAAGGGAGCGCTCTCGCCCATCCCGGCGTTGGCGAGGACGATGTCGCAGGGGCCGGCGGCATCGAAGAGGGCGGCTACCTGGGCCGGGTCGGTCACGTCCGCTTGGTGCCAGCGGGCGCCGGTCTGTTCGGCGGTGCGTTCGAGGGGCTCGCGCGTGCGGCCCGCGATGACGACCTCGGCGCCGGCCTCCGCGAAGCCGCGCGCGAGGTCGCGGCCGAGACCGGTGCCCCCACCCGTCACCAGCACGCGCTTGCCCGCGAGGGTCATGCCCGGAGCGCCTCCTGTGCGCGATCGCGGAGGCGGCGGGCCTGGTCGCGGCCGCGCAGGTAGGGCTTGGGCCATTCGGTGGCCTCGTCGCCCAGCGCCACGGCGGCGTGGAGCGTCCAGTAGGGGTCGGCGAGATGGGGGCGGGCGAGGCAGACGAGGTCGGCGCGGCCGGCCATGAGGATGCTGTTCACCTGGTCGAAGTCGGTGATGTTGCCGACGGCCATCGTCGCCAGCCCGGCCTCGTTGCGGATGCGGTCGGAGAGGGGGGTCTGGAACATCCGGCCGTAGACGGGACGCGCCTCGGTCGAGGTCTGGCCGGCGGAGACGTCGATGATGTCGGCGCCGGCCTCGCGGAACATCCGGGCGATGTCCACGGCTTCCTGCGGAGTGACGCCGGCCTCGCCCACCCAGTCGGTGGCGGAGATGCGGACGGACATGGGCCTTTCGGCGGGCCAGGCGGCGCGCATGGCGCGGGAGACTTCGAGGGGGTAGCGCATCCGGTTCGCCAGCGACCCGCCGTAGTCGTCGGTACGCTGGTTGGAGAGCGGGCTGATGAAGGAGGAGATGAGATAGCCGTGGGCGGCGTGGAGCTCGACCATGTCGTAGCCGGCGCGATCGGCCATCTGGACGGCGGCGACGAACTGGGTCGCGCACCATGGTCCATGTCGGCGCGGTCCATCTCCTTCGGGGTCTGATGGCGCGGGGACCAGGGGATCGGGGAGGGGGCGAGCGTCTGCCAGTTGCCCGAGGGGAGGGGCATCTCGTCGTCCTCCCAGGGGACCTGGACGGAGCCCTTGCGACCGGAATGGCCGAGCTGGAGGCATATCTTCGCCTCGGTCTCCCGATGGACGAAGTCGACGAGGCGTGTCCATTCGGCCTCGTGCTCCGGCGCATAGGTGCCGGGGCAGCCGGGGGTGATGCGGCCCTCGGGGGAGACGCAGGCCATCTCGGTGTAGACGAGGCCGGCGCCGCCCTTGGCGCGCTCGGCGTAGTGGACGAAGTGCCAGTCGGTCGGGCACCCGTCCACGGCCTTGTATTGGGCCATGGGGGCGACGACGACACGGTTCCTGAGCCTCATGTCGCGCAAGGTGAAGGGCGCGAACAGGGGCGCGCGCACGTCCTGCCCGCCCGCCTGGCGCTGGAACCAGGCCTCGGCCTCGCGCAGCCAGTCGGGGTCGCGCAGGCGGAGGTTCTCGTGGGAGATGCGCTGCGAGCGGGTCAGGAGCGAGTAGGCGAACTGGACGGGGGCATGTCGAGGTAGCGCTCGACCTCCTCGAACCATTCCAGCGAATTGCGGGCGGCGGATTGGAGGCGGAGGACCTCGACGCGCCGCTCCTCCTGGTAGCGGCGGAAGGCGTCCTCCATCGAAGGTTCGGAGTGCAGGTAGTCGGCGAGCGCGATGGCGCTGTCGATGGCGAGGCGGGTGCCCGAGCCGATGGAGAAGTGCCCGGTCGCAGCGGCGTCGCCCATCAGGACGACGTTGCCGTGATACCACCGTTCGCAGATCACGCGGGGAACTGCTGCCAGATCGCCGAGCCGCGCAGGTGGGCGGCGTTGGACATGAGGGAGTGGCCGCCCAGGTGCTTCGCGAAGATGCGCTCGCAGGTGGCGACGGTCTCCTCTTTGGTCATGTGGTCGAAGCCCCAGCGGGCCCAGGTCTCGGGGCGGCATTCGACGATGAAGGTCGCGGTGTCCTTGTCGAACTGGTAGGCGTGGGCCCAGACCCAGCCGTGCTCGGTGTGCTCGAAGAGGAAGGTGAAGGCGTTGGCGAAGGTCTGGTTCGTGCCGAGCCAGACGAACTTGCAGACGCGCAGGTCGATGTCGGGGCGGAACACCTCGGCGTATTCGGCGCGGACGCGGGAGTTGATGCCGTCGGCGCCGACGATCAGGTCGTAGTCGGGGCGGTAGGACTCGGCGGACTGGAACTCGGCCTCGTAGCGCAGCTCGACGCCCAGCTCGCGGGCGCGGTCCTGCAGGAGGTTGAGGAGCACGCGGCGGCCGATGCCGGCGAAGCCGTGGCCGCCCGAGACGGTGCGGGTGCCCTTGTGGATCACGGCGATGTCGTCCCAGTAGGCGAAGCGGTTGCGGATCGCCTGGGTGCTGAGGGGGTCGTTCCTCTGCATCCGCGAGAGGGCGTCGTCGGAGAGGACCACGCCCCAGCCGAAGGTGTCGCCCTCGCGGTTGCGCTCTAGCACGGTCACCTCGTGCGAGGGGTCGCGGAGCTTCATGGACAGGGCGAAGTAGAGACCCGCAGGGCCGCCGCCGAGGCAGAGGATCTTCATGGGCGTCCCTCCCTGTGGGGTGAGGGGAGGATGCCACGGCGCGTGGGTATTTCAAGCTTGAAATTTCAGGCTTGAAACTTTGGGTGGGCGGAGGATGATCGCGCCATGCTGATCGAGGATCCGCAGCACGGCTGGACGCGGCTGACCCTGAGCCGCCCGGAGGCGCGCAACGCGCTGAACACGGCGCTGCTTGGCGCTCTGGCGGAGGCGTTCGGGCGGCTCGCCGGGGACGAGGGCTGCCGGGCGGTGGTGCTGACCGGGGCCTGGGGGGACTTCGCGGCCGGGGCCGACATCGGGGAGATCGAGGGGAAGGGCTCGGTGGAGGCGGCGGTCGATCCGAGGAAGGCGCATTGGGCGGCGATCCGGGCCTTTCCCAAGCCGCTGGTCGCGGCGGTGGACGGCGTCGCGCTGGGCGGCGGGTTCGAGCTGGCGCTGATGGCGGACCTCCTCGTGCTGGGCGGGACGGCGCGGGTGGGGCTGCCGGAGACGAACCTTGGGATCATGCCGGGGGCCGGCGGGACGCAGCGGCTGACGGCGCTGGTCGGGCGGGCCCGGGCGATGCGGATGGTGCTGACGGGCGAGATCGTGGACGCCGCGACCGCCGAGGCCTGGGGGATCGCGGCGTGGCGCGTGGAGGGGAGCGCGCTGCCCGTCGCGGAGGAGCTGGCGGGCCGGATCGCGCGTCGGGCCCCCTTGGCGCTGCGGGCGGCGAAGGCGGCGGTGGTCGCGGCGTCGGAGGGCGGGCTCGACTTCGCGGGGGAGCGGGCGGCGTTCGAGGCGTTGCTCGACACCGGGGACAAGGCGGAGGGCCTCCGGGCCTTCCGCGAGAAGCGCAGGCCGGAGTTCAAGGGGCGATGACGATGGTCGGGGTGGTGGGGCTCGGGACCATGGGGCTCGGCATCGCGCAGGTCTTCGCGCAGGCGGGGGCCGTGGTGCTGGCGACCGATGCCGTCGAGGCGGCGCGCGAGGGGGCGCGCGACCGGCTGGCCGGGGCGCTCGACGGGCGGGTGAAGGCCGGGAAGATGACGGCGGAGGAGCGCGACGCGATCCTCGGCCGGCTGGTCGTGGTGGAGGGGCCTGCGTCCATGGGCGCGGCGGAGCTGGTGGTCGAGGCGGTGGTCGAGGACCTGTCCGTCAAGCGGGCGCTGCTCGCGGCGCTGGAGGAGGTCGTGGCGCCGGGGGCGGTGCTGGCGACCAACACCTCCTCGCTGTCGGTGGCGCGGATCGCGGAGGGGGTGCGGCACCCGGAGCGGGTTGTGGGGCTCCATTTCTTCAACCCCGCGCCGGTGCAGCGGCTCGTGGAGCTGGTGCGGCACGGGGGGACCTCGGAGGCGGCGCTGGCGGTGGCGCGGCGGCTGGCGGAGGCGGCGGGGAAGGTGGTGGTGGAGGCGCCCGATACGCCCGGCTTCATCGTCAACCGCTGCGCGCGGCCCTTCTACGGGGAGGCGCTCGCGCTGCTGGAGGAGGGGCGGACGGCGGCGGAGATCGACGCGGCGGTGATGGCGGCGGGCTACCGGATCGGGCCCTTCGCGCTGATCGACCTGATCGGGGCGGACGTGCACCTCGCGGCGACGCGGGCGGTCTGGGAGGGGATGGGGCGGCATCCGCGCTACCGCGTCTTCGCGGCGCTGGAGGCGCAGGTGGCCTCGGGGGCGCTGGGGCGGAAGGCGGGGCGGGGCTTCGTCACGGCGGCGGGGGAGGCGCCCGGCGACGCCGGGACCATCGTGGAGCGGATCGAGGCCACGCTGGCGAACGAGGCCGGGTGGCTCCTGTCCGAGGGGAGCGTGACGACGGAGGCGGTGGACGCGGCCACCCGGCTGGCGCTGAGCTGGCCGCGCGGGCCGTTCGAGATGCTGGCGGCGCGGGGACGCGGGGCGGTCCGGGCGCGGCTGGAGGCCCTGGAGGCGCGGGCGCCGGCGCATCTGAGGGGGCGCTACGCGCCGGCGCCGATCCTGATGGAGGGAGCATGACCGAGGTCTTTCTCTGCGCGGCGAGGCGGACGCCGATCGGGCGGTATGGCGGGGCGCTCGCGAGGGTGCGCCCCGACGACATGGCGGCGCTGGTGATCGACGGGCTCCTCGACCTGCATCCGGGGCTCGGGGTGGACGAGGTGATCCTCGGCTGCGCCAACCAGGCGGGGGAGGACAACCGCAACGTCGCGCGGATGGCGGTGCTCCTGTCGCGACTGGGGGAGGGGGTACCGGCGCTGACGGTGAACCGGCTCTGCGCCTCGGGGCTCGACGCGGTGGTGCTGGGGGCGAGGGCGGTGCGGGACGGGGCCCAGGTGGTGATCGCCGGGGGCGTGGAGAGCATGACGCGGGCACCCTTCGTGATGGGCAAGGCGGAGGCGGCCTTCTCGCGGGCGGCGGAGGTGTTCGACAGCACCATCGGCTGGCGCTTCGTCAACGAGCGGATCGCGGCGGCCCATGGGACCGAGGCGATGGGCGAGACGGCGGAGAACGTGGCGCGGGACCATCGGATCCCGCGCGCGGACCAGGACGCCTACGCGCTGCGGGCGCAGGAGCGCTACGACGCGGGCTGGCACGCGGCGGACATCCTGCCGGTGCCGGTCAAGGGCGGCGTCGTGTCGGCGGACGAGCATCCCCGGGCGACCAGCCTGGAGAGGCTTGCGGCGCTGCCGACGCCGTTCCGCGAGGGGGGGACGGTGACGGCCGGCAACGCCTCGGGCGTGAACGACGGGGCGGCGGCGATGATCCTCGCCTCGGAGGAGGGGGTGCGGCGGTTCGGGCTGGAGCCCCTCGCGCGCGTCGGGCGGGCGGCCTCGGCGGGGGTCGCGCCGTCGCATATGGGGATCGGGCCGGTGGCGGCGGTGGAGCGGCTGGCCGCGAGGGGCGCGGCGGCCCCGGCGGAGTGCGACGTGGTGGAGATCAACGAGGCCTTCGCGGCGCAGGTGCTGGCCTGCCTGCGGGCCTGGGGGATCGCCGACGACGACCCGCGCGTGAACGCCAGGGGGGGCGGGATCGCGCTGGGGCATCCGCTCGGCATGAGCGGGGCGCGGATCGCGGCGGCGGCGGCACGGCGGCTGGCCGAGGGCGGCGGGCAGAGGGCGCTGGCGACGCTCTGCGTGGGGGTCGGGCAGGGAGTGGCGCTGGAGCTGCTGGCGGTTTGAAGGTGGCCCACGATCACGTCGCGGCGGGCGCCGAGGACGCAGCTTCCCCTACCCCGCCGGGCGGCGACCCAGGGACAGGGATCACCTTGGCAGAGGAAGTTTAAGGAACAGTTAACAGCCGCGGGAAAATCGCGGCGGGGATGTAACGTCGATCAGGTCGCGCCAAGCTGTCCTGTTGAATGTCGCGCCAGGCAAGGCGTGGTGGGCTGAAGCCTGCCCTACGGGGTTCGTGCCTGCTTCTGACGCCTCATCCGTAGGGTGCGCTTCAGCGCACCGCACCTCGTGAGAGATTGCCGCCGAATGGTGCGCTGAAGCGCACCCTACGGAATGGTCACGGGCGCCTCACTCGCCCCGGATGAAGGCCTCCACCTCCTCGTGCGCGAGGTCGTCGGTGGTCTGGCGGGGCGGGTGCTTGCAGAAGAAGGCCGCCGGGGCCTCGATGGGGCCGGAGAGGCCGCGGTCGCGGGCGAGCTTGGCGCAGCGGATCATGTCGATGGCGACGCCGGCGGAGTTGGGGGAGTCCTCGACGGAGAGGCGCACCTCGAGGTGCATGGGGACGCCGCCGAACTGGGTGCCCTCCAGCCGGATGAAGGCGATCTTGTTGTCGTTCTGCCAGGGGACGTAGTCCGAGGGGCCGACATGGATGTTCTCCCAGTCAAGGCGCTGGGCGGCGACGGCCTGCACGGCCTCGGTCTTGGAGATCTTCTTGGAGGCGAGGCGGTCGCGCTCCCTCATGTTGAGGAAGTCGGTGTTGCCGCCGGTGTTCAGTTGATACGTCCGGTCGAGCCGCACGCCGCGCTTGGCGAAGAGGTCGGTGAGGACCCGGTGGACGATGGTCGCACCCACCTGCGCCTTGATGTCATCGCCGATAATGGGGACGCCGGCCGCGCGGAAACGCTCGGCCCAGGTGGGGTCGGAGGCTATGAAGACAGGGATGTTGTTGACGAAGGCGACCCCGGCCTCGAGCGCGCATTCGGCGTAGAACTCGGTGGCCTTCTGCGATCCCACGGGGAGGTAGTTCATCAGGACGTGGGTCCCGGTCTCGCGCAGGGTCTGGACGACCTCCTCCTTGGAGGGCTCGGGGAGGTCTGCCTTCAGGAAGGTCCGATGCTCGGGCTGGTCGGCCATGTGGGGGGCGAAGCCGTCGAGGATCTTGCCCATGCGGACCTTGGCACCGGTGTCGGCGACGTCGCCGTAGAAGACGGCGGTGCAGTTGGGGCGCTCGAAGATGGCCTTGGCGACGTCCTGGCCGATCTTGCGGCGGTCGATGTCCCAGGCGGCGACGATGTGGATGTCGCCGGGGCGGTAGCCGCCCAGGTCCCAGTGCATGAGGCCCGTGTGCTCGTTGCCCGAATCCTCGCGATACATCGCGATGCCCTGGACGAGGGAGCTCGCGCAGTTGCCGACGCCGACGATGGCGACGTTGATTCCGTTGGGGGTCAGGCTGCCGTCGGGCATCTCAGGCTCTCCCTGCTGTGGCGCGCGCGGGCAGCGCGGGGGCGTAGCGCTCGACCATGGCGGCGCAGAAGTCGGCGAACTGCTGGGGCTCGCGCGGGGGGCTGGTGTGGTGGGGCTGGTGGCCCAGGTGCTCGGGCGTGAAGCAGTAGGTGGCCATCACGTCGAAGTCCTGGAGAGCCTCCATCTGCCGGTCGAACCAGTCGAGCGCGTTGGGGCGGAAGCTGTCGGCCCAGGACAGGCCCGTGCGGATGCGGCGGACGCCCAGGCGCTTCATCCACTCGACGGCCAGGGGGAGGCGCGGGTCCTCGTAGTGGAACCACTGCATGAGGCCCATGCGGTCGGCGTGGGGCGCATAGGCGTCAAGGCCGGGCTTGGGCGTGCCGTCCTCGCGGATCAGGCCCATGTAGAAATGGCGGTAGTAGCTCGACCCCTCGGCCTCCTTGTGGCGGGTCGTGGCCTCCCAGGAATGGGGGAGGTCGAAGAGCGAGTACCAGTAGACGCGGGGGACGCGATCCAGGAGGAGCTCGGCGGTGCGGCGGACGCCGAACTCCTGCACCTCCTCGGCCCCGAAGGAGCCGACGCCGACCTCGCTGACCCAGACGGGGTGGTTCGGGGCCACGGCCTCGATCTCGGCGACCTTGGCGGGCCATTCGTTGATCTGCCAGAGGTTCCAGTCGAGCGGGAAGCCGTGGACGGCGAGCACGTCCACGTTGCCGAGGACGCCCATCTCCTTGAGGCGGGTGATGTAGTTGGGGTCGATGGGGGAGATGCCGCCCAGCACGCGGGTCATGTCCGGGTTCACGCCCGCGACCGCCTGCCCCGCGAGGTTGATCATGCGGGCGAACTGCGACCAGTCGGGGTCGATCTCGGGGTCCCAGTGGGACTTGTTGTTGGGCTCGTTCCAGAACATCACGGAGTCGATCATGTCGCGGCCCCCCTGGCCGGGTAGGCGGCCCCGGCGCCCCATTGGGAATAGGGGACGTCGGTCGCGCGGCAGATGTAGACGTCCTCGGAGGCGCGGGTCTCGATGGCGAAGCCCGACGAGCGCAGCAGCGCCTCGACGCCCGCGCGGTTCGGGACGAACCAGTTGGTCCAGTCGTTCGCGTAGGATTTCTCGATGAAGTAGAGGGCGGGGAAGCCCTCCTCGCCGAACATGGCCTCCTCCTCGAAGGGGGCTTCCTCGGGGACCTCGCTGACGGTTTCGGGGCCGCGCAGGAGGGACTGGAAGATCATCAGGTCGTCTGCTGCGTGCTCGCGGATCAGGTCGAGCGCGAGGAGCGGATGGCGAAGGTGGTAGAGGACGCCCATGAAGATCACGAGGTCGAACCGCTCGCCCAGGGCGCCCACGTCGTAGACCTCCAGCCGGCGGAACTCGATGTCGAGGCCCTCCACTTCGGCGGCGAGGCGGGCTTGGGCGAGGTAGTGCTCGTCGTGGTCGATGCCGAGGACGCGCGAGGCGCCGCGCCGCTTCATCTCCTGCGCGTAGAAGCCGGCGTTGCAGCCGATGTCGAGGACGGACTTGCCGGTGAGGTCGGCGGGGACCGCGTGGGCGAAGCGCTCGAACTTGCTGCGGGGGAAGTCGCCCAGGAAGTGGCCCGGCGCGGTTTCGATGCCGCCCAGGCGGAGGTTGTGGAACCACGGCCCCAGCTCTTCGATGCGGCGGGCGAGGTCGCCCTGGTCGTCCACGTCCTTCATGCGTCCATCCCGGTGGTTTCGTTGAGGCTGAGGACCCGCGCGCCCCAGCTCCCGGCCTCGATGCGGCTGAGCGAGGCGGGGGCGATCTCGAAGCGCAGGAGGTTGTCGAGCGGGAGGCCCAAGGTCCGGGCGACCAGGGCGCGGATCATGTCGCAATGGGTGACGAGGGCGATGCGCTCGCCGGGGCGGGCGGCCGCGAGGCCGTCCACATGGGCCGCGATGCGGTCGGCGGCCTCGCCCATGCTCTCGCCGCCCGGCGTCCGGGCGGTGGAGCGGCTGGCGTTCCAGGCGTCCCATTGGGGCTGGCCGTCGAGGGACGCGAACTCCACCCCGGTCCAGGCGCCGAAGTCGATCTCGTCCAGAGCGTCCGACACGATGATGGGGGTGCCGGTGGCCTGCGCGACCGCTTCGGCGGTGGCTCGGGCGCGCTCGCGGGGGCTGGTCTGGATCTCGGTGAGGGTCTCCCCGACCAGGCGGCGGCCCAGAGCCATGGCCTGCCGTTCGCCCTCCGGGGTGAGGGGGACGCCAGGGGCCCGGCCGGTGAGCCGTCGCCCGTAGTCCGCATGGGCCGCATGGCGGAGGAGGTAAAGCTGGAGGTTGATCGCTGGCCCCTTCCGAGCATCTACTTTCGTTGGCCCGAAACGCCCGCAGGGGCGTGAGGTTCCCCGGCATGGCGGCTCGGGGCGGGATTGACTTCGGGGGGAGGCGGAATGGCGCGCAGCGAAGGAACGGACATCGAGCGCGCCATCCCCGCTCCGGGCTGGCTCGCCGCCTGCCCGGAGCGGCTCCGGCCGGTGGTCGAGGGGTGCGCCGCGGGGACGCTGCCGCCCAACGTGGCTCTCCTGCGGCTCGCCATTGAGGCGGAGGGGCCGGAGGAGGTCGAGGCGGCGCTGGCGGGGGCCCTGACGAAGGCCCGGGGAGGCGCGGCGGAGCGGATCGGCGCGGCACTGGCGCTCTGGCGGACGAACCCGCAGGCCTTCGGGACGGTCAAGGCGACGCTGCAGGGCGTCGCTCACGAGGACGCGGCAGCGGACCCGGCGCTCTGGGCCCGCACCTTCGACCGGCTGGCCGAGGTCGCGCCCGAGGGGGGCGTGGCGCTCTATGCGCTGGGGAACCCGGACCTGCTGCGGGAGACCACGGAGGAGGTCGTGGCGCGGATGGCGGGGTGGGGGCTCCTCGGGCCGAAGGCACGGGTGCTGGAGATCGGCTGCGGGATCGGGCGGTTCGTGGCGGCGCTGGCGCCCCGGGTGGCGGAGGTGACGGGGCTCGACGTGTCGGCGGGGATGGTCGCGCGGGCGCGGGAGCGATGCGGGGGGCTCGGGAACGTGCGGCTGGCGGTGTCGTCGGGGCGGGACCTGTCGGGGGTGGAGGACGGGAGCCTGGACCTCGTGCTCGCGGCGGACGTGTTCCCGTATCTCGTGCAGGCCGGAGTTGCCGTGCGCCACGTCGAGGAGGCGGCGCGGGTGCTGGCGCCCGGGGGGCATCTGCTGGTGCTGAACTACTCGTATCGCGGGGACCTCGGGCGGGACCGGGAGGAGGTGGCGGCGCTGGCCGCGCGGCATGGGCTGGAGGTGCGGCGGATGGGCGAGGGGGACTTTGGGCTTTGGGACGCGGCGACGTTCCTGTTGGGGAAGGCGTAGGGCGGGCTTCCGTCCACCGTCGGCATCGGCCACGGTGGGCGAGGAGCCGGAGGGTTATGGCGGGCTGAGGCCCGCCCTACGGGGATGGTCTTAGGACGCGCCGGTGCATGGGCCGGGGCTCGGCGCCCCAGACGCGCTTGTAGCCTTCGTGGCCGCGCAGGAAGTCGAAGTGGCGGACGCCCTCGCGCGTGGCCTGTCGCATGGCGAGGCCGACGAGGATCGCGGAGGGGCTGAGCCGGGCGTGGGCGGGGTCGAAGCCGCCGTTGTAGCCGTGATGCGCCCAGGGGCCGGCGAGGACCAGGAGGACGGCGATCCGCTGGCCGTCGAGGATTGCCTGATGAAGGCGCAGGAGGCCGGATCGGACCAGCGCGGGGGCGGCGTCGCGGAGGTGGGCCTGCATGAGGGGGTCGGCGAGGACGCCGGCCTCGCCCCAGCGGAGGCGATTGAGGCGGAGGAGGTCTTCGATGGCCTCCGGGATCTCCTCGGGGGTGGCGAGGCCGGTGGTGCCGCCGAGCTTGTCGAGCTGGCGGAGGGCATGGCGCCAGTGGGACCTCTGGCGGCCGGAGGCCCTCGCGAGGCCATCCTCGCCCGTGAGGGGGGCGACGAGGCAGGCATCGGCCTCGGGGCGCTCCTCGGTCCAGCCTTCGGGGGCGGGGCAGAGGAGGGGGGAGTCCTCGCCAAGCTGCTGGAGGTCGAGGCGGTCGAAGGGCTCGGGCGCGGCCTGGGGGAGGGCGGCGAGGAGGCGGGGGGCCTCGGAGGCGTGGGCGGGGTCGAGAAGGGCATCGCCCCGGTCGCTCGGGCCGGTGCCGGCGAGGAGGAGGGCGCCCTCCCAGCAGAATACGGGGGCGAGGCCGACGAGCTGGTCGGACGCGCGGAGCGTGACGGCGCCGCAGCGGTCGGGGGCGTAGTGGCGCGCCCAGGGGAGGAGCCAGGCGGGGGACTGGAAGGGCGTGGCGCGGGGGCAGCGGCGCCAGAGGGCGTCCCATTCCGCCTCTAGACAGAAGAGGCCGGAGGGCGGGACGACGGCGAGTTCAGGCGAGCTCGGCATAGCGCTGGAGGTAGCGGGCGACCATGCGGCCGGCGGAGAAGCGTTGGCGGGCGGTGGCGCGGCAGGTCTCGGGGTCGATCTCCCCGGCGCGGCGGATGGCTAGGGCCATGGCCTCCGCGCCCTCGACGAGGAAGCCGGTCTTCCCGTGCTCCACGATCTCGGGCAGCGCGCCGGACGGGTAGGCGATGACGGGGGTGCCGGCGGCGAGGGCCTCCATGGCAACGAGGGATGAGGTCTCGCGCGCCTTGGCAGGGATCAGGACGCAGGCGGCCTGGGCGAGGAGCTCCTGCTTCCGCGCGCCCTCGACGGGGCCGATCCAGCGGCGGCGCCAGGTCAGGCGCGGGGCGATGGCGTCGCGGAAGTGGGCCTCGTGATACGGGTAGGGGAAGACGGTGCCGGCGATGAGGAGGGGGATGTTTGCCAGCCGTGCCGCGTCGAGGGCATCGTCGAAGCCCTTCTCCGGGCAGATGCGGCCGAGGGTGAAGGCGTAGCGGTGCTTGCGGAGGCGGAGGTCGGAGATCTCCACGCCGTTCTCGATGGGGCCTTCGAGGCGCGCGCCGGGTGGGGCGGTCGCGGCCTGGGAAAGGGAGACGGGGTGGAGGTGGACACCCTCGCGTGGGGTGAGTGCCTCGGGCGGATACCAGTCGAGGGGGAGGTGGAGGGTGACGAGGACCGGAGGGCCGCTCTCGGGGAGGTAGGCGGGGAAGTCGATGCCGTGGAGGTGGATCACGTCGGGGCGGTCGCGCTCCACCGCCTCCGCGATGCGGTCGCGGACGGCGGCATGGGCACGGGCGGTCTCGGCGTCGCCGATGGCACCGGCGACAGCCGGGATGGGAAGGAGGGCGCCCGCGACCTCCGACCCTTCGGGCGCGATCACCAGCGAGCGGTGGCCGGCGGCGGTCAGCGCGCGGTCGAGCCGGGCGAGCACCTGCTCGGCCCCGCCCACCGGGTCGGCCGTCACGGGGGCGAGGGGATAGGCGACGCTGAGGACGGTGAGGCTCACGCCCCCTCCCGGTCGAGGAGCGCGTCGACGTATTGGCGCCACTTGGCCAGCGTCATGTCCCAGCCGTGCCGGTCGTACCAGGCGGAGCCCTGCGGCGCGGGCTGGCGGAAGTCGTAGGCGGGGGCGGGGCGCAGCCGCTCCTGCCAGTCGCCGGCGAAGGCCAGGACGCCGCGCTGGGTCTTGTAGGCGCCGAGCGCGGCGTTGCGGCGGGCGCGATCCTCGGAGGTCAGGGGCAGCACGGTCTCGGGCGCGGTGGCATCGGGGGAGAAGCGGCCGAAGACGGGCTCGCCGTTCTCCAGCGAGTAGATCGGGAACTCGTAGACCTCGGGCGCTTCGCCCCCTCGCGCAGGCGGTCGAGCGCGAGGTGGGTGCAGAGCGCCGCCGTGTCGTGGTCGGGGTGGCCGTGCTCGTAGGCGTGGGTGATGACGAAGGCCGCGCCGCGCAGGTCCTCGGTGAGCTGGTCGAGGATCGCCGGGCCGTGGAGGATCGATTCCTTGTCGGGATGCCAGTAGCAGAGGAGCTCGGGGTCCGCGTCGAGGGCGTCCATGGCGGCGGCGACCTCGCGGCGGCGCAGGGCGGCGTAGTCCTCGCGGGTCAGCCCTTCGCGCCGGGCGTCCTGCATGTCGCGGGGCGAGCCGTCGGTGATGTGGATCACCGTCAGGTCCTCCATGCGGTCCATGCGCGAGCCCGCCGCGAGCACCTCGTCGTCCGGGTGGGCCACGACGACGACCACGCGCTCGGGGATGGTCTCGTGGCGGGCGAGGCGCTGGAGGAACCCGGACATCCTACTGGGCGGCTTTGGCGCCACCGGGGCCGAGGAGCTCCAGGGCGAGGCGGTAGCCCTCGAGCGTCCCCACGTCGGCGTAGAGGGAGCCCGCGCGGATGCCGACCGCCTCGCCGCCTTGGGCCAGCCAGGCGTTCACGAGGGTGCCGATGTACTCGTCGGGTTCGGGGCGCGAGAGCCAGAACTGCCGCAGTTCGTGGAAGATGCGGCCCGGCATCTTGAAGGCGCCCCAGATCCATTCGGTGCGGACGTCCTCGGACTTCACGTCGATGCAGATGACGCGGCCCGCGTCGTCCGTCACCACGGCGTCGAAGTACTGGGGCTGCTCCACGGGGAAGAGGAGGAAGGAGAGGCGGTCGTCGGGCAGCGCCTTGAGGGCGTCCTCCGGGAACCAGATGGTGTCGGGGAGCCCACCAGCACCGGCTCGTCGGCGGGGATCACCGGATGGGCGCGGAAGATGGCGTCGCAGAGGCCGGCGGCCTCGGGCTGGACGACATAGGCGATCTCCACGATGTCGCAGTGGCCGCCGTAGTACTTCAGGATGTCGGCCTTCTGGGGCGAGATGACGAAGCAGATCTTGGTGGCCCCGGCCAGCGCCATGCGGTCCACGAGGTATTCGCTGACCGCCTTGGGCCGGGCGCGGCCGTCGCCGCTCAGGCGCCCGCCCACCGGAAGCAGCTCCTTGGAGAAGGCGAGCGGCTGGATGCGCGTGCCGTTCCCGGCGGCCGGGATCACTCCCCACATGCGAGGCTCCTTTGCTCTGGCGCGGCGCGGACGGGACTCCCGCCGAGAAGGGCGACCAATTCGGCCGCGCGGGCGTCGGAGCTGTGCTCCGCGAGCGTCCGCTCGCGCGCGGACCGGGCGATGCGGGCGAGGTCGGCCTTGGGCAGATCCAGCGCGGCGATGGCATCGGCGGTCGTCCCGGCCACCAGGATCTCCTCGCCGGGGGTGAAGAAGTCCTCCAGGCCGGGCCAGGAGTCGGTGAGGACCGGGATGCCGCAGGCGGCGGCCTCGAAGAGGCGGCCCGAGGGGCACCAGCCCATCGAGGCCATTGCCTCGCGGGTCACGTTCAGCGTCAGGCGGGAGGAGGCGAAGAAGGCCGGGTGATCGGCGGGCGGCAGGTGCTTCACGAAGAAGATGTTGTCCGTCCAGGGGAAGTCCTTGGGGTAGTTCGCGCCGGCGAGGACGAAGCGGCGGTCGGAGCGCGCGCGGGCGGGCTCGATGAAGAGGCGTTCGAGCGCGGCCTGCCGGTCGGCGGCGTAGGTGCCGAGGTAGGAGAGGTCGCCCCGGAAGGCCTCGCTGGCCTTGCCGGGCCGGTGCGCGGCGGGGTCGACATGGCCGTAGAGCGGGGCCACGCGGCGGGCGCCGAGGCGGGTGCGCAGGAGGTCGAGCGCTGCCCCCCCGGTGTAGCTGAGCACGAGGTCGAAGTCCGACAGGCCCTGAGGCGGCAGGAAGTCCACCCGCTCGCCGTCGTCGAGGCGGCGGAGCGTGACGGGCGTGTCCATGTCGTAGAACACGGTGGGGCCGGGGGCCGCGTCCCAGGCCAGCTCCGAGGCCAGGGGCCCATCGGGGCAGAAGGACGTGACCATCACCGCGTCGGCGCGCGCGACCTCGGCCCGGGCGCGGGGGAGGATCGCGGGCCAGTCGGGGTAGAGGACCAGCTCGGCGCCCTCGGGCAGGCGGGTCAGGTCGCGAGTATCGGCATACCAGGGAACGTCGCGCTCGAAGAAGACGACTTCGTGGCCCATCCGGGTCAGGGCGCCGATCAGGCCACGCCAGAGCGTCGCGTGGCCGTTGCCCCAGGAGGAGCTCACGGCCAGCCCGAACACGACGAGTCTCATTACGTCCCTGACCCCGCTCAGCGCCCCCGTCCGGGGACCGCCCGGAACAACCGGGGCGGGGAGCCGAGGTTCCCGAGTAGAACGATCTTTTGTGAGGGGCGTGGCCTCAGGCCCGGGTCACGCCTCGCAGCACCAGGCCGCTCGCGGGGAGCGCCGGGATGCGGCGGAGGTCCACCCGGAGATCCTGCGGCGGCACCTCGTAGCGCATCTCCACCGCCAGCATCCGCGCGGCCATGCGGGTGAGGGCGAGTGCGATCGCCTCGCCGGGGCAGCGGTGGCCGGTGGCGGCGTTGCCGGCGCCCTGCGGGATCAGGTCGTAGGGCGTCGGCACTCGGCCCTGGAAGCGGTCGGGGCGGAAGGTCTCGGGGGCGTCCCAGAGGTCGGGGTCCCGGCAGGTGGCGAACAGGTCGATCAGCACCCAATCGCCCCTGGCGACCCGGAGCCCCCGCCAGTCGAAGCCCTGCCGCGCCCGGCCGCCGACCATCGGGAGGAAGGGGGTCATGCGCCGGACCTCCTGGACGAAGCTCTGGAGATGGGCCTCGTCGCCCTGTCGGATGCCCGAGGCGATCTCCGGGTGGCGGTGGAGCGCGAGGGCGGCGAAGACGACGAAGCGCGCGACCGCCTGCGTTGGCCGGATCACGTTGATGAGCTCGACCGCGGCGGTGGAGGCGTCGAGGAGCTTGCCGCTCCGGTCGCGATGCGACGCGATGACCGCGAGGGCCGAGCCCGGGGGCGCCGGGGTCGAGGCGCGGGCGCGCTCGATCACCCGTCGGGCCCAGGCCTCGTGGCGGGACCTGAGGAGCTGCGCACGCCAGTTGCGCGGGCCCACGCGGCCCGAGCCCTCGATCATCTCGGCCGCCTCGCGCAGGCGCTGCCCGGCCTCGTCGGGGCGGAGCGGCACGCCGCCCCAGGCGCAGGCCGCGCGGAAGAGGATGTCGCGCGCCTCGTCGAAGAGGACGACCTCTCTCTCCCTCTCCCAGTCGGGGAGGCGCCGCCGCCATTCCTCCTCGGCGATGCGGGCGAGCCGCCCGGCCTCCGCCTCGCCCATGAGGGAGAGGAACATCGCCTTGCGATGGCGGTGGTCCTCGCCGTCGAGCATCTGCACGCTGTTCCGGTCCTGGAGGAGCTTGAGCGTCGTGACCGGCATCCCGCCCCGGCGGGTGAAGCGGTCGCCGTCGTAGAACATCTCGGCCATCCCGGCCCCCCGCACCAGCGTCGCGCGGCGCAGCATCAGGCGCGCGCGGAAGGCGTCCGTGGCCCAGCGCGCGAAGCGACGGGGACCGAAGCGGTAGCCCTCGCGCAGCAGGGCGAGGGAGCGATCCAGCGCCCCCTCGTCGGGAATGGTGTCGGGCATGGGATCCTGGTCCGGGAACTGCCCTCAGCGGTGCGCCTTGTGGTCGCCGTGCTCGCGCTTGTCGACGGTGTCGCGGCCGACGAGCTTGTTGAACAGGCTCCTGTCGTCGAAGACCAGCGCGAGCCGGCGTTCGTCGAACTCCTTGAAGAACTCGTCCCAGGTGATCTCCACGAGGTTCTCGTGGTGCGAGTTTGGGGCGTCGGGGAACATGATGCGGATCAGGCCCACGTCCTTGTCGGAGTGGGTGCGGTCCACGGCGGCGGGCCTGCCGCCCTTGCTCTCGGCCCATCTGCGGATGGCATCGTGGTCGGTGGTGGTCTCGGACATGGCCTGGGCTCCCGTCAGGGTCTCGCGGTCAGCAACGGCCCGCGCGGCCGGGGGTTCCCCGGGAACGGCGCGCGGGGCCGGGCGTTGCCCCTCCGACCGCCCCTCGGACGGCCCTGTCCGGGGCCGCCAGGGGCCTTTCCATATGGGAGTCGAACCATGCCCCGTCCCCTCGCCATCGTCACCGGCGCCTCCTCCGGCATCGGCTATGAGCTGGCCAAGCTGGCCGCCCAGGACGGCTACGACCTCGTGGTCGCCGCCGACCGGCCCGAGCTGGGCCAGGCCGCCCAGGACTTCCGCGCGCTCGGCGCCGAGGTCGAGGCCGTGCAGGTGGACCTGTCCACCACCGAGGGCGTGGACCGGCTCTGCGACGCCCTGCGCGGACGCCCCGTGGAGGTGCTCTGCGCCAATGCCGGCCACGGGCTCGGCCACGGATTCCTCGACCAGGACTTCGCCGAGGCGCGCCACGTCGTGGACACCAACATCGTGGGCACGATCTACCTGATCCAGAAGGTCGGCCGCGACATGCGGGCCCGCAACGCCGGGAAGATCCTCGTCACCGGCTCCATCGCGGGCTTCATGCCGGGGAGCTTCCAGGCCGTCTATAACGGCACCAAGGCCTTCATCAATTCCTTCGCCTTCGCGCTGCGGAACGAGCTCAAGGACACCGAGGTGACGATCACGGACCTGATGCCCGGCGCCACCGAGACCGAGTTCTTCGAGCGCGCCGACCTCATGGACACCAAGGTCGGGCAGGCCAAGAAGGACGATCCCGCCATGGTGGCCGAGGTCGGCTGGAAGGCGATGAAGAACGGCGAGGGCGACGTGGTCGCGGGCTGGAAGAACAAGCTCCAGTCGGCCATCGCCAACGTCACCCCCGCCGGGATGCTGGCCGAGCAGCACCGCAAGCAGGCGGAGCCGGGCTCGGGCAAGGCCTGAGCGCCGCGGCGGGCGGGGTCAGCCCCGTCCGCGGTAGCTCGGCACCCCCTGGTCGGGGAGCCAGAGGCCGTCCGGCACGGGACCGGTCTGGTAGAACACGTCGATGGGGATGCCGCCGCGCGGATACCAGTAGCCGCCGATCCGCAGCCACTTGGGGGCGAGGAGGTCGACGAGCCGCCGGGCGATGGTCACGGTGCAGTCCTCGTGGAAGGCGCCGTGGTTGCGGAAGGACGTGAGGAAGAGCTTGAGCGACTTGCTCTCCACCAGCCAGTCGCCGGGCGCGTAGTCGATCACCAGGTGCGCGAAGTCGGGCTGGCCGGTCATCGGGCAGAGCGAGGTGAACTCGGGCGCGGTGAAGCGGACGGCGTAGAGGACGTCCGCCTGCGGATTGGGCACCCGCTCCAGCACCGCGTCCTCGGGGGTCGCGGGGATGCGGGTGGACTGCCCGAGCTGCGTCAGGCCGGAATAGATGCTGTCCTGGGACATGGGAGGGACCTCGCGGGCGGGGAAGCGCGGTCCCTTATCAGCGGGCGCGGGGCGCGACAAGCGAAGGGGGCCGGCGGATCGCTCCGCCGACCCCTCCCTCGCTCCGTCCCTGTGGGATCAGGCCGCGCGGGCGTTGACCTTGGCCTCGGCCATGGCGGTCAGCTTCTGGTCGGTGGCCTTCTCCTCCTGGAGCGTCTGCTCGAGGACGGAGGCGCAGTCGTTCCGGCCGAGCTGCTTGGCCCAGGCGATCAGCGAGCCGTACTTGGTGATCTCGTAGTGCTCGACCGCCTGCGCGGCGGCGACGAGGGCGGCGTCGAGCACCTCCTTGTCCGAGATCTCGCCCGAGATCTGGTTGGCTTCCTTGATGATGCCGTCGATGGCCGGGCAATCGACCTGCTTGGGCTGGTGCCCGTGCATCTGGAAGACCTGCTCCAGCCGCTTGATCTGGTTCTGCGTCTCGCGCAGGTGCTGCTCGAAGCCCGACTTGAGCTGCGGGTCGGTCGCCAGCGAGATCATCTTGGGCAGGGCCTTCGTGATCTGGTTCTCGGCGTAGTAGATGTCCTGGAGCTGATGGACGAAGAGGTCGTCGAGCGACTTGATGTCCGACGTGAAGAGTCCCATGGTGCCACTCCCTTGGTTGATGCTGGTTGGCATTGGCATTGATGTGGGCCCGCCGCCGCCCGGGGCGTCACGGTGGGCGTGATGCAATGAAAAGCCTCTCCCCCCGTCCCGGGTTCCGGTCCATCTGCCGGGTGCGGCGGTCTGCCGCCCGGAGCGCCGTTGCCCGTTCAGGGATGGCGGCCTAGCCTTTCGGGCGACCTCGACAGGAGCCCCGACGTGCCGCACGGACCCCTTTCCGACCTTGTCCCCGACGTGGAGGCCGAGGCGGCGCGCCAGGCCTTCGAGGCGCTGGCCGGGGCCGATCCCTCCCCCGACGCCGCGGCGCGGCGCAGGCATCTCCGAGCGCTGCGGGCGGCGGTGCGGGACATGGCCGAGCCGCTGGCCGCCGCCCTCGACGCCGATTTCGGCGGGCGGCCCCGGGTCGAGACCATGGCGGCGGAGGTCGGGCTGGTCCTCGCCGTGGCCGACTGGACGCTGAGGCGGCTCGGGCGCTGGATGCGGCCCGAGAGGGTCCGGCTGCCGATGGAGTTCCTCGGCGCCAAGGGCCGAGTGGAGCGGGTGCCGCTGGGGTGCGTGGGGATCATCGGGCCGTGGAACTATCCCGTGCAGCTTTCGCTGGTGCCGCTGGTCGCGGCGCTGGCGGGGGGGAACCGGGTGATCCTGAAGCCGTCGGAGTGGACGCCGCGCACCTCGTCGCTCCTCGCCGGGATCGTTTCCCGCGCCGTCCCCGACCGCGTGCGGGTGGTGCAGGGCGGCCCGGACGTGGCGAGCGCCCTGACGGCGCTGCCGCTCGACGGGCTGTTCTTCACGGGCTCCACGACGACGGGGCGCAGGGTGGCCGAGGCGGCGGCGCGGAACCTCGTGCCCGTGACGCTGGAGCTGGGCGGCAAGTCGCCGGCGATCCTGCTGCCCGACGCGGACCTTTCGGAGGCGGCGCTGTCGGTGATGGCGGGCAAGCTCTTCTCGGCGGGGCAGACCTGCGTGGCGCCGGACTACCTCCTCGTGCCGAGGACGCGGATGGGGGAGACCGTCGAGGCGCTCAAGGCGGCGACGCGGCGGCTCTACCCGGACCCGGACGGGCCGGACTACGCGGCGATCCTGCGGCCGCAGGACCGGGCGCGGCTGGAGGACCTGCTGCGCGGCCAGCAGGTCGTGCCGCTCATGGAGCGGATGCCGAAAGCTCCGAAGCTCGGCGCCTGGGCGGTGCTCGACCCCGACCTCGAGTCGCCGGCGATGCGCGAGGAGATCTTCGGGCCGGTCCTGCCCCTGGTGCCCTACGACGACCTTGCCGGGGCGGAGGCCTTCGCGAACGCCCGGCCCGTGCCGCTCGCCGCCTACGCCTTCGGACGGGACGTCGCGGCCTGCGAGGGGGTCCTCGGGCGGGTTCGGTCGGGCGGCGCGGTGGTCAACGATTGCATCACCCATGTGGCGGCGCACCCGCTCCCCTTCGGCGGCGCGGGCGAGTCCGGCATGGGCGCCTACCATGGGGAGGAGGGGTTCCGGGCCTTCACCCGTCCGCGCAGCCTCATGGTGGCCTCGCGCTGGTCCCCGGTGCGGATGGTGCGCCCGCCGCATGGCGCGCGGGTGGAGCGGATCGTGCGGCTGCTGCTGCGCTGACCTCAGAGGTCGTAGCTGCGCCCGCGCCAGACCGCCGGCCGGCGGCGCGGCCCGGCAAGGAGGGCGTTCCACTGGATCGCGAGGGTGAGGAGGACGCCCACCGGGTGCAACAGGACCGACATCCACGACGCACGGGTCCGATGGGCCGTGGCGCCCGCCGCCAGCCAGACGAGCGCCGCCGCCAGCGCCGCAACGCCGAAGGCGGTCCCGCCCGCGACGGGCAGGAGCAGGAACGGCAGGACGTGCCCCCCGCCCAGGAGGAGGGTCCAGACGGGCAGGGCGCGGGGCGTGGCCATCCCCTCGCGGGCGTTCTTGGAGAAGCCGGCCCAGAGGTCCCGCCAGCTCGAATACATCCGGCAGGTGGCGAGGCCCGAGAGGTCGCAGAGGTCCGTCCCGAAGCCCGCCGTCCGCACGGCGCGCGCGAGGCGGAGGCCGTCATGGATCGTGCCGCGCATCCCGGCATGGCCGCCGCTCGCGTCGTAGGCGGCGCGCGTGACGAGGAGGACCTGCCCGATGGCGGCGGCGAAGCGCGGGTCCGTGGGGTTCGCGCGGGCCATCGGCAGCGGCAGGTAGCCCAGCAGGACCACGAGGATCTGCGGGATGGCGATCCTCTCGCCCAGCGTGACCGTGACCTGGCGGGGGACCCCGCTGACGAGGCCCCGCCCTTGCGCGAAGGCGGCGAGGCGGGCGACGGCCTCGGGTTCCAGCCGCACGTCGGCGTCGTGGAAGAGGAGGAGCGGGTGGGAGGCGGCGAGCGAGAGCTGCCAGCAGGCGTGCTGCTTGCCGATCCAGCCGGGAGGGAGCGGCGCGCCGGGGATCAGCCTCACCCGGGGGTCGTGGGCGGCGACGGCCCGCACGATCCCCGCCGTGCGGTCGGTCGAGCCGTCGTCGAGCACCACCACCTCGATCTCCGCGCCGGTGGAGGCGAGGGCGCAGGCCAGCGCCGGGCCGATGTTGGCCTCCTCGTCGCGGGCGGGGATCAGGACGGAGACCCGGGGCGGGACCGGCCCGGGCGGGGGCGGGGGCCGGTAGGCGCGGAGGTTGGCGAAGGTCATCCCGGCGTAGAGCGACGCCAGCAGCAGCGCGAGGACCGACAGCGCCAGCGTCACGGCCGCTCCGCCATGTGGTCGGGGGCGTGCCTCTCGCCCCGGGCCAGGGCCTTGAGCCGCTGCCAAGTCCCATAGACCCCGCCGACGCCCCTCTTGCCTGCCAGGAGGTTCTCGAAGGCCGAGGGGTCGCGGGCCTGCGACAGGGCCGCGAGCCGGTCGGCGGTCCCGGTCAGCGCCGCTTCCAGCCTCTCGCTCCAGGCGGCGGGCGTCCCGCCCTCCCGCGCGTCCAGCGGCGTTCCGAAGGCGGCCAGCGCCTCGGGGCGCTTCTCGCTCCAGAACGGGTATTCGAGCGCGAGGGGCAGGGCGACCGCCTCGGGCATCCGCGCCAGGAGGTGCGCCACGCCGGGGCGCAGGCCCAGCGGCCTCTCGCGCGGGTCCACGAAGCGGCCCTGCGGCGTGACCCAGAGCACGCGGTCCGGGTCGGCGAGGAGGGCCTGCGAGGTGGACAGGAACCGCGCCGCCCCCCGGGGGCCGTCCTCCAACCCGAAGAGGCCGATGCGGCGGAAGAAGCCGTAGCGCTCCAGCATGGCGGCCTTCATCGGGGCATAGCCCTCGCGGTCCGGGAACAGGCGCGCATGGAGCACGATGCAGAAGGCCGGGTCCCACCAGGAGGGATGGGTCGCGCAGACGATGACCGGCCGGCCCTCGGGCAGGTCGGGCAGGCCCGGCCGGGCCAGTCGCACGGCGTGGAATCCCCGCGCCATGTCCCGCGCCATGACGGCGCCGAAGAACCGGACCATCCCCGGGTGGCGCAGCGCGACAGGGTCCCTGGGCTTCATTGCGCGGCGACGGGAGGCGCGTTCGCGGTCGCGTCCTTGTGGAGCGCGTCGGCCGCGATCCAGCCGGACATGAGCGCCATCGGCATCCCCGGCCCCGGATGCGCCGAGCCGCCCGCGAGGTAGAGCCCCCGCACCTGCCGCGAGCGGTTCCCCGGCTTGAAGGCCCCCAGCACCCTGCCGTGGGAGGCCAGCCCGTAGATCGCCCCGTTCAGCACCCTGTAGCGGTCGTGGATGTCCTGCGGCGTGAGCGTCCGCTCGACCACGATGCGCTCCTCGATGTCGTCCATCCCCGCCGTCCGCCTGAGCTTGTCGAGGATGGTGCGGCGATAGGCCGGCAGCATCCTCGACCAGTCGTGCCGGTCGCGGAGATAGGGGGTGTGGACGAGGACGTAAAGCGCCTCGCCCCCTTCGGGCGCGACCCCGGGCTCGGTCCGGGCCGGGGCGGCGACGTAGGCCGTCGGGTCGGGCGCGGGCTCGCCCTGGTCGTAGATCGCACCGAACTCCTCCTCGGGGCTTCGCGAGAAGACGAAGTTGTGGTGGGCGAGGTGGTCGTAGGCCTTCCGCAGCCCGAGGTAGAGCACCACGCCCGAGCAGGCGGCCTCGCGCTTGCGACCGCGCTGGAAGGCCTCCCAGACCGAGCCGCCGATCAGCTCGCGGTAGGTCCGCACCGAGTCCATGTTGGAGACGATCCGGTCGAAGGCGAACCTGTCGCCATGGGAGGTCACGACGGCCTTGGCGCGCCCGTCCTCGGTGTGGATGCGCGTCACGTCCACGCCCGGGCGGAACTCCACCCCCAGCTCCTCGGCCAGACGCGTCAGCGCCACCGGCACGGCGCGGGTGCCGCCCATGGGATACCAGACGCCCTCGCCCAATTGCATCTGCGCGATGCCGCAGAGCACGGCGGGCGCGCCGAGGGGGCTGCTGCCGACGTACTGGATGAAGTGCTCCAGCATCTGCCGCACGCGCGGATCGGCGATGTTGCGCTTGATCTGGCCCGCGACGGTGCGGTGCATCCGCAGCGACAGCACGTCCGACAGCGTGGCGAGGCTCATGTTGGCCTTGAGGTCCATCGTGTCCCTCAGGTCCTCGACGGACTTCCAGAAGAAGAAGCGGTCGGAGACCGAGGCCAGCCGGCGTGCCACCGCCATGAAGTCGTCGAAGCCCTGGCCGTCGCGAGGCGAGAGCGCCCCGATGGCCTCGCGCGACCGCACGGGGTCGTCGCGCAGGTCGAGCACGGTGCCGTCGTCGTAGAAGCACCGCCACTGCGGGTCGAGCCGAACCAGGGTCAGGTAGTCCGAGAGGTTCCGCCCGGCCTCGGCGAAGATGCGCTCCAGCACGCGGGGCATGGTCAGGATCGTCGGCCCCATGTCGAAGCGGAAGCCCTGCTCCTCCAGCACGGCCGCCTTGCCGCCGAGCCAGGGGTTCTTCTCGAAGAGCGTGACCCTGTGCCCGCGCGCGGCCAGCGTGCAGGCCGCCGCCAGCCCCCCGAGCCCGCCGCCGATGATCCCCACCGTCGTCATTCCGCCGCCTCCGCCATCGCGCCCCGCGGCACCGCCGAGGCGTCCAGTCCCAGGTCCCGCGCCAGCAGCCTCGCGCTGATCCGGGCGCTCTCGAAAATCGTGGGCAGCCCGCTCCCCGGATGGGTGCCGCCGCCGGTCAGGTAGACGCCATCGAGGTCCTCGAAGCGGTTGTGGGGCCGGTTGTGGAGCATCTGGCCGAGGTTGTGCGACAGGTTGAAGGTCGCGCCCAGATGGATGCCCATGGCCTCCCAGTCGCGAGGGGTCAGCATCCGCTCCGTCCGGATGTGGGGCCGCAGGTCGCGGCCCACGAAGCGCGCCAGCCGGTCGAGCGTGAGCTCCCGGTAGGCGGGCGCCAGCGTCGTCCAGTCCGTCCCTCCCGAGAGGTTGCCCACCGGCACGAGGACGTAGAGCGCCGAGTGCCCGGGCGGCGCGAGGCTCGGGTCGGTCACGCTCGCGTTCTGGACGTAGAGCGAGGGATCGGAGGGCGCGAGGCCCTCCTCGATCTCGCGGATGTTGCGGTCGTAGTCGCGCGACAGGCCGATCGTGTGGTGGGCGAGGCCCTCGATCCGCGTGTCGAGACCGAGGTAGAGCATGAAGGTCGAGCAGGAGAAGCTCTTGGCGTCGATCCTCTCGTCCGTCCAGCGGCGGCGCAACCGGTTCGGGACCATGCGCCTCATGGCATGGGCGAAGTCGGCGTTCACCACGACGGCGTCGGCCGCGTAGGTCGCGCGATCCGTCCGCACCCCGGTCGCGCGGCGGCCCTCGAAGAGCATCTCCTCGACGGGCTCGCTCAGGCGGATGTCCACGCCCATGTCGCCCAGCACGCGGGCCATGGCCTTGGGGATCGCGTTGCAGCCGCCCAGCGGGTGCCAGACCCCGTGCGCGTACTCGATATGCGCGAGGATCGTGAAGAGCGACGGGCACTTGAAGGGGGACATGCCCAGGTACTTGCTCTGGAACGAGAAGGCGAGGCGCACGAGGGGGTTCCTGAACCACCTCGACAGGTCCTGGTCCACCGTCGCGAAGGGCCGGAGAAGGGGCAGGGACCGGACCATCGCCGGGTCCGCGAAGGCCCCGAGGTTCAGGAAGGGCTTCTGGAGGATCGGCTTGAAGGCCTCGAACTTGCGGAGGTTGTCGGCGAAGTAGGGCTCCACTCCCGCCGCGTCCGCCGGATCGATCCTGGCGACCTCCGCCTTCAGCCGGTCCATGTCGGCGGAGGCGTCGAAGCTGCCGCCACCTTCGAAGAGGAGGCGGTACATCGGGTCGAGCCGCACCATCGGCACCTCGGCCTCCAGGTCGCGCCCCGTCGCGGCGAAGACCTCGCGCAGGACCTCGGGGTAGAGGAAGAAGGTCGGGCCGGTGTCGAAGACGTAGCCGTCCTGCTCGATGGAGGCGGTGCGGCCGCCGACCCGGTCGCCGCGCTCCAGCACCGTGACCTCGGCCCCCGCCGCGCGGGCCAGCATGGCGGCCGCGAGGCCTCCCGGTCCCGCGCCGATCACCACGACCTTGCGCCCGCCGGGCGTCCTGCGTCCAGGCCTCACGGAATGGCCCCCTTCGGCTGCGGCCCCGTCGCGCCCCTCGTCAAGGCGACCCCGATCGCGGTGGACCGCCGGACGATCCCGGCCCTCGGGTCCCCCGTCCCGGGGCGGCGGAGCGCGACCGAGGCCGCCAGCACCGCCCAAGCGCTTTTCATTTGCCAAATCATCGTCGGGTCCCATCTGCTCGGAGGGAAAACGCTCCCCCGAGCCCCGCTGGATGGAACTAAGTCGCGATGCGCGCCCGTCATCAGGAAAATTCCGTCGCGGAGCGGGCCGCCTCATGACGACGGGCGAGAACTTCCCGGTGGGCTCGCTGCTGATCCGTCGCGACCTGCGGGAGGTGGTGGTCGCCTTCTACCGGTTCGCTCGCGCCGCCGACGACGTGGCCGACGCGCCGGACCTCCCGCCCGGGGAGAAGCTCCGCCGTCTCGACCGCTTCGAGGCCGGGGTCGACGGGGACCGGGAGGGCGCGCCCGAGGGCCTCGCGCTTCACGCCCTGGCCCGGCCCGAGCCCGCGCGCCACGCCCGCCGACTGCTGAGGGCCTTCCGGTGGGACGCCCGGGGCGGCGGCTGCGCGACCTGGGCCGACCTCCTCGCCTATTGCGAGGACTCCGCCAACCCGGTGGGGCGCTTCCTCCTCGACCTGCACGACGAGGGCGGGAGAGCCTGCGGGGCGAGCGACGCGCTCTGCACGGCGCTCCAGGTCCTGAACCATCTCCAGGACCTCGGGGCCGACCATCTCCGGCTGCGGCGCCATTACCTGCCGGCCGAGTGGCTGACCGAGGAGGGAGCGACCCTCGGCGACCTCGGAGGCCCGGCCCTGACCCCCGCGCTGCGGCGCGCGGTGGGCCGGGCGCTGGACCGCTGCGACGCGCTCCTCGACGAGGCGGGGGCGCTGCCCAGGGCGCTGGCCTCCCGGCGGCTGGCGGGGGAGGCCGCCACGGTGCTCTGGCTCGCCCGGCGACTCTCGGCGCGGCTCCGGGCGGGCGACCCGCTGGCGGGGCGCGTGGCCCCGTCGCGGCTGGACTTCGCCCGCGCGGGCCTCTGGGGACTCGGGACAACGCTCGCCCCCTGGCCCCTCCCCGGCGCGGACCGCCGCCTGCGCGGGGGGGACGCGTGACCGCCCTTCCCGCCGCCTTCGCGCCCGTCCCCACCCAGGAGGTCCGCCGGATCGTCGAGACCGCGGGCTCCTCCTTCGCCGCGGGCATGAGGCTCCTGCCGCGCCGCCGACGCGAGGCGATCTTCGCCGTCTACGCCTTCTGCCGCGTCGTGGACGACATCGCCGACGGCCACGCGCCCGCGTCCGAGAAGCGCGAGGCCCTGGCCGCCTGGGCGCGGGAGATCGACGGGGTCTTCCTGCGCCTGCCCCGGACCGCCGTGGGCGAGGAGCTCCTTCGCGCCATCGAGCGCTACGACCTTCCCCGGCGCGAGTTCGACATGATCCTCGAAGGGATGCGCATGGACGCGGAGGGCATGGTCGCGCCCGATCCCGTGCGGCTGGAACGCTACGTGCGTTGCGTCGCGGGAGCCGTGGGGCTCCTCTCCATGCGGGTCTTCGGCGACTGGCGGGGGGATGCCTCGCGGCGCTTCGCCCTGTCGCTCGCCCGGGGGATGCAGCTCACCAACATCCTGCGCGACGTGGAGGAGGACGCCTGCCTGGGCCGTCTCTACCTCCCCGCGCCGATCCTCGAGGCGGCGGGCGTGCCGCCCGATCCCCATGTCGCCTGGAGCCATCCCGCGCTCCCCGAGGCGCGGCGGCAGCTCGGGCGCGTCGCGCGCCTCCAGTATGGCCGCGCCCGGGCGGCGCGGGCGGGGCACCGCTGGCACCGCATCCTTCCCGCCCTGGTGATGATGGGCCCCTACGAGCGGCTGCTCTCGGAGATGGAGGCCGACTGGACGCGCCCGCCCGCCTCCCGCCCCGGCTGGCGCAAGGCCGCGGACGGACTCGCCTGCGCGGCCGGAGGGCTCGCCTGGCGGTGAGGGGCCATGTCCATGTGATCGGGGCGGGCCTCGCCGGGCTGGCGGCGGCGCTCGACCTGAGCGGGGCGGGGCTCCGCGTGACGGTCCACGAGGGCTCGGCCAAGGCGGGCGGGCGGTGCCGGAGCTACCATGACGCGGTGCTGGACCGGCGCATCGACAACGGCAACCACCTGATCCTCTCGGGAAACGTCGCCGTGCTGGGCCACGCCCGGCGGATCGGCGCGGCGGATCGGCTCCTGACCCTGCCCGAGGCGGCCTTTCCCTTCGCCGACCTCGCCGACGGGCGGCGCTGGACGGTGCGGGTGCCGCGCACGCCGCTGGGGGCCATGCGCCCGGACACGAGGCCCCCCGGCGCGAGGCCCGCCGCCGCGCTGGGCGGGGTGGTGGCGCTCCTCGCCGCCGGACGGGAGCGGACCGTGGCCGAGGCCGTGCGCGACCGGGGGCCCATGTGGCGCACCTTCTGGGAGCCGATGGCGACCGCCGTCCTCAACATGCCGCCCGAGCGGGGCTCGGCGGCGCTGCTCCGCGCGGCTCTGCTGCGGAGCTTCCTGCGGGGCGCGGGCGCCTGCCGCCCCGTCCTCGCGCCCGAGGGCCTCGGCGCCGCGCTGGTCGACCCGGCCCTGGAGCGGCTGCGGGAGAGGGGGGTCGATCTGCGCCTGCGCTCCTCCCTCGTGGGGATCGCCACGGCGGAGGGCCGGGCCGAGCGGCTGGCCTTCGGCGACGGGTCCGCCGTCGCGCTGGAGCCGGGGGACGCCGTGGTGCTGGCCCTTCCGCCCCCCGCCCTCGCGGAGGTCCTTCCCGACCTTCCGGGCCCCGCGCCGGGTCCCGCGATCCTGAACGCCCATTTCCGCGTCGCCCCCGAACTGGCCGCCGAGGCCCCGCCGATCCTGGGCCTCCTCGGCGCCCACGCCCAATGGCTGTTCCGGCGTGGCGACGTCCTGTCCGTCACCATCTCGGCCGCCGAGTCCTCGCCCGTCTGGGCCATGCCGCGCGACGGGGCCCTGTCCCTCCTCTGGTCCGAGGTCGCCCGCGCCCTCGACCTCGGCGCCGCGACCCCGCTGGCCCGGCGCCTCCTGCGCGAGAGGGCGGCGACCTTCGACCAGTCCCCGGCCGGCGTCGCGCTCCGCCCCGCCACGCGGACTCCCCTGCGGAACGTCGTGCTGGCGGGGGACCACGTGCGGACGGGCCTCCCCGCGACGCTGGAGGGGGCGGTGATCTCGGGCCGCCGCGCCGCGCGGGCGATCCTGGGCGGGTAGGGCGGCCTTGGGCCGCGTCGCGGAGCGGGCGTCAGGGCTCCGGGCGCAACTTCCCCTACCCCGCCGGGCGGCGACCCGGAGACAGGAATCACCATGGCACGGAAAGGTTAAGAAGTCGTTAAGCAGGGTGCGCTCCAGCGCGCCGGCCATCGCAGGCCGCGTCGTGGGAGGATGCGCCGACGCGTGCCCTACGCGACCGACCCCGACCCTTCCTGGAGCGCCGCCCGGCGCAGCGTCGGAAGGTCCCGCGAGCCCGTGCAGAAGCAGGCGACGCGCAACTGGGCGATCACCGTCTCGAAGTGCTCGACCACCGCCTCGGGCGACTGCGTGGCGGCCTCCAAGAGCCCCGAGGCCTGCCCCACGAGGTCGGCGCCCAGCCGGATCGCGCGGGCGGCGTCGAGCCCGTCCCGGATGCCGCCCGACCCGATCACCACGGCCTCCGGGCAGGCCGCGCGCACCTCCTCGATGGCCCGCGCGGTGGGGAGGCCCCAGTCCGCGAAGGCGCGCGCGACCGCCGCCTGCCGGGGCGTGAGCGCCCGCTCCGCCTCCACGGCGGCCCAGCTCGTGCCGCCGGCGCCCGCCACGTCGATGACCCCGACGCCCGCGTCCCAGAGCCGCCGCGCGACGGCTCCCGAGATGCCGGAGCCCACCTCCTTGGCGACCACCGGCACGGGCAGCGCCCGCGCCAGCGCCTCGATGCGGCCGAGGAGCCCCCGCCAGTCGCGGTCCCCCTCGGGCTGCACGGCCTCCTGCAGGGGGTTCAGGTGGATGATGAGCGCGTCCGCCCCGATCATCTCGACCGCCCGCCGCGCCTCCTCGGCGCCGAAGCCGGTGTTGAGCTGCGCCGCCCCGAAGTTCGCGAGCAGCGGCACGTCCGGCGCGAGCCGCCGCAGCTCCGTCCCCAGGCCCCCGGCCTCGCCCGCCTCGAGGGCCACGCGCTGCGAGCCCACGGCGAGCGGCAGCCCGAGCGCCGCGCAGGCCCGCGCGAGGTTGCGGTTGATCCCCGCCGCCCGCGCCGGGCCCCCGGTCATGGAGCTGACGAGCAGCGGCGCCGCGATCCGCCGGCCCAGGAAGGCCGTGGACAGGTCGATCTCGTCCATGTGGAGCTCGGGCAGGGCGACATGGGCAAAGACTATGTCCTCCAGCCCCGTGCGCGCCCCGCCGCGCCCGCGCCCGCCGAGCACGATGTCCAGATGCTGGTTCTTGCGGTCGCTGAGCAAGGGCGGTCCTCCGGGTCCCCGCCAGAGGTGGCGCGTCCCGGGGCCGGGGGCAAGCCGTCCCGTCAGCCGGGGCCGTCGCCCAGCGGCAGGGCGATGTCGCAGACGATCCCCTCGGGCCGGCGCCGGGTCTCCACCTCGGCGCCCAGGTTGTAGGCCAGCATCCGATCGAGGAGCTCGGTCCCGAAGCCGGGCGGGCCGGGCGGGCCGAGGGGGCGGGCGGCCCGCTCGCTCCAGCGCAGGCGCAGCCGGGGCGGGCCGTCCCCCTCGACCGACCAGGCCACCGTCACCGTCCCGGCGTCCCCGGCCAGGGCGCCGTGCTTGATGGCGTTGGTGGTGAGCTCGTGGAAGGCCAGGCCCAGCATCTCGGCCGCGCGCGACGGCAGGCGCAGGGGTGGTCCCGAGAAGGCGACCTGCCCCTTCGCCGTCGCGGCGGCCCGGAGCTCGTCCCGCAGCAGCGCCTCGAGGTCGAGCCCCGCGCCCGGGGCGCGCGTGACGGCGGCCTGCACGCGGGCCAGGGCCTCGATGCGGCCCTCCAGGTGCGAGACGTAGTCGTCGAGGTCCGTGGCGGCCTGCGCGCTCCGCCGCACGATGGAGCGGATCACCGCCAGGCTGTTGCGGACGCGGTGCTGCAGCTCGGCCATCAGCAGGCGCTGGCGGGCCTCGGCCGCCCTGGCCGCGGTCACGTCCTGCATGACGCCGATCATCCGCGCCGCCCGGCCATCCTCGCCGAAGAAGCTGCCCTTCGCCCGGGCCCAGCGCATCGCGCCCTGGCCGGGCAGGACGCGGAACTCGGCCTCGAAGGGCCCGCCCGCGTCGCGGGCCTGCCCGATGCGCGCCTCGACGGCCGGAAGGTCCTCGGGATGGACGCGGGCGGCCCAGGCCTCGTAGCTCGGCGTCACCTCGCCGGGGACGTAGCCGTAGAAGTGGAAGTAGGCCTCGGACCAGACGATCTCGCCCGTGACGAGGTTCCAGTCCCAGGTGCTCAGCTCCGCGACCCCGAGCGCCAGCCCCAGCCGCTCCTCGCTCTCGCGGCGCCGGTCCTCGGCCTCGTGGCGCGCCGTGACGTCCTCGGAGGCGCCGAGCCATTCCTCGATCCCGCCGTCCGGCCCCAGGATCGGAACCGCGCGGGAGCGGATCCAGGCGAGCCCTCCGTCGCTCCGCCGCGCCTGGTGCTCGAGGTCGAAGGGCGCCCCCGTCCGCACGGCCTCGGCGACCGCGCCGAGGACCAGCGGCCGCTGCCCGGGCGGGACGTAGCGGTCGATCCAGCCCGAGAGCGGCCCGGTCGCGTCCTCCAGCAGGCCGCCGCCCGACAGGCGGTGCATCACGGACCAGTCGGCGCTCATGCGGAAATGGGCGTGCCCCGTGGCGCCGAGCAGCGCCAGGGCGCGCCTCTCGGTCAGCCAGCCGGGAGGCGGCCCGGCGCTCACGCGGGGTGCTCGGCGCCCGGGCGCGCGGGGGCCGTCAGGAACCGCGCCAGGGCGTCCGCGTCGAAGGGCTTCTCCCAGTGCGGCGCGCCCTGGAAGCGCAGGGGCAGGATCGCCCGGTCGTAGCCCGTGGCGAAGACGAAGGGCACGCCCCTGGCCTCCAGCGCGTCGGCCACCTCGAGGCCGCCGTCGTGGGCCAGGGCCACGTCGAGCACCGCGAGGTCGATCCCCGGCTCGTCCTCGATGAGGCGCAGCGCGTCGTCGGAGCTGGCCGCCGGCCCCACCACGCGGGCGCCCTCGCGCCGGATCGCCACGGCGATGTCCTCCGCGATGAGCCAGTCGTCCTCGACCACCAGGATGACCCGGCCTCCCAGTCCGTCGCGCCTGCTCATGCAGCCTGTCTCCCCCGACAAGGATGTGCAACATATGTTATTGTGGGCAGGTCCGCTTCCGGTGAGGTTCGCGCCAGATGTCCGCTCCGGTCCAGCCCCCGTCCAACGCCCTGATCCGCAAGCTGGAGCATTACACCCGGCTGTCCGAGGAGGATCGGGCGGCCGCGCTGGGCCTCTGCGGGGAGCGGGTGCAGCGCTTCCGCGCCAAGGACGACCTCGTGCGCGAGGGCGAGGCGCCGCGCGTCGTGCGCATCGTGCTGGATGGCTGGGCCTGCCGCTACAAGTACCTGGAGGACGGCCGCCGGCAGGTGGTGGGGCTCTTCCTGCCGGGCGACATCTGCGACCTCAACGTCTTCCTGCTGCGCGAGATGGACCACTTCATCGGCGCCGTCACGTCGGTCGCCGTCGCCCAGGTCACCCGCGACGCCTTCGAGGCGCTGACGCTGGCGCATCCGCGCCTGCTCCAGGCGCTGTGGTGGGAGACGCTGGTGAACATGGCGATCCAGCGCGAATGGCTGATGAACCTCGGCAGCCGCACCGCCTTCGAGCGCATCGCCCACCTGATGTGCGAGCTCTACCTGCGCCTCGGCGCGGCCGGCCGGACCCAGGGGCTGAGCTGCGAATGGCCGCTGACCCAGGCCATGATCGCCGACATCACCGGCCTTTCGACCGTCCACGTGAACCGCACCTTCCAGGCGGTGCGCGAGGAGGGGCTGGTGGAGGTCCGCGACCGCGTGCTGACCATCCGCGACCTCGACGCCCTGATGCAGGCCGCGCTCTTCAGTCCCAACTACCTCCACCTCGGCCAGGAGGGGCGCCACCTCGACGCCAACGACGGCGCCGAGGCGGCCCTGACCGGCCGGGGCTGAGGCCGCGGCCCTCATGGCCCCGCCTCGCCCGCCAGCACCGCCAGGGCCGCCCGCGCCCGGCTGAGCCGGCTCTTGATCGTGCCCACCGAGCAGCCGCAGACCTCGGCCGCCTCCTCGTAGCCCAGGCCCAGCACGGGGACCAGGATCAGGATCTCGCGGTGCGCGGGGGACAGGTCGTGCAGCAGCCGGCCCATCGTCTCCCGGGCCCAGAGGCCCGTCCCCTGCAGCGCGGGCGTCACCACCCCCGCCTCGATGGCCTCGGGGCCGGGCAGGGTCTCGCGCCGGGACCGCCGCCAGCCGGTGTTGAACGCGTTGCGCATGATCGTGAACAGCCAGGCCTTGAGGTTGCTGCCCTCCCGGAACCGCGCCCGCGCGGCGAGCGCCCGCAGGATCGTGTCCTGCACGAGGTCCTCGGCGTCGCTCTCCTGCCGCGCCAGCCGCCGCGCGAAGGCGCAGAGCGCCGGTCGCAGCGCCAGGACCTCCTGCTCGAAGCGCGCCATGGCGCTCGCCTCGTCCTCGGTCAGGCTGCACTTGGGATGGAAGGTCACGGATCGATCCTCCGAGGCACGGACCCGCGACGGGCCCCCTGGTCCCAAGAGCCACAGATCGGTTCGCCGCGCCTTAACCTATGCAACCTTGCCGTGCGCTTCCGTCGGATTAGGCTCAGGTCGGTCCACAGCGGGAGAGGGGCGACCGCCATGATCTGTTCGAGCCGGAAGCTGCCCGTCGAGGCCGCTGCCGAGAAGCGCCGCATCCTCCTCGCGCGCGGGCTGTTCCGCCATCTGGCGGGGCGGGTGCCCGACGCGGCCCGGGGGCGGCGGCTCGAGGCACGCCTCAACGACGCTTGGCTCTGCCTGCAGCTTGCCCGGGTGGCCGACGATCCCGCCCTGGCCCTGGCCCAGCGCCAGGCCTGGGCCAGCCTCCTGGGCGAGGTGCTGGACGCGGCCGAGCCCTGCGGCTCGCCGAAAGGTGAGCGCGCGGGCCGAACCGCGGCGCGGCCCGCGGCGTTGGACCGCGTGGCGTAGACGGGCCGCGGCGCCCGGAAGGAGCGGCATGGCGACCAAGTCCCCGGAATCCCCCTGCATCCTGGTGGTCGAGGACGAATACCTCCTGGCCGACGACCTGCGCCGCGACCTGGAGGCCGCCGGCGCGCGGGTGCTGGGTCCCGTGGCCTCCGTGCCCGAGGCGCTGGAGCTGATCGAGGAGGCCGGGAGGGTGGACGCGGCGATCCTCGACGTGAACCTCGCGGGCCGGATGGTGTTCCCGGTGGCCGAGGTCCTGTCGCGCCGGGGGGTGCCCTTCGTCTTCGCCACCGGCTACGAGCGCTGGGCCCTGCCGGAGGCCTTCGCCCGGGTGCCCCGCTGCGACAAGCCGCTCGACGCGGACGAGGTCCTGCGGACGCTGGACCTCGGGGGGCTGGTCCCGGCGCGCTGAGCCGCCGGGGCCTTACCGGGCGCCGGCCCGTGGCGCCCCCAGGGGGATCAGGCGGCGACCTCGTAGCCCACCTCCGCCAGAAGGCGGCGCAGCTCGGCGTTGCCCTTGGCCGAGGTCGGCAGCGGCGGCGCGGTCTTCGGGTCCTGCTCGGCCTCGACGACGAACCAGCCCTCGTAGCCGTGATCCGCGAGCTTGCGGAGGATGGCCCGGAAGTCGAGGCTGCCGTCGCCCGGCACCGTGAAGGCGCCCTTCACCACGGCGTCGAGGAAGGACTCCCGCGACCGGTCGAGGCCGTCGACGACCTCCCGGCGGATGTCCTTGGTGTGGACGTGGCTGATGCGAGCGTGGTGCCTGTCGATCACCCGCAGCACGTCGCCCCCGGCCATCGCCATGTGGCCCGCGTCGTAGAGGAGCGGGATGCCCTCGCCCGAATGGGCCATGAAGAGGTCGAGCTCGGGCTCGGTCTCCACCACCGCCGCCATGTGGTGGTGATAGGCGAGCGGCATCCCCTGCTCGGCGCACCACTCCCCGAAGGCGGTCATGTTGCGGGCGTAGGTCCGCATCTCGTCCTCGGAGAGTCGCGGCTTCTGCGCCAGCGGCCGGGAGCGGTCGCCCTGGATGGACCGCGCGACCTCGCCATAGACGATGCAGGGCGCCTTGGCGGCGATGAAGAGGTCCATCTGCGCCCGGATGCGGTCCTTGTTCTCCTCGAGGTCGCCGTTCAGGACCGTCCCCGAGAACCACCCGCCGCAGACAGAGATGCCGTGGCGGTCGAGGACCGGCCCCAGTTCCCGGATGTCCATTGGGAAGCGTCGGCCCGTCTCCATCCCGGTGTAGCCGGCCTCCGAGGCCTGCCGCAGGCATTCCTCGAGGCTCACGTCGTCCGACAGTTCCGGGAGGTCGTCGTTCCACCAGCAGATGGGCGAGATGCCGAGACGGGCTTTCATCCTTCGTTAATCCTTCTGTGCGATGGTGGACGGGCCAGACGATTCGGGGCTGCCGACCCCGACGCCGCCCTTTGACCCGTGTTGGACCGCCGAATCCAGCGAAACGCGTCAAAGACCTCAGGCGGCGCGCCCTCGTCGGCGCCACGGGATAGGTGCGTCCCGCGACATGCCGCGCGCCCTCTCCGGGGCGCCTCCCGTCCATGCCGCCGCTCGCCGTCGCTGGCCGGTCCTCCGCGCCCGGCCCATGCCGTCCGGCGTTCCACGGGGGCATGGCCGCGTCCGGGGACCCCCTCGCGCCGCGTTGACACCGCCCGGGTCCGCCCCGATGACTTCGCGACGAGGCAGCGGGACGGGAGGCCGCTATGGGACAGGCAGGAACGATCGGGCGGACGGCGGGCCGGGGGAGGTCGGCATGACCCATCCCCGCGACCTCTGGGCGCAAGGGCGGCCCGTCCTCAACGCCTGGCTCGGCATCGGCAACCCGTTCACCGCCGAGATCATGGCGGCGCAGGGCTACGACGCGGTGACCATCGACGTGCAGCACGGCGCGCTCGACTACTCCGACGCCCTGCCGATGCTCCAGGCCATGCGCGCCTCGGGCGTCTTTCCGATGGCCCGGGCGCCCTGGCGCGAGCCCGGCATCGTCATGAAGCTTCTCGACGCGGGCGCCATGGGGATCATCTGCCCGATGGTCTCCACGCCCGAGCAGGCCGCCGAGTTCGCCTCGTTCCTGCGCTATCCCCCGCGGGGCGCCCGCAGCTTCGGCCCGACGCGGGTCGGCGTGGCCCACGGCCTCGCCAACTATTCGCGCGAGGCCAACGACCTCGTCCTCGGCCTCGCCATGATCGAGACCGCCGAGGGGATGGCCAACCTCGACGCCATCGCCGCCACGCCTGGCATCGACGCGCTCTACATCGGCCCCTCGGACCTCTCGATCTCGCTCTCGAACGGCCGGCTCGACCCCGGCATGGACCGCGAGGAGCCCGAGATGATCGACGCCATCAAGGAGATCCGCGCGAGCGCCCACCGCGCCGGGATCAAGGCCTGCCTCCACTGCGCCTCGGCCGACTACGCGGCGCGCGGCGTCTCCTGGGGCTTCGACCTCGTCACCGTCTCGGCCGACTCGCGCCTCCTCGCGCAGGCCGCGAGCGCCTCGGTCGCGCGGTTCCGGGATCTGGCGGGGCAGGGGGGCACGGCCCCGCGGACGGACGCCAGGCAGGGCTACTAGCTCCCCGGGCCTGACGCATTTGACGAAGAACGCGGGCCCCCGTCTTGCGCTCGCCGCCGGCTCCGCTACCCCACGGCGCGCCGCCTCGGGGAGGGCGGCCATCAAGGACGGGGACATGAGATGACCAAACCTCTGCTGCGCGTCGGGCTGATCGGCTCGGGTTTCATGGGCAAGGCCCACGCCTTCGCCTACGGCACGGCGGCCAAGGTCTTCGACCTGCCCTTCGCGGTGGAGCTGCACACGCTGGCGGACGCCAACCCGGAGCTGGCCCGGACGGCCGCAGAGGCCCTGGGCTTCGCCCGCGCGACCGCCGACTGGCGGGCGATGGTGGCCAGCCCCGAGATCGACGTGGTCCACGTCACCGCGCCGAACGCCCTGCACAAGGAGATGGCGCTCGCCGCCATCGCCGCCGGCAAGCACGTGCACTGCGAGAAGCCCCTGGCCCCGCGCGCCCAGGACGCCCGCGAGATGGCCGAGGCCGCCGAGGCCAGGGGCGTGAAGACGCAGATGGGCTTCAACTACCTGTGCAACCCCATGCTGGCGCTCGCGCGCGAGATGATCCAGGCCGGCGAGCTGGGCGAGATCCGCTCGTATCGGGGCATCCACGCCGAGGACTACATGACGGATGCCTCGGCCCCCTTCTCGTTCCGCAACGACCCCGTGGGCGGCGGTGTGATGGCGGACCTGGGCTCCCACGCGCTCGCGACCGCCGAATTCCTCCTCGGCCCCATCGCGCGCGTCATGGGCGACGCCGTGACGGCCATCGCGGAGCGCCCCGACGGCCAGGGCGGGCGCAGGCCCGTGGAGACCGACGACGTGGCCCGCGCCTTCCTGCGCTTCGAGAGCGGCGCCTCCGGCTCCATCGAGGCCTCGTGGATCGCCATGGGCCGAAAGATGCAGCACGACGTCGAGGTCTACGGGAGCAAGGGCGCGCTCCTGTTCACCCAGGAGCGCTTCAACGAGCTGCACTTCTACTCCGCCGAGGACCCGAAGGGCCGTCGCGGCTTCCGGTGCATCGAGGCCGGGCCCGACCATCCGCCCTACGGCCGCTTCTGCGTGGCGCCCGGCCACCAGCTCGGCTTCAACGACCTCAAGGCCATCGAGATGGCGGGCTTCCTCGACGCCCTCGCCGGCCGCGCGCCCGAGCCCTTCAGCTTCCGCCAGGGCCTCCGCATCCAGGGCCTCGTCGAAACCGTCCTCGCCTCGGCCCGCGAGGAGCGGTGGAGGGACGCCTAGGCCAGCGCCGGAGCGACACTCCCGAGCGGCGGGAACCGGTCGGCGCCAAGGCCGTTCGGCCGGGATCGGGAAAGGACGCGGGATGGCCGGGACGGAGATGCTGGAAGGCTTCGAGACCGTGCTGGTGCTGAGCGGCGGCAACGCGCTCGGCGCCTATCACCTGGGCGTCTGCGAGGCCCTGCTCCCGGCCGCCGAGCCGGGCTGGATCGTCGGATGCTCCATCGGGGCCGTGACCGGCGCGATCCTGCTCGGGAATCCCGCCGAGGGCCGGCTGGCCCGCCTGCGGGAGTTCTGGTCGGAGGTCGGTATCCACGACAGGCCCTGGGCGCGGCTCATGCCCATGCCCCTCCGGGCGCGCTGGAGCAACGGGCTCGGGCTCAACGCGCTCCTGGCCGGGCGCAGGGGCGTCACCGCCCCGCGCTTCCCGGGCTTGCTCTCGCTGCTGCCGGGGATGCCGCCGGACGTCTCGCTCCAGGACCACCGCCCGCTCGCCGCCCTCCTCGATAGGCTGGTGGACTGGGATCGCCTGAACGCCTCGCCCATCCGCTTCTCGTTCCTGGCCATCGACCTCGAACGCGGGGAGGAGGTCTGGTGGGACAACCGCCGCGACCGCGTCACGGCCCGGCACGTCCTGGCCAGCACGGCCCTGCCGCCGCTCCTCCCGCCGGTGGAGCTGGACGGGCGCTGGCACTGGGACGGCGGCCTGGGCAACAACCTGCCCGTGGATCACGTCCTCCGGGAGCCGTCCCCGCGCCCCCTGCTGGTGATCGCCTCGGACCTCTACGCGCCGGAGGGGGAGCGCCCCGGCAGCCTCGACGGCGCCGCGCTTCGCGCGCAGGACCTGGGCTTCGCCCTCCAGGCGCGAACCCGCATCGGGGCGATGGCGCGCGAAAGGGAGCTCCTGCGGCGGGCCGAGCCCGAGACGCCGCCGGCGATCCTCGTCCATCTGGTCCATCGCCCGTCGGCCCACCAGCGGGCGCTCAAGGCGCTCGACTTCTCCGGCACGGCGGTCGAGGAGCGGGTCGCGCAGGGCCGGAGCGACATGGAGACGGCGCTGCGCCTCCTGCCCGCGACGCCCCGGGACGAGCCTCTCGCGGTCGTGACCGTGCCGCCGGCGTGACTCCGCCCGCGCCGCCCAAGGGCCAGGAACATTCGGCCGGCGATCCTGTTGGGTGGCCTTACGCATGTGAGGGAGTTCCCCGAATGGATCGCAGACAACTCCTCGCCGGTGGCGCCGCCATCGCGAGCCTCCTGCCCGCCGCCCAGGCCCTCCGGGCCCAGGAGGCCACCCAGGCCCAGGGCGACGCCGCCGTGACGATCGAGGCGGCCAAGGTCCCCGCGCTCGAGGGCGGCGCCTTCCTGATGCAGTCGAGCCTGCTCGCGCAGCAGAAGGGCCAGAGCAGCAACGTGAAGGCCTTCGCCGACCTCGAGGTGGCCGAGCAGCAGGCCGTCGCCCGCGCCTTCGGGGCCGAGGGGGCCCAGGTTCCGCTGCGCGAGGACCACGCGGCGCTTCTGCAGCAGCTCCAGGCGGCCGAGGGCGCCGCCTTCGACGCGGCCTACCTCGACGCGCAGATCGCGGGTCACGAGGAGGCGCGCCCGATCCATGCGGACTACGCCGAGAGCGGCCAGGACCCGATGGCGCGTGGCGCCTCGATGGTCGGCGTGACCGGGATCGACAGCCATCTCGTGATGCTGAGGAGCTTCCGGCAGCAGGTCGAGGGCTGAGGTCCTCCGGCGCCCCCGCCTGCGGGGCGCCCTCCCGCGCCTTAGTCTTCGAGGTTGCGGAGGTGGTGCGCGATGGCGTCTTCGACGTCGTCGTAGTAGAAGAGCTTGCCGCCCTCGATCACGGCGCCCGCCTGGCAGAGCTCCCGCACCTGCCCGAGGGAGTGGCTCACGAAGAGCACGCCGGCCTGCGAGATCTTCTCCTGGAAGACGGCCTGCGACTTGCGCTTGAAGCGCGCGTCGCCCACGGCCGTGACCTCGTCGATGAGGTAGGTGTCGAAGCTGATCCCCATGGAGACCCCGAAGGCCAGGCGCGCCTTCATCCCCGAGGAATAGGACCGCACCGGCAGGTGGAAGCTCGGACCGAGCTCGGCGAAGTCCTCGACGTAGGCGATGAGGTCGTCGCTGTCGACGCCGTAGATGCGGGCCACGAAGCGGGTGTTCTGGGCGCCCGTCATGTCCGGGTGGAAGGACCCCGAATAGCCCACCGGGAAGGAGATCTGGCCGTCGGTCAGGATCTCGCCCGAGGTGACGTCCAGCGTGCCCGAGATGAGGTTCATCAGGGTGCTCTTGCCCGCGCCGTTGCGGCCCAGGAGGCCCACGGCCACGTTGGACGGGAAGACCGCGTTGATGTTCCGCAGCACGGTCTTGCGCTGGCCTTCGAGGACGAAGGTCTTGGTCAGGTTGCGAAGCACGATCATCGCGGTGCCCCTTGGCCCCGGTCCGGCTAGTCGCCCAGGTTCACGGTCTGGTTGGCGATGCCGAGCGAGTTGCCGAGGACCGACAGGATCGTCTGGGTCGAGGTCAGGCGGCTCTCGGTGGCGTAGACGAGGTCCCCGGACAGGATTGGGAACTGCCCCGCCGAGAACAGCCCGTCCGCCGAGGTGAGGTCGAGGGTGAAGACCACCCGCTCGTGCGAGGGGCCAGTGTCGTCGGTCCGCACCGCCGAGGAGGGGTAGTCGCGCAGCACCAGGATGCCCTTGGGGTTGGCGCGGGCGTCGTTCACGCCCCCCATGATGGACAGGGCGTCGATGGCGGTGATCTCGTCGCGGGGGAAGGGCTGCACGGATTCGTTGCCCGCAGCCCCAGTGACAGGAAGTAGCGCTCGTCCGGCTGGACGATGACCTTGTCGCCGGGCCTGAGCGTGGTGTCGAGCGCGGGGTTGTCGTAGAGACGGTCGATCGAGGTGCCGTAGATCGCGTCGCCCCGGATCAGGCGGATCTGCGGGTTGTTCATGTTGGGCGGCACGCCGCCCCTCGGCGATGAGCGACAGGACGGTGTAGCTCTGGTCGGGCATGGGGTAGGAACCGGGCTTGGCCACACCCCCCCACCAGCGACACCATGCTGCCCAGGCTCTGGGTGAGCTCGAGCTGGACCTGCACCGAGGGGCTGACCGAGGTGAGCTTCTCCTGGATGGTCTCGCGGGCGTGGCTGGGGCTCATGCCGGCGACGCGGACGTTGCCCACGTAGGGGATGAACACCTCGCCCGTGGAGGACACCGTCAGCGCCTCGAGCCGGGTGGCCCGGTCGCCCGGTTGGTGAGGAGGGAGTTCTCCTCGGAGCTCCAGAGCATCACCTGGAGGACGTCGCCCGGGGCGATGATGCGGTTCGCGGGCCCGTCCTCGTGGCCGATCCAGCCCAGGTCGTCGTCCTCGTCGGGCTGGGGCCAGGAGGCGAAGCGCAGGAGCGCGTCGCGGGTCACGGGCTCCACCGCGAAGTCGGGCGCGACCTCCTCCGAGGAGCCGTTGCTGGCGCGCAGGATCTCGGATTCGAAGGCCGCGCCGCGCGGCAGCCCGCCGCACCCGCCAAAGCCAGGCAGAGCGCCGCCCCAGGCCCGTGCTGAACGTGATCCTCGTCATGCGGTCCCCCGACACACCTGGCTTCCCGCGTCGCGACGGACGCGCGCGGGTTCTGCCTTCCCATACCGGCTGCGCGGCGGGCCGAAAACCCGTCCCATGAAGGGGAGCGCGGAAAATCGCATCACGAATCACCCCTGGCTCTCAGGTCCAACGGCCCATGGCGATCACGTCGAGCGTAGCCGACACCCGCGCGCCCGCGCTGTCCAGCACGGAGAGCGCCACCGACGTCGCGCCCTTGGCGGTGTGGCGCGGGAACAGCGGCGCGGGCGTGGCGCCCCCGACCCCCATCGTCACCACGAGCCCCGCGGCGGAGGCGAAGGGCTGTGGAAAGGTCCAGACCGTCTCGCCGGTGGCGGAGGTCGTGAGCGTGTGCCAGCAGGTCTGGGTGCCGTCCTGGCCGCGCAGGACGCGGCCGCTGGCGCCCGAGTCGCTCTGGGCGACCGAGCCGCAGGTCCAGGCGCTCCAGGCGCCACCCGTGCGGGCGCGGCCGTGGGTCTGGCCGGGGGTGACGTTGGGGGCGGACCCGGCCTCGACCACGAGGAGCTGCGTCTCGCCCAGGGAGGCGCCGCGCCGGGCGTGGAGGAGGGCGCCGCGCAGCACGCCTGCGGGCCCGCCCGAGCTGCCGGCGGCGGTGTCGTAGGCGTAGAGGCCGGGGACGAGGCTGGCGGTCGCGTCGCCCACGGCGGGCAGGGGGCCGCCCAGCCCGTAGGCGCCGGCGGTCAGGAGGCGGCCGGGCGTGGCGTCGGTGGGCGAGGCCTGCACCGCCGCGCCGGCGAGGGGGCCGTCGAGGACCGCGCCCTGCGGCAGGGTCACGACGCCGCTCGCGCGGGAGACCCGCAGCGCCTCGGTCCAGGCGGTCCCGTCCGAGACCCTGAGGGCGAAGTCGAGCCCGCCCGCGAGCCCCATCTCGGCATGGCCGGTCCAGCCGGACTGGAAGAGCAGGCTCGCCGTGTCGGAGGCGGCGGCCTTGTTCACCTTGAGCTGGTGGCCCGCCCCGGCATGGGTGAGGAGCGTGGCCTCCGAAGCGACGGCGAGGCGGTTGACCTCGTCCGAGGCGGTGCCGACCCCGAGGCCGGGGAGGTTCTGGAGGGCGGGGACGCAGGGCAGCCAGACGCCGCCCGAGAGGACGCGCAGGGCCCGCGTCGCGGCGTCCCAGGCGAGCCAGCCCTCGGCGGGCGCGATGAACTGCCAGCCGGTGCCGTCCCAGAGGGCGAGGCGGCCGTCCTGCCCGGCCCAGTCGCCCTGCGCGCCCGCGCCGATGGCGATCACGTCGCCGGGAAGGACGTCGGAGGGAGGCAGGGTCAGGTCGAAGTCCTGGATGCGGAGCTGCACGACCGCGTCGAGGAGCTGGAGCGCCTCGTTGTGGGTGACGTGCTTCTGGGCCTGGGCGGGCTGGAGATAGGGCAGGGCGAGGCGGGGCGAGGTCGAGGGCATGGTTCGGGGTCCTTGGGTTGACTGATGCCCCCATGATTCGCACCAAAAGGTTAACGAATTCTGAGACCAACGAGCGTTGCGTCGCCCCCTGACGCCGCGCTTGCATCCCGGGCGGTCCCGAAGCAGTATGGCGCGCCCGCGCGGGCGGCGTTCCCTGCCTCGAGTTCCGGCCTCCATGACCATCCTCCCCGACAGCCCCCAGCTCCGCTCCGTTCACCAGCAGGTGCCCTTCGCGACGACCCGCGTCGTGGTGGCGCTGATGCTGCGCGAGATGGCGACCACCTACGGGCGCAAGCCCGGCGGCTATGTCTGGGTGGTGGTGGAGCCCATCGCCGGCATCGCCATCATGAGCTGGCTCTTCATGGCCATCGGCCTCAGGAGCCCATCGCTCGGGACCAACTTCCCGATCTTCTACGCGACCGGGCTCCTGCCCTACAGCACCTTCCTGATCGTGAGCCAGAGGGTGTCGCAGTCCCTCAAGTTCTCTGGCCGGCTGCTGGACTACCCGCGGGTCACGGTGATGGACACGCTGATGGCGCGATACCTCCTGAACCTGCTCACGCAGGTGCTGGTGGCCTACCTGGTGATCGGGGGATCGTCATCTTCTACGACACGGGGACCCAGCTCGTGCTGTCGCACATCGTCCTGGGCTTCGCCATGGCGGCGGCCCTGGCCCTCGGGATCGGGCTGCTGAACTGCTTCCTGATCTCCATGTTCCAGATGTGGGGCACCCTCTGGAACGTCGTCACCCGACCGCTCCTGCTGCTGTCCGGGGTCATGCTGATGGTCGACAGCCTGCCGCCGCAGTGGCGCGACGTGCTGCTGTGGAACCCGCTCGTCCATGTCGTCGCGGAGACGCGCACCGGGTTCTACCACGGCTACGATCCGTCCTACGTCTCCCCCGTCTACGTCTTCGGGGTATCGCTGGTGACGGGGACCGTGGGGCTCCTGTTCCTGTGGCGCTTCCACCGCTACATCCTGGAGAACTGAGCGGAAGGAGGGCGGGAGGTCCTTCGGCCCAGGAGGGGCGCCCGCCTGGAAAGCGACGGACGGCGGCCCCTCTCGGATGCCGCCGCCCGTTGCCGTCGTCCCCGAGGGATGGTCAGGCGAAGGCCAGGTCGTCCGCCAGCGCGTCGATGCTGCCCAGGTTCTCGAGGCGGAGCGTGTTGCCGCTCCCGAAGTCGAAGACGACGTCGGCGCCCTCCAGATGGGCGAAGCGCAGCACGTCCTCGACGGGCCGGTCCTGGCCGCCCCAGAGATCCCGGTCCAGCACCAGCGTGTCGCGGCCGTCCTCGAAATCCGTCACGACGTCCGCCCCCTTCGAGAAGGCGAAGGTATCGGCGCCCCGTGCCGCCGGTGAGCCCGGTCGTTGCCCGCGCCGCCCTGGAGCGTGTCGCCGCCTCCTGCCCGTCGAGGACGTCGTTGCCCTCCCGGCCGTCGGCCCAGTCGTCGCCGCGGCCGAGCCGGACGCCGTTGCCGGCCCGGTTGCCCACGACGTGGTCGTCCCCCCGCCCCCGGTCAGCACGTTCTCGATGATGGTGCGGCCGGCGATGCCGAGGTTGCCGATCTCGCCGGAGACATTGGAGAAGCTGCCGCCGGCGAGGCTGATCTCGTTGTCGTGGTTGTCGCCCGACAGGTCGATGGTGTCCCTGCCGTTGGCGTCCCAGATGGTCATGGAGGCGCGGCCGAGATCGACCTTGTAGGTGGTGGCGCCGGCGGTGGAGCCGTGCAGGGCCTTTCCGTAGAGCTTCTGGACGGCCGCGATGTCCGCCATCATCGGCGTCGTCACGTAGGCCTTCGTCGCGGCGACGTTCGGGTTCTCGTCCTGGTCCAGGTAGGACATGACCGTGGTCTGCCAGCTATCGGTGGCGAAGCGTTCCTGCCGGACGCTGGCGTTGCCGTTGTAGTTGCCCGAATGGCCCAGCCCGAGAGCATGGCCGATCTCGTGGACATAGGTCTGGAAGCCGTAGCTGCCGACCGAAGCGCCGTAGTCGTCGATCCAGCCCGCCCCGATGTTCACATGGGCGGAACTGATCGCGCGGCCGCTCATCCTCACCTGAGTGTCGGCATCGCCGCCGGCGTCGTCGAAGGTGATGTCGGCGTTCCGGGCGCGTTCCCGGAACTTGAGGTTGGCCACCGCTTCCCAGGAGTCGAGCGCGGTGCGCGCCAGGGCCTTGCCGGCCTTGTTCAGCGCCGTCAGGTCCACCGTGATGGTGTGCTTGTCGAAGTGGTGCGGCGATTGCCCTGTGTCCTGCCAGTAGCCGTTCGCCAGGTAGTCGGCCAGGGCATTCGTAGAGGTGGGACGCGTGGGCATCTCGTCGGGACCTTTGAGCTGGCGGGATCCTGGGCCCGCGGGACGAGGTCCAGTAGGAGCGTCGATAATGGCCAACTTCGGGCAAGGCGAGGGCACGGGAGCGGCGATTCCGCCGGATTGGCATGATGGCGCCAGCGCCGCGGCCCGCTCGCGCGGTCCTTTGCCGGTCGTCCATGAAAGCGAGCAGAAACCCGTTGCCTCCCGTGGGCCGCCGTGGTCTTTGGGCAACCTTGGAGATGCCGCAAGTTCCGTTGCGGCCTGTCTCCCGACCGGGCATGACAGCACCGGGCAGACCCGCTAACTTGGCGGCTCGCATGTCTGCGTCCGGAGCCGCATTTGACCGTCCACCACCTTCCCGAGTCCGATTCGTTTCGCCGGAGCCTGCTCGCCAGCGGCGGCGAGACGGGGGCCCTGATCGCGGCGCGGGACTGGTCGGGCACGCTGGGACCCGTCGAGGGCTGGCCGGGAAGCCTGCGCACCGCGCTCGGGCTGATCCTGCGCTCGCCCGTGCCCATGGTGATGCTGTGGGGCGAGGACGGCATCATGCTCTACAACGACGGCTACGCGGCCTTCGCGGGCGGGCGGCACCCGGAGCTCCTGGGCTCCCGGGTGCGCGAGGGCTGGCCGGAGGCGGCGGACTTCAACGACAACGTCATGCGCGTGGGCCTCGCGGGGGAGACGCTGGCCTACCAGGACATCGAGCTCACGCTCTTCCGCCACGGACGGCCCGAGCAGGTGTTCATGAAGCTCGACTACTCGCCGGTGCCGGGGGAGGACGGGCAGCCGGCCGGCGTGCTGGCCGTGGTGGTGGAGACCACGGCGACTGTGCTCGCCGGGCGTCGCAGGGCGGCCGAGCACGAGCGGCTGGTCAAGATGTACGAGCAGGCGCCGGGCTTCATCGCCATGCTCGACGGGCCCGATCACGTCTTCGGGCTGGTGAACGCCGCCTACCGCGAGCTGATCGGCGGGCGCGACGTGGTCGGCCTGCCGGTGCGCGCCGCCCTGCCGGAGGTCGCGGGGCAGGGCTTCGTGGACCTCCTCGACCGCGTCCATGCCACGGGCGAGCCCTTCCGGGGCGAGGCGGTGCCGGTCTGGCTGGCGCGCACCCCCGGCGAGGCCCCCGAGGAGCGCTTCGTGGACTTCATCTACCAGCCGGTGACGGAGGAGGGGGGCCGCGTCACCGGGATCTTCGTCGAGGGCTACGACGTGACCGAGCGGATGCAGGTCCAGAACGCCCTGCGCGAGAGCGAGGACCACTACCGCCACGCCGTCGAGCTGAGCCCCCAGGTGTCCTGGACCGCCACGCCGGATGGCCTTCTCGACCACGTCGCGCCGCGATGGGTGGAGCTGACGGGCAACCCGGGCCTCGGCGCGAGCTGGGGCGAGGCGATCCACCCCGAGGACCTCGATGCGTCCAGGGAGGCCTGGATGCGGGCCATCGCCACGGGCGAGCCCTACGACATCGAGCACCGCGTCCGCCTGCGGGACGGGCGCTTCCACTGGATGCACTCCCGCGCCTTCCCCCGCCGCAACCCCGGGGGGCGGATCGTCAAGTGGTACGGCACCACCGAGGACGTGGAGGAGCGCAAGGCCGCCGAGGCCGTGCAGCGCGCCCAGGCCGAGGAGCTGCGCGCGGTGCTCGACGCGGTGCCGGCCGGCATCTGGATCACCCACGATCCCGACGCGCGCGAGATCGCCGGCAACGCCCGCTCGCACGAGTTCCTGCGCGTCCCCCAGGGGCGCAACCAGTCCAAGGGCGCGCCGGACGCGCCCACCCGGCACTTCCGCTTCCTCGATTCCGAGGGGCGGGAGCTCGCGCCCCGCGACCTGCCCGTCCAGGCGGCCGCGCGCGGCGAGCCCGTCGCCGGCCGGGAATACCGCGTGGCCTTCGAGGACGGCAGCCATCTCGACCTCTTCGGCAACGCCACGCCGCTCCATGACGCGCAGGGGCGGCCCGCCGGGTCGGTTGCCGCCTTCGTGGACATCACCGGGCGCAAGGCCGTCGAGGCGGCCCTGCGGGAGGAGACCCGCATCCTCGAGACGCTGAACCGCGCGGCGGCGGCCCTGGCCGGGAACTCGACCCCGAGCGGCTGGCCCAGAGCCTGACGGATGCGGGCCGCGCCCTGACCGGCGGCGCCTATGGCGCCTTCTTCCACAACGTCATGGACGAGAGCGGGGAAAGGCTCCACCTCTACACCCTGTCCGGGGCCGAGCGGTCGGACTTCGAAGGGATGGGCGGCGTGCGCGCGACGGGCGTCTTCGGCCCGACCTTCCGCAACGAGGGCGTGGTGCGGTCGGACGACATCCAGGCCGATCCGCGCTACGGCCAGATGGGGCCCCATCACGGGATGCCGGCGGGCCACTTGCCGGTGCGGAGCTACCTGGGCGTCCCCGTCGTCTCCCGCTCGGGCGAGGTGCTGGGGGGCCTCGTCTTCGGCCATCCCGAGCCCGGCCGCTTCACCGAGCGCCACGAGAGGCTCATGGTGGGCCTCGCCGGGCAGGCGGCCATCGCGCTCGACAACGCCCGGCTCTTCCAGGCGGTGCAGCGGGCCAACGAGACGCTGGAGGCGCGCGTGGCCGAGGCCCTGGCCGAGCGCGAGAAGGCCGAGGAGGCGCTGCGGCAGTCGCAGAAGATGGAGGCCATCGGCCAGCTCACCGGCGGGATCGCCCACGACTTCAACAACCTTCTGACCCCCATTGTGGGGGGGCTCGACATCGTGCGGCGCCGTACGACGGACGAGCGGAGCGAGCGGCTCCTCACCGGCGCGCTCCAGGCAGCGGAGCGGGCCAAGACGCTGGTGAGCCGCCTCCTCGCCTTCGCGCGGCGCCAGACGCTGCAGCCCCGGGCCGTGGACGTGGCCGAGCTCGTGGACGGGATGCGCGAGCTGGTGGGCCGCAGCCTGGGCCCCTCGATCGAGGTGCGGGTGGACCTGCCGCGCGACCTGCCGCCCGTGCTGGTGGACCCCAACCAGCTCGAGCTCGCGCTCCTCAACCTGAGCGTGAACGCGCGCGACGCGATGCCCACGGGCGGGCGGCTCACCATCGCGGCCGAGGCCAAGGAAGGGTGGGAATGCCCGATCCCCGGCATCCTGGCGCCCGGGCGCTACCTGCGGATCTGCGTGACCGACACCGGCATGGGCATGGACGAGCCGACGCTCGCGCGTGCCGTGGAGCCCTTCTTCTCGACCAAGGGCATGGGCAAGGGCACGGGCCTGGGCCTTTCCATGGTGCACGGCCTCGCAGCGCAGTCGGGCGGGCTCTTCAAGCTGTCGAGCCGGGTGGGGGAGGGCACCGCGGCGGTGCTCTGGCTGCCGGTGGCCTCGGAGGAGGCGGCGCGCGAGCCCGCCGCCGAGACGGTCGCCCCGCGCGCGCCCCGGCCGGCGATGGTGCTCCTCGTGGACGACGAGCCGCTGGTCCGGCTCTCCACCGCTGAGGGGCTGCGGGACCTGGGCTACGAGGTGGTCGAGGTCGGCACCGCCGCCGAGGCGCTGGAGGCGCTGCGGATGGGCCTCCAGCCCGACGCCGCGGTGACGGACCACATGATGCCGGGCATGACCGGCGCGCAGCTTGCCGCCGAGCTGCGGGAGCGGGCGCCCGGGCTGCCGGTGCTGATGATCACCGGCTACGCCAACCTGCCCCCCGAGCAGACGCGCGGGCTCACGGTGCTGGCCAAGCCGTTCCGGCAGGCCGACCTCGCCACGCTGCTCGCGCAGCTCCTGAGCGGGGAGCGGACGGTGATGCCTCTGCGGGCGCGGACGCGTCCCGAGGGCTGAGCGCGGGTGCCTTGGCCGGGCAGGCGAAGCGGGCTACCATGGGCGCGCGCCCGCCGGTCCGGCGGCCGGAATCCCGGGGGTCCCGACATGCCGCCGCTGCCCGTCAATCCCGACCTGTCGATCAAGCCTGAGGTGGAGGGCTTCTTCGACGAGGGGACGAACACGATCAGCTATCTCGTGAAGGACCCCGGGTCGGAGGCCTGCGCGGTGGTCGATTCGGTGATGGACCTCGACTACGCGGCGGGACGGATCACCTACGACCACGCCGACCGGCTCATCGCCCGCATCCGCGAGCGGGGCCTGCGGCTCGAGTGGCTGATCGAGACGCATGTGCACGCCGACCACCTCTCGGCCGCGCCCTACATCCAGGAGCGGCTGGGCGGCCGGATCGGCATCGGGTCCAAGATCAAGGTCGTCCAAGAGACCTTCGGCAAGATCTTCAACGAAGGGACCGAGTTCCAGCGCGACGGCTCGCAGTTCGACCGGCTGTTCGAGGACGGCGACAGCTACGCGATCGGCGGCATGACCGCCCATGCGCTGCTGACGCCCGGCCACACGCCGGCCTGCATGACCCACGTGATCGGCGACGCGGCCTTCGTGGGCGACACCCTGTTCATGCCCGACGGCGGCTCGGCGCGGGCGGACTTCCCGGGGGCGGACGCGGGCGCGCTCTACGATTCCATCCAGCGCGTGCTGAGCCTTCCCGACGAGACGCGTCTCTTCATGTGCCACGACTACGGGCCGAACGGGCGCGAGATCCGCTGGGAGACCACCGTGGGCGAGGAGCGCGCCCACAACATCCATGTGGGCGGGGGCCGGTCGCGCGAGGACTTCGTGCGGATGCGCGAGGAGCGCGACCGGACGTTGGCCATGCCCAAGCTCATCCTGCCCTCGCTGCAGGTCAACATGCGGGCGGGCGAGATCCCGACCGATCCCTCGGGCCGGCCGATGCTCAAGGTGCCGGTCAACGGTCTCTGATCGCGCGGACGGGGCCGCGTCTTCCCACAAGGGCCGGGAAAGCGCCACAGGATCGCCGCCCCGCGCCCATGATTCGGGGGCAGGATGGGGCTGTTGACGATCGGAGTGGTGGCGCGTGAGAGGTGAAGGGAGGGAGCCCACGCCCGCCGGGCCGAGGCTTCCTCCCGAGCCCGAGGGACGTGCCCGGAGGACCCGACGGGTCAGCCCTGACGCGCCCGGAGCCGGCGGAGGCGTCCCGAGGTCCAGCGACGCCCGCGGATCATCGCGGCCGAGGCCGTCGGCCGGAGCGCCGGGATGTCCACCGCCAGCAGCAGGACGCCGAGCGGCAGCATCCAGAGCCCGAGGAACGGCAGGAACGACAGGAGCCCTCCGGCGATCAGGAGCACGGCGAAGGGCAGCCGCACGAAGGCCGAACCGTCGCGCAGGAGCATCCGGATCGGCCGGCGCAATGACGGGAAGCGGCGCTCCATGGCCGCGAACTGCCGAAGCAGCCTCTGCTTGTGCCGGATGCGCTCGCTCCGATGCCGCATGTCGGGAGGGTCCCTTCTGATCGGTCCGGGGCGGGCCGGCTGGTCAGGAGGTGGGGCGGTCGAGGCGGATCCGCAAGGACTCCCCTCGGCCGACATGGCCGCGACCGATCGGCCCGGCGCTTGTCCCCGCCGGTCGCCCTTGCGGGCCGGCTTGGCCGGGCCCGCGACCTGGACGGTCATGTCGGATCTCCTCTGGCTCATGGGCCGAGGCCCGGGACGCGCGGTCACGGCCGAAGGCCGGCGCCTCCTGGTGGACGCAAGCGGGGAACCCGCGCCCCCGACCCCGGGTTCCCGCCGGCCTGTCCGGGCAATCTCCGCTCACTTGAGCGGAGCGGCAGTGCGGTGGAGGCCGACCTTGAGGCCCCCATGCGGCACCGGAAGGCCCGGCTCCGCGAAGGGCAGCCCCGTCGCGCGGGCCAGGGACGGCTCGCTGGTCACGAGGCCGACGCGCCAGCCCGAGAACCGGCTGCGGAGCACCTCGCCCAGCGAGGCGTAGAGGGCGTAGAGGAGCTTCTTGTTGCCGATCCGGGTCCCGTAGGGCGGGTTGACCATCACGAGGCCCGGCGGGCCCTCGGGGCGCTGGAGCTCGGCGAGGGGCTGACGGCGGAAGTCCGTGATGCCGGCGACGCCGGCGCGTTCGGCGTTGGCCCGGCTCATGGCGATGGCGCCCGCGTCCCGGTCATGGCCGAGGAAGCGGAAGGGGACGGGTCGGGCCGGGGGCGGCTCGCGCAGACGGTCCCAGGCCGCGGGGTCGAAGGTCGCGAGCCGCTCGAAGGCGAAGTCGCGCGACCGCCCGGGTCGGAGGCCGGCGGCGATCTCGGCGGCCTCGATCACGAAGGTCCCCGACCCGCACATCGGGTCGAGCACCGGCTCGGTGCCGTCGTAGCCGCATTCGCGCAGGAAGAGGGCGGCCAGCGTCTCGCGCAGCGGCGCCTTGTTCACCGCCTCCTTGTGGCCGCGCCGGTGCAGGAGCTCGCCCGAGGTGTCGACGCTGATGGTGCAGAGGTCGTCCTCGATCCGCGCCATGACGCGGATTTCGGCGTCCTCGGCGATGGGGGCGCCCAGCTCCTCGCGGATGGCCGCCGAGATGCGCTGGACGACCGCCCCGGCGTGGTAGATGCGCGAGCCCTTGCACGAGGCCTCGACCTTGACCGGCTGGTCGGGCCGCAGGACCTCGGCCCAGGGGAACTTGCGGGCGCGCTTGTCGAGCTGCGCGAGGTGCAGCGCCCGGAAGGCCCCGATGCGGGCGAGGACCTTGGTCGCGCCGCGCAGATCGAGGTTCGCGCGCCAGACCTCGGGCCAGCCGCCCCGGACGGTGACGCCGCCGACGGACGCCACGGGGTCGGCGAATCCCTTCTCCCGCGCTTCCTGGCAGAGGGCCGGCTCCAGTCCCGGAGGAGTCACCAGATAGATCTCGAAGGGCTCGTCGGTCATGCCGCGCTCGATAGCCGAAGGGCGGCGAAGCTTCGACCCCATTCGACGCAAGGCCGACGGCGGCGTCCGTCCGGTCGGGCCAGGACCGCCCGAAGGCCGTAGCGCCCGACCCCTTGGGGGCCGGGCGCCGACGCCGCGCCTTGTGGCGGCGGGTCAGGCCGCAGGGCGCTGGTGCCGCATGAACTGCGCGTCCAGCTCGTCCTCCGATCCCGTGGCGAGGTCGAAGTCGTGGCCCTGGTGCCGTTGCCCGACGGCCGGCGGCTTGGCCCTCGCCGGCGCAAGGGAGGCGGCAGCGGGCACGGGCCCGCGGTCCCCCGTCGTGACCCCGAGGACGGACATGGCGGACCGGAGCCCCTCCGCCTGGAGGGCGAGCTCGGCGGCGGTGGAGGCGACCTGCTCCGAGGCGGAGGTGTTCTCCTGCGTGACCTTGCTCAGCTCCACGATGGCCTGGGCGACCTGTCCCGCGCCGGTCTCGAGCTCCCGGTTGGCGTGGCTGATGGCGGCCACGAGCTCGGCGGTGCGGCCGATCTGGGGGAGGAGCCCCTCGAGGCTGCGGCCGGTGCTGTCGGCGGCGGTCATCGTCTCGGAGGAGAGGCGGCTCACCTGCGTCGCCGCCGCCTGGCTGCGCTCGGCAAGCTTGCGCACCTCGGCGGCGACCACGGCGAAGCCCCGCCCGTGCTCGCCGGCCCGCGCCGCCTCGACGGCGGCGTTGAGCGCGAGGAGATCCGTCTGGCGGGCGATCTCCTGGATCACGAGGATCTGCTCGGCGACGGTGCGCATCGAGCGGACGGCCAGCGAGGCGTTCTCGCCCATGGACTGCGCGGAGGCGGACGACTTCGAGGCGATCCCCTCGGTCTCGGAGGCGCCCTCGGCCGTCTGCCGGATGTTGGCCGCCATCTGCTCCACCGAGGCCGAGGCCTGCTCGGTCGCGGCGGCCTGCTCCGAGGCGCCCTGGCTCAGTTGCTGGGCGGTCGCGGCCATCTGCGCCGCCCCGGCGGCCACGCGATGGGTGAGGTCCGTGATCGTGCGGACGGCGCCGTTCATGGAGCGCAGCACCCAGGTCGCGCCCAGGACGCCGATCAGCGCGCTGGCCGCCGCGATCGCGAACAGGATGTTGCGGGCGCGCTGGAAGCTGGCCTCCGTCTGCGCCACGGTCGCGGCCTGGCTGTCGCGCTCGGTCTCGACGAGCTGGTCGAGGAGCGGCTTCATCTGCGCCCAGAGCTCCGACCCGTGGCCGGTCACGAGGCGGAAGGCCGAGGCGTCGGCCTCGGGCGTCTGCCGGCCGGCGAGGTCGAGGACCTGGTTGTTGACGCCGCGAAGCTGGGTGTTGAGGTCCTGGAAGCGGTCGAGGAGAACAAGGCTCGCCTCGTCGAGCTGCGACGCGAGCTTGTCCTCGAAGGTGCTGACCTGCTCGCGCGCCTGGGCGACCTCGGCCACGACGGCCTCGATCTTGGCGGCGTCCTCGTGGAGGATCGCGTCCCGGACCATCTTCTGCACATCGAACGCATTCGCCCGGAGCTCCTCGGACAGCCAGAGGTTCTCGCTCCTGACGTCGACGAGGTCGTTCATCCGGGCGTTGATGTCCTGGAGGGACCTGAGGGCGAGCCCCATGCTCAGCGCGGAGGCGGCGAACAGGAGGAGGAAGACCAGCGCAAGTTTGCGCTTGAGGTTGAGGCGCATGGGCGGGTCCTTTGCAAATCCGCGCTGGAGCGAGGATGTGAACGATGATGGCCAGTATCGGCCCGCGGCCTGAAGATCGGGTAAACGCCGGGACGCTGATTGGGATTCTGGTGAAGTGATCCTTGACTGGGGTCGGGACCTCGGTCGCGGTCCATGGGCGGGCCGGGGAAGGGGCGCGGGATGCGCAGGCGGGCCGAAGAGGCCCGTCGGGCGATCCCGTCACCGCCCGGGGTTCCATCGAGCCGGTCGGCCGGCGGGTCCGAATCGGTGGAAGCCGGCGGAATGGCCGCGCCGCGCCCGTCGGCCGGACTTCGGTCCCCCTCGCCTCCGCCCGGGGCCTGCGGCAGAGTGCGCCGCACCCGAGGGGGGTCGCCGCGACCGGCGGCCCTCAGGCCAAGCTGGAGATGTCCATGATCCCGATCCGCCCGAGCCTCTGGCTCGCCCTGGCCACTGCGTCCCTTGCCGGGGCCGCCCGGGCCGAGGCCACATCGTTCCAGGTCGTCCTGGCCGGGAGCGTCCTGGGGACCGTGGACTACGAGACCGACGGCGGACGTCCGGCGCTGCTCCGCTCGAACCTCGACAACACGCCCCTGGGGGTCCTCAACGGGACCTGGCAGGCCGGGTCGCAGCCCGTGCGGACCAGCGAAGGGGTGGACGCGGTGCAGTTCCAGGCGGTCACCGCCTCCTCGCGGAAGAACCGGACCATCACCTTCCTTCACGCCGACGGGCGCGTCCTGACGGTCCAGGTCGATCCCGCCGAGGACGCGACCGAGCTTTCCGATGCCGCGCAGGTGCCGGCCGGCGTCCTCGATCCCGTGGAGGCCTTCGGGCGGCTCTTCGAGACGCAGGGCTGTCCCGAAGCCTTCCGGCTCTACGACGGGCGCCGGGTCGTGGAGGTCACGCCCGCCGGCGCGGAGGAGGCGAACGGCCTGCTGACCTGCGACATGGACTACGAGGTCGTGGCGGGGCCGGGGCACCTGTCGCCCTTCCGCTTCCGGTCCTTCGACCTGACGCTCACCTATGTCCGGACCGACGGTGGGCCGGTCCTCGCCGAGGTGGACGTGAGCGCCGGGCCCTTCACGGTGCGGCTCCGGCGCTAGGTCCGCAGGGCGGGCCGGATCGCCGGGGGCGCCGCGAGCCTTCGCCACCGTGGTCGTCTGGCCCCTGGGCCTCGGCCTCCATGCCATCTGGAGCAACCGCATGTTCACCCGCGCCAGGACCCGCCTGATGACCCGCGCCGCCGCCTGGGCCCCCGATCCCCGGGCCGCCGCCGACGGGGCCGGTCGGGCGTGATCGCCCCGGGGCGTGGCATCGACCCCGGGGCCTGATGCGCGACCGCGTGGCTTCGGAGGCGCCGGCCCGGCCTGCGGGCGCCCGTCGGAGCGGCCGCGTGGCTCGAGTGGAGCGCTGGACACCACGGCCCGGGGTCTGCATCGTCGGGTCGGGCCGCAGGGGCTCGCGGACCCTCCCCGATTCCTGGAGACCGGACATGGCGCGAGTGGTGGTGATCGGCGGCAGCGGCCACGTGGGGACCTACCTCGTCCCGGCGCTGGTGGAGCGCGGGCATGAGGTGGTCAACGTGAGCCGGGGCCAGGCCGCGCCCTACCGGCCGCATCCGGCCTGGGCCCGGGTCCGGCAGGTGGCGGCCGACCGGGTGGCCGAGGACGCCGCCGGCACCTTCGGAGGGCGCATCGCCGCCCTGGAGCCCGACGTCGTGGTGGACATGATCTCCTTCGACCTGCCGAGCACCCGACAGATCGTCGAGGCCCTGCGAGGGCGGGTGGAGCACTTCGTCCATTGCTCGACCATCTGGGTCCATGCCCGGAACACCGCCGTGCCCGCGACCGAGGACGACCCGCTGGTCACCTTCGGCGACTACGGGGTGAACAAGGCCGCCATCGAGACCTGGCTTCTGGCCGACGCGCGGCGCACGGGCTTCCCGGCCACGATCTTCCGGCCCGGCCACATCGTCGGGCCGGGCTGGGTGCCCATCAACCCGGTCGGGAACAACGACCCGGAGGTGTTCTCCCGCATCGCGCGCGGCGAGGAGCTGGCGATCCCGAACTTCGGTCTCGAGACCCTTCATCACGTCCATGCCGACGACGTGGCGCAGGTGGTCCTGCGCGCCATGCTCAACCGCTCGGCCTCGGCAGGCGAGGCGTTCAACACCGTCTCGGCCCAGGCGCTGAACCTCAAGGGCTATGCCGAGGCGATGTATCGCTGGTTCGGGCACGAGCCCCGGCTGCGCTTCCAGCCCTTCGACGAGTGGAAGGCGGGCCAGGACCCGGAGCGGGCGCACCAGAGCTGGGAGCACATCGTCCGCAGCTCATGCCATTCCATCGAGAAGGCTCGGCAGCGGCTCGGCTACCAGCCGCGCCACACGAGCCTTCAGGCCGTGCAGGAGGCCGTCGCCGCCCTGATCGACGAGGGCCGCGTGGAGGCGCCGCCTCCCTCCTGAACGCTCCGCGCTGCCGCCGTGATCGGGGGCGCAGCGCTCGCCGGCGGGGTGGGCGCGGCCCGGGGCTCCGGACCTCGGTGCCAATCTGCGCGGTGGTGGTCGCGGCCGCCGTCCTGATGCGGACGCGTTTCGGGGCGCATCTCACCTGCGTGGGAGGCGATCGCGATGCGACCCTGGCCGGCGGCGCGCAGATGGCCGACCTCGAACGCGAGAGCGCCGCCATCAGGGGTGAGGGCCCCGTTCCCGCATCGGCTCGGGGTTGTTGGGATGTCAAGAAGCGGTCGGGGAGCGCTTCCTCAGGCCCGTGGCTGGCGGCGAACGGCCCTCGGGGGGAAGGGGGCGCCAGGGCCCGGGCGCGCGGGACGACCTCCGGGGGTGGCAGAGGGTGCTCAGGCGACGGCCTGGGCCCCGGTGATCTCGACGAGCGAGCCGCACATGAAGGCGGCCTCGTCGGAGGCGAGGAAGGCCACGAGCGCCGCGACCTCCTCGGGCTTGCCGATGCGGCCGAAGGGGACGAGCCGGTCGAGGTCGGCGATGGTGCGGCCAGAGCGCCTGACCCCGGTCTCCAGCATGGGCGTGTGGATCTCGCCCGGACAGACGGCGTTCACGCGGATCTTCTGGGGCGCGTAGTCGCGGGCGAGGTTCTGGGTGAAGCTCGCCACCGCCGCCTTGGTCACGTTGTAGGCGATGTGGTCCGGCGCGGGATGCAAGCCCCATTGCGACGCCGTGTTGACGATGGCGCCGCCTCCGGCCTCGATCATCGAGGGGAGGGCCGCGCGGCAGAGGTGGAACATCGCGTCGAGGTTGACGGCGAAGCTCAGACGCCAGTCGTCCTCGGTCAGGGCCAGCAGGTTCCCCCGCCGGTTGATGCCCGCGTTGTTGCAGAGGACGTCGATCCGTCCCTCGGTCGCCAGGACGTCCGCGACGTTGGCGCGGCAGCCCTCGGGGGTCGCGATGTCGCTCGCGAAGGCGCGGGCGGTGCCTCCGACCTCGCGGATGGAGGCGGCGGTGGCTTCGGCGCCATCGGCGTTCACGTCGCAGACCACGACGGCCGCCCCCTCCTGGGCGAGGCGCTGGCAGATGGCCGAGCCTATGCCGCCCGCCGCACCGGTGACGACGGCGACCTTGCCTTGGAAGCGCATGGGATTGTCCTTCATCTCAGATAGCTGCCGCCGTTGACGTCGAGCACCGCCCCGTTGAGCGAGACCTGCGAGGGCCGCAGCGCGAAGGCCACCAGCTCGCCGATCTCGGCAGGCTCGGCCATGCGGCCGACGGGGATGCCGGCGAGCGCCGCCGCCTCGCCGTGCTGGGCGATGAAGGCCTCGGCCATCTCGGTCCGGACCCAGCCGGGCGAGCGCCACGGCGGTGATGCCCTCGTGGCCGTGGCTTTGCGCGACCGACTTCGTCAGGTTGATGAGCGCCGCCTTGGACGCGCCATAGGCCATGGCGTTCGAGGCATAGCCCCGCTGCCCGGCCCGGCTGGCCATGTTGACGATCCGCCCGCGGCCATGCGCCCGGAAGTGCCGGATCGCGCTCCGGGTCAGGTCCACCGCCGACAGGAGGTTGACGCGCAACTCGCGGTCCCAGGTCGCCTGCCAGTCGCCGAGCGGCGCCTCGACCGACACCTCGGACCGGATGCCCGCGTTGTTGACGAGGCCGTGGAGCCGGCCGGCGAGGTCCTTGGCGGCGTCCCACAACTCGGTCGCCGCCTCGGGACGCGACAGATCGGCCTGGACGAGCCAGCCTCGGCCGCCGATCCCCTCGAGGAGACGCTCGGCGCCGTCCCGGTCGCGTCCGTAGTGGATCGCCACATGGGCGCCCTCGGCCGCGAGCGCGGTTGAGATGGCCCGACCGATGGCGCCGGTCGCGCCGGTCACGAGGACGTTCTGGCCGTCGAGAGACGTGGTCACAACTCGCCCACCTGAGGACCCCAGGTGTCCGACAGCGCGAAGCCGGCCTTGAAGGGGTCCTCGGGGCTGATCCGCAGCTCCTGGCGGCCGAAGATCCAGGCCTGCCCGGTGATCCGGGGCAGGACGGCGGGGCGGCCTCCGACGGTGGTCTCGCCGATGGCCTCGGCCAGGAAGGTGCCGCCGATGATCGACTGCGAGGTGCGTGTTTCTCCCACCTTCAGTTTGCCCCGGGCGTGCAGGACGGCGAGGTTCGCGGAGCTGCCGGTCCCGCAGGGGGAGCGGTCCACGCGCCCCGGCTTCAGCGTGGTGCAGGTCGTCACCGATCCGTCCGGCTGGGTGTCGCGGAACATCACATAGGCGATCTCGTTCAGGCTCGGGATCTCGGGATGCGCGACCTTCACCTGCTCGGCCAGCAGCGCCTTGATCTCGATGCCGGCCTCGGCCAGCTTGCGGGCGTGGTCGGGGGTGATCTTCAGCCCCACCTGATCCACGTCGACCTGCGCGTAGAACACGCCGCCGAAGGCGATGTCGGCGCGGATCGTGCCCCACTTCGGGGTGACGACCGGCGCGTCGAGCTGCTGGACGAAGGCCGGCACGTTGTCGAGGCTCACCGACAGGCAGCGCCCGTCGCGGCACCGGGCCCGCACGGTGATGAGCCCGGCCGCCGTGTCGAGGCGCACGACCGTCTCGGGCTCCACCATCGGGACCCGCCCTGTCTCCAGCAGCGCCGTGACGACGCAGATGCAGTTCGAGCCCGACATCGGGTGCGCCCGGTCGGGCTGGAGCACGATGAAGGCGGCGTCCGCATCGGGGCGGCAGGGCGGCAGCAGCAGGTTGACCGTCATCGCCACGTTGGCGCGCGGCTCGAAGCAGACGAACCGGCGGAGCGAGTCGTCCACCTCGTTGATGTGGTTCATCTTGTCGAGGATCGTCGCGCCGGGGATCTCCGGCGCGCCGCCGACGATGACGTTCCCGATCTCGCCCTGCGCGTGGACCATCAGGATCTCGAGGGTCCGCTCGAACCTCATTTGACGTACCAGCCCCAGGGCTCGTCGCTGACGAGGCGGGTGATCTGCTTGGTCTCGAGGTAGTTCTCGAGACCCCAGCGCCCGAGCTCGCGCCCGATGCCGGACTGCTTGTATCCGCCCCAGGGCGCCTCGGTGAAGGTGGGCTGCGAGCAGTTGATCCAGACGATGCCGGCGCGGAAGGCGGCGGCCACGCGCTCGGCCTGGGCGTCGTCCCCGCTCATCACGGCGGCGGCGAGGCCGTAGCGCGAGTCGTTGGCGAGGCGGATCGCCTCGGCCTCGTCCGTGAAGGGCCGGAGGCAGACGACGGGGCCGAAAATCTCCTCGCGCCAGGCGTCGCTGTGGAGCGGCACGTCGGTCAGCACCGTGGGCGCGACGAAGTAGCCGTGGTTGAAGCCCTCGGCCTTGCCGCCGGTCGCCACGGTCGCGCCCTGTTCCCGCGCATGGTCGATGGCGGCCAGCACCTTGCGATACTGCGCCTCGTTCACGAGGGGACCGAGGAGCGTGCCGTCTGCGAGCCCGTCGCCGATGCGGATCTTCCGGGCTTCCTCGATAAGCCGCTCCAGCAGCCGGTCGTAGAGCGGCGCCTCGACCAGCACCCGCGAGGTGGCCGAGCAGACCTGCCCCTGGTTCCAGAAGATGCCGAACATGATCCACTCGACGGCCTTGTCGAGGTCGCAGTCGGCGAAGACCACGAAGGGCGACTTGCCCCCGAGCTCCAGGCTCACGCACTTGATGTCGCGGGCGGCGGCGGCCATGACCTTGGAGCCCACGGGGCCCGAGCCGGTGAAGGCCAGCTTGTCCACGCCGGGGTGGTCGATCAGCGCCTGCCCGACTGTGGTGCCGAGGCCCGTGACGACGTTCAGCACCCCGGGCGGCAGACCCGCCTCGTCCGCGATGGCGGCGAGCTCAAGCGCGGTGAGCGAGGTCGTCTCGGCGGGCTTCAGGACCATCGTGCAGCCGGCGGCGAGCGCGGGGGCGACCTTCCAAGCAGCCATGAGGAGAGGATAGTTCCAGGGGATGATCCCCACGGCGACGCCCACGGGCTCCTTCACGGCCTTGGCGGTGAAGCGGCCGTCGGCGAGGGCGATCTCTTCGGGACCTTGCCCGTCCATCTCCTCGGCCAGCCCGGCGTAGAAGTCGAAGCAGCCGGCCGCGTCAGCGAGGTCCCATTCGGCCTCGGGCAGGGGCTTGCCGTTGTCCAGGACCTCCAGCCGTGCCAGCTCGGGCAGGCGGGCGCGGATGCCCTCGGCGATCTTGCGAAGGTACGCCCCGCGCTCGGCACCGGAGAGGCGCGGCCAGGGCCCTTCGTCGAAGGCGCGGCGGGCGGCGCGGACGGCGGCGTCGGCATCCATGGCCGAGCCGGCGGGGATGTGGTGGACCACCTCCTCGGTCGCGGGGTTCACGACCGGGATCGTGGCCCCGTCGGCGGGACGAGCCCAGCGGCCGTCGATGTAGAACTCGGTTTTCATCATCTGCGTCCCGATCAGAAGCGGTCGATCCGGTAGGGGTGGAGGTCGATGGGCGGCGTGGCCCCAGTCACGAGGTCGCCGATGAGGCGCCCCGTCGTTGCGGCGTAGGTCACGCCCAGGTGGCCGTGGCCGGTGGCGTAGAAGACCCCGGGTGTCCTGGCCGAGCGGCTGATGATCGGCACGGTGTCGGGCAGGGCAGGGCGGTGGCCCATCCACTCGGTCGCCTGCCCGACGCGGAGGTTCGGCAGCGCCTCGCGCGCGCGGCGCACCGTCACCTTGGAGCGGCGGTAGTCCGGGGCGGCGTCCAGCCCGCCATCTCCACCGTCCCGCCCACGCGGATGCCGCCCGCCGTGGGCGTCACCATGAAGGCGCGCGCCGGCCAGATGATCGAGTGCCGGAGCGACAGCCCCGGGTCCGATGATCTGCGTGTGGTAGCCGCGCTCCGTCTCCAGCGGGATCGGCTCGCCCAGGAGCGCGGCGAGGATGCCGGTCCAGGCCCCGGCGCAGAGCACGACCTCCTCGGCCTCCAGAACCCGCCCGTCCTTGAGCCGCACCCCGGTGATCCGGTCGGAGCGGTCGAAGCCCAGGACCTCGCCTCGCTCGATGCGCCCGCCGAGGGCCTGGAACCGCTCGGCAAGCAGCGTCACGTAGCGGTGCGGCGACTTCAGCGAGCGGTTGTCGAGGAAGAGCACCGCCTTGCCGATCTTCGTCGTGATCTCCGGCTCCAGGTCGCGGATCGCGTTCCCGCCCAGCACCTCGTAGGCGAAGCCGAAGCGGTCGAGGATCTCGATGTGGTCGCGGTCGGCCCGGAACTCCGCCTCGTCGGCGTAGAGCGACAGGCAGCCGGTCTCGGTGAGCTGGTCCGCCGCCCCGATCTCCTTGAGGAGCGCCTCGGTGTCGCCCAGCGCGAGCTTGCAGAGCGCCGCCCCCTGCTCCTCCAGCTCGCGCAGCTTCGTGGGCCGGCTCGCGGCCAGGAAGCGCAGGAACCACGGCACGAGGCGCGGCATGTAGCCGGGCCGCACCCGCACCGGTCCCTCGGGGTCCAGCATCCAGCCCGGGATCTGCCTCCAGACCGAGGGCCGGGAGGCCGGCATGAACTCGGTCACGGCGATGGAGGCCATGTTGCCGAAGGAGGCGCCCATGCCGGGCTCCCCCTTGTCCACCAGCACCACCTCGCGGCTGCGCTTCTGCAGATCGTGGGCGATGGAGACGCCGATGATGCCGGCGCCGACGACGACGGTGGTCATGTCAGGCCGGAACCGCCATGCGCTGGGCCGGGGCGGCGAGGAGCGGCTCCATCGCGGCGCGGAACTCGGCCTTCTCCTCGTCCGTGAGGGGGCCGAGCGGCGCGCGGCACTCGCCCATGGGGAGGCCCTGCAGATCGCAGCCGTACTTGATCTTCTGCACGAACTTGCCGGATTCGAGGATGTTCATGGCGCGGTAGAGCGTCTTCATCAGCGCCTTGGCCCCGTCGAGGTCGCCCGCCCGGTACAGCCGGTCGAGGTCACAGCAGGCCTTTGCCATGCAGTTCGACGGCCCGCAGATCCAGGCGTCGGCGCCCCAGAACATGAAGTCGAGCGCGATGTCGTCCGAGCCCGAGACGAGCTGGATCCGGCCCTCGTAGCGGCTCGCGATGTCGATCGCGCGCTGCAGGCTGCCCGAGCTTTCCTTAATCCCCAGGACGCGCGGGTTGTCGGCGAAGTGGTCCATCAGCTCGAAGCTGATGTCCGAGCCGTCCTTGGCCGGGTAGCTGTAGAGCACGATGGACACGTCCACCGCGTCCAGCACCGTCTCGTAATGCCGGATCAGCTCGGCTTGCGTCGGGCGCGTGTAGAAGGGCGGAGCGAGCAGCACGGTGTCGTAGCCGATCTCCTTGGCCATCCGGGTCTGCTCGATCACCTCGCGCGTGGCGGAGGCGTTCGTGCCGGCGATCAGGGTCTCGCCCGGCAGGGCGAAGTCCTTGACGAACTGCAGCACCTGCCGGCGCTCCTCGGTGGACTGCGAGAAGTACTCGCCGGTCGAGCCGTTGGGAACCCAGCCGCTCACGCCGGCGGCGCGGAGGTGCGTGAGCAGGCGCTCGAAGGCCTTGAAGTCGATCTGGCCGTCCGCGCCGAACGGCGTGACGAGCGCGGGGAGGACGCCCTTGAGCTTCATGGTCGGTGTTCCTTGTCCTGGGGCCGGGTCAGACGGCCAGCTTGCGGAGGATGCGCCCTTCCAGCACGGCCACGGCGCGTGTCAATGGGAAGGCGACGGCGAAGTAGATCAGCGCGACGGCCGTCAGCACCTCGACGGGCCGGGCGGTGTTGTTCGAGATGTTCTGGCCGACGAACATGAGGTCGGCCATGCCGACGGCCGAGACCAGCGAGCTTTCCTTGAAGAGGCTGATCGCGTTCGACAGCAGCGTGGGCGTTGCGCGCAGGAGCGCCTGAGGCAGGATCACCGAGGTTATCCGCACACGGGCCGGCAGCCCCAGCGCCACGCAGGCGTCCATCTGCTCGCGCCCGACGGTGCCGAGCGAGGACCGGAACGTCTCGGAGGTGATGGCTCCGGTGTAGAGCGTCAGCGCGATCACGCCCGAGACGAAGCTCGACAACTCCACGCCGAGGAGGATCGGCAGACAGAAGAAGATCCAGAAGAGCTGGATCAGCACCGGCGTGCCGCGGAAGAACTCGACGTAGACGGTCGAGACGGCACGGAGGAGCCGGCTGCCCGAGCGGCGGGCCAGCGCGAGCAGGAAGCCCAGGGCGCCGCCGGTCACGATGCAGATCAGCGTGAGCCGCACCGTGAGCCAGAGGCCGTAGGCCAGGGCGTCGGCGAAGCGGGGCAGGATGCTGAAGTCGAGATGCATGGCTCTCTCCTCAGGCCATGGCCACGGCGCGCCGCCGCTCCAGCCAGCCCACGACCTGGCTGACCGGGAAGGACACCGCGAAGTAGACGAGCGCGACCAGCGTGAAGGTCTCGATGGGCCGGTAGGTCTTGGTGGCGAGGGACTTGGCCTCGTACATCAGGTCCGGCACGGCGACGATGGCCACCAGCGCGCTCTGCTGGAAGATGACGATGCCGTTAGTGAGAAGCACCGGCATGGCCAGCCGCAGCGCCGTGGGCAGGATGACATGGAGCGTGCTCTGGAGCGGCGAGAGGCCGAGCGCCACGGCCGCGTCGCGCTGCTCGCGCGGGACGGCCTGGATCGCGGCCCGGTAGGCTTCGCCGTTGAAGGCGGCGAGGTTGAGGCCCAGCGCCAGGATGCCCATGGTCATCGAGCCCAGGTAGAGGTTGAAGAGCATGGGCACGCAGTAGAAGAACCAGACGATCTGCACGATGGCCGGCGTGCATCGGAAGAACTCCACGAAGGCCACGGCCGGAAGGCGTACCAGCCTGACCGGGCTCAAGACGAGCAGGGCCACTGCGAAGCCCAGCACGAGCCCCATGGCGTTCGCCGCCAGTGTGAGCTGGATCGTGACCCAGAGCCCCTCCAGGAGTGGCCCGAAGTGCCGCGTGACGGCGCCGAGGTCGAGGACGTAGTCCATCGCTCTCCCCTCAGGCCCGGATGTGGAAGACGCGGTTGATGAACTCGCGCGTCCGCTCGTGGATCGGCTTGCCCAGGACCTGCTCGGGCGGGCCGTCCTCGACGACCACGCCGCCCGCGCAGAAGATCACCCGGCTCGCGATGTTCCGGGCGAACCACATGTCGTGGGTGACGATCACCATCGGCATCGCCTGCGCCGCGAGCTCCAGCATCACCTGCTCGACCTCGGCCACCAGCTCGGGGTCGAGCGCGGAGGTCACCTCGTCGAAGAGCATGAGCTTGGGGTCGAGCATCAGCGCCCGCGCGATGGCGACGCGCTGCTTCTGCCCGCCCGAGAGCTGCGCCGGGTAGGCCCCGGCCCTGGCGCCCAGGCCGAAGCGGTCGAGCAGCGCCTGCGCCCGTGCCTTGGCCGAGGCCGTGCCCTCGCCGTTCACCTTGCAGGGCGCGAGGACGAGGTTCTGCAGCACGCTCAGGTGCGGGAACAGCGTGTAGTGCTGGAACACCATGCCGATGCTGCGGCGCACCTCGGTGTCGATCACGGTCTTGCCGTTCCTTACCGTGATGTAGGGCCGCCCGCCGAAGCTGATGTTGCCGGCATCGACCTTCTCGAGGCCCATCAGCACCCGCAGGAGCGTGCTCTTGCCGCCTCCCGAGGGCCCGATGACGACCACCCGGTCCCCGCGCTTCATCTCGATGTCGAGCCCCTGGAGCACCTTCACCGCCCCATAGCTCTTGTGCAGCCCTTCCATCCGGACCAGGGCCGTCTGGTCTCTCGTGCCGTCGAACATGCCGTCGTCCTCCCGCAGGGACGGGGGGGCCAGCCTTGGGCCAGCCCCCTCCGGGTCAGTTGCCGGTCGCTAGGACCTGGTCCACGGCGTCGTGGATCAACTGCTCGACATGGCCGGTCGCGACCTTCTCCTCGAGGAAGATGTTCACCACCTCGACGTCCTGCGCCGACACGCTCGCCGGCAGGCCGAAGGCCACGCCCTGCTTGGCCAGGGCGGGGGTCGGGTTGAAGGCCACGGCCCAGTCGGGGTTCGACTGCGTGAAGAGCTGGTTGGTGTCCGAGGCATCCACGAGGATGTCGGCCCGGTGCGACACGACGGCGAGGCGCGTCTCGTCGTTCGAGGGCAGCCGCAGGATCGTGGCGTTGTGGACGGCGGCCGCGATCGCCGTGTCTTGGGCCGTGCCGGACATCACGGCGAGGGTGACGCCCTCCTGGTCGATGTCCGCGACCGATTGCGGGTTCGCCGGGATCTTGGGGTTGTTCTGGTCGTAGGCCAGCGAGATCTGATACTCCATCGCCGGGATCGAGAACTGGACCGCCATGGCCCGGACCGGCGTCCGGTTCAGCGCCAGCGACAGGTCCCATCGGCCCGCCTGCAGGCCGGCCACGATGTTGTCCCAGGTCGTGTCCACGAACTCGGGCTGGACTTCGAGGGTGGCGGCGAACTCGCGGCAGAGCTCGGCGAAGAAGCCCGAGTACTCGCCCGTCGCCGGATCGCGCATGACATAGGGCGGCGCGACGGCGGCCCCGCAGCGCAGCGTGCCCGAAGCCTGCACCTGCTGCCAGTAGCTCCCGGCCTCCTGGGCGGCCGCGAGGTTCGCCATGCCGGCGACGAGCGCCAGCGCGACCGGGGCAAGGATCCGATCCATCCGCATTCCATTCTCCTGTTGAGGCGCCTTGCGCCATGAGGGGTCGCCAGCCTGCGCTGGTCTGCTGCTCTTGTGTCAACACGGTGCCGACAAGGTGAGAGCATGTCGACAGGGTGACGGCAGGTCAAGCGTTTTCGTGCAGCGTGTCGACAGGGCGGCGGCGGACCGCTATGTTGCTCGTCAGTTGCGAGGTGAAGGAATGCAGGACGTCGTCGAGATGAGGCCCGCCAAGGGAGCGGGATGGAAATGGGTCTACGAGACCCTGAAGGACGAGATCCTCGCCCTTGCGCTGCCTCCGGGGGAGCTCCTCGACGAGACCTCGCTGGCCGAACGGTTCGGGATGTCCCGCTCGCCGGTGCGCGAGGCCCTGATCCGCCTGGCCAACGACGAGCTCGTCACGACGCTGCCGAACCGCTCCACGATCGTGGCGCCGATCGACGTGGTGAGCTTTCCCAAGTACGTCGAGGCGCTCGACATCCTCCAGCGGATGAACACCCGCTTGGCCGCCGAGCTGCGGACCCCCGCTGACCTCAAGGCCATCGCCAGGCGCCAGAAGGACTTCGAGGCGGCGGTGAAGGGGGGCAACCATCTCGCCATGTCCGAAGCCAACAAGCAGTTCCACATGGCCATCGCCAAGGCCGGACGGAACCCCTTCATGACGTCCTTCTATGAACGGATGCTCGACCAGGGCCGCCGGATGCTGCACCTGCACTTCGAGTACCTGGAGCGCACGCACGACGGCTACCTGCTCACCGACGAGCACGACGAGATGCTCGAGGCCATCCGCAGCCAGGATGTCGAGCGCGCGGATGCGCTGGCGCACGCCCACACGCGGCAGTTCCGCGACAACTTCATCAGCTTCATGACGGAGAACTACACGCAGGGCGTCGTCCTCAGGCAGACGGCTCTCTAGTCCCGCCAGGCGGGGTGGTCGTGCCGCTTGGTCCCGACGGGCCCGGCGCGCCGGATTTTGCCGAGAGCAAGGAGAAGGATCATGTCCGGACAGAAGGTGGCCCTCGTCGTCGGGGGTGGCAGCGGCATGGGGGCGGCGGTGGCGCGGCGCCTCGGGGCCGATGGCTACGCGGTGGGGGTGCTGTCCTCCTCCGGCAAGGGCGAGGCGCTGGGCCTGGAGCTGGGCGGCTTCGGCGTCACCGGCTCGAACCAGTCGGCCGAGGACCTCAAGCGCCTCGTCGATGGCGCCATGGAGCGCTGGGGCCGCATCGACGCGCTCGTGAACAGCGCCGGCCACGGCCCCCGGGCGCCGCTCCTCGAGATCAGCGACGAGGACTGGCACAAGGGGATGGATATCTACTTCCTGAACGTGGTGCGGGCGGTGCGGCTGGTGGCGCCGGTCATGAGGTCCCAGAAGGGCGGGGCGATCGTCAACATCTCCACCGCCTGGGTCCACGAGCCCTCGCCCCTGTTCCCGACCTCGGCCGTGGCGCGGGCGGGCCTCGCCGCCTACACCAAGCTCTTCGCCGACAGCTTCGCGGCCGAGAACGTCCGGATGAACAACGTCCTGCCCGGCTGGATCGACAGCCTGCCCCAGGTGGAGGAGCGTCGGGCGGGCGTGCCGATGGGCCGCTACGGCACGGCCGAGGAGATCGCGGCGACGGTGGCGTTCCTGCTCTCGGATGGGGCCGGCTACATCACCGGACAGAACCTGCGGGTGGACGGCGGGCTCATGCGGAGCGTCTGACCCCGGCCTCCCTCTGCCATCCCCAAGGGCGCCGGCGACGCGAACAGGTGGAGCGGGCCAGGATCGGCGACCGGAGCCGGCGAAGGGCCAGGATCGCCGACGCCTGATCGCTGGCGAGGCAGGAGGGGGCGAGCTCGGCGCTCTGGGGGACCGGCCCCGGCCCTGCGCCGCTCCGCGCATGAGGCGCAGGGTGCCGGCTCATGGGCGGGCCGCCCGGTTGGCTCGGCAGGTCTCCATCGCCGGCGAGGCCGGCAAGGAGCGCCGCGCGGGCAGCAGGGTGATGAGCGCCAGCCCCGCCAGGACCAGGAGAGCGCCCAGGACCTTCTGCCCCGTGACCGTCTCGCCCACCACCGCGCTGGCCAGGAGCCAAGCCGTGACCGGCTCGGCCAGCGCGAGCGTGACGGCCGTCGAGGCGGCGACGCGCGTCAGGCCCCAGGTGTAGAGCGCGTAGGAAAGGCCCGTGACGCCCACGCCGAGGAAGCCGATCCACATCCAGCCCTGAGGGGAGGCCATCCAGCCCAGGGGCGCGACGGCCAGCACGGGCGAGGTCATGAGGGCCGCCACGCCGAAGGTCGCGGCGGCGGTCGTTGCCGGAGGCGCGCGATGGCCCACCTGGCTGGTGACCATGGAGTAGGTCGCGTAGCAGGCCGCCGCCCCGGCCGCGAGCGCGACCCCGAGGAGCGAGCCCGCCTGGCCGCCGCCGGCCAGGGCCAGGAAGCCCACGCCGAGGATGGCGACGCCCTGCCCGAGCAGCCGCAGGCCCGCGGGCCGCTCCCGATTGACGATCACCTCGAAGGCGGTGGCCCACAGCGGCGCACTGCCGATGGCGATGGCCGTGCCGATGCCAACCCCCGTCTCCGTCACCGCCCGGAAGAACAGGAGGTTGTAGCCGCCGATGGCAAGGCCCGCGAGGAGGATGCCGCCCCAGGGCAGGCGCGCGAAGGCCCGCCGGCTCTCGGGCCGGGCCAGCGCGATCAGCAGCAGCGTCGACGCGCCGACCAGGAGCCGGAGGGCGCCGACCGCAAGGGGATCGCGGTCCTCCGGCAGGAAGGTCTGGACCGTTCCGGTCGTGCCCCAGAGGAGCGCCGCCATCAGGATGGCGCCGACGCCCGGCAGTCTCGAGGAGGTCGTCATCCCGGACTCCATCACATGGATTCCGGTGGAGCATACCCGAACGCGGGCCCGACCTCTTGGCCGGGCGTTCCAGCCTATGGGCCGGGCGTCCCGTCCGCGCGACGCCACGCGCCCGGGGTGCGGCCTGTCTCCCTCCGCATGGCCCGCGTGAGGGCGCTCTGGTCCGAGAAGCCGCAGGTCAGGGCGACCTCGGCCAAAGGCAGGCGACGGTCGGACAGGAGGCTGCGCGCCGCCGTCAGCCGGGCGCGGGTGATGAACCGGCCAGGGGAGGTGTCGCCGTCCTCCGCCAGGAGCCGGTACAGGCCCGACCGGCTGACGCCCGCCTCCCGTGCCAGGCGCGTCACCGACCACTCCGCCCCCGGTTCGCGCCGGATGGCCTGCCGGAGGAGCTCGAGGGTCCGCCGGCCCGGATCGGGCTGGCCGAAGGTACCGGTCAGGAGGCAGGCCAAGGCGGCCCGCTCGTGGTCCGCGAGGTCGCAGGAGGCCATGCGCAAGGCCGCGAAGTCGAGCAGTTGCCGCATCGCGGGCCGGGGCGCGAAGAAGCACCCCCGCCGGAGGCTGTCCTGGGCGGCGTCGGGGAGCGCGGCGGCCGGCATGTCCAGGATCAGCGAGCGGTTGGACCCATGCCCCGCCTGCGTGTGTACCTCTCCGGGGGCCACGAACGCCGACAGCCCCGAGGACAACCGCGCCCCACGTCCGGCGATCTCGATCTCCAGCTCGCCTTGCAGGGGCATCACGACCTGCACGAAGTCATGCGCGTGGAGCACCCCGGCGCCATCATAGGAGCGGACGTGAAGAGCGGGTTGCATCGGCGACCTCGGCGAGCACTGCATCTGTCGGTGAGGGCAGGCGGCCATGCGCCGCCCTCGGAACGCCGGATCCATAGCGATCCTCGGGCTCGGGTGCACAGGGCCTTGGCCATGGAACGTTCGGCTGGGGTCGGTGAGACGGGGCCAAGGGGCGAAGAGATCGGACATGAGCGGCCCACGCGTGTCCCTCGTCTTCCGCCCCGGTCAGGAGATGGAGCCTCGCTATTGTGGGACGTCCCGCATCTGCTGAACGCTCCGGCCGGATCGGTTGCCATGCGACCGGCAGATCCCCTGAGGAGGGCGGGCGAGTGCGGCCTTCAGGGCAGATCGCCCGACGCATTGAGGACGCGGTCGACGGTCGAGGCCGAGACACCGGCCGCCTTGGCCACATCGCGCGGTCGTCTTTCGTCCCATGGTCCCGACGTCCGTCCCTTGAAGAGATCTCTTCAACGTAATCGTTCCTGCCCGCGGCGCTCCGTCCTATGCAAGCCCCGATCAAGGGCTTGGGGAGGGGATCGATGATCGAGCTTGCCGTGTCCGGGACGGGCCGGATCGGCCAGGTCCATGCGCGGAACCTGGCGACGCTGCCCGGGGTGCGGCTGAAGTACCTGGTCGATCCCGTCGTCGGCGCCGCGCGCGACGAGCTGGCCGCCCGCACCGGGGCGCAAGTGGTCGAGCCCGGCGAGGCCTTTGCCGACCCCGATGTGTCAGGCGTGGTCATCGCCAGCCCGACCGACACCCATGCGGCGCTGCTGCTGGACGCCGTGGCCACGCGGAAGGCGATCTTCTGCGAGAAGCCGATCAGCCTCGACTTCCCCACCGTCGCCCGCGTCGCCGCTCAGGTCGAGGCCTCGGGCCTGCCGGCGATGCTGGGCTTCCAGCGCCGCTACGACCCCAGCTTCCGTGCCGTGCGCGAGCGTATCGCGGCGGGCACCAGCGGGCGGCTCGAGCAGCTCGTCATGCACACCCGCGACCCGGCGCCGCCGCCGATCCCTTATGTCCGGGTCTCGGGCGGGATGCTGCGGGACCAGGCGATCCACGACTTCGACCAGGCCCGCTACATGACGGGCGAGGAGATCGTCTCGGTCTACGCCGTGGGCAACTGCCAGATCGACCCTGCCATCGGCGCGGCGGGGGACATCGACAGCCTGATGGTGACGATGCTCACCGCCTCGGGGCGGATGGTGCAGATGTCGAACAACCGGCGCGCGCCCCTGGGCTACGACCAGCGGCTCGAGGCGCATTGCGCGAACGAGGTCCTGTTCATCGACAACCGGCCCCAGAGCGACGTTCGCATCGCCGGCCCCGCCGGCGCGCGACCGCCCCGCCGATGGACTATTTCATCAGCCGCTTCGAGGCCGCCTACCGCACCGAGATGGCCGCCTTCGTCGAGATGGTCCGCAGCGCCGCCGCGCCACTCGCGGGCATCCGCGACGGCATCGAGGCACAGCGCCTGGCCGAGGCCGCGCTCGTATCCATCGCCACTGGCGCACCCGTCGCGCTCACTCCTGACTGGCAACCTTGAGGCCGCCCATGACCCAAGCCAACCTTCCCGCCGGCGTCCGCCTCGGCGTGTCGCCGCTCTCCTGGACCAACGAGGTGCTCGAGGAGCTGGGCGGCGACATCCCGCTGGAGACCTGCCTCTCCGAGGCCGCCGGCAACGGCTACGCGGGCGTCGAGCTCGGCCGCAAGTTTCCGCGCGATCTCGCGGTGCTGGGGCCGCTCCTCAAGGCGCATGGTTTGGCGCTCGCCTCTGGCTGGCACTCCGGTTTCCTGGCCGAGCGCGACATCGCGGCCGAGATGGAGGCGGTGCGCGACCACGCCACGCTCCTCGCCGCGCTTGGGGCCGAGGTGATGGTCTATGGCCCCGTGGGCCGCATGGCGCCAGAGACGCCGCTCGACATCCCGATGACGAACCGGGTCCGGCTGACCGCCGACGAGGCCACGACCTACGCCGACCGGCTGCGCGAGTTCGAGGTGCGGCTCTTCGGCGAGCACGGGCTCAAGCTCGCCTATCACCACCACCTGATGATGGTGGCCGAGACCTTCGACGAGGTGTCCCGCGTCATCGAGCGCGCCCGCTGCGGCCTGCTGGTGGACACCGGCCACGCCTTCGCGGCGGGCTGGGACTACGCCCGGCTCTTCGAGCGCTTCGGCGACCTCGTCACCCACATCCACCTCAAGGACGTGCGGGCCGAGCGGCTGGCCGAGGTGCGTGAGCGGGACCTGTCGTTCAACGACGCCGTCCGGATGGGGATGTTCACCGTGCCGGGGGATGGGGCGGTCGACTTCGCGCCGGTCGCTGACTTCGTCCGCCGCTCGGGCTACCAGGGCTGGCTGATCGTCGAGGCCGAACAGGACCCGTCCCGCCCCGAGGCGAGCCCCAGGGCCGCGACGAAGCGGGCTTTCGACCACGTCACCGCGCTGTTCCGAGAATGAGCATGACCAAGCGACTGAACATCGGCCTGATCGGATCGGGCTTCATGGGGCAGGCCCATGCCGACGCCTTCGCCCGTGCGAAGCTCCTCTACCGCAACCTGCCCGCCGTGCCGCATCTCTACATGCTGGCCGATGCAAGCGAGGAACTCGCCGCGAGCGCCGCGCGCCGCTTCGGGTTCGAGAGGTCCACGGGCGACTGGCGCGCGCTGGTCAGCGACCCTGGCGTCGACGTGGTGGACATCACCTCGCCCAACGCGCTGCACCACGAGATGGCGCTGGCGGCCATCACGGCGGGCAAGCACGTCTACTGCGAGAAGCCCCTATCGGTGACGCTGGCCGAGGCCGATGAGATGGCCGCCGCCAAGGCCAAGGGCGTCAAGACCATGGTCGTCTTCAACAACGTCAAGACGCCGGCCGCGATGCTCGCCAAGCAGTTGATCGAGCGTGGCGACATCGGCCAGCCCATGCGGTTCCGCGGCTGGTTCGACGCAGGGCTTCTTCAACGACCCAGACCTGCCGTTCTCCTGGCGCTGCACCCGCAAGGAGGCGGGCTCGGGCGCGCTGGGCGACCTGGGCAGCCACGTGATCTCGGTCGCGCAGTACCTGATGGGCGACATCGAGAGCACCATCGCCCAGGCGCAGACCTACTTCCCGACGCGGCCCGTCCCGCAGGGCGGCTCGGGCTAGCGCGCGGCGGGGGGCCGATGCGCCGCGCGCCGAGGTCGAGAACGAGGACCAGATCCAGGCGCTGGTCCGCTTCCGCTCGGGCGCGGGCGGCACCATCGAGGCGAGCCGCGTCGCGGCGGGCAAGGTCTTCGGCATCTATTGGGAGGTCTCGGGCACCGAGGGCACCATCATCATGGACGGCGAGCGCTTCAACGAGCTCAAGGTCTCGCGCTTCGGCGACCCCAAGCCCGACCGGGGCTTCAAGACGATCTACGCCGGGAGCCAGGTGCCGCAGTTCTCGGCCTTCTTCGGCTTCGACTTCGCGGGCGGGGGCCTGGGCTACTTCGACGTCAAGGTGATCGAGGTGCGCGACCTGATCGAGGGCATCGCCAACGGCGCCGACTGCTATCCCAACTTCGACTTCGGCCTTGCCAACGAGCGCGTCATCGACGCCATGGAGCGCAGCCTGCAATCCCGCGCCTGGGAAACGATCCCGGCCTGAGCCCCCACACGGAGACGCGCCATGACCTTCCCCACCGCCCTGCCGCCCTCGCGCGTGCCCTCGCCCATGGAGGCGCCCGCGCTGCGATGGGGCATCCTCGGGACCGGCTGGATCGCCCGCCAGTTCATCGCCAGCGTGCAGGCCCATACTCGCCAGATCATCGCCGCCGTCGGGTCGCGCAGCGCTGGGACCGCCAGGGACTTTGCCGCGCAGCATGGCATCCCTCGCGCGCATGGCAGCTACGAGGACCTCGTGGCGGACCCCGGGGTCGACGTCGTCTATGTCACCACGCCGCACAACCTGCACCACGAGCACGCGCTGCTGGCGCTGAATGCGGGCAAGCCCGTGCTGGTTGAGAAGCCCATCGCGCTCACCCGCGCGCAGGCGGCCGAGATGGTGGCGCTCGCCCGCTCCAAGGGCGTGTTCTTCGCGGAGGCGCTCTGGACCTACTTCCTGCCGAAGTTCGACGTGATCGAGCAGGTCCTCGAGTCGGGCGTACTGGGCGAGGTCCGCTCGGTCTGGACCGAATACGGCGAATACCTGCCCCCGAGCCATCGCCTGTTCGACCCCAAGCTCGCCGGCGGGCCGCTCCTCGACCTCGGGACCTACCCGGTCTCGCTCATCACGAAGCTGATGGGGGTGCCGGGTCGCGTGGCAGGCCTGGGTCAGCCGGACCCGAGTGGCGTCAACGGCCAGCTCGCCGTCGTGATGAGCAACGCGGCCGGGAACATCGGCACGATGGCCACGTCGCCCTATGGCTTCAGCCCGACCCAGGCCGCAATCATCGGCACGGAGGCCACGCTCCGTTTCGGCAGCGAGTTCAACCTCCCCGGTCCCTTCGAGCTGCGGTCGCGCGGGAACGACGTCGTCCTGCGCTACTAGGAGCCTGCGGGGCGGCACTTCGAGGGGCTGTTCCACGAGGCCGCCGAGGTCGCGCGCTGCATCGCCGCGGGCCGGACCGAAACCCTTTGCCGCCCGCTCGACGCCTCGCTCGACACCATGGAGACGCTCGACCTGATCCGCGCGTCGGTCGGCATCGACTTCGCGGCAGCGGGCTTGTCGGAATAGCGAGAGAGCACGCGCCCAAGGGTGTGCCGGACGGGAACCGGCCAGATCCAGGACCTATGAGCACGTCGGACCCGCAGCGGGCTCGATGACCCCTGCCGCCCGATCCGGGCCGGTTCAGGCGCCCCATCCTGGCTGGAGGCGCAGGCGAAGGGCAGCGGCGGGGCCGATGGCTCATCACCGGAAACGTGACGTGGATGGGCCGCCTCTGGGTCGGCCGCCCAATGGTTCCCTTGCGGGATCGGAGACGCGGAGGGCGAGCCAGCAGGACGACGGAAAGCCGCCTAGGATAGGGATGCTGGTTGCGCCTGCGGCACAGGATCGACGGCCCGCCGTTCCCGTGCCACCGTCTTGAGGCCCCTAAGCTTGCTCAGGTGGCGCCGCATGAGATCGGATGCCTCCTCGTTCTTCCGGGAGAGGATTCGGTCGAGGATGGCCACATGCTCCTGGCAGCGCTCCCGCGTCACGTCGCGGTCGAGCATCTGCCGATAGTCGATGAGGCGGCGCAGGCGGTCGACCCGGCGCAGCGATTCGATGAAGAAGGCGTTGCGGCTGCATTCCATGATCGTCTCGTGCAGGCCGCTGTTCATCTCGAAGAGCCTGGTGTCGGGCACCTCGAACACGCCACCGTCGATCAGCCAGACCTGCTCGGCGCGCCGAGCCTCCAGCGCATGTCGGTCGAGCGTCCAGCGCGGCTCGAGCAGGGCCGCCGGCTCGATGACGAGGCGGAAGCGGTAGCTGTCCTCGTAGGCTTCGAGCGAGGTGAGGATGGGCAGGAAGGTCCAGCCATGACCTGGCAGCCGCTCGATCCAGCCCTCCTGCGCCATCCGCCTCAGGAGCCGCGTCAGGCGCGCGCGGGTGAGGCTGTAGCGCCGCAGGAGCTCGTTCTCGGTGATCCGCTCCGGCAGGTCGCCGGCGACCCGGTCGTCGGCGATTCGCCGATAGGCGGCCTCGTCCTCGCTCGGCGGCTCCCGCAGCACGGGCAGGGCCTCGGCCGCCCCGAGATCGACGATCCGGCAGCCGCGTTCCCCTGGAACCAGAACACCGGCCCTCACGAGCAGGGACAAGGCGCTGCGGACCGGCGAGCGGGACGACGCGGAAGCGCTCCGCGAGCTTGCGCTCGGTCACGCGATCGCCCGGCTTCAGGTCATCGGCGCGCATCTCCTCGACCATGCCGTTCGCCAAGCGGAGGACGAGAGGGGTCGGGTTGGTATCCATGCCACGCATCATATCGGGTCTTTACGCTTGTGAAATACCAAAATGGCGCGTAGTCGGCATTTGCAAGGATCAAAAGACCAACCTGAGGCGGGCGTCCAGGCGTAGGGGGACGAATGCGACTGCTGGTGCTGCCGGGCGATGGAATCGGCCCCGAGATCACGGCTTCAACCCTGCGCGTGCTCGACGCCGTGCGGGTGCGGCTGTCGCTCGATGTTCAGGTCGAGAGCATGGACATCGGCCTTGCCTCCCTGGCCACGCAGGGCACCACCCTGCCCGAGGCGGTGATGCGCCGCATCCCCGAGGTGGACGGCGTGATCCTGGGGCCGGTCTCGCACTACGAGTATCCGCCCAAGGACAGGGGCGGCCTGAATCCCTCGGGCGAGCTTCGAACCAAGTTCGAGCTCTTCGCCAACATCCGCCCGTGCCGGTCGCTGCCGGACCTCTCGATCCTGCGCAAGCCCATGGACCTCGTGATCGTGCGCGAGAACACCGAGGGCTTCTACTCGGACCGCAACATGTTCGCCGGCAGCGGGGAGTTCATGCCGGATCCCGACATGGCCCTGTCGGTGCGGAAGATCACGGCACGCGCCTCGTCGCGCGTGGCCCGCGCGGCCTTCGATCTGGCGCGCGGCCGCCGCAGGAAGGTCGCGGCGGTCCACAAGGCCAACGTGGTCAAGCTGTCGGACGGGCTGTTCCTGCGCGAGGTCCGCAAGGTCGCGCAGGAATTCCCGGAGGTGCAGCTCGAGGAGCTGATCGTGGATGCCGCCGCCGCGCACCTGATCCGCTCGCCCGACAGGTTCGACGTGATCGTCACGACCAACATGTTCGGCGACATCCTTTCGGACGAGGCCTCCGAGCTCTGCGGGTCGCTTGGCCTCGGCGGCTCGATCAACGCAGGGGACGGCATCTGCGTGGCCCAGGCGCAGCACGGCTCGGCGCCGGACATCGCGGGGCAGGGGGTGGCGAACCCGACCTCGCTGATCCTGTCGTTGGCCATGCTGCTGGAATGGCTGGGCCAGCGCCACGGCGACGCCCGGCTTTCGCAGGGGGCGTCGCTGGTCGAGGCGGCGGTGGAAGAGACCATCAGGAATCCGGCGACCCGGACGCGCGACCTCGGCGGCACGCTTGGAACCGAAGGGTTCACGGAGCAGCTCTGCCAAAGGCTCGCGCCGACCGGAGAACCCAAGACGGCGCCCTGAGGAGGGCCGCGGCCGAACGATCGAGGACGAGCGACACAAGGGGGAGGAGACCCATGCTCAGGTTGACGCGCAGGATGGTTGCGGTTGTGGCGGCGGGCACGCTGCTGGCGGGTCCGGGGGTGGCGCAGGAGGGGGCGGGGCTGGGG
>NZ_KK088556.1 GCF_000600335.2 Rubellimicrobium mesophilum DSM 19309 | reverse complement strand
CGCCCCCCGCCGAGGCACCGGTTGTGGCGGGAGCCCCCAGGGCCGAGGCCGCGCCCGCCAAGGCTGGACGCCCCGACGGCGCCACGGCCACGGGGGGCGGGCTGATCCGCATCGCGGCCAGCCGGCTCGACGAGATGATGGACCGCGTGGGCGAGCTCATCATCGCCGAGGCGCGGCTGGCCGAGATCGCCGCCGGGAGCGGGCTGCCTGCGCTCGTGTCGGTGACCGAGGACATCCAGCGACTCGCCACCGGGATGCGCGACGCCGCCATGTCGATCCGCATGACCCCGCTGTCCTCGATCACCGGGCGCTTCCGACGGCTCGTGCACGACCTGGCCGCGCAGATCGGCAAGCCCATCGACCTCGTCATCCTGGGTGAGGAGACCGAGCTCGACAAGACCGTCGTCGAGCAGCTCGCCGAGCCCCTCATGCACCTCATCCGCAATGCCGCGGACCATGGCCTGGAGGAGCCCGCCACGCGCCTGGCCCATGGCAAGCCCGCGGCAGGGCGGCTGACGCTGGCCGCGCGCCACTCCGGGACCGAGGTCGTGATCGAGCTGTCGGACGACGGCCGGGGCCTCGATGCCGCGCGCATCCGGGCCAAGGCGATCGAGGTGGGGCTTCTCTCGCGCCATGCCGAGATCGAGCAGGCCGATCTGTTCCGCCTCATCCTGGCGCCCGGCTTCTCGACGGCCGAGCGGCTGACCGAGCTGTCGGGACGGGGCGTGGGGATGGACGTGGTCCGGCGCACCGTCACGGACCTGCGGGGACGCCTCGACCTCTCGTCCGAGCCGGGGCAGGGCACCCGCGTGACCCTTCGGCTTCCCCTCACGCTGGCGATCATCGACGGCCTTCTCGTCGAGGTCGGTGGCGAGCGCTTCATCATCCCGCTCGGGGCGGTCGAGGAGATCGTCGAGCTTCCCGACAAGGCGGGGGAGGACCGGACCTCGCGCCTCATCGACATCCGGGGCCGCCTCGTTCCCTACCTCTTCCTGCGCGAGATCCTCGCCACGCAGGGCGAGCCCGGCCCCTACCAGAAGGTCGTGGTGGTGACCGCGGGCGACTCCCGCCTGGGGCTGGTCGTGGACCGGATCATCGGGTCGAACCAGACCGTCATCAAGCAGCTCTCGGCCCTGCATTCGGGCCTGGGGGCCCTCTCCGGCGCGACGATCCTGGGAGACGGCTCGGTCGCGCTGATCCTGGACGTCACGGGCCTGGCCAGCCCCGAGTGGCACCCGACCCTGTCGGAGGATCACCCCAAGGAGGTGTTCGCATGACCGTCATTCCCGTCCCCCATGCCACGACGAGCGGCAGCCTCGACGTGGTGACCCTGCAACTCGGCCGAGATGCGCTGGCCATCCGGGCCCAGGTCCTGCGCGAGGTTCTGGAGCCTGTCGCCGTGGCGCGCGTCCCCGGCGCGCCCGAGTTCTGCCGAGGCCTCGTCAACGTGCGCGGGACCGTGGTGCCGCTGGCCGACCTCCGGGTTCCCCTTCGGATGCCGCGCGACCCGCTCGGCCCGGATGCCCGGATCCTCGTGCTCGACCTGCCGCTCGCGGGGCGGCCCGCCGTGGTCGGCATCGTCGCCGACGCGGTGCACGAGGTCATGCGGATCGAGGGCGACGCCCTTCAGGCCGTGCCGGCGGTGGGGACCAGTTGGCCCCCGGACATGGTCGAGTGCATGGTCAACATCGGCGGCAGCGTCCTCATGATCCCTGACCTTCCCGCAATCTTCGACAGCCAGCGTGCCGGTCCGGGCGGTGCTCGGCCCACGCCTCGAAGCCATACATCATAGGATCGACCATGCGCCTCACCCTCAAGACGAAGCTCGCGACGACCTTCCTGGTCATCGGCGTCGCCTCGGCCGGAATGATGTTCGCCTCGGTGGCGTCCCTGTCCCGCCTGAATCACAGCCTCACCACCCTGGTCTCGGACAACGTGGAGTCCCTTCGCCTGACCCAGGACCTCTGGGCCGATCAGTTGCTCGTCGGGCGCGGCGTTCGGGAACACATCCTCTTCAACGATCCCGATCGGATGACCGAGATCGAGCACCAGATCGATAGCGTCCGCGCCCATCGCGAGCAGGTCCTGGCAGGACTGGCCGAACTCGCCGACGAGAAGGATCGGCAGCAACTGGACCAGTACAACACGCTGAACGATCAGATCCGCACCGCCAACGACCGGGCCATGGCCCTGTCCCGGCAGGGCACCCCTGGGACCGAGGAGCAAGCCATCGCCATCGTGACCCAGGTCGCGCCGATCGTGAAACAGGTCGAGGCCCTGATCGGGCAGATGATCCAGGACAACCTGGATCACATGAACGGCTCCAGGGCGGAGGCCGAGCAGCTCTACGTCCGTTCCCGCGCCATCCTCCTCGGCATCCTGGCGGGTGTGATGCTCCTGGGAGGGGTCAGCGGCGCCTGGATCATGACCGGTCTCTCGCGTGGCCTTCGCCGCGCGCTCGACCTGTCGCGCCGCGTGGCCGCGGGCGACCTGACCGGGACGGTCGAGAGCTACAGCCGCGACGAGATCGGGGACCTCATGAGAAGCCAGGCCGACATGGTGGAACGGTTGCGCCAGGTGGTGGGCGAAGCCGGCGGGAACGCCCGGCACGTCGCGGGCAGCGCGGTCCAGATGGCGTCGACGGCCACGCAGCTCAGCCAGGGGGCGACCGAGCAGGCGTCCTCGACCGAGGAGGCGTCGTCGTCGATGGAGCAGATGACCGCCAACATCAAGCAGACCGCCCAGAACGCCTCCGAGACCGAGGCCATGGCGGCCAAGTCCGCAGCCGACGCCCGCAGCTCGGGCCAGGCCGTCGCCAAGGCGGTGACCGCGATGAAGACCATCGCGGAGCGCGTCCTGGTGGTGCAGGAGATCGCGCGCCAGACGGACCTCCTGGCTCTCAACGCCGCCGTCGAGGCGGCGCGGGCGGGCGAGCATGGGCGCGGCTTCGCGGTCGTCGCCTCGGAGGTGCGCAAGCTCGCGGAGCGGAGCCAGAACGCGGCGGGCGAGATCGGCAGCCTGTCGGCCTCCACGGTGCGCGCGGCCGAGGGCGCGGGGCGGATGCTCGACGACCTCGTGCCCGACATCGAGCGCACGGCCCTGCTGGTGAGCCAGATCAGCACCGCCTCGCAGGAGCTCGCCACTGGCGCGACCCAGGTGAACCTTGCCATCCAGGAACTCGACAAGGTGACGCAGGAGAACACGTCGGCCGCAGAGGAGATGTCGTCCGCCGCCGAGCAACTCGCCGGTCAGGCCGAGGCGCTCCGCACCTCCATGGGCTTCTTCCAGACCGGCCAGGACATCGCCGGACCGGCTGCCTTGCCTGAGGCCCGGCCGCGCCAGCCGCAGCCCGCGTTGCCCCGGAACGTGCGCTCCGGCCGCAGAGGCGCGGGTGGTGGCTTCGATCTCGACATGGGACCGGGCGAGGACGAGCTCGACGCCCAGTTCGTCCGTGCTGAACACGCGGCCTGAGACATGGGGGAACGCGACATGCAGGATGGACCGGTCGTAACCTTCGGCATGGGCGAGTCGCTCTTCGCCCTTCCCGTGGCCTTGGTGCAGGAGATTCTCGATCCCCGACCCGTGTCGCGCCTCCCCAACGCGCCACGGCATCTCCTTGGGGTCATCGACGTGCGTGGCAGCTCGGTCGCGGTGATCGACCTGAGGACCCTCCTGGGCGAGTCATCCCGCGCCGACCAGCCCGACACGCGGATCATGGTGCTCCAGCTTCGGCCCCGCACCGAACAGGCGGGACCGCTCCGGGTGGCCCTCCGGGTGGACCGGGTCATCGAGGTCACCGGACTGGACGACAGCCGGCTGGAGCCGCTCGCGGAAGCGGCGTTCATCGACTGGGACCAGAGGATGGTCGAGGGCATCGGCCGGCGCAATGGAACCTTCGTGGCCGTGCTGAGGGTGGAGGGCCTGTTCGACCGGGACGTCATCTCGACCTTCGCGGCTCGGTCGCCGACCGAGGTGCGGGAAGCGATGCCCGTGGAATTGGGGACCCCATGAGCCTGGCCCTCGCGCAGGACCGCAACGCGGCCCGGTTCCGGCAACTTGTCCACGAGACGACGGGCATCCAGTTGCCGGAGAGCAAGGGGCGGATGATCGAAGGTCGCCTGCGGCCGCGCCTCCTCGCGCTCGGCCTGCCCGACATGGCGGCCTACTTCGGCTTCCTCTTCGAGGAAGGCGGCGTCCGGAGCGAGCTGCCCCATGTGATCGACCTCATCACGACGAACAAGACGGACTTCTTCCGCGAGCCGTCGCATTTCGAGGTCCTCTGGGGGCGCATGATCCCGCAAGCCCTGGCGGCACGCCGTCGCGGCGGCCGGGTCGCCTTCAAGCTCTGGAGCGCGGCGGCCTCGACCGGAGCGGAGGCGTGGTCGGCCGCCATGATCCTGGCGGAGGCGCGGGCACGCTCGCCCGAGCTCGACTGGGCGGTGCTGGGCACGGACATCTCTCACCGCGTGCTGTCGGCGGCGCGGCGCGCCATCTACCCCGAGGTGGATCTGGCGCCTGTCCCGGGGGCGCTGCGCGACCGCTACGCCATGGTGGGGCGCGATGCGGATGGGACCGCGCTGCGGCGAATCGTGCCGGAGCTCCGGCAGCGCGTGCGTTTCGAGGAGATGAACCTCATGACCGAGAGCTATTCGGTGGACCGCGACCTCGACGCGGTCTTCCTGCGGAACGTGCTCATCTACTTCGATCCCCCGACCCAGCATCGGGTCGTGTCGGCGGTCACCTGATCGTCGGCCATGCCGAGTCGATGATCGTCCGACAGCCCGATCTGAGGGCGATCGCACCCGCCGTCTTCGAGCGGCTCGGCTGAGGCGGCGTGCTCGAATGGCGACTGACGCGCCCAATCCTGGCGGTTCACGGCAACACGGTTCCTCGATGACGCACACCCTTCCCAAGGACCCCATCAAGGTCATGATCGTAGATGACAGCGCGAGCATCCGGCGGGGGCTCAGGATGCTCCTCTCCGCCGATCAGGACATCGAGGTGATCGCTGCCGTGGCGGACCCCTTCGAGGCGGCCGAGCAGATGCGCAAGATGGTGCCCGATGTCATGCTGCTCGACATCGAGATGCCGCGCATGGACGGGCTGACGTTCCTCGGCAAGATCATGGCGCAGCGGCCCCTGCCGGTCATCATCTGCTCGAGCTTCAGCGAGGCGGGCTCCCGGACGGCCATGCGGGCGCTGGAACTGGGCGCAGCCGAGGTCATCGGCAAGCCGAACCTTGCGACGTCGCAGGAGCGGCAGGAGGCCCAGATCAGGGTCTGCGACGCGGTGCGCGCCGCTGTTCAGTCCCGTCGCGCAACGCGTCGGTCGGCGCCGCGCGTCCTGCAGCCGGGTCCCAAGCACACTGCCGACGTGGTCCTGCCCCCTCCGACGCCGAACGCCGCCCGGGTGCCGCGAACTGCTCCGCTCGTGGCCATCGGCGCTTCCACGGGCGGAACCGAGGCGCTCGCGACCATCCTGAAGGACCTGCCGCCGGACGCGCCTCCGGTCGTCATCGTGCAGCACATGCCGGAGCGTTTCACCATGGCCTTCGCCCAGCGACTCGACGGCCTTTGCCGGGTGAAGGTCTCCGAGGCGGCGTCGGGGGACGTGCTCAGGCCCGGGCTGGCGCTGATCGCCCCCGGGGACCATCATCTCCTGCTGCGGCGCGTGGGATCCTCGTACCACGTCGAGGTCGTCGACGGTCCCTACGTCGCGCGGCACCGGCCCTCCGTGGACGTGCTGTTCCGGTCGGTCGCACAAGCGGCCGGGGGAAACGCCCTTGGCCTCCTGCTGACGGGCATGGGCGACGACGGGGCGCGCGGCCTCTTGGAGATGCGGCAGGCCGGGGCGCGGACGGCTGCCCAGGACGAAGCCACGTCGGTGGTCTTCGGGATGCCCCGCGAGGCCCTGCGGATGGGAGCCACCGACCAGGCCCTGCCGCTGGACAGGATGGCCGGCGAGATCGTGAACTGGGGGAGGAAGAACGTTGCCGTCGACCGCTGAGCATCCCGACCTGCCCGTTCACGGCCCGTCGCCGTCGGGTCGGGTGGCCTTCATCCGGAGGCGGACCGAGGTGGTTTACGGCGCCGCGCTCGACGCCATGCTCGGCGCGCTGGAGGACCTGGGCGCCACTGCATCCTCCCTCGTGGCCCTGGCCGAAACCCTGTCGCCCGAGGCGATGGCGCGGCTGAAGTCCCTTCAGCCAAGGCTGGAGGACTTGAGCGCGCAGGTGCGGGCCAAGGCGGATCGGTGTCGGACCACGGCCGGCGCTCTGGACCGCCACATGAGCGAAGGACGGCACCGCCTCGATGAATTGCGCGGCTTGGCGCGAACGGCGACCCTGGTCTCGCTCAACGCCCTGGTGGTGAGCCGCAGCCTCAACTCGGACGGCGGCACGATCGACGGGCTGGCCCGGAGCATGCGGTCCGTCCTCGGCGAGGTCGCGGGGATGGTGTCGGACCTGGCGCTCCGCATCGCGGCCGGGCAGGCGGAGCTCCGCGAGGTCGAGCTCGGGGCGGCCGCCCTGGCCGAGGTGTCGGGCGCAGAGGCACTTCCGGCCCTGAGGGAATTCGCGGCCCTGATCTAGGCGCGTTCGCGCGACGGGAGGGTGGCCCGTTCGGCGCGGCTGGTCTCGAAGCGCTTCGAGGCGCTCGAAGGACGGGTCGGACAAGTGATCCTGCACCTGCAGGTCGGTGACGCCTTCCGCCAGCGACTCGAGCATGTGGAGTCCATCCTCGCGATGGCGGAGGACGTGGGCTCCCCCGATGCGGCGCGGGCGCTCCGCATCCTTGCGGCGGCCCAGATTCGGGCGGCCCTCGGCGACCTGGACCGGTCGTCCCGCGGCGCCGTCAAGCATCTCGCCGCGCTGGCCCGCACAGCCGCAGACATTCCCCGGGCCGGCGCGATCGGTTCGCCGCGGAGCGATGGGCGAGAAGGACTGGGGGGCCTCGTCTCGGCCTCGGGGCGGATCGAGGCGGTCATCGGCCGACTGGCGGAGACCACCCATCGACTGACGGATTCGTCCCGGAGTCTGGCCGAGACGCTGGCCGACGCCGGACAGGATGCCGGCAGCGCCGCCGAGTTCGAGCGTCGCATGACGGTGCTGGGCCTCAACGCCATCCTCCTTGCCTCCCGCCTGGGGCCCGAGGGCCGGGCGATGGAGGAGGTGGCGCAACAGCAGCGCCAGATCGCCCGGAGCATCATCGACGTCATGTCGCGGCTGAGACGGGACCTCGAGGGCGTCGTCGCGGCCGCCGGCGATCTCCATGCCGGTGCGGACGAGGACTTGGCCGCGGCGCTCCAGGGCGCCGGGAGCGCCACGTCGGAGGTGATGTCGCTGTCGGACCGGGTTCGGCAGCACCTTGGAGAGCTCGAACGGGTCCGCGGAGCTGGCGAGTTGGTGGAGCTGGTCGAGGACGCCCGGAAGGAGATCGAATGCTTCGCCGAGATGGCGGCAAGCCTCGCCGGCGTGGCGGAGGACTTGGACGACTCGCTGGACGAAATGGACCTGAAGGACGGCGGGACGACGAGTTTCCTGGCCAGGGCTCGTAGGCTCTATTCCATGCAGGCGGAGCGGCTGGTCCATGACCGGCTCTTCCCCGGGGCCTGAGCAAGCAGAGCCGCAGCCAGCCAGCAACTGGCCGGAGGACGACATCCTGTTCGCCTGACTGCGGGCCCGGACTGGAACGGCCGGGTCTTGGAGCCGATCCCGTCGGCGGCCCCTGATGTCCTCTGTCACGGGCGGGGCTTGAAGGGGATCCACCTTGATGGCTTGAGTTTGTCTAGGGCCGACCGAGCGTCATTGGCGACTTCCGCTGGATCATGAGACGATACGTTGGTGGCCGCGACAGACGTCTGGATGCGGCCGTCGGCTTCCATACTTCGGCTGGGTTGATGGAGTCGCAGGCTCGGCGGGGCCGGCGGGCTCCTGGCGTGGTCACGAGGGCACGTGTTGCAGCAGGCCCGCCCTCCGTTCCTTCGCGTCCAGCGCCGCGGCTTGATGGGCCGAGCCGGAGCGGACGGGGACATCGAAGCCGATGGGAAGGCGACGGAGCGCCAGGTGCTACGCAAGGACGGCGAAAACGGGGTCAATCCCACGTTCAGGGTGGGATAGTCTTGCACCGAGTGGTGGCGAGAGTTCTGGTCGACTGTTGAGGGCCCCGCGACCGGCTTGGCCAACGCCAGAATGGGCCTAGCTTTCCTCAAGTTGTCCAGGCTCGGGCTGTCGCGGGGAGACGGGTTCGTCGCGCGGCTCCAGCTTCTGGGCGACGGCGATCCACCGGGCGCTCGCCGCGTTGTGCCCGGGCGGTTGGAATCAGCTCGGCGGGCGCCCTCAGGAGGGCCTCTGCTGCACATTGGCCGACGAGGCCCTCAAAGGGGAGGAGACCCATGCTCAGGTTGACGCGCAGGATGGTTGCGGTTGTGGCGGCGGGCACGCTGCTGGCGGGTCCGGGGGTGGCGCAGGAGGGGGCGGGGCTGGGGTCGCTGTCGATCCTGGCGCCGTCGAGCGCGGGGTCGGGCTACGACCAGCTCGCCCGGGCGATCCAGCAGGCCTTGACGGACGAGGGTCTGGCCTCGGACATCGAGGTGGAGGACGTGGCGGGGGGCGGGGGCACGGTGGGGCTGGCGCAGTTCGTGACGGCGAACCCGCGCGGGCCGGCGGCCATGGTGCTGGGCTTCGCGCTGGTGGGGGGCATCCTGACCACGCAGTCGCCGGTGACGCTGGCCGACGTGGAGCCCGTCGCGCGGCTGATGGGGGAGAACGACGTGATCGTGGTGCCGGCCGGCTCGGCGATCCAGGACCTCCAGGGCCTGGCGGAGGCGCTGAAGGCCGACCCGGGGGCGGTGAGCTGGGCGGGGGGCTCGATCGGCGGCATCGACCACGTGATCGCCGGGCTCTTCGCCAAGGCGGTGGGGGTGGACCCCACGCAGATCAACTACGTGGTGCATGCCGGCGGCGGCGAGGTGCTGGCCTCGATCCTGGGCGGGCAGACCACGGTGGGCATCTCGGGCTACGAGGAGTTCGCGCCGCAGATCGAGTCGGGCGAGCTGCGCGCCCTGGGGGTGTCGGGCCCCGAGCGCATCGCGGGCGTGGACGTGCCGACCTTCCAGGAGGCGGGCGTGGACCTCGCGGTGGTGAACTGGCGCGGCATCGCGGCGCATCCCAAGATGTCGGACGAGGACAGGGCGGCGCTCGCGGCCGCCATCGACGCGATGGTGAAGTCGGACACCTGGAGGACCATCCTCGCCGAGCGCGGCTGGACCGACACCTACCTCGCCGGGGACGAGTTCCGGGCCTTCCTCGAGGAGGAGAACACGCGCGTCGAGCAGGCGCTCAAGGACGCGGGCGTGCTCTGAGCCCTGGGGGGAGCGCCGGGCGGGCGCTCCCCCGCGGCCCCGGCGGGAGGAGGCGGAGATGACGGGATTTCGGGTGGGCGAGGCGGTCCTGGGCCTCATCGCCGTGGGGCTCGCGGCCACCATCGCCTGGGGCACCTGGACGGCGCCGGCGGTGGCGGCGCGCACGGTGGTGGGGCCGGGGGTGTTCCCGACCCTGATCGCGCTGGGGCTCCTGGGCGTGGGGGCGCGGCTCCTCTACGAGGCCTGGTCCCGTTCCGCGCCGGCGGTGGTCCTCCCGCCGGTGGACTGGCCGGCGGCGCTGGTCGTGGCGGGGAGCCTGCTCGGCTTCCTCCTGCTCCTCGAGCGGCTGGGCTGGATCGTCTCGGCCGCGCTGCTCTTCCTGGCGGTGGCCCGCGGCTTCGGCGGGCGGGCCTGGCTGCTCAACGGGCTGATCGGCCTCGGCCTCGCCGCGCTCGTGTTCCTCGTCTTCGACACCGGCCTCGGCCTGAGCCTGCCGGTGGGCCGCTGGATCGAGCCCCTCCTCGCCGCCCTGGGCCTTCTGGCCTGACGCCCTCCGGAGCCCCTCCCCATGGACACCTTGGCCGCCCTTCTCCACGGCTTCGCGGTGGCGCTCACGCCCCTGAACCTGTTCTGGTCGCTCCTGGGCGTGACGCTGGGCACCGCCATCGGCGTGCTGCCGGGGATCGGGCCGGCGCTGACCATCGCGCTCCTGCTGCCCGTGACCTACGGCTCGGACCCGACCTCGGCCTTCATCATGTTCGCCGGCATCTACTACGGGGCGATGTACGGCGGCTCCACCGCCTCGATCCTGCTCAACACCCCGGGCGAGACCGCCTCCATCGTCACCGCCATCGACGGCAACGCCATGGCGCGGCGGGGCAGGGGGGCGCAGGCGCTGGCCACCGCCGCCCTGGGCTCCTTCGTGGCCGGCACCATCGGCACCCTGGGGCTGACCTTCGCCGCGCCGCTGATGGTCAAGCTCGCGCTGCTCTTCGGGCCGGCCGAGTACTTCGCGCTCATGGTGCTGGCGCTGACCACGGTGACGGCGCTCCTGGGCACCTCGATCACCCGCGGCCTCTTCAGCCTGATGCTGGGGCTGGCGCTGGGCCTCGTGGGCATCGACCTGCAGACCGGGCAGATGCGCTTCACCCTGGGCGTGCGCGAGCTCCTCGACGGGGTGGACGTGGTGATCGTGGCGGTGGGCCTCTTCGCCGTGGGCGAGACGCTCTGGACGGCGGCGCGGCGGCGCTTCGAGCCCGAGGAGCTGTCCGCCCTCCAGGGCTCGATGTGGATGAGCCGCGAGGACTGGGCCCGCTCCTGGAAGCCCTGGCTGCGCGGCACGCTGATCGGCTTCCCCATCGGCGTGCTGCCCGCCGGGGGCTCGGAGATCCCCACCTTCCTGAGCTACCTCGCCGAGAAGCGCCTGGCGAAGCACCCCGAGGAGTTCGGCCAGGGCGCCATCGAGGCGGTGGCCGGGCCCGAGGCCGCCAACAACGCCTCCGCCGCCGGCGTGCTGGCGCCGCTCCTGGCGCTCGGCCTGCCCACCTCGGCCACCGCCGCCATCATGCTCGCCGCCTTCCAGCAGTACGGCATCCAGCCCGGGCCCGCGCTCTTCGACAGCCAGCCCGAGCTCGTGTGGGGCCTGATCGCCAGCCTCTACATCGGCAACGCCATGCTGCTGGTCCTCAACCTGCCGCTCGCCGGCGTCTGGGTCCGGCTCCTCGCCATCCCGCGCCCCTGGCTCTACGCCGGCATCCTGGTCTTCGCCACCATGGGCGCCTACACCCTCAACAACAACCTCGTCGACGTCTGGGCGCTCTGGATCATCGGGCTCGCGGGCTTCGGCATGCGCGCCCTCGACGTCCCCGTCGCCCCCGCCATCGTCGGCCTCATCCTCGGCCCCCTCGCCGAGCAGCAGTTCCGCCGCGCCCTCGCCATCAGCCAGGGCGACGCCACCGTCTTCCTCACCCACCCGATCTCGCTCGCCCTCCTCCTCCTCGCCACCCTCCTCGTCGCCCTCCCCCCGATCATGCGACAACGGGCGCGGCGCCGGGCCAAGGCCGAAGCCCTCGCCACCTCCGCCATGAGGACGAAATGAGCTCAGTCCAGTACTTCGCACCCGAGGCGCTCGCGACCTTCGCCGCGGACGTCTTCGCCAGCACCGGCATGTCCTCGGACCATGCCGTGACCATCGGCGCCGATCTCGTCAAGGCCAACCTCCGGGGCATCGACTCGCACGGGGTTTCGCGCATACCGATGTACCTGGAACGGCTGCGCGCCGGCCTCGTGAACCCCCGGCCCGACATCAAGGTCACCGAGGTCGCGGGCGCGGTCGCGTCGGTGGACGCCGACAACGCCATGGGGTTCGTGCCGTCGCACACGGCGATGGACGAGGCCTGCCGCCTCGCGACCAAGTCCGGGATCGGGCTCGTGGGCGTCCACCGATCGACGCATTTCGGCATGGGTGCGCTCTACGCGCTCCAGGCGATCGAGGCCGGCTACATCTCCCTGATCTTCACCAACTCCTCGCCGGCGATCCCGATGTGGGGCGGCCGCACGACCTTCCTGGGGGCGAGCCCCATCGCGGCCGGCGTCCCGGGCGGGAGGCACCCGCCCTACGTCATGGACATGGCCATGACGGTGATCGCGCGCGGCAAGATCCGCTTGGCCGCCATGCGGGGCGAGCCCATCGAGCCGGGTCTGGCCCTCGATGTCGACGGCAACCCGACCACCGACGCCGCCAAGGCCTTCGAGGGGGTCTGCCTGCCCTTCGGAGGCGTGAAGGGCTCGGTCCTCGGGACCCTCATGGACCTTCTCTCGGGCGTCCTGACCGGGGCGAACTTCGGGGGCGACGTGAAGAGCCTCTACTTCGACCATTCTGAGCCGCAGAACGTGGGCCACCTGTTCTTCGCGATCCGGCCGGACCTGTTCCTCTCGTTGACCGACTTCGAAGCCCGGATGGACACCTTCCACGAGCGCATCAAGGCGCTCCCCCGCGCGGCAGGCGTGGACGAGATCATGATGCCCGGCGAGCCCGAAGCGCGCCGTGAGGCCGAACGTCGGCGTACTGGCATACCGGTGACGGACAACGTCGTGATCGACCTCACGACTGAGGCCGAACGGATCGGCGTGGTATTCCCGCAGGGCAGCACCGAACCTCTGGGCGTCGCGACATGAGAAGCGAAGCCGCGGCCCGTCTGTCGGCCCACATCGGCTATCTCTTCACCGAGCTGCCCTTGGCGGAGCGGCTCGGCGCCGCGCGGGCGGCCGGCTTCGACGCCGTGGAGCATCCGCAGCCCTTCGCCGTCCCGGCGGCAGAGATGCGGCAGAGACTCGACGATCTTGGCCTCTCCTTCAGCCAGCTTTGCGCTGGCACGGGGGACGCGACTCGGGGCGAGAAGGGCATCGCCGCCCTGCCGGGGCGGGACCGCGAGTTCCTCGACAGCCTGGACCGTTCCCTCGCCTACGCCGAGGCGGTCGGCTGCCCCTTCGTGCATCCCATGGCCGGGGTCGTGCCTGCCGCCATGGACTCCGACCAGGCGAACGACACCTACCGGCGCAACCTCGATGCCGCCGTGGAGCGCGCCCGAGGGCGGCCGGTGTCGATCCTGATCGAGGCCATCGGCCGGACGGCGGTGCCGGGCTACCACCTGCACCGGCTCGGGCAGGCCTTTGCGCTCGCGGGGGAATATGGGGCCGGGGAGGTCTTGGTGCTCCTCGACACCTTCCACGCCGCCGCGAACGGCGAGGATGCGGTGGCCCTGATCCACGCCCATGCGGACCGGCTGGGCCACATCCACATCGCCGACCACCCGGGCCGCCACGAGCCAGGCACCGGCGCCATCAGCTTCGCCCCGATCTTCGTCGCCCTGGAGCGTGTCGGCTACGCCGGCGCGATCGGGTTTGAGTACATCCCCGCCTCCACAACCCTCGCCGGCCTTGGCTGGATCGTCCCCTGGCGCGAGCGGCTGGGCCATGAGGCCCGGGCTGCCCATCCCACTCAGCTTCAGGACTACTGACATGATCGTCTCCGTGAACCCCGCCACTGGCGCGGAACTCGCCCGCTTTCAGGCGCACTCCTCCGAGCAGGTCAATGCGGCTCTGGACGCTGCCGTCGCGGCGCAACGGGCCTGGCGCGGGGTGCCCATCGCAGAGCGGGTTGGGCTCCTGACTCGCATGGCGGGTGTCCTGCGCGCGGGCAAGGCCCGCTACGCCGCCCTGATCACCGCCGAGATGGGCAAGCCCATCGTCGAGGCCGAGGCCGAGATCGAGAAGTGCGCGGGGACCTGCGACTTCTACGCCGAGGCCGCGCCGCGCTTCCTCGCGGACGAGGTCGTGGAATCCAACGCCACTGAGAGCGCGGTAGTCTTCGACCCCCTGGGCGTGGTGCTGGCCATCATGCCGTGGAACTACCCGTTCTGGCAGTTCTTCCGCTTCGCCGCCCCGGCGCTCGCGGCCGGGAACGGCGCCATCCTCAAGCACGCCAACAACGTGCCGCAATGCGCGCTCGCCATCGAGGAGGTCATGCGCGAGGCGGGCTGCCCCGAGGGGCTGGTGCGCACGCTCCTCTTGGACGCCTCCGAGGTCGCCGGGATCATCGCCGATGACCGCATCGCCGCTGTGACGCTCACGGGCTCGACCCAAGTCGGCAGCATCGTCGCGGCGCAAGCCGGCCGCGCGCTGAAGAAGCAGGTCCTGGAGCTTGGCGGCTCGGACCCGTTCATCGTGCTGGCCGACGCCGACGTGGCGGCGGCGGCGGAGGTGGCCGTGAAGGCGCGCTACATCAACGTGGGCCAGAGCTGCGTCAACGCCAAGCGCTTCATCGTGGAGGAGGCTGTGGCCGACCGCTTCGCAGAGGCGTTCAAGGCCAATGTCGCCAAGCTCAGGATGGGTGATCCCACCGAGCGCGACACCAACATCGGGCCGATGGCCCGCGCCAACCTGCGCGACGACCTCCACGCCCAGGTCCAGCGCTCGGTCGCGGCAGGCGCCGAGGTCGTGATTGGCGGAAAGCCGGTGGATGGGCCCGGCTTCTACTACCCCGCCACCATCCTTGACCATGTGCGTCCCGATCACGTCGCCTTCTGCGAGGAGACCTTCGGTCCCGTGGCCGCCATCATCCGCGTCCGCGACGCCGACGAGGCCATCGAGTTGGCGAACCAGACCGAGTTCGGCCTGGGCGCCGCGCTCTGGACCACCGACCTCGCCCGCGCCCGCGATCTCGCCCGCCGGATCGACGCGGGCGCGGTGTTCATCAACGGCATGGTGGCCTCGGACGCGCGCCTGCCCTTCGGGGGCATCAAGAAGTCGGGCTACGGGCGCGAGCTGGGGAGCTACGGCATCAAGGAGTTCACCAACATCAAGACCGTCTGGATCGGGCCCGCGAAGGCGCCCGCGCCGGTCAAGGCCGCCGACTGAGGAACGAATCCATGTCCGACGCGAAGCAAGCCGCCATCCTGCGCCCCTCCGAGCGGCCCACCAACGACCGAGGCGGCGGAGCGAGGACCACGCCCCTCGTCACCCGCGCCTGCGGCTCCACGAGCCTCATCAACGGCATCACGGCCTTCAACCCCGGCGCGGCCATCGGCGTCCATTGGCACAACTGCGAGGAGTCGGTGATGGTCATCGAGGGCGAGGCCATCGCCGAGATCGACGGGGTGGGGCATCGGCTGCGGGCCGGGGACACCACCTGGATCCCGGCGAACGTCCCGCACCGCTTCATCAATGCCTCCCAGAGCGCGCCGATGCGCATCTTCTGGACCTACGCGTCGATCGACGCGACCCGCACCATGGCCGCCACGGGCGAGACGCGCACCATCGACGCCGAGCACGGACGCAAGGCATGATCCTCGAGACCGCCGAGCTGACCATCGCCCCGGGCCACGAGGCCGCCTTCGAGGCGGCCGTGCGCGAGGCGGTGCCCTTGTTCCTGGCCTCGCCGGGCTGCCGGGGCGTGCGGCTGCACCGGGTGGTGGAGGTGCCCGGCCTCTACCGGCTCCTCGTGGACTGGGCGAGCCTCGAGGACCACACCGTCGGCTTCCGCGGCTCGGAGGCCTTCACCCAGTGGCGGGCGCTGGTGTCGCCCCACTTCGCCGCGCCGCCCGTCGTGACCCACTCCGAGGAGGTGCTGTCCTCCGGCGCGGGCTGAGGCCGATGGAGGGTCGCTGGACCCGGCGCCTCCTCACCGTCGCGATGGCGCTCGGGCCGGCCCGCGGGTCAGCCTGTCCTCGCCCCTGCCGCCGAGGAGGATGCCCTTGCCCCCACCACACCTCGGTCGATCGGCGCCAGCGCCGTCAGATGGAAAGTCATCGACATCGCCGCCCTCCAAGTTGTCATTGCCGCCATTCCCTACGACCGAGTCTTCGCCTGCTCCCGGCGTGGTGCCTGGAGGGTCCGCAACGACCCCGTTCGACCTGCCGGCGGCTTCAACGACGTCGTCGAGGCCAGCTTCCGTGTAGGTGCCCATGCTCGGTCCTCCTCGGCCTGGCAACCGCAAACACGGGGATCCGACCACCAGACAGTGCAAGCAGCCCCGAGTGGTCGATGCGGCGGCCCCGGCTGCGCACTACGTTTCACCCCGCCTCTCACGGGATGAGACTGGACCTCACTTCAAGACGGCTTGGCGGCCCTGGCGTGCCCAGGCCCGGCACCAGAGGGATGCAGGCATCCCTGCCTCGCTGTCATTCAGCCGCTTGGGGGCGGTGCTGATCCACCCCTCGGTCCACCTACTCGGCCGGAGAACGGGTGGACAGCCTGTCCGCCGGACCTGCGGAGACCGCCCGCGGGAGGGTCCTGAACCCATGCGCCAATGGCCCACGGGCGATCAGCCCGTTGCACTCGTCTTCTGCCGTCCGACGTTTTCCCATAGCATGCCGACTTGAACGACTCCTGTGGATGGGACCCATGGCGCTCAAACGGATGGACAACGTCGGCATCGTCGTCGAGGACCTCGGAGCGGCGGTCGACTTCTTTCGCGAGCTCGGCCTGGAGCTGGAGGGACGGGCCACCATCGAAGGCGAATGGGCCGGTCGCGTCACCGGATTGGGCGAACAGCGCGTCGAGATCGCCATGATGCGCACGCCGGACGGCCACGGCCGGCTCGAGCTGTCCCGCTTCCTGGCGCCGCCCGTCGTCGCAGATCACCGCGCGGCCCCGGTCAACGCCCTGGGCTACCTCCGCGTCATGTTCGCCGTGGACGACCTCGACGCGACGCTGGAGCGGCTCCGCCCGCGCGGCGCCCAGCTCGTGGGGGAGGTCGTCCAGTATCAGGACACCTATCGGCTCTGCTACATCCGCGGGCCGGAAGGGCTGCTCATCGGCCTCGCCCAGGAACTCGGCCGAGCGCAAGATTACGAGAGGAATGCCGATCCGCCGTCCAGGCGAGAGGACGGTTAGGGAAGTCCTCCATCATGCCTGCCGGCGTGCCATGGCGCCGGGCCTCGGCATGGCGAGACCGACCATGATCTCCGGCGACGCGCCGACACGCACGAGACCCTCGCCCTCCTCGGCTGCGCTCCGGTTGGCCCCAGCCGGATCAGCCGAGCCGGATGCTCTCAGAACCGTGGCGGCAGCGCTCGCAGGTAGAGGATCAGCGCCGCCATGTCGTCCTCCGTCATGCCGGCATAGCCCCAGAACGGCATCACCGGCGCAAGGTGATGGCCGTCGGGCTTCACGCCCGTGCGGATCATCCGATCGAGCTCCTCGTCGCTGGTGTCGCCGATCCTCGTGGGAGTGATGTTGACCGAGCGCACCACGCTGCCGTCGGGCATCTCGAACAGCACGCCCCCCGCGCCGAGCTTGGTGTCGTAGAGCGGTCCATCAGGACCCAGGGGGGTGTGGCAAGCCAGGCAGTGCGCCAGGGGGCCGGCGATGTATGCGCCGTACTCGACGGTCGCGCCCTGCGGCACGCCGGGATTCGAAGCGACGGGCGGGCCGTAGGCCGCGGGTCGCGGCATGGCGTAGACGCTCTGGCCCGGGTCGTTCTCGACGGCTGGGACCCGACGAAGATACAGCACCACGCTCATCACGTCGTCGTCGGACAGGTCGTGGTAGAGCTCCATCGGCATGGGCGGGCCGATGATGGCGTCGCCCGGGCGGATCCCCTCGCGGATGGCGCGAGCGAGTTCCTCGTCCGACCAGTCGGCCACCCGGCCGCCGGGCGTGATGTTCGGCGCGATGGCGGTGAACCGGTCGTTCTGCTCGACCACCCGGCCGGCCAGAGCCCTGGTCATGTCCAGGCCCGCCTCCCCGAATGGCGTGTGGCAGTTCCCGCAGGCCATGGGACCCTCCACGAGGTAGGTTCCCCGTTCGAGCGACGGCTCGGCCCGAACCCCGCCCGCCGCAAGCGCCAGGAGAGCCATCCCCAACGTCAGACGCATGGTCCCGCTCCTATCCGATCCGCACCCGCCGGGTGATCTGGCCGTTGCTCTCGTAGAAGGTGTGCTTCTTCGCGATCAGGGGGTCGTCCATGGCGGGCTGGAGGTTCCCCGCCGTGTCGGTGGCGCGTGAGGTGATCGTGTGCTCGCCGGGGCTGGGGTCGGGCCAGTCATGGCTCCAGATGGCCCAGGCGAAGGGGGCCCGCTCGCCGGGGTCGAGCCTGGCCTCCTGCCATGGTCCGTCGTCGATCCGCACCTCCACCTTGGCGATGGGGGCGCCCCAGGCGGCCCCGGTGATGCGGGTGCCGTCCTCGGCCCTGGTGACGCGGGCGGGCGCGGACTTCAGGCGCATGTGGCGCACCGAGGTCTCGGTCCAGAACGTCTCGCCATCCCGCTCCACCTCGCGCACGGTCACGAAGTCGCGGGCCATGAACTGGGTCTCGAGCCGGTGATCCATCACCTCGATGCGCCTGAGCCACTTCACGTTCACCGAGCCGTACCAGCCGGGCGCCACGAGCCGCAGGGGGAACCCGTGATCGATGGGCAGAGCCTCCCCGTTCATCTCGTAGGCCAGGAGCATCTCGGGCCTCCGCGCGTCGGCCAGGGTCATGGAGCGCGCGTAGTTCTCGTGCATCTTCGTGTCGCGCGCCTCCACGTCGGTGGCATCCGTGCCCCAGAACGCCACCTCGATGGCCTCGGGCTGGACCCCCGCCTCCTGCAGCAGCGGCGCGAGGGGCGTGCCGGCCCAGGTGGCGTTGCCGATGGCGCCGGTGAGGAACGGCAGGCCCGAGTTGCCCGAGCACTCGATCGTGCAGGTCACCTCCTGGCGGGGTCGGGCCTTGAGGTCGTCCAGGGACAGCGAGAGCGGCCTGTCGACCAGCCCGTCGAACTCGAGCTTCCAGCTCGCGGCGTCGACCTCGGGACGCGCGCCGTCGATGTTGGTGATGAAGAAGAACTCGTCATTGGGCGTGATCCAGGAATCGAGGTCCTCCCAGACGAGCTGGTTGTGGATGATCCCCGGCACCGGGTTCTCGTCCGGCTGGTCGAGCCAGGGGAGCACCGTCTCCCCCGGTCGGGAGGGAAAGGCGCCGGCGCGGGAGGCACCGACGATGGCGTGGGCCGCGAAGGCGGCGCTGCCCTTCAGGATGAGATCGCGGCGGGTGAGATCAAGCATGGCGGGACTCCTCGTCGAAGGATCGAGCGGACGTTCAAGGTCGAGGGCCGCACGTGGACCTCCTCGGCGACCCGGACGTCGGACGTCCGGCCCGAGCGGTCATCGCCGGCATTCACCGCGTGGCGAACGGCATCCCCCGGCTGGCTTCTCACGGGCCCTCTCAGGACAGCGGAACCTGGAAGATGCGGATGGTGCCGTCGGAGTCCTCCGGCAGGCCAAGGTGGGCGGGGACGGCATAATAGCCGGCCGGTAGCCTCACGGAGATGGTGTCGATCTCCTCGTCGAGGCCCGAGTCGTAGTCCATCCACACGGCGAGCGAGCCGATGCGGAGCGACGCGGAGACGTGTCTCAGGGCCAGGACCAGCCCGTTGTGAACCTCGATCCTCGCAAGGCATGGCTCATTCGAGCAAGGGACCAGCACGACCGAACAAGGCCTGTCGCCGTCATGATCGTCGGGCAGGCCCCACTCGTAGCGGCTCTGCCCCGCGGAGATTCCGGGCAGAAGGGTCAGGCCGATCGCGACCACGGCGAAGGGGCCCAGGGCCTGGATCTCACCCCGCATCGACGCCCCCCGCATCGCTGCTCGCCAGCGGCGTCTCCAACTCGCGCCGGAGCTTGGCCGTCATGGCCCGCTCGTAGTCCTCGAAGCCGTCGGCAACGATGCAGAAGGCCCCTGGCCCATGCAGGACGACGTGGCTGAACCAGGCCGCGATCCCGGTGTCGCCACCGAGGCGCCGGTCGAGCATCGGGTCGTCGTAGGACTCCTCGACGACCAGGGCGTTCACGGTGATGCCGTCATACAGGCTCCCGATCACGTCGCTGGGCTCGAGGCCCTGGTCGCTCACGCCATCGCCCGCGACATCCACCGTTCGCCCGGGACAGTCCGGGCCGGCCTCGAGCGCCGCGGCCGCATGGAGCAGCGCGGCGCCGACCGCGGTGCCGTCCGCGACGGCGCCGGTCGCTCGGAGGCTCGTGGGCCAAGCCCGCTCAAGGGTGGCGGCGACGGCACGAAGGTCCTCCTCGCTCTCGATCATCTTCCATCCGGGGAGGAGGGCCGCCTGGGAGGAGGCGTCGGCCCATTCGAAGACGTAGAGGGCGACAGGCCCGCCCGCGAGGAAGGCCCGCCTGACATCCGGAGCGAGAAGGGCCGCGGCCAAGCCCTCGTGCTGGAGCCGGCTCTCGGCCGCGCTCACCGAGCCGGAGGCATCGAGCGCCAGCACCAGGGCGAGCCGGCAGTCCTGGGCGGCGACAGGTCCCGCGAGAGCGAGCAGCCCCGCTGCGGTGAAAATCCTTGTCAGCATGACGGCCCCCTGCCTGCAGGAAGGTCCGAGGAGCGGACATCCGCCCTCGGTGGCCGGAAAGCTACAAGGAGGCCGACAGCCTGGCCTGTGGGGTCACCTCAAAAAAGGTCAAGACGGTCAAAGCCGCTCCTGGGCTCAGCCCTCCGGCATCCCGGCTCGACGGAGCCCCTCGAGCCAGTGGCGCCCATCGCCACCGCGGCGCGCCCCGGGCGGCAACCGCTCCATGAGCCCTTGGATGGTGGCGCCCGGCCGGACCCGCAGCAGCCGCTCCAGCGTCGCCTGGGCCTCGTCCGTTCGCCCCCGACAGGGCCTCCGCCATGGTCAGGTTGATGAGGAGGTGGTCATACGAGGCCCCTGCGGCCTGGGCACGCCGGATCCAGTCCACCGCCTCCGCGTAGCGGCCCTCGTAGAGGTGGCAGAGCCCGATGCTTTCCACGATCATGGCGTTCTGGGGCGCGTCGGGGCTCAGGCGCAGGCAGCCCTCGAGGAGCCGGATGGAGTCCGCGGGACGGCCCCGCTGCCGAAGGACGGTGGCCGCCATGTGCAGAACGTCGTAGCTGAGGGGATTGAGCTCGACCGCCCGCTCGATGAGGGCCAGGGCCCCCTCGCCGTCGTCCTGGAAGTTGTGGGCGCCGAGACCGGACCAGGCCAGCACCATCGCGTCATCCGGGCCCGACTCCAGGGCGCGGATACGGAGGTCCTCGGCAAGGGCGAAGTCGTCCGTCCCCGCTGGAGTGGCGTCGCCGAACATCCGGCGAAGCTGATGGGCCCAGCTCGCCTGGACGAAGGCCTGCGGAAACGAAGGGTCGAGCGCCACGGCGCGGTCGAGGTGCCCGACCATGCGGTCATAGAGCGCGGCATTCGTGCTCAGGCGCTTCGAGAGGGCCAGGCCCAGCAGGAAGTGGTCGTAGGCGTCCATGCTCTCCGGGTGCTTGCGGCCCGAGCGCTCCAGCTCGGCGCGGGTGATCTGCGGCTCCACGAGGCCCACCACGGCGGCCGTGATCCGGTCCTGCATCTCGAAGACGCCATCCAGCTCCTCCTCGAAGCAGTCGGCCCATCGCACGTGGCCCTCGGTGTCCGTCAGCCGCGCGCCCACACGCAGCCGGCGTCCCTCGCGGCGGACGCTGCCCTCGAGGACATGGCGCACACCCAGGGCCTGCGCGACCTCGGGCGCCGGCCCGGCCCGGCCCTTGTAGGCGAAGGAAGCGCCCCGCGCGACGACCGCGAAGGTCCGGAACCGCGACAGCGCGGCGATGACGTCCTCGGTCACGCCATCGGCGAAGAACCCGAGCTCGGGGTCACCGCTGAGGTTGACGAAGGGGAGCACCGCCACCGTGGGCCGGAGCGCCAGGATCGTGCCGCGGCGCGCAGAGAGGCCGTCCAGCACCAGCCGGTACCCCACCCGCGAGACGGTCCGGACCGGATCCTCGCCGTTGGGCAGGGCCCCCATCGCCTGGCGCAGGTTGGCGATCTGGACGGTGAGGTTGTGCTCCTCCACGACCTGGTCGGGCCAGACCGCATCGAGGAGCTCGGACCGGGTGACGACGTGCCCCTGCGCGTCCACGAGCGCCACCAGGAGCGCGGCCCCCCGACCACCGATCGGGACCGGCTGTCCTTCCCGTTCCAGAACCATCCGGGTCCGGTCGAAGGTGAACGGCCCGAAGCGCGCCACGGCGGAGCGGTCCATCCCTGCGCTCCCATCTCCACCGGACCATTGTGCCCAATTTCCGGCCTTCAGGATAGCGGCAGGGATCCGGTGTGTGGACCGGCAGCCGCCTTCCGATCGCCGCCCCCGCCATTGGGATCGGGGCAGCCCATGGACGAGCGTGGACCTGGAACTCCACGCAGACGATACGCACCGGGCATCCCAGCCGGTTGGCCCGTGCGCGACTCACCTGCATGTCCGATGGCGTCCGGCCCGCTTCGGCGTCCCGCCGAAATGCAGGAACGCGGGAAGCCGGACCTCGGCGTCCGGGCATGTCGTGCCCGAGTCCACCCGGGAGCGTGTGACCAAGCCGAGCCGCTCCGTCGAACGACGACCCGAATGCTCCACCCCACGATGACGTGCGGCTGTCGTCGGACCGATCTCCCGGTTCACGGCCGGCCCGGCGAACCGGGCAAAACCCCCTGGGGCCGGGGGCAGGTCGGCCGAACTTTCTGAGGATAAGGAGTGGAGGCGAGTACCGGAATCGAACCGGTCTACACGGATTTGCAATCCGCTGCGTAACCTCTCCGCCAACTCGCCAGGGGTCCCGAGGAACGACCGCCGGATACATGACGCGAAGGCCACGCGCAAGCGTCCGCGAGAGCACACCCCGCGCGGGGCCGATTGCCCCCGACCCGACCCTGTGCCATCAAGACCCCGAGCCGAGACACCGGAGCGTCCCGCCCTTGCCAGACTTCGCCACCCGCCGCACGATGATGGTGGACACCCAGGTCCGCCCCTCGGACGTGACCAGCTTTCCCATCATCGAGGCCATGCTGCACGTCCCGCGCGAATCCTTCGTGCCCGAATCCCGCCGCGAGGCCGCCTACTTGGGCGAGAACCTCTACCTCGCCCCCGGCCGCGTGATCCTCGATCCGCGCACCCTCGCCAAGCTGCTCGAGGGCTTCGACGTGAAGCCGGGCGAGCGGGTGCTCGACCTCGCCACCGGGCTGGGCTACGGCGCCGCCGTGTTCGACCGCCTGGGCGCCGAGGTCGTCGCCCTCGAGGAGGAGCCCGCGCTGGCCCAGGCCGCCGCCGCGGCCCTCGCCGCCGGGGGCTCCGCCCGGACCCGCGTCCACCAGGGCCCCCTCGTGGAGGGTGCTTCCGGCCACGCGCCCTTCGACGTGATCCTGATCGAGGGCGCGGTCGAGGTCGTGCCCGACGCGATCCTCGCCCAGCTCCGCGAGGATGGGCGAATCGGCGCGATCTTCGCCGAGGACAACCTCGGCATCGCCCGGATCGGCCGCAAGGAAGGCGGCACGGTCAACTGGCGCTACGCCTTCAACGCCGGCGCGCCCGTGCTGCCCGGCTTCGCGCGCGCGACGGCCTTCGTTTTCTGACGGCCCGCGGCACAAGGATCACCAGGAAGGGAAGTCGTTCCATGCGCCAGTTGATCCGGGGGACCCTGACCGCGTTCCTCCTCTGCACCACGGCGGCCCGGGCCGAGTCCCTGGCCGACGCGCTGGCCCAAGGCTACGAATCCTCCGGCCTCATCGAGCAGAACCGCGCCCTCCTGCGGGCCGCCGACGAGGACGTGGCCCAGGCCGTCGCCGCGCTCCGGCCGATCCTGTCCTACGCCGCCAACCTCCAGGCCACCTACTCGGTGAGCGACGTCCAGAGCCTCCTCGGCCCCTCGACCGAACGGACCGTCACCGACGTGACCGCCACGCTGGCCCTGAACGCCAGCTACACAATCTACGACGGCGGCTCGCGGCGCCTCGCCCTCGAGGCGCAGAAGGAGCTGGTGCTCGCCACCCGCCAGGCGCTCCTCGACGTGGAGCGGCAGGTCCTCGGCCGAATCATCCTGGCCTATCTCGACGTGCAGCGGTCCCAGGCCTTCGTGGACCTGCGCCAGAACAACGTCCGCGTCATCACCGAGGAGCTTCGAGCCGCCCAGGACCGCTTCGATGTCGGCGAGACCACACGCACCGACGTCGCCCTGGCCGAGGCCGAACTCGCCTCCGCGCGAAGCCAGCTCGTGGCCGTGCAGGGTGACCTTCTCAGCGCTCGGGAGGAGTTCCGCGCCGCCGTGGGCTCGCTGCCCGAGAATCTCCAGCCGGTCCGGCCCGCCCGGATTCCCGCCTCCGTGGACGAGGCCCGGGCCATCGCGCTCCGGACCCAACCCAGCCTGCTGCAGGCCCAGCACCAGGTCGCCGCGGCCGAGATCACCGTCCGTCGCGCCGAGTCCACGATGAGGCCCACTGTCGCGCTCCAGGGCCAGCTCTCGGTCAACCGCGACATCGAGCGGAACGCCACGATCGGGCTCCAGGCGACGGGCCCGATCTACCAGGGCGGGGCGCTCGCCTCCACGGTGCGCCAGGCCCAGGCCCAGCGCGACGCCCAGCGGGCCTCCCTGCTCGAGACCGCCCGCAACGTCGAGCAGGACGTGGCCGATGCCTACGCCACCCTCCAGACCGCCAGCGCCAGCCGCCAGGCCTTCGAGGAGCAGGTCCGCGCCGCGCAGGTCGCCTTCGGGGGCGTCCGCGAGGAGGCCCAGCTCGGCGCCCGCACCACGCTCGACGTCCTCAACGCCGAGCAGGACCTGCTCGACGCCCGCGCCAACCTCGTCTCGGCCGGCGTGGACGAGGTCACGGCGAGCTATCAGGTCCTGGCCGCCCTGGGCCTCCTGAACGTGCAGAACCTCGGGCTGAACGTGCAGGTCTACGACCCCACGGCCTACTACAACCTCGTGGACGACGCGCCCACGGCCACGTCCGAGCAGGGCCGCGCCCTCGACCGCGTGCTCGACGCCATCGGGAGGGAGTGAGGCGCCGCCGCCGCAGTCGCGCGGGCGCGCGCGTGGGCGGCGGGCCGTCGTTGCGGGGGCTGGCGGGCTCGGGCTACGACTCGCCCCAGTGGCGAACCGGGGGGAATGCATGGCCCAGAGCAGCAACGACACCGAGGTCGAGAACGTCCTGGCCGCCATCCGCCGTCTCATCGAGGAGGGCGGGGCCGAAGGGCCGACCCCCTTCGGCAGGCTCGTGCTCACCCCCGCCCAGCGGGTGATGGCGCCATCCGAGCCGCTGCCCCCTGCCGGGGCCCAGGCCGCCTCCATCGCGGCGCCGTCCGACGGGGGAGCCATCGGGGATCTGCAGCCCGCCGCTTCGGCCCCCCTGGTCCTCCTGAACGCGCTCCCCGTCGCTGACGCCCCGCCGCCCGCGCCCTTCGAGCAGACGGAATCCGGCCTGCCTGACGGTCCCGGCGCCGAGGAGGAGCGCGTCCGCGCGTTTGCGGCGGACGACGCGATCCCGGCCGAGGACCCCGACCTAGCCGACCTCGCGAGCGACCCGGGCGCGGAGGAGGTGGTGCTGGCCCAGATGCCGGAGCAGCCCCCAGGCGGAGCGACCCCGTCCCACGAACCTCTCCCGACCGAGGACCCAAGGTCTGCCCCTCTCCAGGAGATCTCCACCTCGGACCCCGCCCGGTCCGACGCGACGGCCTCGACCCTGGCGGACGCACCTGTCGCGGTTGAGCAGGACGGCGATCCCGGCCCCGGGGCTGCCTCCGGAGAGATGGGCCCGCCCAGCGACCTCGCCGCCCCCGGGCAGGAGCCCACCCCCGACGCCGGGCTCCCATCCCAGGCCCCCGACTCGGGTCACGCAAGCCCGCCCGCTCCATGGCCTGACGAGGCCACGCTCCGCGCCCTGGTGGCCGAGGCGGTGCGCGAGGAGCTTCGGGGCGAGCTCGGTGAGACGCTCACCCGCAACCTCCGCAAGCTCGTGCGCCGTGAGGTGATGCAGGCCCTGGCCTTGCGCGACCTCTGACCTTCAGACCTCGGCCGAGAGCGCCAGAAGCGCATCCAGATCGAGGTGCCGCTCCACATGGGCGGCCAGCGCGTCCAGGGTCGCCTCGACCTGCCCCTCCCAGTCGAAGCCCGCGCCCGCAACCCCCAGCTCCGCCAGCCACGCGGCCCGGAACGCATCCGCCGCGAAGAGCCCGTGGAGGTAGGTCCCCTGCACCCGCCCATCCCCCGAGGCCGCCCCCTCGGGCCGCCCCTCCAGGCTCAGCCAGGCTCGCTGAAGGTCCAATCCCTCCGTCCGCCCCATGTGGATCTCATAGCCCGCCACCCGCGCTCCTGACGCCGGATGTACCCCCTCCACGCGCGCCAGCCGCTTCTCGCGCCCCATCACGGTCGTGACATCGAGGAGTCCAAGCCCGTCCACGCCCCCCGGCGATCCCTCGACCCCGTCCGGGTCCTCGATCCGCCGCCCCAGCATCTGGAACCCGCCGCAGAGCCCCAGCACCCGCCCGCCCCGCCGCCGATGCGCGAGGATATCCACGTCCCAGCCCTGCTCCCGCAGGTGCGCGAGGTCGGAAATGGTGCTCTTCGACCCCGGCAGGAGCACAAGGTCCGCGTCCCCCGGCAGCGCCCGCCCCGGCGGCACGATCTCGACGCTCACCCCCGGCGTCGCCGATAGCGGATCGAGGTCGTCGAAGTTGGCGATCCGCCGGAGCTGCGGCACCACGACCTTCACCGTCCCCTCCCTGCGCCGCCCCCCAAGGTCCAGAACGTCCTCCGCCGGCAGCCGCCACGCCTCGTCGAACCACGGCACCACGCCCAGCCCGGTCCAGCCCGTTCGCTCCGCGATCATCCGGAACCCGTCCGCGAAGAGGGCAGGGTCCCCTCGGAACTTGTTCACCGCGAACCCGCGCACCAGCGCCCGGTCGCCCTCGTCCAGCACCGCCTGCGTGCCCACGAGCTGCGCGATCACGCCACCCCGGTCGATGTCGCCCACGATCACCACCGGCACGCCCGCCGCCTGCGCGAAGCCCATGTTGGCGATGTCGTTCGCGCGCAGGTTCACCTCGGCGGGGCTCCCCGCGCCCTCCACGATCACGAGGTCCCGCCCCTGGCCGAGCCGGCGGAAGCTCTCCAGCACCGGCGCCATTAGCGAGGGCTTCAGCGCCGCATAGTCCCGCGCCTTCACGCTCGCTACGCGCCGCCCCTGCACCACCACCTGCGCGCCCGTCTCCGTCTCGGGCTTGAGCAGCACCGGGTTCATGTCCACCAGCGGCTCCAGCCCCGCTGCCCGCGCCTGCAGCGCCTGCGCCCGCCCGATCTCGCCCCCATCGGCGGTAACGGCGGCGTTGTTGCTCATGTTCTGCGGCTTGAATGGCGCGACGCTCAGCCCCCGCGCCCGAAAGGCCCGAGCGAGCCCCGCCACCAGGAGCGACTTGCCCACGTTCGAGCCCGCCCCCTGGATCATGATCGCCCTGGCCATCGTCCCCCCTGCGCAGCGCAACAAAAAACGCGGTCCCGAAGGACCGCGTCAAGATGTGGAAACAGTCCGAAAGCCGGGTCAGGCCGCGCGCGCGGCCTCTTCCTCGGCGGCGTGGCGGCGCTCGCTCTCCTCGCGGGAGAGGGCGACGGAGGTGCGGACACCCTTGCCCACGAAATCCATGAGGCCCTGGACGACCCGCTCGTTCGGGTCGATGCCGGCGCAGGTCAGCACTTCGCGCCCGTCCTTCGACCGCGCCCAGCGGGCGATCTGGTCGGGGCCGTTGCCGAACTTCTTGTCGTCGGCGATGGCATCGTCCAGCGCAGCGAGAACGACGGCCGCGAACAGCTTCCGCGCACGATTGCCCTGCTCGTTGTTGTAGGCGGTGCTGTCGATGGCTTCTTTCATCTTCCGTCCTTCTTATGTTATTTTTGATCTTGTAGTTTCCTGCGCCCCGGGCACTAATAGCTGTCCGGACTCGAAAGAGAGTCTCTCTTTCAGCATGGCAGCCATGCGTATCCTGCATGGCTTTGGAATGCGATTGCGCCGGCCTGACAATCTTGCCAAGCCGACACTCGGGCGATATGGCCAGCCCGCCGCGCGGGTCAACCGCGATCACGTTCTTGTCATCGAAGGACCGCCATGCCCAAGATCAACGGCAACGAGATCAAGCCCGGCCTGATCCTGGACCACGACGGCGGGCTCTGGGCGGCCGTGAAGGTCGATCACGTCAAGCCCGGCAAGGGCGGCGCCTTCGCGCAGGTGGAGCTCAAGAACCTCCGCGACGGCCGCAAGCTCAACGAGCGCTTCCGTTCCGCCGACAAGGTCGAGACCGTGGAGTTGGAGAAGAAGGACCAGCAGTTCCTCTACGAGACCGACGGGATGCTGACCTTCATGGACAGCGAGAGCTTCGAGCAGATCGAGCTGCCCTCCGACCTCCTGGGCGAACGTCGGCCCTTCCTGCAGGACGGCATGACCGTCCGCATCGAATACGTGGGCGAGGAGGCGCTGAACGTCGCACTGCCGCCCAAGGTCACCTGCATCATCGCCTCGACCGACCCCGTGCAGCGCGGCCAGACCGCCGCCAACAGCTTCAAGCCGGCGATGCTCGACAACGGGTTGCGCATCCTGGTCCCGCCCTTCATCGGCGAGGGCGAGCGGGTCATCGTCAACACCGAGACGATGGAATACTCCGAGCGTGCCTGAGCCCGTCACGCCCGCCCCGATCACGCCAGCGCAGCGCGACCTCCTGCTCGCCACGGTCCGTCAGGCCGCGCGCGAGAGGATCATGCCGCGCTTCCGGGCGCTCGAGGCCTCGGACATCTCCACCAAGTCCGGCCCCGCCGACCTCGTGACCCTGGCCGACACCGAGGCCGAGGCCCAGATCACCGCCGCCGTCCGCGCCGCCTGGCCCGAGGCCACCGTCTCGGGCGAGGAGGCCGTGGCCGCCGACCCCTCGGCCCGCGAGGCCATGGGCACCGCCGACCTCTGCGTCATCATCGACCCCGTGGACGGCACCTGGAACTTCGCCAAGGGCCTTTCGGTCTTCGGCGTCCTCCTCGCCGTCCTGCGCCGGGGCGAACCCGTCTGGGGCCTGCTCCACGATCCCGTCATGGACGACTGGATCGAGGCCGCCCCCGGCGAGGGTGCCCGCTTCGTCACGGCCCAAGGCACGACCCGCCCGCTCTCCGCCTCCGCCGAGACCCGGCCCGAGCGGTTCAACGGCTACATGCCCCTGGGCCTCTTCCCTCGCGCCGCGCGCGAGCGGATCGTGGAGGAGTTCCCGGACTTCCAGCGCATCACCTCTCTGCGCTGCGCCGCCCACGAATACCGCATGGTCGCGCAGGGTAACGCCGAGTTCTGCCTCTCCGGCCCTGTCCCGCACCCCTGGGACCACGCCGCCGGAGTCCTCGCGGTCCAATCCGCCGGCGGGTGTCGCCCGCTTCCTCGGCGGCCAGCCCTACACGGCGGCCCGCGCCGAGGGCGTCCTCCTCTCCGCCGGCTCGCAGGCCGCCTGGGATTCACTCGCCGAACGCTTCGCCTTCCTGGCCTGAGACCCGGACCTGCGCCTCCCCCGCGACCATCGGCCCCTCGGTCCGGTCGAACCGCAGATGCGCGATCCCCAGCCCCTCGGCCTGGGTATAGAGCGTCCCAGCCTCGCGCCCGTCCCCGGTCAGGATCGGCGTCCCAACCGGCGCCGCGCCCTCGACGCGGACCTGCGCGAGTCCCTTCCGAAGCTCCGTCTTGTGCTTCATCCGGGCCGTCACCTCCTGCCCGACGTAGCACCCTTTCCGAAAATCCACCCCATGCAGCCGCTCGAACCCGGCCTCCAGGATGTAGGTCTCGGGCGTGAGCTCGATCCCCGTCTCCGGGATGACGTGCTCCACCCGGAGGCGGTCCCAGTCCGTCCCGTCGTCCCCGCCCTCCGGCCCGTAGAGCCGCCAGCCCAGCGCCGGATCGCGCGGATCGGAGAGGGCCCCCTCCGGCGCCTCCCCCGTCCCGCGCCGCACCTTCAGGTCCGTCGGCGCCAGCCGCACGTCCGCCCGCAGCTTGTACATCGACAGCCGCTGCACCAGCCCCAGGGCGAGCCTCTCGTCCACGTCAAGCAGGATGCGCTCCCCGTCCGGGACGAGGAAGAAGTCCGCGAGGTATTTCCCCTGCGGCGTCAGCAGCGCCGCATACACGAGCCCCTCCTTCAGCCCCCGCAGGTCGTTCGACACGAGTCCCTGCAGGAACCCCTCCCGGTCCGATCCCTCGATCGCGATCACCGTCCGCCCGCTCATTCCGCCGCCCTTTCCACCGCTTCTGGCACGTCGCGGAACTGCAGCCGGTGCAGTTCCGCATAAAGCCCGCCGCGCGCCAGCAGCTCCTCGTGCGTCCCCTGGTCCACCACGCGCCCCCGGTCCATCACCACGATTCGGTCCGCCGCCCGCACGGTGCTCAGCCGATGCGCGATCACCAGCGTCGTCCGCCCGGCCGAAAGCCGGTCCAGCGCCTCCTGCACGATGGCCTCCGACCGCGTGTCGAGCGCCGAGGTCGCCTCGTCCAGCAGCAGCACCGGCGTGTCCCGCAGCAGCGCCCGCGCGATGGCCACGCGCTGCCGCTGCCCGCCCGACAGCGCCGAGCCCCTCGGCCCCGCCGGGCTGTCGATCCCTTGCGGCAGCCCCGGAAGGAAGTCCGCCACATGCGCGGCCTCCAGCACCCCCGCCAGCCGCTCCTCGGGAACGTCGGTGCGCCCGAGCAGCACGTTCTCCCGGATCGTCTCGTCGAACAGCGCCGCGTCCTGCGACACCACGCTGAACATCCCCCGCAACTCGCGCAGATCCATGTCCCGGACCCGCACCCCACCCACGAGCACCTCGCCCGCCCCCGGATCGACCAGCCGCGTGAGCAGGTTGAACACCGTGCTCTTCCCCGCGCCCGAGGCGCCGACCAGCGCCGTCGTCCGTCCCGCCTCCGCCACGAAGCTCAGCCCCCGCAGCACCGGCTGCCCCCCATAGGCCAGGTGCACGTCCCGCAGCTCGACCCTGGGCGCCCCCAGCGGCGGTGCCACGGGCCGCGCGGGCGAGACCAGCGCCGGCCGCTCCGCCAGGATCGCGCGCAGCCGCTCCACGCTGGCCGCCGCCTGGCTCCACATCCCCGACATGCCCGCGAGGCGCCGCAGGGGCTCGAAGGCCAGCGACATCGCGGTGAAGAAGGCCATGAACTCGCCCACCGTCTTCTCGCCCGCGATGATCTGCGAGCCGCCGAAGACCAGCACGCCGATGAACCCGAGCCCCGACATGATGTCCACCAGCGCCGGGATCGCCGCCCGCCCCGCCGCGCCCCGGACCTCGGCCCGGACCCTCTGCGCCAGGAGGTCGTCGTAGCGCCGCGCCTGATACCCCTCCAGCCCATTGAGCTTCACCGGGTTCAGCCCGTGGAACACCTCGTCGAGCCGCGTGGACATCCGCGCCGCGATCTCCCGCGCCCGGCCCGCGCGCCGCCGCACGACCTTCTGCACCAGCGTCGAGGGCAGGATCAGCAGCGGCACCCCCACCATCGCCACCAGCGTCCAGCGCCAGTCCACCCCGAGCGCGACCGCCAGCAGCGACGCCAGCGCAATGGCGTCCCGTCCGAGGCCCGTGACCAGCCCCGTCCAGGCGGTCTTGATCGCCTGCACGTCGCCTTGCACCCGCTCGATCAGCACGCCCGGCGGGTGGCTCTGGTGAAAGGGCGCGTCCAGCGTCATCAGGTGCGCCATCAGGTCCCGCTGGAGCGAGGCCGCCGTCAGCTCGTTCACCCGCGTGAGCAGGACCTTGTAGGTGGTCGAGGACAGCGCCCGCAGCACGAAGATGCCCGCGATGGAGAGCCCCACCGTCCAGATCGCGCCGGGCCGTCCCTCGATGAACACGTCATCGAACATCGGCTCCATCCGGCTCGCGAAGAGCCCGAACGACCCGCCCTCCACCGCCATGAACAGGATCGCGAGCGCCAGCCACCCGAGATGCGCCCGCAGGTAGCCGCGCCAGAGCCACAGGAACAGCGCGCGGGACGAATGCTCGGTCATGCCCGGAACCCCGCCTGCGCCGCCTCGGCATCGTAGTCCGTCCTGAACCACTCCTCGATCCCGATGGGTCCCCCCCGCAGCCGCGCCGCGTAGAGGTCGAGGATGTGCCCCAGCACCCCCGCCCGGCCGCGCCTCATGTGCAGGTAGCGCCAGGACAGGTGCCGCCTGGCCTCCGCCACCGTCTCCCCCCGATGCGCGATCAAATACAGCGCCGCCGCGAAGCCCGACCGGTCCGCGCCCGACTTGCAGTGGATCAGGAAGGGCCTCTCGGCCGTGCGGAACGCCTCGAACAGCTTCAGCACCTCCGCCCGCTCGGGCGCCCGGCGCGACCGCAGCGCGACGCTGACAAGGGTCAGCCCCAGCGCCGCGCAGCTTTCCCGCTCGAAGCGGTGGAAGCTCGACTCGCCCTCGCCCCGCAGGTTGACGATCGTTCGGATCCCCCGCGCCTTCAGCGCCCTGAGCCGCCCATGCGTGGGCTGGTTCGACCGCCAGACCCCCGGCGCGACCTCGTCCATGTTGGTCCAGCCGTGCCGCAGGATCGCATGGTCCACGAACTGGTAATGCAGCACCGCGCGCCACCGCCGGCCGAAGTCCCGGCCCGACGCCTCGCGGCGCGGTCGTGAGAAGAGCTTCACGGCGTCTCGGTCCCCTGGCATCCCCGCGCATCTAAGCCGGGCGACCCCACGGCACAAGCGCCGCCGCCTTGCGGCCCCCGCGCGCCCCGTGCATGGATCGCCCGATGCCCGAGCCCCGGATCACGGTCCTGCCTCCCGTCACCCTCGCGCCCTTCATGCTCGCGACGGGCTGGCGCCCGCATTGGGCCTACATGGGGATGTGGGCCGCCTATGCCCCCGCGCTCCAGCTCAAGCTCCTCCACAGCGTCGGGGGGCACGTCCACTCCATCGCCCATGTGGCGCCCCGTCGCGACAGGGCAGGGGACCCGGGCGACCCCGACGCCGCCTGGGCGCGCGCCTTCGCCAAGCCCATCGCCCGCCGCGCGGCCGAGAACTGGGTCATGCTGGAGCGCCTCCACAAGGCCGGCCTCGGCCCCGAGCCGCTCGGCCTCGCCGTCGCGCCCCGCTACCGCGCCTGGTTCTCGCGCGGGCTCACCCATTCCGCCGGCACCCTCGTCGCGGACCTCCACCGCTACCCGCCCAAGGTCCCCGCGACCGAGGAGCAGGTCCGCGCCGCCGGCGTGATCCCCGACGCCCGCCTCGCCTGCGTGCGCGAGCAGATCAACGGCTACGTCAGCGACCTCAACGCCGTCCGGGGCGCCATGCCCGAGGACGCCGGGGAGGAGGTCGCCGCCCTCACCGAACGCCTCGACGCCGCCCTTCGCGGCGCCCGCTGACCGGAGACCCCATGCTCGCCCACGGCCGCCCCTATCTCGCCATCCCCGGCCCCTCGGTCACCCCCGACCGGGTGCTCCGCGCCATGCACCGGGCCTCGCCCGACATCTACGAGGGCGAGCTCCTGGACCTCACCGAGTCCCTGATCCCCAGCCTCCGCGCCGTCGCCCGCACCGACCACCACGTCGCCATCTACATCGGCAACGGCCACGCCGCCTGGGAGGCCGCGCTCTCCAACATCCTCTCGCGCGGCGACCGCGTCCTCGTCCCCTCCACCGGCAACTTCGGCCGCGGCTGGGCCGCCGTCGCCCAGGGCCTCCACGCCGAGGTCGAGACCATCGACACGGACCCCGGCGCCCCCATCGACCCCGCCCGCGTCGAGCAGGCCCTTCGCGCCGACAAGGATCACCGCATCCGCGCCGTCCTCGCCGTCCACGTCGACACCGCCACCTCCGCCCGCAGCGACATCGCCGCGATCCGCGCCGCGCTCGACGCCACCGGCCACCCCGCGCTCCTCGTCGCCGACTGCGTGGCCTCGCTGGGCTGCGACCGCTTCGAGATGGACGCGCTCGGCGTCGACGTGATGCTCGCCGCCTCGCAGAAGGGCCTGATGTGCCCGCCGGGGATGTGCTTCGTCTGGTTCAACGACCGCGCCGCCGAGGCGCGCACCCGCGCCGACTGCGTCACCCCCTACTGGGACTGGACCACCCGCGCGAACCCCGACTCCTTCTGGCTCTACTGGTACGGCACCGCCCCGGTCCAGGGCCTCTACGGCCTGCGCGAGGCGCTCGACATGATCGAGGAGGAGGGCCTCGACAACGTCTGGGCCCGCCACGAGACCCTCGCCCGCGCCGTCTGGACCGCCTGCGAGGCCTGGGGCCAGGGCGGCCCCCTCCGCCTCTCGGTCGGGAACCCCGCCCACCGCTCCCACGCCGTCACCGCGCTGGGCCTCGGCCCGGGCCAGGCCGACGCCCTCCGGTCCTGGACCAAGCAGAACGCCGGCGTCACCCTCGGCGTCGGCCTCGGGCGCGAGCCCGCCGACGCCTTCTTCCGCATCGGCCACATGGGCCACGTCAACGCCCATATGGTCCTGGGCGTCCTCGGCACCATCGAGGCCGGCCTCGCCGCGCTCGGCATCCCGCATGGAAAAGGCGCCCTGGAGGCCGCCGCGAAGGTCGTGGCTTCGGCGTAGGGCGGGCTTCAGCTCGCCATCTCCCCACGGCATCCGTCGCGAGCGGCGGGCCAAGACCCGCCCTGCGTCACTCCGCCGGCGCCTCGACCCCCATCCGCTCCAGCATCGCCCGCATCTCGGCGATCTCCGCCTCCTGCGCGTCGATCACCTTCTGCGCCATCGCGCGGGTCTCCTGGTCGTCGCCCCGCTCCAGTTCCACCCGCGCCATCGCGATGGCCGACTGGTGGTGCGGGATCATCATCAGCAGGAAGTCCGCGTCCACGTCGCCCGAGCTCTCCATCGGCATCGTCGCGGCCATGTCGTTCATCGGGCCCATGAACCCCGACATGGCGTCGTCCGGCATCGCCATCTCGGAGTGGTCCATCCCGGCCATGTCGTGGCCCTCGCCCGACATCATCTGCTCCGCGCCTGCCGCCGCCGCGTCCTCGGTGGACTGGGTCTCGGCCGTCTGGGCCAGGGCCGCGCCCGACGCGAGCGTCAGGGCAAGGATCAGGAACATCTTCGGTCGCATCGCGGGGTCCTCCGTCCGGTCGGTGATGCCCTCAACCTAGGTCCGCCCGCGCGCCTCCTCCAGCGCCTCCGGCAGCGCCGCCCCGAACACCGCCAGCGCCTCGGGCCGCCCCACCGTCACCCGGATGCAGCGGTCGAGCGGCGCCACCCCCGGCATCCGCACGAAGACCCCGCGCCGCCCGAGCCCCTCCAGCACCGCCCGCGCGAAGGCCCCGTCCCGCCCGCAGTCCACCGCCACGAAGTTGGCCGAGGAGGGCAGGGGCCTCAGCGCCGCCGCCCTTGCGATCCGCCCGATCTCCTCCCGCCCCTCGGCCACGAGCCGCGCGACCTCCGCCGGCCACTCCCGGTCGAGCACCGCCGCCAAGGCCCCCGCCTGCGCCACCCGCCCGAGCCCGAAGTGGTTCCGCACCCGGTCGAACGCCGCCACCAGCGCCCTCGGCCCGATCCCATACCCCACCCGCAGCCCTGCGAGCCCATGCGCCTTGGAGAAGGTCCGGAACCGGATCACCCGCGCGTCCTCCGGGTCGATCTCCGGCAAGGACCCCTCCGGCGCCAGCTCCGCATAGGCCTCGTCCAGCACCAGCAACGCTCCCTCCGGCGCCCCCTCGACCATGCGCCGGATCGCCTCCGGCCCGTGCATCGACCCCATCGGGTTGTCGGGATTGGACAGGTAGATCAGCCGCGCCCTGCTCTCCCGCGCCAGCGAAAGCAGCGCCTCCGGGTCCGACGCATCCCCCTTGTAGGGCATGGTGAGCAGCCGTCCCCCGAAGCCCGTCACATGGAAGTTGAACGTCGGATAGGCCCCGAGCGAGGTCACCACCGGCACCCCGGCCCCGACCGTGAGCCGCACCAGCAGCCCCAGCAGCCCGTCGATCCCCTCGCCGACGATCACCTGCCCCGGATCCACCCCATGAAGCGCCGCGATGGCCTCGCGCAGTTCATGGACCTCAGGGTCCCCGTACATCCAGGCGTCCCGAGCCGCCCGCGCCATCGCCTCCACCGCGCGCGGCGACGGCCCGAACGCGCTCTCGTTCGCCCCGAGCCGCGCCCGGAATCGGACCCCCGTCCGCCGCTCCAGCGCCTCTGGCCCCGTGAACGGGACGGTGGCGGGCAGCGAGGCGGCAAGCGGGGTGAGGCGCGGATCGGTCATGGCACCAGAGTGGCGGGCGCCGCGATCTTCGGCAAGCGTAGGGTGCGCTTCAGCGCACCGCTTTCCCGGGGCGGGATGGTGCGCTGAAGAGCACCCTAGGCCTCGTCTCTCACCCTACTCCGCCGGCACGTGCCGCCACCGCCGCTCCCGATGCGGCTCGGCCGTCGCATGGATTCGCTCGGATGCGTCCCGCCCCACGATCCGCCGCCGCCGCGACAGGAAGATCTTCCCCCACCCGCTCCACGAGCTGATCGACGGCGCCGCCGGATCGCAGGGGAACCGCTCCCGCCATCCCTCCGGCAAGGGCAGCCCCTCGGCCTCCAGCCGCCCCAGCAGCCAGACGAGCGGGATGTTCGACAGCGGCCGCGACGCGCTCCGCCCCAGCACCTGCCCGCCCACGTCCGCGTGGGTCCCCGGGAACCAGACCTGCTCCACCACCCCCGGCCGCCCCTCGGGCGTCGTCCAGAGGATCGGCGCGAAGGCCTCCCGCGTCTCGTGGAGCGCCAGCGCATGGAAGGCCCGCCGGATATGCGGCCCGACGTCGTGGTTGTGGAAGGCCGTCGCCGCCTCGGCCCAGCGCCAGAGCACCGGCAGCCGCATCCCCAGCGCCTTGACCGTGTCCCAGCAGCCCAGCGCCGCGATCTCCACCCGCTCGTGGCAATGGAGCCGCCGGAACGCCGCGACCGTCTGGCTCCGCGCGCCCAGCCGGTAGTGCCGGTAGGCCGTCCGCACGTTGCGCGCCGTCGCCGCGTCGGGCCGCAGCAGCCCCACCTGGTCGATGACCCCCGCGAGGCTGCGGCAGGCATAGGCCCCGCGCGAATAGCCGATCAGGATGATCTCGTCCCCTTCGCGGTAGCGCGAGGCGAGCCAGCCGTAGGTCCGCTCGATCTGCCGGCTGATCCCCTTGCCCATCATCACGGTCAGCGTGCCGTTCCAGTCGCGCCACTGGACCCCCGCCTCGTAGTAGAGCGTGAGGTTCGCCCGCATCCCCATCTCGCGCATGAGCTTGTAGGTCAGCCCGGCGTTCGACTCGTGCCCCGGCGCCAGCGACGACATGGTCCCGTCGAGGATGATGACATGGGTCGCGGGCCCCCGATGCCGCGCCCGCCGCTCCTTGATGCGGGGCCGGCGGTCGAACAGTCCCAGGAGGCGATCGACCGTCGCCTCCGCGTCCAGTCCCGAACTGGCCTCCTTCCGCTCCATAGGGGCCTCCGGGCCCCACCTTGCCTGATTCTCCTCCGGGGGCCCTGTCCCGATGGTAACAGCGAATCCTGAACGATTGGTTCCCGCTTTCGTCATCGGCGTCGCGTCCGGACCGCTTCGTGCCCTTTCCCCCGCGCCCCGGCTCCGTTATCCCCGGCCCCCGAACGGAGAAGGGGACGCCCATGGACAAGACCTTCCAACCCGCCGAGGCCGAGGCCCGCATCGCGCGCCTCTGGGAGGAGGCGGGCGCCTTCCGCGCCGGCGCCAACGCGCGCCCGGGCGCGCAGCCCTTCTCCATCGTGATCCCGCCGCCGAACGTGACCGGCTCGCTCCACATGGGGCACGCCTTCAACAACACGCTCCAGGACGTGCTCGCCCGCTGGCACCGGATGCGCGGCGACGACGTCCTCTGGCAGCCCGGCCAGGACCACGCAGGCATCGCCACGCAGATGGTCGTGGAGCGGGAGCTCGCGCGACAGGGCAACGAGGGCCGGCGCGAGCTGGGCCGCGCGCGCTTCCTCCAGAAGGTCTGGGAGTGGAAGGAGAAGTCCGGCGGCACGATCATCGAGCAGCTCAAGCGCCTCGGCGCCTCCTGCGACTGGTCGCGCAACGCCTTCACCATGGACCCGCACTTCCAGCGCGCCGTGCTGGAGGTCTTCGTGCGGTTCTACGAGGAGGGCCTGATCTACCGGGGCAAGCGCCTCGTGAACTGGGACCCGCACTTCGAGACCGCGATCTCCGACCTCGAGGTCGAGAACCGCGAGGTCCACGGCCACATGTGGCACTTCAAATATCCCCTCGCGGGCGGGGAGACCTACACCTACACCGAGCGCGACGCTGACGGGAACGTGACCTTCGAGGAGGTCCGCGACTACATCTCCATCGCCACCACCCGCCCCGAGACGATGCTCGGCGACGGCGCCGTCGCGGTCCATCCCTCCGATGCCCGCTACGCCCCCATCGTCGGCCAGCTCTGCGAGATTCCGGTCGGCCCCAAGGCGCACCGCCGCCTGATCCCGATCATCACCGACGAATATCCCGACCCCAACTTCGGCTCGGGCGCGGTCAAGATCACCGGCGCGCACGACTTCAACGACTACGCCGTCGCGCAGCGGAACGGCATCCCGCTCTACACGCTGATGGACACCAAGGCCCGGATGCGCTCCGACGGCCTTTCCTATGAGCAGTCTGCTCGCATCGCGAGTGGGCTGGCTCGGCTGCGGGTGGTTCCTAAAGATGAGGAACTATTTCAGATCAACCTCGTCCCCGACGACATGCGCGGCCTCGACCGCCTTGAGGCCCGCCGCCTCGTGGTCAGCCAGATCGAGTCCGAGGGCCTCGCCGTCATGGCCCCCAGCGCCGACGGCCCCGTGCCCTTCGTCGAATCCAAGACCATCATGCAGCCCTTCGGCGACCGCTCCAACGTGGTCATCGAGCCCATGCTGACCGACCAGTGGTTCGTCGATACGGCGAAGATCGTCGGCCCCGCCATCGAGGCCGTCCGCACCGGCGCGACCCAGATCCTCCCCGAGCGGGACGCCAAGACCTATTTCCACTGGCTCGAGAACATCGAGCCCTGGTGCATCTCGCGCCAGCTCTGGTGGGGCCACCAGATCCCCGTCTGGTACGGCTTCGACCTCCATCGCGGCGCCTTCCGCGACGAGACCGGCGACGATGCCTTGAACGAGATCGAGCTGGGCGACCTCCTCCTCCAGGACGACTTCGTGGGCGCCGAGCCCCGCCGCGAATGCGCCGTGGACTTCGCCGCCGTCTCCACCCGCTTCGCCGACTCCCTCGCCGAGCTCCCTCATCCCCTCGACCACGCCCGCGTCGTCGAGGTCACGGACGCCCGCGCGGCGGAGGAGGCCTTCGCGCAGGGCCTCGCCGACTACAACCTGACCCAGGACCCGACGAAGCTCGTCTATCCCGTCTGGCGCGACCCCGACGTGCTCGACACCTGGTTCTCCTCCGGCCTCTGGCCGCTCGGCACCCTCGGCTGGCCCAACGAGACCGAGGAGTTCCGCAAGTATTACCCCACGAGCGTCCTCGTGACCGGCTTCGACATCATCTTCTTCTGGGTCGCCCGGATGATGATGATGGACCTCGCCCTCGTCGGCGAGGTGCCCTTCCGCACCGTCTACGTCCACGCCCTTGTGCGGGACGAGAAGGGCAAGAAGATGTCCAAGTCGCTGGGCAACGTCCTCGACCCCCTCGACCTCATCGACGAGTTCGGCGCCGACGCCGTCCGCTTCACCCTCGCCGCGATGGCCGCCATGGGCCGCGACCTGCGCCTCTCCACCCAGCGGATCGCGGGCTACCGCAACTTCGGCACCAAGCTCTGGAACGCCCACCGCTTCGCGGAGATGAACGGCGTCTTCCAGGCCCCCCGCGCGCCCGGCGTCCCCCAGGCCACCGCCCCCGTGAACCGCTGGATCATCGGCGAGACCGCCCGCGTGCGCGAGGAGGTGGACGCCGCGCTCGACAGCTACCGCTTCGACGGCGCCGCCAACGCGCTCCACGCCTTCGTCTGGGGCGTGGTCTGCGACTGGTACGTGGAGTTCTCCAAGCCCCTCCTGCAGGGCGAGGACGCCGCCCTCAAGGCCGAGACGCAAGCCGTCATGGCGTGGGTCCTCGACCAGTGCCTGATCCTCATGCACCCCTTCATGCCCTTCATCACCGAGGACCTCTGGCAGTCCACCGCGCAGCGGCCGACCCTCCTCGCCCACGCCGACTGGCCGCTCTACCGCGCCCAGGACCTCGTGGACCCGGGCGCCGAATCCGAGATGCGCTGGGCCATCTCCCTCATCGAGGGCGTGCGCTCCGCCCGCGCGCAGCTCAACGTCCCCGCCGGCCTCACCGTCCCCATGGTGATGACCGAGGCCGACCCCGCCGCGCGCCAGGCCCTCGCCCGCAACGCCGCCCTGATCCAGCGCCTCGCCCGCATCGAGGCGCCGACCGAAGGCGCGGCCCCGCGCGGCTCCCTCACCGTCGCCACCCCCGGCGCCACCTTCGCCCTCCCGCTGGAGGGCCTGATCGACATCCGGGCCGAGATCGCCCGCATGACCAAGGGCGCCGACAAGGCCGCCAAGGAGGCCGCCGCCCTGCGGGGCCGACTCGCGAACCCCCGCTTCGTCGAGTCGGCGGCCGAGGAGGTGGTCGAGGAGGCGCGCGAGAACCTCGCCCTGCGCGAGGCCGAGGAAGCCCAGCTCCGCGCCGCCCTCGCGCGGCTCTCCGAGCTCGTCTGAGGCGGGGGAGGGGCGCGACCTCCCCCCGCCTCGCGGAAATTGGCCGACGAGGTGCCCCCGGCGCGGAGCGTCCGGCACTTTTCTCCATGTCGGGAGTTTCACGGAGGCCGCGCCATGCGGCAACTTTGGGAGGTCCCTCATGAAGCTCTTGTTGACCACGGCCATCCTGGCCGGTGCGGCCGCCATTCCGGCCTTCGCCCAGGACGCCGCGACCATGACCTGCGCCGATTTCCTCGCCATGGACTCGTCGCAGCAGCAGGAAGCGCTGACGTCCATGCAGACCGCGATGGCGAGCGGCGGCGACGCGACGGCCACGGACACGATGGCCACCGACACGGCCGCTGCGGACGCGGCGGCGGCCGCCACCGGCACGACGGGCGACGCGGCGGCGACCGATACCGGCACGACCGACACCGCGGCGGCTGACACCGGCGCGGCCAGCGACGACATGGCGGCGACCGACACCGGCACGACCGACACCGCGGCGGCTGACACCGGCGCGGCCACCGACGACATGGCGGTGACCGACACCGAGACCACCTCGGCCGACACCTCCGCCGATGCCTCGGGCACCATGGACGAGAGCGCGACCGGCGCGATGGACCCGATGATGGCGTCGATCATGACGGCCTGCAACGCCGACTCGACCATGCTCGTCATGGATGCCGCGACGCAGGCCCAGGCCGCCGGCGGCGACGCGACCGCCGACCAGTGACGCACGTGCCCCGGGCGGGGTCTCCCCGCCCGGCCCGAACGGCGACACGACCCGGCGCGGGCCCCCCGGCCCGCGCCGTCCCCATGTCCGGGCGCGCTCCGCCGCTGCCACGCCACTTCCGCAAGCGTGGGATGAGCTCCAGCGCACCGTCCCCGTCCCTAGGTCAGGCACGGTTCCCGCAGGGTGCGAGCTCGCGCGCACGGCGCCAGCGACGCTGATTCGAGTTCATCGCAGGGCGGGCTCCAGCCTGCTACCACCGACCCGGGACGGCGGTGATTCGTCGGCCGTGGCGCGGCGGGCCGAGACCCGCCCCCAGGGGCGACGCAACACCCGGTCCGAAGAGCTTCCGCAACAAGGTCAGCCACTTACCTCGGGGGTGTTGCGTCGCCCCGGTGGGCACCGAACGCCCCGTTTACTGCCTGTTAACCCGCTTCCCGCACCCTCCTCGTCAGAGTCGCGCGGGAGTCCTTTGGTTCGCGCCTCCCTCGGACAGGGCCTCGGATGGCCGGCCCTGCTCCAGGATCACATGACCGTCCATGCCGGGGGCACCCTGAGGGGTGAGAGGCTTCACCGGCGAGAGCTCTTTGAAGGGACGGCGCGGGCCCCTGTCCTTCTGGGAGGCGTCAGGCGAGGCGCCGCAAAGACCCAGCCGAACGTGCCGAAGCACGTCTCCACGACGGCCGGCCTGGCATCCGGCGTCGTGGCGTCCGGGAACGACGACGGCCGTGGCTCTCCACGCGGCCCCGTAACGGCCCGGACAACGCAGAAGGCCGGAGCCTCGCCCCGGCCTTTCCCCGCTCGCGCCCGCTTAAGCGACCGCCTGCAACCGCGCCCTCGGCGCGATCCCGAGCGCGAGGCACACGTCCCGCGTCAGGCTGGGCTTGTTCAGCGTGTAGAAGTGCAGGTGCTCCGCCCCCCCCTCGACCAGCCGGTCGCAGAGCGAGGCCGCCGTGGCCACCGCCAGCAGCTCCGTCGTCCCGTCCCGCTCCGCGTTCTCGAAGGCGTGGGCCGTGGTCGGGGGGATGGAGGTCCCGCAGCGCGCCGTCAGCCGCTTGACCCCGGCCCAGCTCTCGACCGGCAGGATGCCGGGCAGGATCGGCGCCGTGATCCCCGCCTTCACGCAGTCATCCCGGAACCGGAAGAAGGTCTCGGGCTGGAAGAAGAACTGCGTGATGGCCGAGGTCGCCCCCGCGTCGATCTTTCTCTTGAGGAACTCGATGTCCGCCGCATGGTCCGCCGCCTCCGGGTGCTTCTCCGGATAGGCCCCCACGCGCACCTTGAACTTGCCGGTCCTGGCCAGCGCGTCCACCAGCTCCACCGAGGACCCGAACCCGTCGGGATGCGCCCGGAAGCCTTCCTCCCCCTTCGGCGGATCGCCCCGCAGCGCCACGATCTCGGTCACGCCCACGTCGGCGTAGCTGTCCGCGATCGCCAGCGTCTCCTCCCGCGAGGCCTCCACGCAGGTCAGGTGCGCCGCGACGGTCAGCCCGTAGTGCTTGTGGATCGTCCCCACCGCGTCATGCGTCAGCGTCCGCGTCGTCCCGCCCGCGCCATAGGTCACCGACACGAACTCGGGCATCAGCGGCCCCAGCACGTTGCAGCAGTCCCAGAGCCGGAACGACCCTTCCAGGTTCTTCGGCGGAAAGAACTCGAAGCTGACGGTCGGCATGATGGCTCCTTGCGTTGACCAGCCTCGTTGTAGGCAGCGCCCCGATGTGAGACAAATTCATAATCTTCACCATCAACATGAGCCCGATTTGCACATCGAGTTCCGCCATCTCCGCACGATCCAGGCGATCCACGAGGCCGGCAGCCTCGCCGGGGCGGCCGACCTCCTCGGCCTCACCCAGTCCGCGCTCTCCCACCAGATCCGCGGTATCGAGGAGCAGGCCGGCACCCCGCTCTTCGTCCGCGCCACCAGGCCCCTGCGCCTGAGCCCCGCCGGCCTCCGCCTCCTCGCCGCCGCCCAGGCGATCCTGCCCCAGGTCGCCGCCCTGGAGGCCGAGTTCGCCAACCTCGAGGCGGGCCGCGCCGGCCGGATGCACGTCGCCATCGAGTGCCACGCCTGCTTCGAATGGCTGCTTCCGGTCCTGAACCATTTCCGCAAGGCCTGGCCCGAGGTGGACATCGACATCCGCCCCGGCCTCGCCTTCGACGCCATGCCGGCCCTTCGCCGAGAGGAGGTGGACCTCGTCGTCTCCTCCGATCCCGAGGACCTCCCCGGCATCGCCTTCACGCCGCTCTTCGACTACGCCCCTGTCCTCGTCACCGCCGCGACCCACCCGCTCGCGCGCAAGAACGCCATCGGGGCCCGCGACTTCGCCGACCAGACCCTCATCACCTACCCCGTGGACCGCGCCCGCCTCGACGTCTTCACCGAGCTCCTGACGCCCGAGCGCGTCGAGCCTTCCGCCCAGCGCCCCGTCGAGCTCACCGCCATGATCCTCCTCCTCGTCGCCTCCGGTCGCGGCGTGGCCGTCCTCCCCGACTGGGTCGTCCGCTCCGCCGCCCGCGCCGACATGGAACTCGTGACCCGCCCGCTCACCCGGAACGGCGCCTCCATCACCAAGCGCCTCTACGCCGCGACACGCGCCGACGAGACGACCCGTCCTTACGTCGCCCACCTCATCCGCCTCGCGCGGCAGGAGGCGGTCAAACTTCAGCGCGGCTGAGCCTTGTGACCGGCGCGATGCCCGGTCTATATGCGCCCCTTGATTGCAAGGAGACGAAGATGGTCGGCAGCGCGAACCTGAACGTGATGATCCGTGCCGCCCGCAAGGCCGGCCGGGGTCTCCTCAAGGACTTCGCCGAGGTCGAGCAGCTTCAGGTCTCCATGAAGGGCCCCGGCGACTTCGTGAGCCGTGCCGACCGCCAGGCCGAGCAGACCGTCCGCGAGATGCTGACCGAGGCCCGCCCCACCTACGGCTTCCTGGGAGAGGAGGGGGGCGAGCAGGCCGGCGAGGACCCGACCCGCCGCTGGATCGTGGACCCGCTCGACGGCACCTCGAACTACCTCCACGGCCTCCCGCACTGGGCCGTCTCCATCGCGCTGGAGCACAAGGGCCAGATCGTCGCCGGCGTCGTCCACGACCCCGTGAAGGACGAGACCTTCTGGGCCGAGCGGGGCGAGGGCGCCTGGCTCAACGACCGCCGCCTTCGCGTCTCGGGCCGCTCGCGCCTCCTCGACTGCCTGTTCGTGACCGGCATCCCGTTCGGCGCCAAGAAGACGCTGCCCGCCATGCTGGCCGACCTCGCGCGGCTCTCGCCCGAATGCGCGGGCATCCGGCGCTCCGGCTCCGCCTCGCTCGACCTCGCCTACGTCGCCGCCGGCCGCTACGACGGCTACTGGGAGCGTGAGGTCTTCCCCTGGGACATGGCCGCCGGAATGCTGATCGTGACCGAGGCCGGCGGCTTCGTCGGCCCCATCCGCGAGGGCCACAAGCCCATGGAGCACGGCGACATCGTCGCCGCCAACTCTGCCATCTTCGAGAAGTTCGCCGACGTCGTCCGCGCCCGGCCCTAGCGCCTGCGCCTGACGGTCGGCACCCGCGTCGGCGTCAGGCTCCCATAGGCGGCGTCCGAATGCGGCGGGCGCCCGGCGGTCCGGCTCCACCACCCGGCGCCGCCGCGCCGCAGCCAGGTGGGCATCATCATCACGAAGCCGATGGCGAAGCCGCCCACATGGGCCCAGTAGGCGACCCCGCCCATGTCCGCGCTCGACCCGAAGCCTCCGAAGATCTGGAGCGCGAACCAGACGGCCAGCACGATCCAGGCCGGGATCGGGACGATCCGGATGATGAAGATCACGAAGATCAGCACGTCCACCCGCGCCTTCGGGAACAGCAGCAGGTAGCCCCCCATCACCGCCGCGATGGCGCCCGAGGCGCCCACCGTCGGGATGCCCGACAGGGGTGCCGCCGCCCACTGGCAAAGCCCCGCGCCGATGCCGCCCAGAAGGTAGAAGAGCAGGAAGCCGACCCGCCCCAGCGCCTCCTCGAGGTTGTCGCCGAAGACATGGAGGAACAGCATGTTCCCGATCAGGTGCATCCAGCCCCCGTGCAGGAAGGTGGACGTGACCAGCGTCCACAGGTCCTGCCCCTGGCTGATCTCCGCCGGGACCAGCGCATAGGCGTCGTAGAGGGCGTAGAGCTGAGCCGGGTCATAGACCGTCGCCACCTGCCAGAGATGGATCGCCACGTTGAGCACGATCAGCGCCCAGGTGACGTAGGGCGTCTGGCTCGACGGGTTGTGGTCGCGGATGGGGAACATGATCCTACGGTGGGACGGCGCCGCCCCCGGTCAAGCGGTCCCCTCAGGACGGATGCGCCTCGGCAAGCGCCGGTCGGCCCCTGTTGCGCGACATGGCCGTCGCTGCCAAGCTCTCGGTCCATGTCGGCGAGGGAGGGGACGCCATGCGCATCGACGGGGCCTGCCACTGCGGCACCATCCGGTTCGAGGCCGAGGTGGAGGAGGGCGAGGTCCACCTCTGCCACTGCACCGACTGCCAGAGCCTCACCGGCACCGCCTTCCGCACCTCCGTCCCCGCCCGGCGTGGCACCCTCCGCTTCACCGCCGGCGAACCCAAGGTCTACGTCAAGACCGCCGCCAATGGCCGACACCTCGCCCAGCACTTCTGCAGCACCTGCGGCTCGCCTCTCATGGTCCGCTACGAGGACGACCCCGACGGCTGGAGCCTCCGCTGGGGCGCCATCCGCCAGCGCGACGCGCTGCAGCCCTCGCTCTCCATCTGGCTCCACTCGGCGGCGCCGTGGCTGGACCGCATCCCGGACCTTCCCGGCCACGACCGCGACTGACCCCCTCGCCCTTGCGATGGGCCCGCTCCGGCGCTAACACCCGCCGGAACTGCGAGGGACCCCATGGCCATCGACACCGACACCGCCCGACGCGTGGCGCATCTCGCCCGCATCCGCGTCGAGGAGGAGCGCCTGCCCGCCCTCGCGCGGGAGTTCGACGCGATCCTCGGCTTCATCGAGCAGCTGAACGAGGTGGACGTCGAGGGCGTGGAGCCCATGACTTCCGTCACCCCCATGCGCCTCAAGCGCCGGCAGGACGTCGTCACCGACGGCAACCAGCAGGACAAGGTCCTCCTGAACGCTCCCGACGCCCGCGAGGGCTTCTTCGCCGTGCCCAAGGTGGTCGAATGACGGACCTGACCAAGCTGACCGTGGCCGAGGCCCGCGACGGCCTCCGCGCCAAGACCTTCACCGCGCCCGAGCTGGCCGAGGCCTACCTCGCCGCCATCGACCAGGCCGACGCGCTCAACGCCTACGTCCACAAGACGCCCGAGATCGCCCGGAGCCAAGCCGGCTTCGCGCAGACCCGCCTCAACGCCGGGATGTCGCCCGACCTCTGCGGCATCCCGCTGGGCATCAAGGACCTCTTCTGCACCGAGGGCGTGCCCTCCCAGGCCGCCTCGCGCATCCTAGCGGGCTTCAAGCCGCCCTACGAGTCCACCGTGACCACCCAGCTCCACAAGCAGGGCGCCGTCATGCTGGGCAAGCTCAACATGGACGAGTTCGCGATGGGTTCGTCCAACGAGACCTCGTGCTACGGCAACGCCGTGAACCCCTGGCGGCGCGGCAACGACGGGGCGGCGCTGACCCCCGGCGGCTCCTCGGGGGGCTCGGCGGCGGCGGTGGCGGCCGACCTTTGCGCGGCGGCGACGGGGACAGACACCGGCGGCTCGATCCGCCAGCCCGCAGCCTTCGTCGGAATCACCGGGATCAAGCCCACCTACGGCCGCGTGAGCCGCTGGGGCATCATCGCCTTCGCCTCTTCGCTCGACCAGGCGGGGCCGATGACCAAGGACGTGCGCGACGCCGCGATCATGCTCCGCGCCATGTCCGGCCACGACCCCAAGGACTCGACCTCGGCCGACATTCCCGTCCCCGACTTCGAGGCGATGCTCACCGGCGACATCCGGGGCAAGGTCATCGGCATCCCGCGCGAATACCGCATGGACGGGATGCCCGAGGAGATCGAGGCGCTCTGGGCCAAGGGCCGCGAGATGCTCCAGGACGCGGGCGCCGAGATCCGGGACATCTCGCTCCCGCACACCAAGTACGCGCTGCCCTGCTACTACGTGATCGCCCCGCCGAGGCGTCCTCCAACCTCGCCCGCTACGACGGCGTCCGCTTCGGCCACCGTGCCAAGCTCGCCCAAGGCGACGGCATCACCGACATGTACGAGAAGACCCGCGCCGAGGGCTTCGGCCCCGAGGTCCAGCGCCGCATCATGGTCGGGACCTACGTCCTCTCGGCCGGCTTCTACGACGCCTATTACAACCGCGCCCGCAAGGTCCGCACCCTCATCAAGCGCGACTTCGAGCTGGCCTTCGCGGACGGCATCGACGCCATCCTGACGCCCGCCACGCCCTCGGCGGCCTTCGGACTGGGCGAGATGGCCAACGCCGACCCGGTGCAGATGTACCTCAACGACGTCTTCACCGTGACCGTGAACCTCGCTGGGCTTCCCGGCATCTCGGTCCCGGCGGGGCTCGACAGGCAGGGGCTCCCGCTCGGGCTCCAGCTCATCGGGCGACCGTGGGAGGAAGGCGACCTCCTGAATGTCGCATACTCACTGGAACGTGCAGCCGGGTTCTTGGCAAAGCCGGCAAAGTGGTGGTAGGGGCGCCCGCTGCCATGGAGGGACACATGCGCGGACTGATGGTTCTGGGGACGTTGGGGCTTCTGCTGGCCGGCTGCGCGCAGCCCGCGCCGCCGAGCCAGGGCGTCGGATTCGGCGACTACGGCAGCTACCAGCGCGAGGCTGAGCTGACCGGCGCGGCGCCGACGGGCTTCGCCGCCCCCGGAACGGTGGCGACCTCGCCCTACGGCATGGCCACACCGACCTCTCCGGCACCCGTGCCGCCCGGCGGCATCCCAAGCTCGGCCCTCAGCGCCGCCGGGATCGGCGTGGCGCCGGTGTCGAGCGGCCCGATCGGCGCGCCGCTTCCCGGCGTCTCCTCCGCCGCGCCCTACCCGGGCGTCTCGTCGGCCGCACCCGTGGCCGGCGCTCCGGCGCCGACCTCGGGGGCCTTCACCTCCTCCGTGCCGCTCCCCGCCGCCCCCGCGCCCGCCGGCAACGGCCTCGTCAGCGTCGCCTCGAGCGGCGTGGCCGGCGACGTCAACGTGATGCGCGCCACCGGCCTCGAAGCCTCGCCCAGCAACGCCGCGCCAACCCTCGTCGGCACGGTCCCCGGCAACACCGGCGGCATCTCGGACGAGCAGGACTTCCAGGCCGTCTCCTCGCGCGAATCGATCGAATCCGACGCGGCCCGGCGCGCGCAGCAGGCCGCGCAATATCAGGTCCTGCAGCCGCAGGCCCTGCCGGCGCCGCCCGCCGACACCGGCCCGAACATCGTCCAATATGCCCTGAGCGCGCCGAACTCGGTCGGCCAGCCCTGGTATTCGCGCTTCGTCCTCTTCGCCCGCGAGGGCCGGGCCGAACGGAACTGCGCCAAGTACCGCACCGCCGACGAGGCGCAGCGCGACTTCCTGGCCCGAGGCGGGCCGGACAAGGACTCCCTGGGCCTCGACCCCGACGGGGATGGCTTCGCCTGCGCCTGGGACCCCGCGCCGTTCCGCGCGGCCGTGGGTCGGGGCTGAGCCTCTCCCCCAACCACGGCGAGCGTCGGGGCGGCGTCCGTCCCGACCTCGTGGTGATCCACTACACCGCGATGGCCACGGCCAGGGAATCGCTGGAGCGGCTCTGCGACCCCGTGGCCGAGGTTTCGGCCCACTACCTCATTGCCGAGGACGGAGAGGTCATGTCCCTCGTCCCCGAGGAGCGGCGCGCCTGGCACGCCGGCGCGGGTCGGTGGGGCGAGGTCACGGACGTCAACTCCCGCTCGATCGGCATCGAGCTCCAGAATCGGGGCACGCATCCCTACGCGCACCCGCAGATGCTCGCGCTGGAGCGGTTGGTAGGCGACATACTGGCCCGATGGTCCATCCCGCCCGAGCGGGTCATCGGCCATTCCGACATGGCCCCCACGCGCAAGGCCGACCCAGGCCCGCGCTTCGACTGGCGGCGCCTCGCCCGCGCCGGCCTCTCGGTCTGGCCAGAGGAGGGAGAGGGCGACCCGCAGGACCTCCTCCCCGCGCTCCGTTCCTTTGGCTACGATCCTGCGCTCCCGCCGGACCTCCTGCTGCGGGCCTTCCGCCTGCGTTTCCGGCCATGGGCCGAGGGGCCGGTCTCGCCCCGGGACGCCGGCGCCGCGCTCGACCTCGCTCGCCGCTTCCCGGTTGACCACCGGGCGTCGGCCGCCTAGATCGGCCCGGCGCGGATGGCTGGATGACCGCGGGGGCCAAAGGGGCGACCCTGGGCCCACGAGGAAAGTCCGGACTCCGGAAAGCACGGTGCCGGGTAACGCCCGGCCGGGGAAACCCGAGGGAAAGCGCCACAGAGAACAGACTACCCCGACCTGGTCGGGGAAAAGGTGAAACGGTGGGGCAAGAGCCCACCGCGGGACGGGCAACCGGACCGGCACGGCAAGCCCCACCGGGAGCAATGCCAAATAGGGGTTCCGCGCCGCAAGGCAGGGATGCTTCAGCCCGAGGAACCCGGGTTGGCAGCTAGAGGTCCGTCGGCAACGGCGGATCGAGAGGAATGGTCATCCAGGGGGCTTCGGCCCCCGGACAGAATCCGGCTTACAGGCCGTCCGCGCGCCTCTCGCCGCCTTTGGCGGGTTGACACCAACGCCCTTGCCGCTAGAAGGCGGGCTTCATCCGAGATTCACGCGGGCCACCTCCCGCGACGGGAGAGACGCACATGGCCAAGCCGACCACCATCAAGATCCGCCTCAACTCCTCGGCGGGCACCGGGCACTTCTACGTCACCAAGAGGAACGCCCGCACCATGACCGAGAAGATGACGGTCCGTAAGTACGACCCCGTCGTGCGCAAGCACGTCGAGTACAAGGAAGGCAAGATCAAGTAACCCGTCCTTCGGGTTCGATCTGACGGGGGTCGCGTGTGCCGCACGCGGCCCCTTCGTCCGTTCGGGGGGACCCATGCTGACCGTCCGCCGCGCCACGCCTGACGACATCGGCGCCGTGGACGCGCTGCTCGGGCGGTCCTACGGGCCGCAGCTCAGGGCCGACTATCCTCCCTCCACGCTGGTCCTCGCGCTTCCCCGCATGGCGCGGGCGCAGCCAAGGCTAATTGCCTCGGGGCGCTACTTCCTGGCCGAGGAGGAGGGGCGGCTTCTCGGAGCCGGCGGCTGGTCGCCCGAGCCGCCCTCCGGCGGTCCCGTGGTGCCTGGCCTGGGCCATGTCCGCCATGTCGCCACCGACGCGAGGGTCGCGCGGCAGGGGGTCGGGCGGGCGGTCATGGAGCAGGTGATGCTGGACGCGCGCGAGGCCGGGGCGCAGCGGCTCTCCTCGCTCTCCACCCTGACCGCCGTGCGCTTCTACGAGGCCTTGGGCTTCCGGCCCCTGCGCCCGATCCTGCTCCGCTTCGGTGGTGCCGACTTCCCGGCCGTCGAGATGGAGCGGGACCTATGAAATAAGAAAAAGGGCCGGCGTCTCCGCCGGCCCCCTGGTCGATCCTGTCACGCTCCGGTCAGCTCCGGCGGTCGCCCATGAACTGCAGCAGGAACATGAAGAGGTTGATGAAGTCGAGGTAGAGCTGCAGCGCGCCCATCACGGCCGCCTTGCCCAGCCACTCCGAGTCGCCTTGCGTGGCGTGGGCCACGTAGGTCCCCTTGATGGTCTGGGTATCGTAGGCCGTCAGGCCCGCGAAGATCAGCACGCCGATGGCCGAGATCGCGAAGCTCATCGCCGGGGAGGCCAGGAAGATGTTCACGATCATCGCGACGACGAGACCGATCAGGCCCATCATCAGGAAGGTGCCCATCGCGCTCAGGTCGCGCTTGGTCGTGTAGCCGTAGAGCGACAGGCCCGCGAAGGCGATCGCGGTGACGAGGAAGACCTGCGCGATCGAGGTGCCCGTGAACACGAGGAAGATCGAGCTCAGCGAGGCGCCCATCGCGAGGGCATAGACGTAGAAGAAGACCTGCGCCGCCGCGGCGGACATCCGGTTCAGCGCGGCCGAGAAGGCGAAGACCATCACCAGCGGCAGGAACATCACGACCCACTTCAGCGGCGAGGCGTAGAGCGCGTAGCCGAAGTTGGTCAGGTATTCGTTGGCGCCGATCTGCGCGGCCGCGCCCGTCGGATCGCTCGTGACCGACAGCCCGGCGATCGCCCAGGCGGCGGCCCCCGTGATCAGCATGCCGACGGACATCGTGCCGTAGACCCGATTCATGTAGGCGCGAAGCCCTTCGTCGATCCGCGCGGCTTGGGTGCCGGCCGTGCGCGCGCGGATCGTGGTGTAGTCAGCCATGGAACCCTCCGAGTTGCCTCAGGGACGCCGTGTGGCCTACGGCGCCCTCGCGGCTGCATATTGGAAGAGGGGTCGGGCTTTTCAAGACAAGATCCAGAGCTGCTGAATTTAGCGCAGCCAATGGGCCGGCGCATTCCAGACCGGCTTTTCGGCTTCGCGCCGCGCCTCGGCCGCGGTCAGGCCGATGTCGCGCAGGAGATGATCCTCGAGTTCGCCCAGACGGCGGCGCGAACGTCCGAGGGACATGAGGCCCACGAACCGGCCGAGAGGCCGGAGGCCCCCCGTCCGGTGGGAGCCGTGGGTCGTCGAAAGAGCACGTTCCATGATCGTTTCCTCCAATAGCCGGGCTTCAATTTCGTGATGACCGGGGTCTCCGTCATTCCGATGCTTGATAAATGAGCCTCCGCGGGACATAAGTGAAATGAATGTTGGATGGGTAAGTCATCAGGAGATGTGATATGCCCCGCAACCTCGACCTGGCCTCCCTCCGCTCGCTGGTGACGGTCGCGGATACCGGCAGCGTGACCAAGGCCGCGGGCCTCGTGCACCTGACGCAGTCGGCGGTCTCCATGCAGCTCAAGAGGCTCGAGGAGACCCTGGGGTTGGAGCTTCTCGACCGGACGGGGCGCGGCGTGTCGCTGACGCCCTGCGGCGAGCTCCTGGTGGGCTATGCCCGGCGGATGCTGTCGATCAACGACGAAGCCTGGCGGCGGCTCTCGGCCCGGGACGAGGCGGGGGAGATCGTGCTCGGTGTGCCCTTCGACATCGTCTATCCGGCGGTGCCGCAGGTCCTGCGCCGATTCGCCCGGGACTACCCGCGCGTGAAGGTGAACCTGCTGTCCGACTACACCCGGATGCTCCAGGCCGGCTTCGAGAAGGGGGAGATCGACGTGATCCTCACCACCGAGGACGGCCCTCGGCCGGGCGCCGAGACCCTGGTGGTGAGCCCCCTCATCTGGGTCGGCGCGCCCGGCGGCGTGGCCTGGCAGTCCTCGCCGCTCCGAATCGCCTTCTGCCGGGACTGCATCTTCCGCCAGCCCGTGCAGAAGCGGCTCGACGAGGTCGGCATCCCCTGGGAGATGGCCATCGAGAGCAGCTCGGACCAGATGGTCTATGCCACGGTCAGCGCCGACCTCGCCATCCACGCGGCGATCGCGGGACACGAGCCCTACTCCTCGGAGCGGATCGACCACGGCGGCGTGCTGCCCGAGCTCTGGTCGGTCCACATCAACCTCTATTCCCGCGACTCGGGCGCAAGCCCCGCGCAGAAGGACCTCGTGGAGCTGATCCGGCGGGAGTTCGGCGGTTCGGTCTCCTCCCCCGCGCGGAGCGGGGCGGAGATGGCGAGGGCGGTGCCCGCCTGACGGGTCCCAGGATCGCTAAGGGTAAGGAAAATCCCACCTGTTCAACCTATCCGTGTTCCGATATATCCGAGGCATCGGAACGCAAACTGACCGAAGCCTGTTCTACCCGGGGGTGGGGCGACCCCTTACAAGGTCCGGCGCGGCTGCGACGAAATGGAACCACGTAAGGAAGCGCAACATGAAGCATCCCGTCGACGTGCATGTGGGCAAACGCATCCGCCATCGGCGCTGGACGCTTGGCACGACTCAGCAGCAACTGGCTGACAAGGTCGGGATCAAGTTCCAGCAGATCCAGAAGTACGAAACCGGCGCGAATCGGGTCAGCGCCTCCCGGCTCTGGGACATCGCCGGCGCGCTAAACGTGCCGGTCTCCTTCTTCTTCGAGGGGATGGACAGCCGGGCCCCCGTCGATGGCAACCTGGTCGCCGACATGCCCGACGACCTCCTCTCGGACCGCGAGGCGCTGGAGCTCCTGCGCTCCTACTACGCGATCCCCGAGACGCAGCGCCGCCGGCTCTTCGACCTCGCTCGTGTCCTGAGCGACGCCGCCTGACTTGACCCGGTGCCCCGGGCCGCGATACCGCCCCGGCGATCCCGGGAGCGGAGCGGCCTGATGCGCGACACCCTGAGCCCCGACACGCGGGCCCACCTGATCCGGACGGCCCAGGCCCTCGCCGACGCGGCCCGGCCCGAGACGCTCCGCCATTTCCGCACGGGGATCGCTTCCGATGACAAGGGCCCCGGCCCGGGGGGGCGGTTCGACCCCGTGACCGAGGCGGATCGCGCCGCAGAGCGGGCCATGCGGGCCGTCCTGGCACGGGAGAGGCCCCAGGACGGCATCCTGGGGGAGGAATACGGGACGCTGGACGGCACCTCCGGCCTGACTTGGGTGCTGGATCCCATAGATGGCACGCGCGGCTATATCAGCGGGACACCGACCTGGGGCGTCCTCGTCGCCGTCTCCGACGCCGAGGGGCCGCTCTACGGCATCATCGACCAGCCCTACATCGGAGAGCGGTTCTTCGGCGGCTTGGGCGAGGCCTCGGTCACGGGGCCGCTGGGGACCGCCCGCCTGCGCACCGCCCCGGCGCGTCCGCTCGCCGGGGCCACGATCCTCACCACCTTCCCCGAGATCGGCACCGAGGAGGAGCATCGGGCCTTTCGCCGCGTGGCCGACCAGGCGCGTCTCGTGCGCTACGGCATGGACTGCTACGGCTACGCGCTGCTCGCGGCGGGGCAGGTGGACCTGGTGATCGAGGCCGGACTCCAGCCCTACGACGTGCAGGCCCCCATCGCCGTCGTGACGGCGGCGGGCGGGATCGCGACCGGTTGGGACGGCCGGCCCGCCCACGGGGGTGGACGCCTCCTGGCAGCGGCCAATGCCGAAATCCATGCCGCCGCGATGGAACTGCTGGCGGGGTCCTGACGGGTCCGGCAGCCGGCCTGCCGTTTCCGCCTTTCGGGATTGTGGCCAAGAGGGCCCCACCAAGCCGACCCGGCGTGAGTCCAGTCGCAGGGAAATCACCCTAGCGAGCATTGCGGCTGCTGACGTCCGGCCAAGGCTCCCCAGAGGTCGCACCCGATTCGCGTTCACGCGCGGAGCGCCCGGACTTACGCAGGATATCCCGATCGGAAGTTCAAGACGAAGGCGGTCCAGCGTTCGACGGCTCCAGGCCGATCAACCCCGAGCCAGCGGAGTTCGGTCGGAAGTCCGCAGCTTCCGGCAAGGCGTCGCCGATTCGGTGTCGTCCCCCGATTTCAAGCGGGAGGGCATCCCGGCCTCCCGCGGAAACTCGCCTGTTGGTTGAGCGGAAACACGCTGTTGCCGTTTTGCGGAGGCGGTCGGCCAATGGAATGACAAAATCCTGCTGGCTACTGCTCTCGTGGGACAGCCAAGCGAGCAGTTCGATGCGACTTATTCCGGCCCTTCTTGCGGCCTTTCTCCTCTCGGGTGGGCTCCTTGCCGCGCCGTCGTCCGGCTCGGCCGAGGCGCTCTGGATGGCGTCCTCCTCCTCGGGCGGGTTCGGCGCGGCACTGAACCAGTTCCGCGCCAACTACGGCCTCGGCGGGCTGAGCGAGAGCCGAGTCCTCTCGTCGGCAGCGCAGGCCTATGCCGAGGACATGGCGCGCGGGGATGACTTCTCCCACACCGGCCGCGATGGCTCGAACGTCGTCGTGCGGGCCCGAGCCGCCGGCTGCCAGGGACAGGGCTACTTCGCCGAGAACATCGCCTGGGGCCAGCGCAGCGCGCAGGATGCCTTCAACGGCTGGGCGACCTCGTCAGGCCACCGCGCCAACATGCTGGGCCGCAACTACGGCGTCTTCGGCCTGGGCGAGTCGCAGGGCTTCTGGGTCCTGATGTTCGCGGACGGCTGCTGAGCCCGTCTCAGGCGGGGCGCGCCATAGGCCGTCCCGCTACCCAGGTCGCCCGGATCGCGCGATCGTCGCCCATCATGATGGTGGGGAACACCGCCTGCCACAGGTCCTCGGCCCGCTTGGCCCGCTGCGCGACGGCGGGCGTCGAGGCGAGGTCCAGGACCACGAGGTCCGCGTCCGCCCCGGGCCTCAGGCTCCCGATGGTGCCGTCGAGATGCAGGGCCCGCGCGCTCGCCTCGGTGGCGAGCCAGAGGAGCTGGGCCGGGTGGATCGCCTGCCCCCGCAGTTGCGCGACCTCGTAGGCGGCGGCCATCGTCCGCAGCATCGAGAAGAACGACCCGCCCCCCGTGTCGGTGGCGAGGCCCACCGGGATGCCCCGTCCCTTGAGGCCCGCGAGGTCGAAGAGCCCCGAGCCGATGAAGGTGTTCGAGGTCGGGCAGTGGACCACGGCCGCCCCGACCTCCCGCAGCCGGTCGATCTCGCGCGGCTCGAGGTGGATCGAGTGGCCGTAGAGCCCCCGAGCGCCGAGAAGGCCGTGGGATTCGTAGGTGTCGAGGTAGTCCCGCGCCTCGGGATAGAGGCCCCGGACCCAGGCCACCTCGTCCACCTGCTCGCTCAGATGAGTCTGCATCAGACAGGTGGGATTCCCGGCCCAAAGGGCCCCGAGCGCCTCGAGTTGCGCCGGCGTGGACGTGGGCGAGAAGCGGGGCGTGATGGCGTAGGTCGCACGGCCTCGGCCATGCCACCGGGCGATCAGCGCCGCGCTCTCGTCGTGGGCGGCCCGAGCGGTGTCCCGCAGCCCCTCGGGCGCGGTGTCGCGGTCCATGCAGGTCTTGCCCGCCACGACCCGCATTTCCCGCGCCTGCGCCGCCTCGAAGAAGGCGTCCACGCTTTCGGGATGGATCGTGCAGAAGGAGCAGAGCGTCGTCGTCCCGTGGGCCAGCGCGAGGTCGAGCGTCCGGCCCGCCACCTCCGCCGCGTAGGCTGGATCCCGGAACCGCATCTCCTCGGGGAAGGTGTAGGTGTTCAGCCAGTCGATCAGCCGCTTGCCCCAGGAGGCGATGATGCCCGTCTGGGGATAGTGCATGTGGGCGTCCACGAAGCCCGGCAGGATCAGGTCACGGCCGTAGTTCGCCACCGGAACGCCGGGATTCGCGGCCTGCAGGGCGTTCCCGTCCCCCACCGCCTCGATGCGACCGTCCCGGACGAGGACGCCGCCGCTCTCGTGGTGCTCCACGCAGTCCTCCCAGGGCCGGGAGAAGGGGTCGCCGGTGAAGGCAAGGGTCTGGCCGAGGAGAAGATGCGTGGTCATGCCCGCACCTTAGGGGTCCCGCGCGGGCGCTGCAAACCGGCCGTCCCCCGTTGCCCCCGCACCGAAAATCGCTAGGGTCCGCCGCGTCGGCAGCATGGGGGCAGGGGGGAATGGACGACCGATCCGACATCGCTCCCCCGCCGCCCGAGGACGAGGAGGACGAGTTCGGCCTCGACCCCCGCCTCGTGGACGAGGCGCTCGATGCCCGTGGGGGCGGGGGATGCCGCCCCGGCTCGATGCTCTGCTCGATCCCCTGCACGCCGCCGACATCGCCGACCTCCTCGAGCAGATCGGCCCGAACCAGCGGCGTGACCTCCTCGCGCTCTGGAAGGGCGGCGTGGATGGGGACATCCTGTCCGAGCTCGATGAGTCCCTGCGCGAGGAGGTCATCGAGGGCCTCTCGCCCGGCGAGCTGGCCCTCGCGGTGCAGGACCTCGAGACCGACGACGTCGTCGACCTCGTGGAGGATCTCGATGCCGAGGGGCAGGCCGAGGTGCTGGCCGCGCTGCCTGCCGCCGATCGGATCGCCGTCGAGAAGGCGCTGGCCTACCCCGAGGACTCGGCCGGCCGCCTCATGCAGTCCGAGGTGGTGCGCGCGCCCTCGCATTGGACCGTGGGCGACGCCATCGACTTCCTGCGCTCGGGGATCACGCTTCCCGACCAGTTCTACCACGTCGTGCTGGTCGATCCGCGCCTCAAGCCCGTGGGCTACGTCACGCTGGGGCGCATCCTGTCGTCCCGGCGCGACGTGAGGCTGCGGGACATCACCGAGGACAGCTTCCGCACCTTCCATGTCGAAGACGACCAGGGCGACGTCGCGCGCGCCTTCGAGAGGTATCACCTGATCTCGGCCCCCGTGGTGGACGACGACGACCGGCTCGTGGGCGTCGTGACCATCGACGATGCCATGACCGTGCTCGACGAGGAGCACGAGGAGGACATCCTGCGCCTCGCCGGCGTGGGAGAGGGCGCGCTGTCGGACCCGGTGCTGGCCACCGCGCGCCAGCGCATCCCCTGGCTCATCGTGAACCTCGGCACGGCGGGCCTCTCGGCGCTGGTGATCTCGCGCTTCGCGGGGACGATCCAGGCGCTGGTGGCGCTGGCCGTGCTCATGCCCATCGTGGCCTCCATGGGCGGCAACGCGGGGACGCAGTCGCTGACCGTCGCCGTGCGGGCGCTGGCCACGCGGGACCTCACGCGGTCGAACGCCTGGCGAGTGATCCGGCGCGAGGCGCTGGTGGGGCTTCTGAACGGGGTGGCCCTCGCCGCGTTCCTGGGCCTTGCCACGATGCTGCTCTTCGGCTCGGTGGACCTGGGTGCCGTCATCGCGGTCGCGCTGGTAGTGAACCTCCTGGTGGCGTCGCTCGCGGGGACCTTCATCCCGCTGGTTCTCGAACGGCTGGGCGTGGACCCGGCGCTCGCCTCGGGGACCTTCGTGACGACCATGACCGACGTGACGGGCTTCTTCGTATTCCTGGGACTGGCTACGGTGGTGCTGCTGTGAAGGACCTTGCCGACATCAAGGCGGAGGCGCGCGCCCGCGCCTTCGCGCGCCGCCAGGCGGCGTGGGAGAGGGGGCATCCCGCTCCCGCCGCCCTCCTCATGGAGGTGCTCGCACCCCATTGGGGCCGCCCCCTGTCCGGTTACCTCCCCATGCGGAGCGAGATCGACCCGCTCCCCGCCATGGCCGAGGCCGCGCGCCATGGGCCGGTGGGCGTGCCCGTCACGCCGAAGCGTGGCCACCCGCTGAGCTTCCGCCAGTGGACGCCGGAGAGCGTGATGGTGGACGGGGGCTTCGGGACGAGCATCCCGGAGTCGGGGAACTGGATCGTGCCGGAGGTGCTGATCGTTCCGCTCGTCGCCTTCGACAGGGACGGCGGGCGGCTGGGCTACGGCGGCGGGTTCTACGACCGGACGCTCGCCCTGCTGCGCGCAGCGGGGCCGGTGACGGCGATCGGCTTCGCCTGGGCGGCGCAGGAGGACGACGGCCTTCCCCTCGAGGAGACGGATGCCCATCTCGACCTGATCGTGACCGAATCGGAGGTCATCCGGCCCTGACCTGGTCCCTGGGGCGCACGGCCCGCTTGCCACCGTCGCGCCAGGCCCCTAAGCACCTTGGCCATGAGGCTTCTGTTCCTGGGCGACGTCATGGGCCGCGCAGGCCGCTCCGCGGTCGCCGAGCGGCTCCCCGCGCTGCGGGCCGAGTGGCGGCTCGACTTCGTGGTGGTCAATGGCGAGAACGCCTCGGGCGGCATGGGGCTGACGCCCGAGCACGCGCGGGCGCTCCTGGCTGCCGGGGCCGACGTGCTGACCTTGGGCGACCATGCCTTCGACCAGAAGGACATGCTCCAGTTCATCGAGCAGGAGCCACGGGTGATCCGGCCCCTCAACTACGCCAAGGGGGCGCCGGGGCGTGGGCATCGGGTCTACGACGTGCCGGGCGGGCGCAAGGTGCTCGTGGCGCAGGTCCTGGGGCAGGTCTTCATGAAGCGGCCTTTCGACGATCCATTCTCGGCCGTGGACGCCGTGCTGCGGGCGCATCCCCGGGGCGGCCTCGTGCAGGCGAGCCTCGTCGACATGCACGCCGAGGCCACCAGCGAGAAGATGGCCATGGGCCACTTCTGCGACGGGCGGGCCAGCATCGTCGTGGGGACCCACACCCATGTGCCGACCGCCGACGTGGTGATCCACGCGAACGGCACCGCCTACCAGACCGACGCCGGGATGTGCGGCGACTACGACTCGGTCATCGGGATGCAGAAGGAGGAGCCCATGCGCCGGTTCATCACCGGCATGGGCCGCGACCGCTTCACCCCCGCCTTGGGCGAGGCGACCCTTTCGGGCCTCTATGTCGAGACCGAGGACCGGACGGGCCGCGCCACCCGCGCCGTTCCCGTCCGCGTCGGCGGTCGCCTTCCCGAGGCGCGACCCTGACCTCCGCCCGTCCTTGCCTGTCATGAGGTCCTGAATGTTCGGACTCGCCGTCCCGGCGGAGATGCAGCCCTGGGCCGCCATCGCCATCATGCTGCTGATGTTCCTGGCCTTCATGTGGGAGAAGTTCCCCGTCGAGGTCGTGGCCATCGTCGGCGCGGCGGCGCTGGTGGTCACCGGCGTGCTGCCGACGGACGGCGTGCTCGACGTCTTCTCGAACAGCGCGCCCTGGACCATCGTCGCCATGCTGATCCTGGTGGGCGCATTGGTGCGGACCGGGGGGCTCGATTTCATCGGCGGCTATGCCGCCCGCCATGTCCAGGAGAGGCCGAGGCTCACCCTGGGACTGATCTGCGCGGGGATCGTGGCCACCTCCGCCTTCGTCAACAACACGCCCATCGTGGTGGTGATGCTGCCGGTCTTCATCCAGCTCTCGCGACAGATGAGCGTCGCCCCGTCCAAGCTGATGATCCCGCTGAGCTACCTCACCCTGCTCGGCGGCTGCGTCACGCTGATCGGGACCTCGACGAACCTCGTGGTGGCGGGGGTCGCGGCCGACGCGGGGCTCGAGCCCTTCCACATCTTCGAGATGTCGCCGGTGGGCATTCCGGTGGCCATCGCCGGGATGCTCTACCTCGCGCTGCTCGGCCCCAAGCTCCTGCCCGAGCGCAAGAGCATGACCGACTTCCTGACCGACCGCTCGCGGATGCGCTACTTCACCGAGGTCGTGATCCCGGAGGAGAGCAACCTCGTCGGGCGCGAGGTGCTGGGCGTGCAGCTCTTCCAGCGCGAGGGGGTGCGGCTCATCGACGTGATCCGGGGCGATGCCTCGCTCCGCCGCGACTTCGAGCACGTGACGCTCCAGGCGGGCGACCGCGTGGTGCTGCGGACCGCGATGACCGAGCTCCTGACGCTCCAGCGCGACAAGTCCCTGCGGCGGGTGGACCAGCTCTCCTCGGTGCCGACCTCGACCGTGGAGGCGCTGATCGCGGCCGATTGCCGGATGGTCGGGCGGCGCCTGGGCGACCTGCGCCTGCGCCGCCGTTACGGGGTCTATCCGCTCGCCGTCCATCGCCGCGACAAGAACTTCGGCAGCCAGCTCGACGACGTGGTGATCCGGCCCGGGGACACGCTCCTCCTCGAGGGCGCATCCGAGGACATCCAGCGGCTGGCGCAGGACATGAACCTCGTCGACATCGCGCATCCGACGCAGCGCGCCTACCGGCGCAATCATGCGCCCATCGTGATCGCGGTCATGGCCACGGTCGTGCTCCTGTCGGCCTTCGAGGTCGCGCCCATCGAGATCCTGGCCTTCCTCGGCGTGGCGGTCGTGCTCGTGACCGGCTGCATCGACTCGGACGAGGCTTTCGGCTTCATCGACGGCCAGCTCCTCGCCATGCTCTTCGCAATGCTCGCGGTGGGGGAGGGGCTGGAGCAGTCGGGGCGGTGGAGCTGATCGTGAACGGCGTGGCGCCCTGGATGCAGGGCTGGAACCCGGTGCTGACGATCTTCGCGATCTACGCGCTCTGCTCGCTGCTGACCGAGCTTCTGAGCAACAACGCCGTGGCGGTGGTGGTGACGCCGGTGGCGATCGGCTTGGCCAAGACCCTCGGGCTCGACCCCCGGCCGGTGCTGATCGCGGTGATGATGGGCGCGTCCTTCGGCTTCGCGACGCCCATCGGCTATCAGTGCAACCTGCTGGTCTACGGTCCGGGCGGCTACAAGTTCTCGGACTTCCTCAAGGTCGGCATCCCGCTCAACGTCCTCGCGGGGGTGGTGGCGAGCCTCGTGATCCCGCTGATCTGGAGCCTTTGAGCCCCCACCCTTGCCCCCCTGGCGGGGCTTGGGATACAGGGGCGCGATCATTCGCACACTCGGGAGACGACGCCCATGGCCGGCCATTCCAAATGGGCCAACATCCAGCACCGCAAGGGCAAGCAGGACGCGATCCGCTCGCGCCTGTTCTCCAAGCTCGCCAAGGAGATCACCGTCGCGGCCAAGATGGGGGACCCGGACCCCGAGAAGAACCCGCGCCTGCGCCTGGCGGTCAAGGAGGCCCGCGCCAGCTCCATGCCCCGTGACGTGATCGACCGCGCGATCAAGAAGTCGCAGGGCGGCGACGCGGGAGATTACGAGAACATCCGCTACGAGGGCTACGGTCCCGGCGGCGTGGCCGTGATCGTCGAGGCGCTGACCGACAACCGCAATCGCACCGCGTCGAACGTCCGCAGCACCTTCGGCAAGAACGGCGGCAACCTGGGCGAGACCAACTCGGTCTCCTTCCAGTTCGAGCGCAAGGGCGAGATCTTCTACAAGCCCGAAGCCGGCGATGCCGACACGGTGATGATAGCGGCGCTGGAGGCCGGGGCCGAGGACGTCGAGACCGACGAGGAAGGCCACTGGATCACCACCGGCGAGGACGACCTCGGCACCGTCTCTGCGGCGCTGGAGCAGTCCCTGGGCGAGAGCGAGACGGCCAAGTTCGTCTGGCGGCCCAAGGTGACGACGCCCATCGAGGGCGAGGCCTTCGACAAGCTCATGCGCCTCGTCGAGGTCCTCGAGGAGGACGACGACGTGCAGTCGGTGACGACCAACATGGAGGCGTCCGAGGACGTCATGGCGGCCTACGCCGCCTCGTGACGCCGGTCGCCGGGCCTTGGCCCGGCGCGCGTCTCAGGCCCGGGGGTCGAGCAGCCGGGCCAGCACTCCGTCCGAGGTGACGTGGCCCAGCACGGCCCCATCCTCGCGCACCGCGAGGGGGCCGCTCTTGAGCTGGACCATGACGCTGCGGATGTCGGCGTCGGGCGCGATCTCGCCCTGCGGGAGCTGGCCGTTCGGCGCCACCATGACGTCGCGGGCGCGCAGGACGCCGAGCGGGTTCATGTGCGCCACGAAGTCGGCGACGTAGGGCGTGGCCGGCGCGCGGAAGATGTCGCGGGGCGTGCCGCACTGGACGATCCGCCCGCCCTCCATGATGGCGATCCGGTTGCCGAGCTTGAAGGCCTCGTCGAGGTCGTGGCTCACGAAGATGATCGTCCGGCCCCGCCTGGCCTGCAGCGCCAGGAGCTCGTCCTGCAGGCGGTTGCGGATGAGGGGGTCGAGCGCCGAGAAGGGCTCGTCCATCAGCAGGACCGGGGCGTCGGTGGCGAAGGCGCGGGCGAGGCCCACGCGCTGCTGCATCCCGCCCGAGAGCTCGCCCACCAGGGCGTCGGCCCGCTCGGCGAGGTTGACGAGCCTGAGCTCCTCCTCGACGCGGGCCATGCGCTCGGCCTTGGTCTGGCCGCGCAGCTCCAGCCCAAGGCCGACGTTGTCGCGCACCGTCCGCCAGGGCAGCAGGCCGAACTGCTGGAAGACCATGGCAACGGTCCGCTGCCGGATATTGCGGAGCGTGACGGGGTCGGCCTTGGTGACGGAGGCGAGCTTGCCGTCGGTGCGGACCCGGACGTCGCCCCGGACCACCGGATTGAGGCCGTTCACGGCGCGCAGCAGCGTGGACTTGCCCGAGCCCGAGAGGCCCATGAGCACGAGGATCTCGCCCTCGGCCACCTCCAGCGAGCATTCGTGGACGCCTAGGACCTGGCCGGTCTGGCGCTGGATGTCGGAGCGGCTCTCGCCCCGGTCCATGAGGGGCAGCGCGCGCTCGGGGTGGTCGCCGAAGACGATGTTGACGTGGTCGAAGACGACGGCGGGGTCGGGGACGTGGGTCTGTTCCATCATTGGTGCCCGAACCTCAGCATCCGGTCGAGGACGATGGCCACGACGACGATGACGAACCCGGACTCGAAGCCGAGTTCGGAGTTGACGGTGCCCAGCGCGCGGACGACCGGGGTGCCGAGGCCCGCCGCGCCGACCAGCGCCGCGATCACCACCATGGAGAGCGACAGCATGATCGTCTGGTTGAGGCCCGCCATGATCTGCGGGAGGGCGTAGGGCAATTCGACCTTCCAGAGCTTCTGGCGCGGCGTGGCCCCGAAGGCCTCGGCCGCCTCGAGGAGGGACTGCGGCGTCGAGGCGATGCCGAGCCGGGTGAGGCGGATCGGCGCGGGCAGCACGAAGATGACGGTCGCCACCAGCGCCGGCACGGCCTTGAGGCCGAAGAGCACGATGGCCGGGATCAGGTAGACGAAGCTCGGCAGCGTCTGCATGAGGTCGAGGATCGGCTGCATCCAGGTGTAGAGCCAGGGCCGGTGCGCGGCGGCGATGCCGAGCGGGACGCCCACCCCCATGCAGACCACGCAGGAGGCGAGCACCAGCGCCAGGGTCTGCGTCGTCGCCTCCCAGTAGCCCTGGTTCAGGATGTAGAGGAGGCCGAGCAGGACGAGGAGGCAGGTCTTCCAGGAGCGCTGGAGAAGCCAGGTGATCGCCACGAAGATGGCGATGAGGAGAAGGGGGTGCGGGAGCTGCAGGAGCCACTCGACCGCGTCCACGAAGGCCTGGACCGCCGCCTTGACCGGGCGGACGACGCCGCGCCCGTTGGTCTGGATCCAGTCGAAGAGGTCGGCCGCCCATCGGCCCACGGGGATCTTGGTCGTCAGCCAGTCCATGCGCACCCTCCAGGGCGGGCGGCCCCCGGATCGACCGGGGGCCGCGCCGGGATCAGAGGCCCAGGGCCGACTTCACGGCCGCGAGGCCATCGCCGCCGTCCACCGTGGTCACGCCGTCGAGCCAGGGGTCGATGGTCTCGGGGTGGGCGACCAGCCAGTCCTTGACGGCGGTGTCGGGGTCCTTCCCCTCGTCGAGGATGGCGCCCATCATCTCGTTCTCCATGGGCAGCGTGAAGTGCATGTTGGTCAGGAGCTTGGCCACGTTCGGGCAATCGGCCGCGAAGCCCTTGCGGGTCACGGTGTAGACGTTGCCCTGGCCGCCGAAGAAGTCCTCGCCGCCTTCCAGGTACTTGAGCGGGAAGTTGGAGTTCATCGGGTGCGGCTCCCAGCCGAGGAAGACGACCGGCGCCTCGGACTCGACCGCGCTCTTGACCTGGGCGAGCATCCCCTGCTCGGAGCTTTCCACGATGGTGAAGCCCTCAAGGGTCCCGCCGGCCTCGGTCAGGCCGATGAGGTAGGTGTTGGCCTCGTTGCCGGGCTCGATGCCGTAGATCTCGCTGTTCAGCGCGTCCTTGAACTTGGGCAGGTCCTCGTAGGTGTGGAGGCCCTGGTCGTAGAGATAGGCGGGCACCGCGAGGTTGTACTTGGTGCCTTCGAGGTTCATGCCCAGCGTCTCGATTGAGCCCTCGTCGAGGTAGCTCTGGATGGCGGCGGTCTGCGAGGGCATCCAGTTGCCGAGGAACACGTCGATGTCGCCGGTCGAGAGCGCCTCGAAGGTGACGGGCACGCCCAGGACCTGCACGTCCACGTCGTAGCCGAGAGCCTCCAGCACCTGCTTGGCGGCCGAGGTGGTGGAGGTGATGTCGGTCCAGCCCACGTCCGAGAGGCTGACGGAGGTGCAGGCCTCCTGAGCCAGGGCCGGGGCGGCCACGGCAAGGAGCGCGAGGGCGCTCAGGCTCGTGCGCAGGGTCATCGATGGTGTCTCCCTATGGGCGCGGGGGCGTCGCCCCGCCGTTTCTTGATTGACGAGTCAATTAACGACCCGATATTGCGAGATGGCAAGCCTTTTTTCGCGAGGGAAGCCATGGCGCGACATGCGGCGGAGCCTATCCGACGGGCGGCGATCGTCAAGGCAACCATCCAGGAGGTCGCCCGCGCCGGATCGCTGGAGGTGACCGTCGCCCAGATCGCGGGCCGGGCGGGGGTCTCCTCGGCGCTGGCGCATCACTACTTCGGCTCCAAGGAGGCGATCTTCGTCGCCGCCATGCGCCACGTGCTCACCGTCTTCGGGGCTGAGGTGCGGGGCGCGCTGGCCACCGCCGAGGCGCCCCGCGACCGGGTCGAGGCCATCGTCCAGGCGAGCTTCTCGGCCGCGTCCTTCCGGCGGGAGAGCATCGCGGCCTGGCTCAACTTCTACGTCCTGGCGCAGACCATGCCTGAGGCGCGGCGTCTTCTCGCGGTCTACCACAAGCGGCTCCGGTCGAACCTCGTCCACGACCTGCGGCCGCTGGTGGGCGAGCGGGCCAATGCCGTGTCCGAGGGGCTCGGGGCGCTGATCGACGGGGTCTACCTGCGGCAGGCCCTGGCCACCAAGGCGCCGGACCGCAAGGCGGCGACGGCGCTCGTTCTTGACTACTTGGCGAAGGAGGTCGGGGAGTGACCCGTCCGAACATCTTGATCCTCATGGTGGACCAGCTCGCGGGGCCCTTGTTCCCCGACGGGCCGGCCGACTGGCTGCATGCGCCGAACCTGAAGCGACTGGCCCAGCGGTCGGCGCGGTTCGCCAATACCTACACGGGCTCGCCGCTCTGCGCGCCGGCGCGGGCCTCGGTCATGTCGGGGCAGTTGCCGCGCCGCACGCGGGTTTACGACAACGCGGCCGAGTTCACCTCCTCGGTGCCGACCTTCGCCCACCACCTGCGGCGGGCGGGCTACCAGACGGCGCTGTCGGGGAAGATGCATTTCGTCGGGCCGGACCAGCTCCACGGGCTGGAGCAGCGGCTGACGACGGACATCTACCCGGCCGACTTCGGCTGGACGCCGGACTACCGCAAGCCCGGCGAGCGGATCGACTGGTGGTATCACAACCTCGGCTCCGTCTCGGGGGCCGGGGTGGCGGAGATCACCAACCAGTACGAATACGACGACGAGGTGGCGCATAACGCCGTCCAGAAGCTCTACGACCTGTCGCGTGGCCACGATCCCCCGGCCCTGGTGCCTGACGGCGAGCTTCACGCATCCGCACCGACCCCCCCTACGTCGCGCGGCGGACGTACTGGGACCTCTACGAGGATTGCGAGCATCTCGAGCCGGAGGTGGCGCCCATTCCGTATGAAGACATGGACCCGCATTCCAAGCGGATCATGGATGCGTCCGACTGGCGCAGCTCCGAGATCACGCCCGAGATGGTGCGGCGGGCGCGGCGGGCCTACTTCGCCAACATCTCCTACGTGGACGACAAGATCGGGGAAATCCTGGCGGTGCTGGAGGCGACGCGGCAGAAGGCCATCGTCGTCTTCCTGTCCGATCACGGCGACATGCTGGGCGAGCGCGGGATGTGGTTCAAGATGAACTTCTTCGACCACTCCGCCGCCGTGCCGCTGATGATCGCGGCGCCGGGGCTGACGGCCGGCCGGGTGGACACGCCGGTGAGCACGATCGACCTCTGTCCGACGCTCTGCGACCTCGCGGGGGTGTCGATGGACGGGGTGGCGCCCTGGACGGACGGGGTGTCGCTGGTCCCCGTCGTGGGCGGGGCGGAGCGGGGGCCGGTGCCGATGGAGTATGCGGCGGAGGCGTCGGAGGCGCCGCTGGTGGCGATCCGGGACGGGCGGTGGAAGTACGTCCGCTGCGAGCTCGACCCGGAGATGCTGTTCGACCTCGACGCCGATCCGAGGGAGCTGACCAACCTCGCGGGCGATCCGGGTCATGCCGAGACGCTGGCTCGGCTCCGGGCGCTGGCCGATGCGCGCTGGGACCTGAAGGCCTACGACGCCGAGGTGCGCGAGAGCCAGGCGCGGCGCTGGGTCGTCTACGAGGCGCTGCGGAACGGGGCCTATTTCCCTTGGGACTTCCAGCCGCTGCGGCAGGCGTCCGAGCGATACATGCGCAACCACATGGACCTCAACGTGCTGGAGGAGAACCAGCGCTTCCCGAGGGGCGAATGACATGACCGAGACGCAGCCCAAGGCCAGCCACTTCGTGAACGGCGCCTGGCGCGAGGACGCGAGCGGCGAGGCGATCCCGGTGATCTACCCGGCGACCGGGGAGGTCATCGCGACCGTTCATGCGGCGACGCCTTCGGTGATCGAGGAGGCGCTGGCCTCGGCCGAGCGGGCGCAGAAGGAGTGGGCGGCTCTGCGCGGCGTCGAGCGCGGGCGGGTGCTGCGGCGGGCGGCGGACCTGATCCGGAAGCGGAACCGGGACCTGTCCGTGCTGGAGACCTACGACACCGGCAAGCCGCTGTCCGAGACGCTGGTGGCCGACGCCATGAGCGCGGCGGACGCGCTCGAGTACTTCGGCGGGCTGGCGGCCACGCTGTCGGGCGAGCACATCCAGCTCGGGGGCGACTTCGTCTACACGCGGCGCGAGCCGCTGGGCGTCTGCGTGGGCATCGGGGCCTGGAACTATCCGACCCAGATCGCGGCCTGGAAGGGAGCGCCGGCGCTCGCCTGCGGGAACGCGATGGTGTTCAAGCCGAGCGAGACGACGCCGTTGGGCGCGCTCAGGCTGGCGGAGATCCTGATGGAGGCCGGGGCGCCTGCGGGCCTCTACAACGTCGTGCAGGGGATGGGGGCGGTGGGCGCGGCGCTCATCAATGATCCGCGGGTGGCGAAGGTGTCGATCACCGGGTCGGTGCCGACGGGGACCAAGGTCTACGAGGCCGCCGCCAAGGGCATGAAGCACGTCACGCTGGAGCTCGGGGGCAAGTCGCCGCTGATCGTGTTCGAGGATGCGGACCTCGACAGCGCCGTGTCGGGGGCGATCCTGGGGAACTTCTACTCGACCGGGCAGGTCTGCTCGAACGGGACGCGGGTCTTCGTGCAGCGGGGGATCAAGGACGACTTTCTGGGGCGGCTTTCGGAGCGGCTGAAGGGCGTGGTCATGGACGATCCGCTGGACGAGCGGACCAACTTCGGGCCGATGGTGTCGCAGCGCCAGCGCGAGATCGTCGAGGGGTTCATCGCGAAGGGGCTGGAGGAGGGCGCGCGGCTCGTGGCGGGCGGGCGCAGGCTCAACCGGCCCGGGTTCTGGATCGAGCCCACCGTCTTCGCGGACGTCACCGACGGCATGGCCATCGCGCGGGACGAGATCTTCGGTCCCGTCATGTCGGTGCTGGACTTCGACTCCGAGGAGGAGGTGCTGGCGCGGGCCAACGCCACCGAGTTCGGGCTCGCGGCCGGGGTGTTCACGCGGGACCTGTCGCGCGGGCACCGGATGGCGGCGGGGTTCGAGGTCGGGACCTGCTTCATCAACGCCTACAACCTGACGCCAGTCGAGGCGCCCTTCGGCGGCATGAAGCGGTCCGGCATCGGGCGCGAGAACGGCCATGCGGCCATCGAGCACTATTCGCAACTGAAGTCCGTCTATGTCGGCATGGGGCCGGCCTGGGCGCCCTTCTGACAGCGCAAAGGGAGGGCCCCTGATGGAAGCCGATTACGTCATCGTCGGTGCGGGCAGCGCCGGCTGCGCCATGGCCTACCGCCTGTCGGAGGCGGGGCATTCGGTCCTCATCATCGAGGCGGGGGGCTCGGACTGGGGGACCCTTCATCCGGATGCCGGCGGCGCTGAGCTATCCCATGAACATGGCCCGCTACGACTGGGGCTTCCGCACCGAGCCCGAGCCGCATCTGGGCGGGCGGGTGCTGGCGACGCCGCGCGGCAAGGTGATCGGCGGGTCGTCCTCGATCAACGGCATGGTCTACGTCCGGGGGCACGCCAAGGACTACGACCATTGGGAGCAGGCCGGGGCCACGGGCTGGTCCTACGCCGACGTGCTGCCCTACTTCCGGCGGATGGAGCACTGGCACGGGCGGACGGGCGATCCCTCCTGGCGGGGGCATGACGGGCCGCTGCACATCACGCGCGGCCCCTGCGACAACCCGCTGGCGCAGGCCTTCCTCAAGGCCGGGCAGGAGGCGGGCTATCCGGTGACCGAGGACCCGAACGGCCTCCAGCAGGAGGGCTTCGGGCCCATGGAGGCGACGATCTGGGCCGGGCGGCGCTGGTCGGCGGCCTTCGCCTATCTGCGACCCGCGCTGCGGCGGCCCAACTGCGACCTCGTGAAGGGGATCGCGCGGCGGATCATCATCGAGGACGGTCGCGCCAAGGGCGTCGAGATCGACAGCTACAACGGGCTCCAGAAGGTGATGGCGCGGCGGGAGGTGATCGTCGCGTCGTCCTCCATCAACTCGCCGAAGCTGCTGATGCTGTCGGGCGTGGGGCCCGGGGAGCATCTGCGCGAGATGGGCGTGCCCGTGGTGGCCGACCGGCCCGGCGTGGGGCGGAACCTGCAGGACCACTTGGAGATCTACGTCCAGCGCGCCGCGACCAAGCCCGTGTCGCTGTTCCGGTACTGGAACCTCTGGGGCAAGGCTCTGGTGGGCGCGCGATGGCTCTTCACCGGGCAGGGGCTCGGGGCGTCGAACCAGTTCGAGGCGGGGGCCTTCATCCGGTCGCGCGCCGGGGTCGACTACCCGGACATCCAGTTCCACTTCCTTCCCATCGCGGTGCGCTACGACGGGCGGGCGGTGGCGCAGGGGCACGGGTTCCAGGCGCATGTGGGGCCGATGCGGTCGCCGTCGCGGGGAAGCGTGACCCTGCGGTCGCCCGACCCGGCGGCCTCGCCCCGCATCCTCTTCAACTACATGAGCCGGGAGGAGGACTGGCGCGACTTCCGGGCCTGCATCCGGCTCACCCGCGACATCTTCGGGCAGGAGGCGTTCCGCGACTTCGCGGGGCCGGAGATCCTGCCGGGCGAGGGCGTGCAGTCGGACGCGGCGCTGGACGAGGCAATCCGCGAGCACGTCGAGAGCGCCTATCACCCCTGCGGGACCTGCCGGATGGGGGCCGTGGACGACCCCATGTCGGTCGTGGACCCGGAGTGCCGGGTGATCGGGGTCGAGGGGCTGCGGGTGGCCGACAGCTCGATCTTCCCGCGCGTGACTAACGGCAACCTCAACGCGCCGTCGATCATGACGGGGGAGAAGGCCTCGGACCACATCCTCGGGCGAGTCCTGCCGCGCGAGGAGCGGGAGCCCTGGATCGACCCGGATTGGCGGGCGGCGCAGCGGCCGGTGCCGCGCGTGACGACTCAGGCGGCGGAGTAGCCCAGCAGCGCCGCGATCCGGCGCAGGGCGAGCTGGTAGCCCTGCGTCCCGCAGCCGACGATGATGCCGTCGGCGCGCAGCGACACGTAGCTGTGGTGGCGGAAGCTCTCGCGCTTGTGGACGTTGGAGATGTGGACCTCGATTACCGGGCCCTCGAAGGCGTTCAGGGCGTCGAGGATGGCAACGCTCGTGTGGGTCAGGGCGCCGGGGTTGATGACGATGGCCTGGGCCCTGTCCCGGGCCTCGTGGATCCAGTCGACGATCTGGCCCTCGTGGTTGGACTGGCGGAGGCTGGTGTCGAGTCCGAGGCTCTGCCCGAGGGCGGCGCAGTCGCGGTCCACGTCGGCGAGGGTCTCGCGGCCGTAGATCTCGGGCTGGCGCTGGCCGAGAAGGTTCAGGTTCGGGCCGTTGAGGATCAGGACCAGGGGCATCATGCGCTTCCGTCGTGGACGATGGAGTTGTGCCCTGTCGCGGCGGAAGGGGAAAGCCGGGGCGGGCGCCCACGCGGGGAAGCGTGGCGGCGGCGCCCGGCTCGGGCCGTTACGGAGGCTGCGGGTGCATGCGCGCCCCTGTCGTACCCGAGCGCCGCGCCGGGATTGCCAGTCCACGGCGCGGAAGGCGTGCTTCGGCACGCGGCGGCTGGGTCTTTGCGACGACCTGCGGCGTCTCGCGACGGGCAGGGGCATCTCCCAGTGGGGCGTCGGCACGCTTGGTCCCTCAAAGAGCACGGGCCATGCAGACCCAGCCCGGACGTGCCTTTCCGAGAGCGGGAGAGCAATGTCCCGCAAGCGGCTCCGGGCCGGACGGTCGGGCGGGAACCCCGGAGCGCGGCCGACCGTCCCTGGGCCAGCGTCCGAGGGTGCAGGCCCCCTCGGCGCCTCCCGTCCGGCCTGCACCCTGATGCGTGCCCTTGCGGGCGGGGGTGGTCTGGGGCCGGGGGGAGGGCGCGTCGGAGGGATGCACCTGTCCTCGCGGTCCAGGGTGCCGGGGTGGGGTTAACGAATGGTGAACGGGGCGTTCGTTGGGGGGTGGGGCGACGCAACACCCCGGGGGTAAGGGGTTGATGCCAGAGCGGAAGTTGCCCGGGCAGGGTGTTGCGTCGCCCTGTCGGCGGCGTGCCCGCAGACACCGGCCCTGGGGCCGAATCAGGGCCGCCGGCGCGGTGCGCGCGAGCACGCGCCCTACGGGGCGACACCGAGGTCAGGCGTGGATCGCCCCATCCCCGCAGGCGAGCGCGGCCTCGCGCACCGCCTCGCTGAACGTGGGGTGGGCGTGGCAGGTGCGGGCGAGGTCCTCGGCGGAGGCGCCGAACTCCATGGCGACGGCGACCTCGTGGATCAGGTCCCCGGCCATGGGGCCGATGATGTGGCAGCCGAGGATGCGGTCGGTCGCCTTGTCGGAGAGGAGCTTCACGAAGCCCTCGCCCTGGAACACCGCCTTGGCGCGGCCGTTGCCCATGAAGGGGAACTTGCCGACCTTGTAGGCGCGCCCTTCGGCTTTCAATTGCTCCTCGGTCTGGCCGACGGTGGCGACCTCGGGCGTGGTGTAGATGACGCCGGGGATCACGCCGTAGTTCACGTGGCCGTGCTGGCCGGCGAGGATCTCGGCCACGGCGACGCCCTCGTCCTCGGCCTTGTGGGCGAGCATGGGACCCTCGCGCACGTCGCCGATGGCGTAGAGGCCGGGGACGCTGGTGGCGAAGCCGGCGTCGGTGGCGATCTGGCCGCGGGGGGTCATCTGCACGCCCAGCGCGTCGAGGCCCAAGCCGTCCACGAAGGGCTTGCGCCCCGTGGCGACGAGGACGACCTCGGCCTCGAGGCGGTCCTCCTTCCCCGTCTTGCGGGACTTGTGGGTGACGACCGCGCCGGCGGCGGTGCGCTCCACCCCCTGCACGGCGGTGCCGAGGACGAAGGTCAGGCCCTGCTTCTGGAGGAGGCGCTGGAACTGCTTGCAGACCTCGGCGTCCATGCCGGGGGTGATCTGGTCGAGGTATTCGACCACCGTCACCTCGGTGCCGAGGCGCGAGTAGACCGAGCCCATCTCCAGCCCGATCACGCCGGCGCCGATCACCACCATGCTCTGGGGGATCGCCTTGAGGGAGAGCGCGCCGGTGGAGGTGACGACCACCTCCTCGTCGACCGTGACGCCGGGAAGGGTGCTGGCCTGGGAGCCGGAGGCGATGACGATGGCGCGGGCCTCGTGCGTCTCGCCGTTGAGGGCGACTTGGCCGGGGGCGGGGATCGAGGCGTAGCCCTTGAGCCAGTCGATCTTGTTCTTCTTGAACAGGAACTCGATGCCCGTGGTGTTCTGGCCGATGACCTCGTCCTTGTAGGCGAGCATCCGGGCCCAGTCGACCTGGGGCTGCGGCACCACGAGGCCCATGCGGCCGAAGTTGTGGTTCGCCTCGTGCAGCTCGTGCGTGGCGTGGAGGAGCGCCTTGGAGGGGATGCAGCCGACGTTGAGGCAGGTGCCGCCGAGCGTCGCCCGCCCCTCGGCCACCGCGACCTTGAGGCCGAGCTGCGCGGCCCGGATGGCGCAGACGTAGCCGCCGGGGCCGGCGCCGATCACGAGAAGGTCGTAGGTGGCCATGGGAGACTCCGAAGTCAGAAGAGGGCTGCCAGGATCATCAGCAGCGTCGCGACCCAGCCCACGCCCCAGGCCAGCGACCGGACGGGCGCATAGCCTGCGACATAGGCGGGGACGTAGAGGAGGCGGGCGATCACGTAGAGCCAGGCGCAGGTCGCGGTGAAGCGCGTGGCCTGGTCCGAGAGCGTCACCACGATGACGGCGATCGCGAAGAGGATCAGGTTCTCGGCGTGGTTGGCCAAGGCGCGCTGCGCGCGGGCGGCGGGGCCGGCGTGGGGCGAGGGCGCGTCGCGGTTGGTGGCCTGGTAGGCGAGCGTCCCCTGCCGCCGCGCCAAGGCCCCGAAGGTGCCGAGCGTGGCGTACTGGATCAGCGCGGCGACGGCGAGGGCCGTGAGCTCGGGCGTCATGCGGTCTCCAGGAAGTGGGCCTGCATGGGGCCGCCGAAGCCCTGCTCCTTGCGGAGCCACGCTTCCGCCCGGGGGCGGTCGTTGACCCCGAAGAGGAGGAAGACGCCGCTGCGCGAGTCGGCGTCGCGCCACATCTGGAGGAGGGAGAGCCCCGCCTCCATCCGGTCGGTCGACTCGGCGTCGAAGTCGCGCTTCCAGCGGGAAGTCGTTGGTGTCGAGCTGGCAGAGGAGCTGCATCATGGGTCTTGGTCCTTTGACGATGGTGCGCTGAAGCGCACCCTACGGTGGGAATGTAGGGTGCGTTCCGGGCGCGGCCCGTCAGAGGTCCATCAGCAGCCGGCGCGGGTCCTCGAGGGCTTCCTTGACGCGGACGAGGAAGGTCACCGCGCCCTTGCCGTCGACGATGCGGTGATCGTAGCTGAGCGCGAGGTACATCATCGGGCGGATGACGACCTGCCCGCCGAGGGCGACGGGGCGGTCCTGGATCTTGTGCATCCCGAGGATGCCGGACTGCGGCGGGTTGAGGATCGGCGAGGACATCAGGGAGCCGTAGACGCCGCCGTTCGAGATGGTGAAGGTGCCGCCCTGCATATCGGCCATCGAGAGCTTGCCGTCGCGGGCCTTGAGCCCGAGGTCGGCGATCTCCTTCTCGATCTGCGCGAAGCTCTTGTCCTGGGCGTCGCGTACCACGGGGACGACGAGGCCGGTGGGCGTGCCCACGGCGACGCCCATGTGGACGTAGCGCTTGTAGACGACCTCGTCGCCGTCGATCTCGGCGTTGACCTCCGGCACCTCCTGCAGCGCATGGACGCAGGCCTTCACGAAGAAGGACATGAAGCCGAGCTTGACCTTGTGCTTCTTCTCGAAGGCGTCCTTGAACTCGGACCTGAGGGACATGATCGCGCTCATGTCGGCCTCGTTGTAGGTCGTGAGCATCGCCGCGGTGTTCTGCGCCTCCTTGAGGCGGCGGGCGATGGTCTGGCGGAGGCGGGTCATCTTGACCCGCTCCTCGCGGCCGGCGTCCTGGGCGGGCGTGGGCGCGCGGGGGGCCTGCGGGGCCGGCGCGGGGGCGGCGGGCTTGGGGGCGTCGAGGACGCGGAGCACGTCCTCCTTCATCACGCGGCCGTCGCGGCCGGTGCCCTGGACCTGATCGCGCGAGAGGCCCTGGTCGGCCATCAGCTTCTTGGCGGAGGGTGCATCCTCGATGTCCGAGCGGGCGGACTGGGCGGCGGCCTGCGAGGTGGTCTCGCCGCCATACTCGCCGGGGCCCGAGGGGGCGGCGGTGGGCGCCGGGTGCGTGGCGGGCGAATCCTGCGGCGCGGTCGCCACGTCGGCGGCGACCGGGGCGGCGGCCTTGGCGGGTGCGGCGCCGGCGCCTTCCGCGATGGTGGCGAGAAGGGCGTTGGGGCCGACCGTGGTGCCCTCGGCGGCGACGATCTCGCCCAGGGTGCCGGCGGCGGGGGCGGGGACCTCCACCGTCACCTTGTCGGTCTCGAGCTCGCAGAGCATCTCGTCGGCGGCGACCGTGTCGCCCGGCTTCTTGAACCAGGTGGCGACGGTCGCCTCGGTGACGCTCTCGCCCAGGGCGGGGACGCGGACTTCGATGGCCATGTGACTTACTTTCCTTCGATGGTCAGCGCTTCGTCCACGAGCGCCTGTTGCTGGGCCTTGTGCGAGGAGGCGAGGCCGGTCGCGGGGCTCGCCGAGGCGGCGCGGCCCACGTAGGCCGGGCGCTTGGCGGTGGCGTCGATGCGGCCGAGCACCCATTCGATGTTGGGCTCGATGAAGCTCCAGGCGCCCTGGTTCTTGGGCTCCTCCTGGCACCACACGACGTCGGCGTTCCTGAAGCGGCCGAGCTCGTTGATGAGGCTGTGCGCCGGGAAGGGATAGAACTGCTCGACGCGCAGGAGGTAGATGTCGTCGATCCCGCGCGCGTCCCGCTCCTCCAGCAGGTCGTAGTAGACCTTGCCCGAGCAGAGGACGACGCGACGGATCTGGTCGTCGGCCACCAGCTTCGTGGCCGAGTTCCCCTTCTGCGCGTCGTCCCAGAGGACGCGGTGGAAGCTGGAGCCGGTGGTGAAGTCCTCCGCCCTCGACACGGCGAGCTTGTGCCGCAGGAGCGACTTGGGCGTCATCAGCACCAGGGGCTTGCGGAAGTTGCGGTGGAGCTGCCGGCGCAGGATGTGGAAGTAGTTCGCGGGCGTCGTGCAGTTCGCCACGATCCAGTTGTCGCTGCCGCAGAGCTGCAGGAAGCGCTCGAGCCGCGCCGAGGAGTGCTCGGGCCCCTGGCCCTCGAAGCCGTGGGGCAGGAGCATGACGAGGCCGCTCATCCGCAGCCACTTGGATTCGCCCGAGCTGATGAACTGGTCGAACATGATCTGCGCGCCGTTGGCGAAGTCGCCGAACTGCGCCTCCCAGGCCACGAGGGCGTTGGGCTCGCTCAGCGAGTAGCCGTATTCGAAGCCCAGCACCGCGTATTCCGAGAGCATCGAGTCGATGACCTCGTAGCGCGCCTGCCCCTCGCGGATGTGGTTGAGGGGGTAGTAGCGCTCCTCCGTCTCCTGGTTGATGAAGGCGGAGTGGCGCTGCGAGAAGGTGCCGCGCGTGGAATCCTGGCCCGAGAGGCGGACGGGGTAGCCCTCGGTCAGCAGCGAGCCGAAGGCCAGCGCCTCGCCCGTGGCCCAGTCGAAGCCCTCTCCGCTGGCGAACATCTGCCGCTTGGCGTCGAGCAGGCGGTCCACCGTCTTGTGGAGCGCGAAGCCCGCCGGCGCCGTGGTGAGCGCGCGCCCGATCTCCCCGAGCGTCTCGGGCGTGATGGCGGTGTCGCCGCGTTCGTAGGCGGCGTCGTTCTGGCGGTCGATGTGGGACCAGCGCCCGTCGAGCCAGTCGGCCTTGTTGGGGCTGTAGGCCTTGCCGGCCTCGAAGTCCTCGTTCAGGCGGGCCTGGAACTGGGCCTTCATCTCCTCGACCTCCCCCTCGGGGATGAGGCCGTCGCGGACGAGGCGTTCGGTATACAGCGTGAGCGTGGTCTTCTGCTTCTTGATCCGGTTGTACATCGCCGGGTTCGTGAACATGGGCTCGTCGCCCTCGTTGTGGCCGAACCGGCGGTAGCAGAAGATGTCGATCACCGCGTCCTTGTGGAACTTCTGGCGGAACTCGGTGGCGACCTTGGCGGCGTGGACCACGGCCTCCGGGTCGTCGCCGTTGACGTGGAAGATCGGCGCCTCGACCATCAGGGCGATGTCGGTCGGGTAGGGGCTGGAGCGCGAGAAGCTGGGCGCGGTGGTGAAGCCGATCTGGTTGTTCACCACGATGTGGATCGTGCCGCCGGTGCGGTGGCCCTTGAGGCCGGAGAGGCCGAAGCATTCCGCCACGACGCCCTGGCCCGCGAAGGCCGCGTCGCCGTGCAGGAGCACGGAGAGGACCCGGGTGCGGTCGGGGTCGCCGTGCTGGTCCTGCTTGGCGCGGGCCTTGCCGAGGACGACCGGGTTCACCGCCTCGAGATGCGAGGGGTTGGCGGTCAGCGACAGGTGGACGGTGTTGCCGTCGAACTCCCGGTCGCTCGACGCGCCCAGGTGGTACTTCACGTCGCCCGAGCCGTCCACGTCGTCGGGCTTGTAGGAGCCGCCCTGGAACTCGTGGAAGATGGCGCGGTAGGGCTTGCTCAGGACGTTGGCGAGGACGTTGAGGCGGCCCCGGTGGGGCATCCCGATGACGATCTCCTCCACGCCGAGGGCGCCGCCGCGCTTGATGATCTGCTCCATCGCCGGGATCAGCGCCTCGGCGCCGTCGAGGCCGAAGCGCTTGGTGCCGGTGTACTTGACGTGCAGGAACTTCTCGAAGCCCTCGGCCTCGACGAGCTTGTTGAGGATCGCCCGGCGGCCGTTCTGGGTGAAGGTGATCTCCTTGCCGTAGCCCTCGATCCGCTCCTTGAGCCACTGGGCCTGGGCGGGGTCGGAGATGTGCATGAACTGGAGCGCGAAGGTGCCGCAGTAGGTCCGCCGCACGAGGTCCACGATCTGCCGCATCGACGCGTGCTCGAGCCCGAGCACGTTGTCGATGAAGATCGGGCGGTCCATGTCGGCGGGCGAGAAGCCGTAGGAGGCCGGGTCAAGCTCGGGGTGGTGGGCGGTGTCGCGCAGGCCCAGCGGGTCGAGGTTGGCGGCGAGGTGGCCCCGGATGCGGTAGGCGCGGATCAGCATGAGCGCGCGGAGCGAGTCGAGCACCGCCTGGCGGACCTGGGCGTCGGTGAGGCCGACGCCCTTCTCCTCGGCCTTGGCCTTGATCTTGTCGCCGGCGGCCTTGCCCTCGGTCGGCCAGAGGCCGGTGAGGGCCGAGGTCAGCTCGTCCGCCGGCATGGGCGGCCAGTCGGGGCGGGCCCAGGACGGGTGCGCGGGCGCGGGCTCCTGCAGGGCGGCGAAGAAGTCGCGCCAGCTCTGGTCCACCGAGGCGGGGTCCTGCTGGAACCTCTCCTGCAGGGCCTCGACGTAGGAGGCATTGGCGCCCTGGAGGAAGGAGGAGGCGCGGAACTGGTCGTTGGAGGGCTGGTCGGTCATGAGGTCACCTCGGGGGAGGGGAAGGCGCTGGGGTCAGACTGGAGATAGGGTGTTGACGTCGAGTGAACGCCACGGGCGGCGGTCACGAAATTGCGCGAGGGGGCGCGAAAGCCGTAGGGCGGGCTCCAGCCCGCCACCTTCCGTGATGTCGATGTGGCGGGCCGAGGCCCGCCCTACGGGGGTCTGCATCACCCGATCGCCTGCTTCACCGCCTCGCCCAGGCCCGCCGGGCTGTCGGCGACGACGATGCCGGCGCGCTTCATGGCCTCGATCTTGGACTCCGCGTCGCCCTTGCCGCCCGAGACGATGGCGCCGGCATGGCCCATGCGGCGGCCCTTCGGCGCCGTGCGGCCGGCGATGAAGCCGGCGGTGGGCTTCCAGCGGCCGGCCTTCTTCTCGTCCATGAGGAACTGCGCGGCGTCCTCCTCGGCGCTGCCCCCGATCTCGCCGATCATGATGATCGACTGCGTCTCGGGGTCGGCGAGGAACATCTCGAGGACGTCGATGTGCTCCATCCCCTTGATCGGGTCGCCGCCGATGCCGACCGCCGTGCTCTGGCCGAGGCCCACGTCGGTGGTCTGCTTGACCGCCTCGTAGGTGAGCGTGCCGGAGCGGGAGACCACGCCGACCGAGCCCTTGGAGAAGATCGAGCCCGGCATGATGCCGATCTTGCATTCGTCGGGGGTGAGGATGCCGGGGCAGTTGGGGCCGATGAGGCGGGTGGAGGACCCGGCCAGCGCCCGCTTGACGCGCATCATGTCGAGGACGGGGATGCCCTCGGTGATGCAGACGACGAGGGGGATCTGCGCGTCGATGGCCTCGAGGATCGAGTCGGCGGCGAAGGGCGGGGGGACGTAGATGACGGAGGCGTCCGCGCCGGTCTTGGCCACGGCCTCATGGACCGAGTCGAAGACGGGGAGGCCGAGGTGCTCGGTGCCGCCCTTGCCGGGGGTCACGCCGCCGACCATCCTGGTGCCGTAGGCGATGGCCTGCTCGGAGTGGAAGGTGCCCTGGGAGCCGGTGAAGCCCTGGCAGATGACCTTGGTGGATTGATTGACGAGGATGGACATCCGCTTAGCCCCTGACCGCCTTGACGATCTTTTCCGCCGCGTCGGACAGGTCGTCCGCCGGGATCACGTTGAGTCCGCTGTCGCGGATGATCTGCTTGCCGAGCTCGACGTTGGTGCCCTCCAGGCGCACCACCAGCGGGACGTTCAGGCCGACCTCCTTCACGGCGGCGATGATGCCCTCCGCGATGATGTCGCAGCGCATGATGCCGCCGAAGATGTTGACCAGGATGCCCTTCACGTTGGGGTCCGAGGTGATGATCTTGAAGGCCTCGGTCACCTTCTCCTTGGAGGCGCCGCCGCCCACGTCGAGGAAGTTGGCGGGCTCGGCCCCGTAGAGCTTGATGATGTCCATCGTCGCCATGGCGAGGCCCGCGCCGTTCACCATGCAGCCGATGTCGCCGTCGAGCGCGATGTAGTTCAGGTCGAACTTCTGGGCCGCGAGCTCCTTGGGGTCGACCTCGGTCTCGTCGGCCAGGGCCGCGATGTCGGCGTGGCGGTAGAGCGCGTTGTTGTCGAAGCCCATCTTGGCGTCGAGGCAGTGGAGGTTCCCGGCCTTGGTCACGATCAGCGGGTTGATCTCCAGCATCTCCATGTCCTTGGAGAGGAAGAGGTCGAAGAGCTTGCCCATCAGGGCCACGCATTGCTTGACCTGCGCCCCTTCGAGGCCCAGCGCGTAGGCGATGCGGCGGCCGTGGAAGGGCTGGTAGCCGGTCGCGGGGTCGATGGTCAGCGTCAGGATGCGGTCGGGCGTGGCATGGGCCACCTCCTCGATGTCCATGCCGCCTTCCTGCGAGCAGACGAAGGCCACGCGCGAGGTCTGCCGGTCCACGAGGAGGGCGAGGTAGAGCTCGCGCGCGATGTCGGCGCCGTCCTCGATGTAGACGCGGTTCACCTGCTTGCCGGGGGCGCCGGTCTGCTTGGTCACGAGGGTGCGGCCCAGCATCCGGCGGGCCTCCATCTCGGCTTCCTCGACCGACTTGGTGATGCGGACGCCGCCCTTCTCGCCGGCGTCGGATTCCTTGAAGCTGCCCTTGCCGCGGCCGCCGGCGTGGATCTGCGCCTTGACCACCCAGACGGGGCCGTCGATCTGGCCGGCCGCCGTCTTGGCGTCCTCGGCCCGCAGGACGACGCGGCCGTCCGCCACGGGGGCTCCGGCGGCGCGGAGCAGCTCCTTGGCCTGGTATTCGTGGATGTTCATCGGGCGCGTCCCTCGTTGTCCGTCGCGGCGCCGTCTAACCATGGGCCCCGCAGGCCGACAAACGGAAAAGCGCGCGTCGGGCTCAAAACCCGACGCTTGTGATCACAGCCATTTCGGGCGTGATCGCAGCTTAATTGAGCATGACCGCATAGAGCGCCGAATCACCCTGCACGAGGCTTTCGAAGAACCTCAGGTTGCGTCCATCGGCAAGGCGGCCCGCCTTGAGGTAGGGGACGAAGGTCGCGCCCTGGATCATGCTGGCGACGTCGAGCTCGGGCGGGTTCTCGAGGAGCGCGTTCAGGTCGAGGCCCGCGCCGGGGCCCACGCGCCAGAAGGGGATCAGGAGTTCGCCCTTCAGCACCGCCTCGGCGTCGGACAGAACCGCGAGCCAGCGCGCGCCGGTGTCGGGCGGGAAGGGGAGGCCGGTCGCCGACTGCTGGCGCTTGTTCGGGATCCACTCGCGGTCGTTGTCGGCCTCGCGCGGGACGAGGCTCCAGAAGCGGCGGTTGTCCTGCACCACGGCGAGGAGGTGGTCGCGCGCCGCACGGGTGCGGGCGGGGTCGGGCTGGCCCTCGACGGCCATGACGAACATGGCGACGAGGTCGGCGGTCTCGGCCATGTCGTCGCCGAAGAGGAAGTCGTAGGCGGGCGGGGGCAGGCCGAGGGCCTCGAAGGAGGCGCGGGCCTCCGTCACGCGGGCGATGGCGTCCGAGACATCCACGGCGAGGATGCCGTCGCTAATCGCGGACAGCAGGTGCGCATAGGCCGAGAGCCAGGCGGCATCGGCGGTGTCGAAGCGGATCGTGGTGGAGGGGATCTCCAGGCCGCCGAAGCCGCCGGCGAGGGTCCAGGCGGCGATCTCCATGACGCCTTCGCCGGGGGCGCGGGTGCCGTTGCCGTCGATGTCGAACCAGAGGTCGGCGGTGTCGATCTCGACGGCGACCTCGTCGGTGTCCTGGATGGTGGAGAGCGCCTCGATGGCGCCGGCCATGTCGGATTCCACGCCCCGGAAGAGGTCGTCGATCATGCCGGGCTGGAAGGGCGTGGGGGAAGGGTTCTCGCCGATGGGGAGCCGGAGGAGGGGGACGCCGGAGGCGACGGCCATGCCCTCGGAGAGGCCGACATCGTAGCGGAGCTGGAGGGCGCGCTCGATGCCGGCGAGGAAGCGGACGCCGCCCAGGGCGAAGCGGTCGGAGGGGCTGGGGGAGGGGAGCGCCGCGAGCTCGGCCTCGGTGGCGCGGAGGCCCTGCGTGGCGATCCGGTCGGAGTAGGTCGTGTCGGCGGCGGCGGAGTGGGCGGCGAGGGCGAGGAGGGCGGCGGCGAGGAGGCGCATGAAAAAGGCTCCGGGGGTGGGTGCCCCGGAGCCTAATGCGTCAGGGCTCGCCGGCCCTAGTGGGGAAAACCTCGCCTCAGGCGGCGAGGCTCTGGTCGATGCCCTTGCAGGCCGCGACGAGGCCCTTCACCGCGTCCACCGACTTCTGGAACATCGCGGATTCGCCCTCGTCCATGGCGATCTCGATGACCTTCTCGATGCCCCCGGCGCCGATCACGGTGGGCACGCCCACATACATCCCGTCGAGGCCGTAGGCGCCGGAGACGTGCGCGGCGCAGGGCAGGACGCGCTTCTGGTCCTTGAGATAGGCCTCGGCCATCTCGATCGCGGACTGGGCGGGGGCGTAGAAGGCGGAGCCGGTCTTGAGGAGGCCCACGATTTCGGCGCCGCCGTCGCGGGTGCGCTGGACGATGCCGTCGAGCTTCTCCTGCGTGGTCCAGCCCATCTTGACGAGGTCGGGGAGCGGGATGCCCGCGACGGTCGAGTAGCGGACGAGCGGGACCATGGTGTCGCCGTGGCCGCCCAGCACGAAGGCGGTCACGTCCTTCGTGGAGACGCCGAACTCCTGGGACAGGAAGTGGCGGAAGCGGGCGGAGTCGAGCACGCCCGCCATGCCGCAGACCATGTGAGAGGGAAGCCCCGAGAACTGCTGGAGCGCCCAGACCATGGCATCGAGCGGGTTGGTGATGCAGATGACGAAGGCGTTCGGGGCGTGGGCCTTGATGCCCTCACCCACGGACTTCATCACCTTGAGGTTGATGCCGAGGAGGTCGTCGCGGCTCATCCCCGGCTTGCGGGGGACGCCGGCGGTGACGATGCAGACGTCGGCGCCCGCGATCTCCTCGTAGGAGTTGGCGCCCTTGAGGCTTGCGTCGAAGCGGGCGGAGGGGCCGCTTTGGGCGATGTCGAGCGCCTTGCCCTGGGGCGTGCCCTCGGCGATGTCGAAGAGGATGACGTCGCCCAGCTCCTTGAGCGCGACGAGGTGCGCGAGGGTGCCGCCGATCTGTCCGGCACCGATGAGGGCGATCTTGGGTCTGGCCATGGCGGGGTGTTCCTTCGCGCGGATGGGTCGCGCGAGGGACTAGCCCCCGGCCGATGGCCGCGCAAGGGCGCGAACCCGTCGGATTCGCGTGATTGCGCTAAAGGTCGGGGGTCAGAGGTCGAACTGGGGCTCGCCGTCGGGCGAGGGCTCGGCGCCCGAGACGCTGAGGTCCACGACGAGCCGGTCCCCGCCGTCGGCGGCGCGCAGGAGGTGGACGCGCTCCATCCCGAGCCGCACCTCCTGGGCGCCGTAGCCCCAGAGGCCGCCGACCTCGACCACGAGGCCCTGCGGGCGCCCGTCGGGGCCGGTGACGACCCGGGCGACGCGGCCCATGTCCTCCACGGCGAAGTCCTCGGCGCGGACCGGCTCGCCCCAGCGGGGGATCGGGTCCTCGGTGGCGTAAAGGTGCTGGCCGACGAGGGCGGCCGGTCCTTCGGCCTTGTGCGGGGCGGCGCCCCGGTCCATGCTGCCCGCGACCGATGCGACCGCGAGGCCAAGCGCCGTCGCGGCAAGGATGGGAAGGTCCATCTGCTAAACCCCTGCTTCGGGCGGCCCGCATGCCGCCTCGCTTGGCCCCGGTCGTGGCTGCCAGGGCTTTTCACAGGGGCAACACGCTCGTGCGCGGCTCGGTTCCGATCCGCTTGTCAACCCCTTGCGGCGTGTCCGGCCGGCAACAGGCGCTGGGAGACTCAGGCGCCCTCGTCCAGCACGGGGAGGGGGTCCCGCACCATCTCGAAGGCGTGGCCCGAGGCGATCATGCAGGTGGGCCCGCCGGGCTGGGTGACGGTCAGCGTCCAGGTGCCGGTCTCGGCGGAGGCGAAGAGCTCCACCATCGAATCCGCCGCGTCGAGGGCGATGGACTGGCGGCTCTCGCCCCAGTTCTCGGCCAGCATCCGCTGCATGGCCTCGTGGTCGGTGCATTGGACGCTCTGGGCCTGGGCCATCCCGGCCGAGAGCAGAAGGGCGGTCGCCGCGAGTCGAATCGTCGTCGTCATGGCCGAAGCCTCCTGGGGCCGTTCCGCGCGGGAACGGGCGATGGGGTGCGTCGCGTGAAGGAGCGCCGCGGCCCGGCAGGAATGTCTTGACGCGGCGTGCGCTGCTGATCCGGCAACGCGGCTCGGGGCGAATCAGTTGCATGGGCCCCGGGCCTGGGCGAGGGTGCCGGCGAAGCGGGCAAGGGGGCGTGGGCATGGTTTGGCTGATCCTGGGGGTCCTGCTCTGGAGCGGGACGCATCTGTGGAAGCGCCTTGCCCCGGAGTCGCGCGCGCGGGCGGGGAACGGCGGGCGCGGGATCGTGGCGCTGGGCTCGCTCCTCGGGGTCGTGCTCATGGTCATCGGCTACCGGAGCTGGACCAGCGATGCCGTGTGGTGGGGCCGGACGCCGGCCACGACGGGGATCAACAACCTGCTGATGCTGGTGGCCTTCTACCTCGCGGCCTCCTCCGGCATGAAGACGCGGGCCATGCGGGCGCTGCGGCATCCCCTGCTGATCGGCGTGATGGTCTGGGCCGTCGCGCACCTCCTCGTGAACGGGGACCTGCCCTCCTTCGTGCTGTTCGGCGGGCTGCTGGTCTGGGCGATTCTGGAGGTCGTGCTCATCAACCGGGCGGAGCCGCTCTGGGTCAGGCCCGCGCCCGCGCCGCTGGGCAAGGAGATCGGGGCGGCCGTGGGGGCGGTGGTGGTCCTCCTCGTGGTGGGCTACATCCACGGCCTCGTCGGACCCTGGCCGTTCGGAGGCTGACCTTGCTGCTCTACCGCTTCCTGTCGGAGGACGACACCTCCGCCTTCTGCCACAAGGTCTCGGAGGCCCTTTCGAAGGGCTGGAGCCTGCACGGCGACCCGACCTACGCCTTCGACGCGGCGCGCGGCGTGATGCGCTGCGGGCAGGCGGTGACCAAGGAGGTCGAAGGGACCTATTCGCCGGACCTGAAGCTCGGCCAGCAGTAGGGCGTTGCGGGGCGGCCCGGCGGGGCTATCGTCCCCCTGAGCGATCGGGGGGAGGGGCGCGATGCCGGAGGACAGGGACGCGGGCGCCGGGCCGGTGGTCCGGACCCGCTCGGGCCCGGTGCGCGGACGCGCGGGCGAAGGCGTCGAGGCGTTCCTGGGGCTTCCCTACGCCGCGCCCCCGGTGGGGAAGCTCCGCTGGAGGCCCCCGCAGCGGGTGAAGTCCTGGCGGGGCGTTCGGGACGCGACCGCCTTCGGCGCGCGGGCGGCGGCGGCCGAGAGCTCGAACGGGCCCCGGTCGGAGGCGGAGGACTGCCTGTTCCTCAACGTCTGGCGGCCGGAGGGAGCCGAGGACGGCGCGAAGCTCCCGGTCTACGTCTTCATCCACGGCGGCGGGCTGATGAACGGCAGCTCCGACCAGTGCGACATGACCCAGTTCGTGGCCCGGACGGGCGTCGTGGGGGTGAGCCTCAACTACCGGCTGGGCGTGCTCGGGTTCCTCGCGCATCCGGCCCTGACGGCGGAGTCGGGGGAGTCGGGCAACTGGGGGCTCATGGACCAGCAGGCGGCGCTGCGCTGGGTGCGGGACAACATAGGCGCCTTCGGGGGCGATCCGAAGCGGGTCACCGTCGGCGGCGAGTCGGCGGGCGGCTGGTCGGTCTGCGCGCATCTGGTGGCGCCGGGGTCGGAGGGGCTCTTCTCCGGGGCCATGGTGCAGAGCGGGTCGGCGGCGAGCCTGCCCTTGCAGGACGCGGAGGCGCTGGGGCTCGGGATCGCCGAGGCGCTGGGCTGCGCGGGGCCGGACGCGCTGGCGCGGCTGCGGGCGCTGCCGGTGGCTCGGCTCATCGACCTTCCCTATCCGGGCGAGGTGCCGCATCCGGTGCATTTCACGCCCTTCCTGCCCTCACCCATACAGGAGGCGATCCGGGCCGGGGCCTTCCAACGGGTGCCCGTGGTGATCGGCGCGACCCGGGACGAGGGGCGGACCTTCATGAACGAGAGCGCCGGCTGGACCGAGGCCGAGTATGCGGCTTGGGTGCGGGATTGGTTCGGGGGCAAGGCCGAGCGGGTGCTGGCGGAGTATTCCTGGCCCGCGGACGGGGGCGAATTCACGGGGGCGTATCTCGCGGGCGAGGTGGTGACCGACTCCGGGGCGTTCGACGGGATCGGCGGCTGCGGCAACCTCCGCCTCACGCGCGAGATGGCGCAGCACACGCAGGTCTGGGCCTACGAGTTCGCGCACCGGACGGGGCCGGGGCTGACGCCGGAGCCCATGGGCTTCGAATGGGGCGCGGGGCACGCGGCGGAGCTCGCCTACCTGTTCCCGAGCTTCGACAACGGGACGCCCATCGCGCCCCGGTTCGGCGAGGCCGAGCGGCGGCTGTCGCGCGAGATGACGGCGCGCTGGGGGGCCTTCGTGGCGAGGGGGGCGCCCGAGGCGGAGGGGCTGGCGGCGTGGCCTGCGTTCAACGAGGGCGGGCAGGTGCTGTCGCTGCGGGGCAAGGGGTCGATGCTGGTGCCGGAGGCGGAGATCGCGCGGCAGCATCGGTGGGCGTTCTGGGAGGGGCTCGGGGCGGCGTAGGGCGGGGTTCACCCCGCCATACATGAGCGGGCGGGCCGGTTGCCGAGGTCGCCTGGCGGGGTGAACCCCGCCCTACGAGGACGATGGGCCGGACGTCACTCTTCCGCTGCCAACTCCAGCGCCGCCGGGGGCGCCTTCAGGTCCTCCGTCGTCAACGGCCGCGTCGGCCGCGCGAGGCGGTTCGCCACCACCCACCGCAACTCCTGCGCGGCGCGGGTGATTGCCACATACGCCAGGCGCTTCCAGAGGGGCTGGCCGGCCTCGACGCGGCCCATCCGGGCGGCGACGAAGATGTCGGGGGCGAAGACCTGCACCACGTCCCACTGGCTGCCTTGCGCCTTGTGGATCGTCACCGCCGCGCCGTGGAGGAAGGTCGCGCCCATCTGCGCGGCGTAGGGGATGAAGGGCTCCTCCTCGCCCTCCTTCTCGATCTTGACGATGGAGGCGGCCGAGACCTGCGGCTCCTCGGCGCCGATGACGTGGAGGCGGGAGAAGCCGGGGCGCTTGCCGGGGCCGAGGTAGATCACCTGCGCGCCCTTGATGAGGCCCCGCGCCTCGAGGTCGAGGCGCTTCTTGCGGTGCTTGAGGGGGAGCTCGATCCCGTCGCAGATCAGCGGCTCGCCGGGAAGGAGCTCCGTCTCGGGCGCCTGGTGCGCGGCGCGGAAGGCGTGGATGAGCTTGATCCGCGTGACGTTGCGCCAGACGAGGACCGGCGAGCGGGCCATGAGGTCGCTGTCCACGCGGCCCGTCACGGTGACGCGCGGGTCGCGGCGGGCGGCCTCCTGCACCATGTCCTCGAAGGCGTCGAACTCTAGCGCCGGGTCGGCGAGGGCATGGGCGAGGTCGAGGATGGGGGAGTCGGCCTCCTGCCGGTGGACGCGGGTGAGGGACTTCACGCGGTCGCGGGGCAGCTTCTCGAAGACCATGCCGCCGCCGTTGCCCTGCACGGGCGGAAGCTGCGCCGGGTCGCCGAAGAGGACGAGGGTCGGGAAGATCTCCTTGAGGTCCTCGAACTGGCGGTCGTCCAGCATCGAGGATTCGTCGATGAAGCCGATGTCCAGCGGCTCCTCGCGCCGCTTCCAGCCGGTGATGAAGTCGGACCCGCGCAGGCCCGCCGCCGCCAGCGAGGCCGGGACCGAGCCGTGGAGGTCGTAGGCCGCCTTGGCGCGGTCGAGCTGGTCGTCGGTCAGCCGCCCGGGCCTGGGCCGCTCGCCCTGGCCGGCGAGCCACTCGGCGACCTTCTCGAACTCCGGGTCGTAGACGGGGGTGTAGAGGATGCGGTGGATCGTCGTCGCGGGCACGCCCTTGGCGCGGAGCACGGCGGCGGCCTTGTTCGTGGGGGCGAGGATGGCGAGGGTGCGCCTCTCCCGCTTGCGACGTCCCTCCCAGTCGGGGGAAACGACGTCGACCCCGGCCTCGCGCAGCCCCTTGGTGAGGGCGGCCAGCAGCATGGACTTGCCCGACCCCGCCTTGCCGGTGACGGCGAGGACCGAGGGGGCGCGGTCCGGGTTCGCCGGGGCAAGGTGCCCGTCCTCGAGCCCGATGCCCGCCTGGGCAAGGAGGGTGGCCACGGCCGCCCACGCGTCGGACTGGTCGGGCGAGAGGGCGGGCAGGGACACCATGCGGGCGGGTGTAGCCGGGCCGGGCGCGGGCGGCTAGCCCCGCAGCGCCTGGAAGCCCGCCGAGGCGCCCCAGCCGGCGGCGATGGCGAGCGCGAGCGCCAGCAGGCCGTAGAGGAAGGGTTCCTCATGGGCCAGCGCGTTGAGCCAGCGCTCGATGCCGGCCTTGCGGACGTAGATCGTGGTCTCGAACATGTCGATGACCTCGCCGTCGCGCGTCAGGAAGATGCGCGTGGGATAGTCGCCCTCGACGAGGTTGGCGGGAAGGCCGATCTGGGTGCGGAAGAGCGTCTGCTCGTCGAACTCCACGGCGCCTTCGAGGATGCGGTACTGGCCCTCCCCCTCGCGGATGCGGAGGAGGGCGTCGAGGAAGTCCTCTCGGTTGCCGACGTCGTTGCCGATGGCCCGGATCGCGCGGGGGATGGTGATGGAATGGCGCAGGTCCTCGGTCGAGCTGAGCACCTTGTCGAGGGGGCCGGTGGTGGCGACCGCATAGAACGAGGGCGCCGCGTCCACCTGCACGGCAGCGCTGTTGACCCAGATGCCGAAGCGGCGCTGCGCCTCGCGCACCGTGAGGGGCTGGAGCGGACCCGAGACGGCGATGACGACGCCGAGCGGGGCGGCGCCGGCGGGCGCGGGCGTGTCGCGCTTGACGGCGCCGAAGATCAGGATGTCCGAGCCGGTGAAGGTCGCGGTGATGGCGACCTGGTCCGAGGAGAGGCCGAGCACGATCTCCTCGGCCCGGGCCTGGGCCGTCCAGAGGAGGAGCGCGAGGAGGGCGAGCAGCGCCCTCATTCGGCGGCCTCGATCGAGAAGAGGTCGTCGGGCCGCAGGAAGAGGCCGAGCGCGATCTGCCCGCAGACCGCGAGGACGAGGAGCGCGAGGAGTAGCCTAAGGTGCTCGGGCTTCAGCCGCGTGCCGATCTGGGCGCCCACCTGCGCGCCGATGACGCCGCCGAGGATGAGCAGGAGCGCGAGGACCACGTCCACGGTCTGGTTGGTGGTGGCGTGGAGCAGCGTCGTGAAGGCGGTCAGGAAGATGATCTGGAAGGTCGAGGTGCCGACCACGACCTTGGTGGGCATCCCCAGCAGGTAGATCATCGCCGGGATCAGGATGAAGCCGCCGCCCACGCCCATGATGGCCGACAGGAGGCCCACGAGGAGGCCCACGAGGATCGGCGGGATGACCGAGATGTAGAGGCCCGAGACGCGGAAGCGGGTCTTGAAGGGGAGCGCGTGGACCCAGTTGTGCCGCCGCCGCTTGGGCGCGACCCCCGTGCGGGCGCGGTAGAGCGCGCGCAGGCTCTCGGCCAGCATCATGCCGCCCACGGTGCCGAGGAAGGCCACGTAGCAGAGCTTCACCAGCAGGTCGACCTGGCCCAAGGCCTTGAGGACGTTGAAGGCCATGACCCCCAGCGCGGAGCCCAGGAGGCCGCCGATCAGGAGGACCGACCCCATCCACATGTCCACCGTGCGGCGGCGCAGGTGCGCCAGCAGCGCCGAGAAGGACGAGGCGACGATCTGGTTCGCGGAGGTCGCCACCGCCACGGCGGGCGGGATGCCCACGAGGAAGAGGAGCGGCGTGATGAGGAAGCCCCCGCCCACGCCGAACATGCCGGACAAGAGCCCACGACGCCCCCCGAGACCGAGGAGCAGGAAGGCGTTGACCGAGACCTCGGCGATGGGGAGGTAGAGCTGCATGGGCGGCGTCCCGACGGTGCCCCTAGATGAACAGCGAGCCGCCCCGTTTTCCAATGACAGGGCGGCGAGCGGGCCGCAAAAACCGACACCGATTCATTTGGGGCACAGGCGAGGTGCGCCTCAGGGCAGCTCGAGCAGGAAGCGGCGGAGGACCTTCTCGAGCTTGGCGGCGCCCAGGAGGGCCATGGCCTTGGTGTGCTCGTGGCTGATCGCTTCCGAGGACAGGCCCGCCGCCATGTTGGTGACGGCGGAGATTGCGGCGACGCGGAGCCCGAGGAAGCGGGCGAGGATCACCTCGGGCACCGTGGACATCCCCACGGCGTCGGCGCCCAGCGTGCGGATGGCGCGGATCTCGGCCGGGGTCTCGAAGGAGGGGCCGGAGTACCAGGCGTAGACGCCCTCGTGCAGGTCCACCTTCTCGACATGGGCGGCGGCGCGCAGGAGGGCCCGGAGGCCGGGGTCGTGGGCCTCGGTCATGGGGACGAAGCGGGCGTCGGTGGGCTCGCCGATCAGGGGGTTGAGGCCGGAGAAGTTGATGTGGTCGTTGAGCAGCATGACCGAGCCGGTCGGCATGTCGGGGCGGAGCGAGCCGGCCGCGTTGGTCAGCACCACGGACTCGGCGCCGAGGTGCTTCAGCACCTCCAGCGGCACGCGCATCGCGGCGGGGTCGCCGGCTTCGTAGTAATGCGCCCGGCCGCCGAAGACCGCGACGCGGATGCCCTCCAGCCGCCCGACCACGAGGTTCGGGTCGTGGCCCGAGACGCCCGCCTGGGGGAAGCCGTCGAGGTCGGAATAGGGGATCGCGGTGCCCTCGACCTGCCCCGCGATGTGGCCGAGGCCGGAGCCGAGGATCAGGCCGAGCCGCACGGGCTCGTGCCCCGCGCGGTCCTTGACGATGGCGGCGAGGGCTTCAGCGTTCCTTGACATAGGGCTCCCCGCCCGCGCGCGGCGGGATCGCGCGGCCGACGAAGCCCGCGAGGATGATGACGGTCAGGATGTAGGGCATCGCGCTGAGCAGCGCCGAGGGGACGCGCAGGTCGAAGAGCCGGACGAAGATGTCGGGCCGGGTCTCGAGCGCCTGGAAGAAGCCGAAGAGCATGCAGGCGCCCAGCGCCGGCCAGGGGCGCCACTTGGCGAAGATCAGCGCCGCGAGCGCGATGTAGCCCCGCCCCGCCGTCATGTCGCGGATGAAGCCCGCCGCGGGCTCGGCGGTGGAGAGCTGGGCCCCGGCGATGGCGCAGAGCACCCCGGCGATCGCGACGGCCGAGTAGCGCAGGCGCCTCACCGAGATGCCGGCGGTGTCCACGGCGGCCGGGTTCTCGCCCACCGCGCGCAGGCGCAGGCCGAACCTCGTGCGGTAGAGCACCCACCAGGACAGCGGCACCGCCAGGAGCGCGATGTAGGTCAGGATCGAGTGGCCCGAGAGGACGTCCGAGTAGAAGCGCGTGAGCAGCGGCAGCTCGCGCTGCTCGCGGATGGTCATCTCGGAGAGCCGGATGGCTCCGGGCAGGACCACCTCGCCGAACCGCCCCCCGTCCCCGAGCTGGGGCGTGCGCCCGCCCTCTCCGAACCAGCTCTGGGAGACGACCACGGTGAGGCCCGAGGCCAGGAAGTTGATCGCCACGCCCGAGATGAGCTGGTTGCCCCGGAAGGTGATCGAGGCCGCGCCGTGGATCGCCGACAGGAGCAGCGACCCCGCGATCCCCGCGAGGAGGCCCAGCCAGACCGAGCCCGTGACGTAGGCGAAGCCCGCCGCGAGGAAGGCCGAGACCAGCATCTTCCCCTCGAGCCCGATGTCGAAGATGCCGGCGCGTTCCGAGAAGAGGCCGGCGAGGCAGGCGAGGAGCAGGGGCGTCGCCGTGCGGATCGTGGAATCGAGGAGCAGGAGAACGGTGTTCCAGTCCATGGGCCTACTCCGCGGTCGTGGGGGTGGAGGGGGGCGCGGCGCGGTCGGGCGCGCGCTCGGCCGTGGGGCCGGCGAGCGGCGCGACGGGCGTGCCCCGCGCGCGGCGGTTGGCGAAGAGCCTCTCGACCGGCATCCGCACCATGTTGTCGAGGGCGCCCGTGAACATGATGACGAGGGCCTGGATCACCACCACCATCTCGCGCGGGATGCTGGTGGAGAGCGAGAGCTCCGCCCCGCCCTGGTAGAGGAAGCCGAAGAGGACGGCGGCCAGGAAGACGCCGAGCGGGTGGCTCCGGCCCATCAGGGCCACGGCGATGCCGATGAAGCCCGCCCCCTCCACGGCGTTGAGGATGAGCCGCTCGGCCTCGCCCAGGGTGTTGTTGATGGCCATGAGGCCCGCGAGCGCCCCGGAGAGCAGCATCGTCACGACGATGATCTTGGTGGAGCCGATCCCGGCGTAGCGCGCGGCCCCCTCGGAGAAGCCGAAGGCGCGGATCTCGTAGCCGAGGCGCGTCTTCCAGATCAGCATCCAGACCAGGACGCAGGCGAGGACCGCCACGAAGAAGGTGACGTTGGCCGGGGTGCCCCGGAACAGGATCGTCTCCCCATGGGAGAAGAGGTCCCGGAAGGAGGGGATGTGCGTGCCCTCGGGAAAGGGGGCGGTCGCCGTCTCCATGGTGCCCGAGGGCTTCATGGGGCCGGTCAGAAGGTAGGTGAGCAGCGCATAGGCGATGTAGTTGAACATGATCGTCGTAATGACGATGTGGCTGCCCCGCTTGGCCTGGAGATAGGCCGGGATCGCCGCCCAGGCCGCCCCGAAGGCCGCCGAGGCCACGATGGCCGCGAGGAGCGCCAGCGTCCAGTGCGGCCAGGGGAGGTAGAGGGCGATGAGGGCCACGCCCAGGCCGCCGACCGTCGCCTGCCCGTCGCCGCCGATGTTGAAGAGCCGCGCATGGTTGGCGAGGGCGACCGCGAGGCCCGTGAAGATGAAGTTCGTCGCGTAGTAGAGCGTGTAGCCCCAGGCATAGGACGAGCCGAGGGCGCCCGTGACCATGATCTTGAGGGCGTTCCACGGGTTCTCGCCGATGGCGAGGATGACGATGGCCGAGATCGCGGCGGCGAGGATGAGGGAGATCAGCGGGACGAGGAGGACGTCGGCCCAGCGCGGCATCCGTTCCATCACGCGGCCTCCCCGGTGACGCCGGCCATCAGGAGGCCGAGCTCGCCCGCGTTGGTCTCGCTGGCGATGCGCTCGCCCATGATGCGGCCGTCGAACATGACGGCGATGCGGTCCGAGAGCGACAGGATCTCGTCGAGCTCCACGCTGACGAGGAGGATCGCCTTGCCCTGGTCGCGCAGCGCCACGATCTGCTTGTGGATGAACTCGATGGCGCCGATGTCCACGCCGCGCGTGGGCTGGCCCACGAGGAGGAGGTCGGGGCCCGACTCGATCTCGCGCGCGACGACGATCTTCTGCTGGTTGCCGCCCGAGAAGCTTTTCGCGAGCAGCATCGGGTCCGGCGGGCGCACGTCGAAGCGCTGCATCTTGTCGATGGTGTTCTTCATGATCGCGGGCCGGTCGATGAAGGGGCCGTTCGCGAAGGCGTCGCGGTGGTGGTAGCCCAGCGCCATGTTCTCCCAGGCGGTGTAGTCGAGGACGAGGCCCTCGCTCTGGCGGTCCTCGGGGACGTGGCCGATGCCCACCTCGCGCCGGTCGCGCGCGTCCTCGCGGCCCGACAGGTCCAGCGGCCGGCCCTTGAGGCGCACGCTGCCGGTGGCCCTCATCATGCCGCCCAGCACCTCGAGGAGCTCGCTCTGCCCGTTGCCGGCGACCCCGGCGATGCCCAGGATCTCGCCCGCGCGGACGGTGAAGGAGACGCCCTTGAGCCGCTCCACCTTCTTGGCGTCCACGACGCGGAGGTTCTCGACCTCCAGCACCGGCGCGCCGGGGGTGGCGGGCGCCTTGTCCACGCGCAGCAGCACCTTCCGGCCCACCATCAGCTCGGCGAGCTGCTGGGGGTTGGTGTCGGCGGTCCGCACGGTCGCCACCATCTCGCCCCGCCGCATCACCGAGACGTTGTCGGTGATCGCCATGATCTCGCGCAGCTTGTGGGTGATGAGGACGATGGTCTTCCCCTGCGCCTTGAGGTTGCCCAGGATGCGGAACAGGTGGTCGGCCTCGGCCGGGGTCAGCACGCCCGTGGGCTCGTCGAGGATGAGGATGTCGGCCTTGCGGTAGAGGGCCTTCAGGATCTCCACCCGCTGCTGCATCCCCACGCCGATCTCCTCGATGGTGGCGTCGGGGTCCACGTCGAGCTCGTATTCCTTGGCCAGTTGCCGCAGCTCGCGCCGCGCGCGGGCGAGGGAGGGGCGCAGCAGGCCCGAATCCTCGGCCCCCAGCACGATGTTCTCCAGCACCGTGAAGTTCTCCACGAGCTTGAAGTGCTGGAACACCATGCCGATCCCGGCGCGGATGGCGGCCTGGGAGTCGGGGATGCGCGTCGGGCGGCCGTCGATGAGGATCTCGCCCGAATCCGCGTGGTAGAAGCCGTAGAGGATCGACATCAGCGTCGACTTGCCGGCGCCGTTCTCGCCGATGATGCCGTGGATCGTGCCGGGCATCACGCGGATCGAGATGTTCCTGTTGGCCTGGACCGGGCCGAAGGCCTTGGAGATGCCACGAAGCTCGATGGCAGGGGGCGCGGCGGAGGGCGAGGCGGCGTCGAGGGCCATGGGCAGGGGTCCCGGCTGTCGTTGCACAGGGGGCCGCGCGGTCCTTGCCGCGCGGCCCCCGAGGTCTCAGGCGCTGGCCCGGATCAGAACTGGATCGCGGGGCAGCTCTCGTCGGCGCTGTAGTCGTGGACCTCGATCTCGCCCGAGGCGATCTTGGCCGCGGCCTCGTCCACGGCGGCCTTCATCTCGGGGGTGATGAGCGACGCGTTGTTGTCGTCCAGCGCGTAGCCCACGCCCTCGTTGGCGACGCCCATGACCTGCGTGCCGGTCTCGACGGCCTCGCCCGCCTTCATGGCCTCGTAGACGGCGTTGTCCACATGCTTGACCATCGAGGTCAGCACCTGGCCCGGATGCAGGTAGTTCTGGTTGGAGTCCACGCCGATCGACAGGATGTTCTCGTCGGCGGCGGTCTGGAGCACGCCCACGCCGGTCCCGCCGGCGGCGGCATAGACCACGTCGGCGCCCTGGCCGATCTGCGCCAGCGTCAGCTCCGAGCCCTTGGCCGGGTCGTTCCAGGCGGCGGGGGTGGTGCCGGTGAAGTTGGCGATCACGGTGGCGTCGGGGTTCGCCGCCATCACGCCCTGGGCGTAGCCGCAGCCGAACTTGCGGATGAGCGGGATGTCCATGCCGCCCACGAAGCCCACGGTCCCGGTCTGCGAGGCCATGGCGGCGAGCATCCCCACGAGGTAGGAGCCCTCATGCTCGTTGAAGACGACCGAGCGGACGTTGGGCTGGTCCACCACGGCGTCCACGATCACGAACTTGGTGTCGGGGTAGTCGGGGGCGATCTCGTTCAGAGGCGTGGCGGACATGAAGCCCACCATGATGATCGGGCTCTTGCCCTGCTCGGCGAAGCGGCGGATGGCCTGCTCGCGCTGGGCCTCGGCGGTCAGCTCGAACTCGGCGAAGGTCTCTCCGGTCTCCTCGGCCCAGCGGGTGGCGCCGGCGTTGGCGCTCTCGTTGAACGACTTGTCGAACTTGCCGCCGAGGTCGAAGATGATCGCGGGCTCGGCCAGCGCGGCCCCGGCCACGAGCGCGAGGGCGGCCGACGCGCCGAGAAGGGTCGTGAACTTCGTCATGTCTCTCCCAGTCCTTTGATGTTGGGGGCCTTGGGGTCCCGTATCATGGCGCCAAATAAGCTACCGGCGCGCTGGAAGGGTCAACTGCTATTTCCGTGCGTCCCGCGCGACGGAGCGTCAGAGCGGGCGGGCGAGGACCAGAGCCGCGACGGGCGCGGCACCCTCGCGCGCGTAGTAGGCGCGGCGGCGGCCGACCTCGGCGTAGCCATGGCCTTCGTAGAGCGCGCGGGCGGGGAGGTTGTCCTCGGCGACCTCCAGGAAGGCGCGAGCGGCGCCCCGGGCGCGGGCCTCCGCCTCGAAGCCCGCGAGGAGGGCCGCCGCGAGGCCCCGGCGGCGGTGGCCGGGGTGGGTGGCCAGCGTCAGGACCTCGGCTTCGTCCAGCGTGACGCGCCCGAGGAGGACCGCGCGGTGGTCGCCGAGCAGAAGGCTCCCCGGCAGGGACAGGAGCGAGGCGAACTCCCGGGTCGTCCAGGGGCGGTCCTGCGCGAAGGCGGCCGCGTGGAGATCGGCCAGGGCTTCGGGGCTCATCCGGGGAGGATGACGGGCGCCGGGTCGCGCGGCGGTGCGGCATCCGGCGCGCGGAGGTAGAGCGGAGCGGGACGGGGGTTGTCCCGCCCGAGCCGCGACCGGGCGATCCGCGCGACGGCCTCGGCCAGCGGGGCCTTCGCGGCGGCCGGCGTGCCGCCGAAGCGCGCGGCCAACTCCTCCGCGACGTCGCCGACGACCGGGGTGCCGGGCGGGAGCGGCGGGAGAGCGGCGTCGAGCCCCTGCGTCACCGGCCCGAAGGCGGCGGGGCCGAAGGCCTGGAGGTGGACCTGCCCGAGCCGGGCGTCCCGCGCGGTCAGCACCGCGTCGAAGCCCCAGGCCAGCGCCTCGAAGGCGGTGACGCCGATCGCGGGAACCTTCAGGCCCAGCGCGAGGCCGCGCGCCGCCGCGACGCTGATGCGGACGCCGGTGAAGTTGCCAGGGCCGGTGCCGACGCCCAGGGCGGACAGGTCGCGCCAGGTGGCGCCGCCGTCGCGCAGGACCTCCTCCAGCATCGGCATGAGCCGCTCGGCCTGGCCGGTGCCCATGTCCTCCCCGCGCGAGGCGAGGACCCGGTCCCCCGAAAGCAAGGCGGCCGCGCAATGCGCGGCCGACGTGTCGAAGGCGAGGAGGAGGGGCTCAGGCCGCAACCGGCCGGACCTCGGTCACCTCGGGGATGTAGTGCCGGAGCAGGTTCTCGATGCCCATCTTGAGCGTCAGGGTCGAGGAGGGGCAGCCCGCGCAGGCGCCCTGCATGTGGAGGTAGACCACCCCCCGGTCGAAGCCGTGGAAGGTGATGTCGCCGCCGTCCTGCGCCACCGCCGGGCGGACGCGCGTGTCGAGGAGCTCCTTGATCTGCTCGACGATGGCCGCGTCCTCGCCGTCATGGGCGGCGTGGGCCGAAGGGGCGGCGCCCGCGTCCAGCATCACCGGGTCGCCCGACTGGAAGTGGTCCATCACCGCGCCGAGGATGGCGGGCTTGATGTGGTCCCACTCCACGTCGGCGCCCTTGGTCACGGTCACGAAGTCCGAGCCCAGGAACACGCCCGTCACGCCCGGCACCGCGAAGATGCGGCGGCCCAGCGGCGACTTCTGCGCGGACTCCGCGTCCGGGAGGTCGGCGGTGCCGCGGCCCAGCACCGTCTCGCCGGGCAGGAACTTGAGCGTGGCCGGGTTGGGCGTCGATTCGGTCTGGATGAACATGGGGGCCTCTCGCGTGAGGCCACCGATATGCGCCCTCGGGGCGTCGTCGTCAAGGATTTGGAATGATTCTAAGTCAGAAGCAGACGATCAGCACCACGGCCTCCTGGATCGCGTCAGGGATGCCCTGCGAGAGGTCGGTCTCCGGGGTGTCCCCGGCGGCGGGAAAAAGGACATGGGCCGACTCGAGGAAAGGGACGAGCTGCTGGACCGAGGTCGCCCTGTTCATGTTCTGGGGCAGGGTGCCTGTGTTCTCCAGCACAACGAGATCGTCCAATCGCTCCACAACCACGCCCAGCACGGCGCCACGGTTGCTCAGGAGAGGGCCGCCGCTGTTGCCGGGCTGAACTGGAGCGGAGATCATGATCCGCGAGGTCGGGTCGGCGACGCGGGGTAGGGCGCTGATGTTGCCTCCCGTCACCGAAAGGCCCTGGTTCGCCATGATCTCCAGGCTGGTGAAGGGGTAGCCCAGGGCGAGGACCGGCTGGCCGAGCCTGGGACCCGTCTCCGAACTGATCGGAAGCCACTGCGCAGATCTGTGCTCGGCTGTCAGGACCGCCACATCCAGGGTCCGGTCGGCTGACAGGACCCGCAGCGCGGAGCCGTCCTCGAGCCGCAGGTCGCGGCAGCCCTCGACCACATGGGCGGCGGTCACCACGTCGGTGTTGTTGACGTAGAAGCCTGTCCCGGTGCCGATGGGCCCCGAGGACGACACGGGTTGCGGCGCCTTGGGCGGGAGGGTCGGCCTCGGCGCCGAGGCCACCCGGGGCGGCTCGCCGGGGCCGAGGAGGATCGCCTCCAGCGCGCCTCCGGGGGTGGGCACTAGGTCCGGAGCCGAGCCCCATTGCATCGAGGAGGCGATCAGGTCGGCGCGCGGCCTCTGCCAGGGCTCGCTCACCACCTGCATGGACACGGCGACGCCATCGACCATGGCCGAGCGCAGATAGACCCGCTTGCCATTCGCGAGCGTGACGGCCGAGACGAGGCGGTCGCCGCGCTCGCTGCGGTAGGGGGCCTCGGGGCCGGCATGGGCGCCCGTCATCCAGTCGTGCATGTCCCGCGCCTCGGCCGGCGTGCCGAAGAGGATGCGGAACACGAGGTCGTCCGCGGGGCTGCGGAACTCCATGACGCCGGGCTTGTCGGGTGCGGGGACAAGCAGCGTGGAGGGCAGGGCCACGGTCAGCGTGCCGTCGAGGTTGAAGGTCGCCCAGCCGTTCGCGGCCCCTTCCTCCACGAAGTCGGCCAGGAGAGGGAGGAGCGCCGATCCGGTGGCTGTTCCGGCCCCGGAGCCGGCCCGGCCGAGCCAGGCCTCCAGCGCGCCCTGGCTCCTCTCGCCCCAGTCGCCGTCGGTCAGCCCGACGTAGTCGCCGGACCAGACCAGCGCCGCCTGGAGGAAGCGGGCGTCCTGCGGGTCGAGGTCCCGGGGATCGAGGGGCGGCCCCTCCTGCGCCAGGACCGCGAGCGGCCAGAGCAGGAACGCCACGACGAACCACAGGTCACGCATCACGCCACCTCCCGGTCGAAGGAGGATGGTAGATGCCCCGCGCCCCGCAGCAATGGGCCGAGCCCCGAAACGGAACGAGGCGCCGGGTCTCCCCGACACCTCGAAGGTTTGATCGCCGAACGGCGTCAGCCGTTGCTGTCGGAGCCGGCCTCGCCTTCGCTGTCGCCGTCTTCCTCACCGCCGCTGCTGGAGTCGCCGCCGGGCGCGGAGAGCCGGATTTCCTGCGAGGCCACGTCGGCGCCGTCGATCACGAGCACGGCCAGGACCGTTTCGGCGTTCGGGGCCTGGAGGAGCGTGACGCGGACGTTCTCGTTGGCGCCTGCGGTCACGGGCTGGGAGCCGAAGACCTGACCTTCCTGATCGCCGGCGATGCCGCGGATCTCGACCGTGCCGTCCGCCGTCGCGGTGACGAGCGGCAGCTCGACGAGCATGTTGTCTTCCTGCACCTGCGCCAGGCCGAACGCGTCTTCGGTCGCCGTGGTCTCCTGTGCGGCGACCAGACCCGCGGTGCCGAGCAGCGCCGCAGTGGTCAGCATAAGAATCGTCTTCATCCTGTGTTCCTTTCCAGGCCTTCAGAAATAATCGGCGCGCGCCCAAGGGGGCCCGGCCGGGACCCGACAAGAGATGGGTGGTGATGTGATACAAGGCAAGGCGCTGGACAGCAATGATTTTTGACCCGAGGAGGGGAACCCGCCCGTCCTGGACGGCGTTCGGGTCCTCTAGGCGGCGCCCCAGTTGCGGGCGGCCACGCCGGCGAAGGCGAAGAGGTTGACGGCCGCGTGGCCCAGGATGCCCGCGCCGACCGTTCCGGTGACGAGCCGCGCGGCGGTCCAGACCCCGCCCAGGGCCAGGGCCGCCAGCACCGGGGCCAGCGGGCCCGCCCCGGTCTCGAGCCCCAGCGCGCCGAGCCAGGCCAGGTGGAACAGCGTGAAGAGCCCCAGCGCCCCCGCCGCCGCGCGGGGCGTGGCCCGGGGCAGCAGGGCGCCGCGCCAGAAGAGCTCCTCGAGCGTGGCGTTGACGATGGCCCCCAGCCCGGCGGCAAGGAGCACATGGAGCGGCAGGGGCTCCCGCCCCAGGAGCCGCAGCGTCGCGGCGCCGAGCAGGATCGGGGGCAGCGCCAGGAACAGCGTGACGAGCCACCCCGGGGAGCGCGCGACCGCGAGCTCGGCCAGGGTGTCGCCGTCGGAGAAGGCCCGAAGCGCCGCCCCGAGGCCCGCCCAGTAGGCGAGGAGGCCCAGAGCCCAGGCGCCGAGCGGCGGCAGGATCGTCCCCAGCCCGAGCAGCAGCGCGGCGAGGACGGGGGTGGCGAGGAGGGCGCCCAGCGCGAGGCGGCGGTCCATCTCAGGGGCCGGGGCTCACGTGATGGCCTCCAGCCGCTCCTTGGAGAGGTCGCCCGGCACGATGGTGATGGGCACGGAAAGCGTCCCCGACTGCTTGGTCAGCGCGGTCACGAGGGGGCCCGGCCCCTTGTTGTCGGTCCCCGCGCCCAGGACGAGGACGCCGATCTCGGGGTCGTCGCGGATCAGCGCGATGATCTCGGGGACGGCCTCGCCCTCGCGGATGACGAGCTCGGGGCTCACGCCCTGGCGGTCGCGCATCCACTTGGCGAAGACCTCGTAGTGGACCTCGATCCGCTCGCGCGCCTCCTCGCGCATGATGTCGCCGACGCCGACCCAGGCGCCGAAGTCGGCGGGCGAGATGATGGAAAGGACCACCACGCCGCCGCCGGTCTTGGACGCGCGCATGGCGGCGAAGCGCATCGCGTTCAGGCATTCGCGCGTGTCGTCGAGCACGACGAGGAATTTCCGCACGCCCTGTCCCCCCTGGCTGCGCAGCTCGAATGTGACGGAAGGCCGGCAGGGTTGCAACGGCCCGGCCGATTTCGGAGGCCGAGCCTTGAGGCGGCCCTGCACACTTCCCAGCTTGGCCGGACGAGCAGAACCAATGGAGACCTCGAATGCCCCTGACCCGTCGCAGCCTCCTCGGCGCGAGCCTCTGCGCGCTCGCCGCCCCCGCCCTGGTGTCGCGCGCCTGGGCGGAGACGCCGCCGCGCAACATCTCGGCCCTGCGGCAGATGGACTGGCGCGACCACTTCGAGACCCTGGGCGTGGGCGCCATCGTCGCGGACACCGGAAGCCGGGCGCTGCACTACTGGTCGGCGGACGGCGCCACCTACCGCCTGTTCCCGACCTCCGTCCCCGCGACCGAGGAGCTGACGCGGCGCGGCTACACGCAGGTCGTGGAGAAGAAGGTGGCGCCGACCTGGACGCCCACGCCGTCGATGCGCGAGCGCTTCCCCGACTGGCCCGCCGTGATGCCGGGCGGCGACCCCCGCAACCCGCTCGGGCCCTACGCGCTCTACCTGTCGTGGCAGTACTACCGCATCCACGGCACCCACGACACGCGCAAGATCGGGCGGCCCTCGTCGGACGGCTGCATCGGGCTCTTCAACGAGCACATCACCGAGCTCTTCGGGCATGTCCAGGTCGGCACGCAGGTGCGGCTGATCTGACGGGGGCCCTGAGGCGGCGCCTGGCCTTGTCCGGGCGCCGGGCCGCGCGGTAGTCTCTGGCCCATGTCGCGCGACCCCGCCTCCATGACCGGCCTCTGGCACGGGCTCTACAGCTATCCCGAGCGTCTACGGCCCGTCTTCTTCGTGGCCACGCTGATCTCGCACGGGTCGGGCTTCAGCGGCCGCACGCAGGAGGCCGCCGCGGGCGCCGAGGGGACGCCCCTCGCGCTCGGCGCCGCCGTGGCGGGGCGCGAGGGCGGCGGCACGGTGGAGTTCACCAAGACCTACGAGGGGGCCTGGCAGCATACGGTGCTCTACGCCGGGCGCCTCTCGGCCGACCGGACGGAGATCGAGGGCGCCTGGACGATCCCCGGCATCTGGAGCGGCCGCTTCCTGATGCGACGCGGCGAGATGGCCGAGGAGGCGGAGCTGCGCCGCGCCTGGGAGGAGGCCTGAGGCTCAGGCCTCGGCCAGCAGCGCGTGGAGGTCGAGCGGGGCGTTCGACATGGCGGGCCCGCCGTCCGGGGTGCGCGGCCATTCGGATTCGGGGCGGTCGCGGTAGATCTCGATCCCGTTGCCGTCCGGGTCGCGGAAATAGACCGCCTCGCTCACCCCGTGATCGGCATGGCCGTCGAGCTTCACCCCGGCCCTGAGCGCCCGGGCGAGCGCCTGCGCCAAGGCGCGGCGGTCGGGATAGAGCAGGGCCGTGTGGTAGAGCCCCGTGTGCCCGGGCGGGGGAGCGGTGCCGCCCGCGCTCTCCCAGGTGTTGAGGCCGATGTGGTGGTGATAGCCCCCCGCCGATAGGAACGCGGCCTGGTTCCCGTAGCGCGCCTGCAGCTCCAGCCCGAGGACGTCCCGGTAGAAGGCGATGGCGCGCTCGAGGTCCGAGACCTTGAGGTGGACGTGCCCGATGCGCGTCCCCGGCGGCGCGGTTTCCGGCAGCGGCGCGTCGGGCGCGCGGAGGTCGGCGGGGATGGGGTTGGCCATGGGAACCTCCCTGTTCTGCCGGGAGGGTAGCACGGTTCGGCCCAGCTCCGTAGGGCGGGCTTCAGCCCGCCATGCCACTCGCCAGCCGGAGCGCCGATGGCGGGCTGAAGCCCGCCCTACGGGACCTGCACGGTTCCCACGATCCCGAGTCTCGCCTGGAAGCGTTCACCGGCCGCCCGTGGCGCGATCCGCCCGCCGTCAACAGTTTGCTAACGGTTCGCTGCTAAGTGGTTCATCCGGCAAGTCAGGCTGCTTTTGGCGGCAGAGCGATCCCGGGCTGGCGTCGTGGCTGGTGCCGGCGCCGCCGGCCCCAGACGAACGGATGCCGG
>NZ_KK088555.1 GCF_000600335.2 Rubellimicrobium mesophilum DSM 19309 | reverse complement strand
CCTCCCGCGCCAGCGCCGCCCGCGCCGCCTCCTCCTCCGCCCGCGCGGCGAGACCCCCGCGAGTCCGCGCCGCCCCCTCCGCCGCCGCCAGCGCCTCCTCGGCCGCCGCCCAGCCGCGCCAGAGGAGCTGCCCCTCCGCCACCCGGATCGCCGCCGCGACCTCCCGGAACCGCTGGGCGTTCCGTGCCTGCCGCTCCAGACCCCGCAGCCGCTCGGCCAGCCCCGCCGTCACCTCCGCCACCCGCGCGAGGTTCGCCTCGGCCGCCGCCAGCCGCTGCGAGGCCTCTCCCCGCCGCGCCTGAAGCCCCGCGACGCCCGCCGCCTCCTCGATCACCCGCCGCCGGGCGTTGGGCTTCTGCCCGATCAGCTCCGAGATCTGTCCCTGCCGCACCAGCGCCGGCGACTGGGCACCCGAGGCCGCGTCCGCGAACATCACCTGGATATCCCGCGCCCGCGCCTCGCGCCCGCCCAGCCGATAGGCCGAGCCCCCGTCCCGCGCGATCCTCCGGACGAGCTCGGTCTCCTTCCCCTCCCTCTCGAAGGCGAGCGCCACCTCCGCCCAGGCCCGCGCGCCCCTCCGCGAGGTCCCGGCGAAGATCACGTCCTCCATCCCCGACCCACGCATCTGCGTGGGCCGCGTCTCCCCCATCACCCAGCGCAGGGCCTCGAGGAGGTTCGACTTCCCGCAGCCGTTGGGACCGACCACGCCGGTCAGCCCCGGCGCGATGCTCAGCTCGGTCGGGTCGGCGAAGCTCTTGAAGCCGTTGAGGCGCAGCCGGGTGAGGCGCATGGGGGCTCCGGTGGGATGCCCCCTTCTGTCAGCCCACCAGCCGGTTCGTCAATTCGTAGAGGTAATCCCGGGTGATCGGCACCGAATCGGCCTTCCGCGAGAGCTGGAACTGCCACACGTCCTGGTTCCCCCAGCGGAACGTCGCCTCCGAGGCCGCGAGGTAGAACTTCCACATCCGTACGAAGCGCGCGTCGTGCATGGCCTCCGCCTCCGCCGCCCGCGCGGTGAAGCGGTCGAACCAGTTCCGCAGCGTGTGCGCGTAATGGAGCCGCCAAGCTTCGAGGTCGCAGAGCCTGAGCCCCGCCCTCTCGATGGCGGGGGTGATCTCGGACAGCGCCGGGATGTAGCCGCCGGGAAAGATGTATTTCGTGATCCAGGGGTTCGTGGGCGACGGCGTGCCCGGGTTGCCGATGGTGTGGATCAGCGCCACCCCGTCCGGCGCGAGCCTGTCGTGCACCGCCTGGAAGTAGGTCCCGTAGTTCGGCCGCCCCACGTGCTCGAACATCCCGACCGACACCACCCGGTCGAAGGTCTCAGTCACCAGCCGGTAGTCCTGCAGCCGGAACTCGATCCGGTCCGAGAGCCCCGCCTCCTCCGCCCGCCGCCGCGCGACGGCGAGCTGCTCCTCCGACAGCGTGATCCCCACCACCTTCGCCCCGAAATCGCGCGCGAGGGTGAGCGCGAGGCCCCCCCAGCCGCAGCCGATGTCGAGCACGCGCATCCCCGGCCGGATCAGCAGCTTGCGGGCGATGTGCGCCTTCTTCTGCGCCTGCGCCTGCTCCAGCGTGTCGTCGGGCGTGCGGAAGTAGGCGCAGGAATACTGCTTGTCCGCGTCGAGGAAGAGGTCGTAGAGCGCCGGCGTCAGGTCGTAGTGCGCCGCCACGTTGGCCTTGGACCTCCGCAACCCGTTGATCTGCCGGAACCACCCGGTCATGTTCCCGATCGCCTGCCGCGCGCGGAACCAGCCGGCTTCCCTGGCCGCCGTGTTGGGCACCACCTGCGCCAGCACGCCGTGGAGGTCGTCGCCCTCGATCTCGATGGCGCCCTCCATGTAGCCCTCGCCGAGCGCGAGCTGCGGGTTCGTCACCAGCGCCCGGACGGTCGCCTCGTCCCGCAGGGCGACGACGGGCCCTTCCCCCGTCCCGTAGCGCCGGACCGTCCCGTCAGGATAGCGGACCGCCAGCCCGCCGCGGCGCATGAGCGACCGGAGCATCCGGTCCAGAAGTCCTTGCCAGATCGTCATCTTAGGCTCGTTCCGCTTCCCGTTCCCAGCATCCGCCCGCCGCCCGAGGCAAGTCAACGGCCGGTCGCGGCATCCGACATGTCGGAATCGCGCTTGACCCCCGGTCCCCCGGCGCGCAGAACGGACCGTGCATGGTTCCCCGACACCGCCCCAGGCGGCAGGGGACGAACAGGGAATGCGGAAGGACCCGACCCAGCCCGGGGGGACCCGCCCGCAGCCGCCCCCGCGACTGTCAGCGGAGAGCGCCCGTCAACGTGCCACTGGGCCCCAGGCCCGGGAAGGCGGCGAGGCGCAGCGATCCGCGAGCCAGGAGACCTGCCATGCGCGATGAAACGCCAACCCCGTCGGTGGGACGGGAGCAGGAGCCTACTTATGTTCTTCTCGATCGCGCGCGCCCGTTTCGACGCCGAGACCCTGTCCATCGCCTTCGCCGCCGTCCTCGGCCTGTCGCTGGTCTTCGTCGCGGGCTTCGCCAACGCGACGGTGATCCACGACACCGCGCACGACCAGCGGCACGCCATCGCCTTCCCCTGCCACTGACGCCCCCACGCCAGTGACATCGCGGATCCTGACCGGCGCGTTGATCGCCGGCCTCGCGGCGGGATTCCTCGCCGCGCTCCTCAACCTTTGGATGCTCACGCCGCTGATCCTCGAAGCCGAGGTCTTCGAGGGCGCCGCTGGCCACACCCACGCCGGCGAGGCCGAGACCCACACCCACGAGGACGGGACCGAGCACGCCCATGAGGCCACGGAAGAGCCCGGGGGCCTGGCCCGCACCTTCGGCACCGTGACGATGACGCTCGTCGCCTATGCGGGCTTCGGGCTCGTCCTCGGCGCCGCCATGTCCGCCGCCGCGCGGACCGGCCATCGCATCGATGCCCGCGCCGGCCTCCTTTGGGGCTTCGCGGGCTTCGCGGCGGTGCAGCTCGCCCCCGCCGTGGGCCTCCCGCCCGAGCTACCGGGCATGGAGGCCGCCGGCCTCGGCGCGCGGCAGGCCTGGTGGGTGCTCTGCGTGGGCTTCACGGCGCTGGGCCTCGCGGCGATGGCCTTCGGGCGCGGCCTGCCCTGGCTCGCGGTCGGGGCTGTGCTGATCCTGCTGCCCCACGCCTTCGGCGCGCCACAGCCGCCCACGCATGACGGCCTCGTCCCGCCCGGGCTCGCGGCCGCCTTCGCCACCCGCTCCCTCGGCGTGGCCGCGCTCTCCTGGGCCTTCCTGGGCGTCCTCTCCGGCGCCCTCTCCGAGCGGGCCCCCGCCCGCCGGACCGCCTAGGCCGGGATGCGCCCCCTCAGGCAGAATCGCAGGTTCCCGCAGGGCCGGGCATCCGCGACCTCGCCGCGGGGCGCATCCCGATACAGCGCCGCAAAGGCCACGACCTCCTCCGCCTGGGCCTCCGGGTCCACACCCGTGAAGAGGTACGTGGCCTTTCCCTCGCCCGTCACCGCCAGCGCGAGTGGCGCCGAGCAGGCGTTCAGGCACTCCACCAGCCGGACCGCGACGCCCTTTTCCCTCAGGTGATCCGCCAAGGCCCGGCCCGCCCCCTCGCGGCAGGTCGCGCAGACTGTTATGCGGTCGCCCAACGTCCCTCCTGACCCGGAGCCCACGATGCCCCAGAAGATTCCCGCCACCGTCATCACCGGCTTCCTCGGCAGCGGCAAGACGACGATGATCCGCCACCTCCTCGACAACGCGGAGGGCCGCCGCATCGCCCTCGTCATCAACGAGTTCGGCGAGACCGGGGTGGACGGCGACCTTCTCAAGGGCTGCTGCGCCGAGGACGACATCATCGAGCTGTCCAACGGCTGCATCTGCTGCACCGTCGCCGACGACTTCCTCCCCACCATGGAGAAGCTCCTCGCCCGCCCCGACAAGCCCGACCACATCGTCATCGAGACCTCCGGCCTCGCCCTCCCGCAGCCCCTCGTGCGCGCCTTCGCCTGGCCCGGCATCTCGACCCGCGTGACCGTGGACGGCGTGGTGACGGTCGTGGACGGCAAGGCCGTGGCCGAGGGCCGCTTCGCCGAGGACGAGAGCGCCATCGAGGCCCAGCGCCAATCGGACGACAGCATCGACCACGAGACGCCGCTCTCCGAGCTCTTCGAGGACCAGATCGCCTGCGCCGATATGATCGTCCTCAACAAGGCCGACCTCCTGAGCGGCACCGAGGCGGCTGATGTCGCCCGGCAACTCGCCGAGGAGGCCCGCCCCGGCGCCCGCGTCCTCGTCGCCCAGAAGGGCGCGCTGCCGCTCGACGTCATCCTCGGCATCAAGGCCGCCGCCGAGACCGACATGGAGACCCGCTCCGCCCCCCACCACGACAACGAGGAGGAGGGCCACGACCACGACGAGTTCGAGTCCTTCGTGCTCGACCTCCCCGAGGTCCCCGACGTCGCCGCCCTCACCCAGCGCCTCGCAAGCGCCATCGAAGCCCACGACATCCTCCGCCTCAAGGGCTTCGTCGCCGTCGCCGGCAAGCCCCTGCGCCTCACCGTCCAAGCCGCCGGCCCCCGGATCGAGACCTACTTCGACCGCCCCTGGGGCACCTCGCCCCGCGAATCGAAGCTCGTGGTGATCGGCGAGGCCGGCCTCGACCGCACCGCCATCGAGGAGGCCATCCGGGGATGACCCCGACGGTCCGCGAGATCACCGTCAGACTGGGCGACCCCTGCTCCGAGGAGGCCCGCCGCCTCCTCGGCCAAAGCCACGCGCTGCTCGCGTCGCTCTACCCGCCCGAGCACAACCACTACCTCTCGGTGGACGAGCTCGCGCAGCCCCACATCGACTTCTGGATCGCCGAGGCGGACGTCCAGCCCCTCGGCTGCGTCGCCCTCGCTAGGCTCGATGGCTACGGCGAGGTGAAGTCGATGTTCGTGGACCCCGCCGCGCGAGGTCGGGGCGTCGGCGCCGCCCTCATGGCCGCCCTTGAGCAGCGTGCCCACGCAACGGGCCTGCCCCTCCTCCGCCTCGAGACCGGCGACGACCTTCACGCCGCCCACCGCCTCTACCACCGCCACGGCTTTTCCGATTGCGGCCCCTTCGGCGACTACGAGGAGGGTCCCCACTCCGTCTTCATGGAGAAGCGGCTGTGACCGGACCCGTAGGGCGGGCTTCAGCCCGCCAGACCTCGCCGGCCATGGTCCTGCCAGCGGCCGATATTGCATGGCGGGCTGAAGCCCGCCCTACGGCGTCCCTGACGGGGCGCAACTCCACGAGGCGCCGTCATCGATCCGTAGGGTGCGCTTCAGCGCACCATGACCCGGCCATTGCCCGGAACGCGCGGCGCGCTGAAGCGCACCCTACTGCCGACGTGCGTCCCTCACTCCTGCCCAGCGTCCTTCCCCTTCTGCGCATTCGCCTTCATCCGTTCCAGCAGAGCCGCCTTGTCGTCCTTCTTCCCGAAGGGGTTCGCCGGGCCGCCGGGCTGGTTGTGCTCCCTGTGCCGGGGCTGGTTCTTCTGCGGCTTGCCACTCTTCTGCTTGCTGTAGTCGGCCATTCCTGCCTCTCCTTCGTGACCCGCTTGGGCCACCCATATAAGCCAGCCGCTACCTGATGCACCTCCTCGCCGCCACCCCCGGCGCGCTCGACACCGGAGCGCAGCCCGTCGATCCCCGCCAGACGCCCGCCGACCTCGTGGTCCTCTCGGCGGCCGACAGCGAGCTCGCCCTCCTCTCCGCCGCCCACGCCGACCTGGGCGAGGACTCCCCGAGCCTCCGCCTCTGGAGCCTCCAGAACCTCGCGCACCCGATGTCGGTGGACCTCCACCTCGCCCAATGCGCGTCCAGGTCGCGCATGGTCGTCGCCCGCATCCTCGGCGGCCAGAGCTACTGGCCCTACGGCCTCGCCCAATACTCCGCCGCGCTCCACGCGCGCGGCATCCCCTTCGTCGCCCTCCCCGGCGACGACAAGCCCGACGCCGAGCTCCGCGCCCTCTCCACCGTCTCCGACACCGACTACGCCGCCCTCTGGTCCCACCTCGTCGAGGGCGGCCTGGAGAACGCCCGCCGCTTCCTCCTCCATGCCCGCTCCATGCTCGACGGCACCGAGGCCCCGCCCCCGGCGAAGCCCCTCCTCAAGGCCGCCCCCTTCTGGCCCGGCCTCCCCGAGGCCGACCTCGCCACCATCCGCCAGCTCTGGACCGAGGGCGCCCCGGTCGTCCCCCTCGTCTTCTACCGCGCCCTGGTCCAGTCCGGCGCGACCGCCCCTGTGGCGCACCTGACCCGGGCCCTCCTCCGCCAGGGCCTCAACCCGCTGCCGATCTACGTCGCCTCCCTCAAGGACCCGCTCAGCCGCGCCACCCTCGCCGCGCTGTTCTCCGAGGCCCCGCCGACCGTCATCCTGAACGCCACCAGCTTCGCCGTCGGCACCCCGGAGAATCCCGGCGACAACCCCCTCGCCTCGCCGGAGGCCAACGCCGCCCCCGTCCTCCAGGTCGTCTTCTCCGGCTCGTCGGAGGAGCAGTGGGCCAGCGGCACGCGCGGCCTCTCCGCCACCGACATCGCCATGAACGTGGCGCTCCCGGAGATCGACGGCCGCCTCCTCACCCGCGCGGTGTCGTTCAAGGACGAGGCCCACTTCGACGACGCCACCCAGTGCCCCATCGTCACCTACGTCCCGAAGTCCGACCGCATCCGCTTCGTGGCCGACCTCGCCGCCAACTGGACCCGCCTCCGCACCACCCCCCCGAGTAACCGCAAGGTCGCCCTGGTCCTCGCCAACTACCCCAACAAGGATGGCCGCCTCGCCAACGGCGTGGGCCTCGACACCCCCGCCTCGACCGTCCACGCCCTCCGCCTGATGCGGGACGCGGGCTATGCCGTGGACGCCCCCGAGGACAGCGCCGCCCTCATGGCCCGCCTCCTCGCCGGCCCGACCAACTGGCTCCCCGACCGCAAGGACAAGCAGGGCGGAGAGCGCCTGCCCCTCGCCACCTACCGCGCCTGGTTCGACAGCCTCCCCTGGGAGACGCGCCTCCAGGTCACCGACCGCTGGGGCGCGCCCGAGGCCGACCCCTACCTCGACGGCGACTCCTTCGCCCTCTCCATCCACCGCTTCGGCCACGCCGTCGTCGGGCTGCAGCCGTCGCGCGGCTACGACATCGACCCCAAGGCGACCTACCACGCCCCCGACCTCGTCCCGCCGCACCACTACCTCGCCTTCTACCTCTGGCTCCGCGAGGAGTTCGGCGCCCACGCCCTGATCCACATGGGCAAGCACGGCAACCTCGAATGGCTTCCCGGCAAGGCCGTCGCCCTCTCCGCCGACTGCTGGCCCGAGATCGCCCTCGGCCCGCTCCCCCATCTCTACCCCTTCATCGTCAACGACCCCGGCGAGGGCACCCAGGCCAAGCGCCGCGCGCAGGCCGTCATCCTCGACCACCTGACGCCCCCGCTCACCCGCGCCGAGGCCTACGGCCCCCTGCGCGACCTCGAGGTGCTGCTGGACGAACTCGCGCAGGCCCAGTCCACCGACCCCCGCCGCGCGGATCACCTCAAGCGCGAGATCGTCACCACCGCCCAAGCCACCGGCATCGCCGCCGACGCCGGCCTTTCGGATCAAGGCGACATCCAGAAGCTCGACGCCTGGCTCTGCGACCTCAAGGAGGCACAGATCCGCGACGGCCTCCACATCTTCGGCCAGTCGCCCACCGACGATCAGGAACGCGACCTCGCGCTCGCCCTGGTCCGGGTCCCGCGCGGCGACAAGCCCTCGCTCCTCCGCGCTCTGGCGAGCGACATGGACCTAGGCTTCGACCCCCTCGACTGCGACATGGCCGAGCCCTGGACCGGCCCACGCCCCAAGGGCCTCTCAGCCATGTCCATCACCGAGCCCTGGCGCACCACCGGCGACACCGTCGAGCGTCTCGAATGGCTCTCCAGCCAGCTTCTCGCCAGCACGCGCGACCTCGACCACCGCTGGCCCAAGACCCGCCCGGTCATCGAGGAGTTGCACGGGAGCATCCTCCCGAACTTGCGTGCCTGCGGCCCCGCCGAGTCCGCCGCCCTCCTGACGGCGCTCGACGGCAAGGCCATCCCTCCCGGCCCGTCCGGCGCGCCGACCCGAGGTCGCCCCGACGTCCTCCCCACAGGGCGCAACTTCTTCTCCGTCGACGCCCGCGCGCTGCCCACCCCCGCCGCCTGGACCTTGGGGCGCGCCAGCGCCGAACTCCTCGTGGAGCGCCACCTGCAGGACCAAGGCGACTACCCCAAGTCGCTCCTCCTCACCGCCTGGGGGCACCGCCAACATGAGGACCGGGGGCGACGACATCGCCCAGGGCCTCGCTCTTATGGGGGTGAAACCCCAGTGGGAGCCCATGTCCAGCCGCGTCACCGGCTTCGAGGTCCTCCCCTCACCCTCCTCGGCCGCCCGAGGGTGGACGTCACCCTCCGCATCTCCGGCTTCTTCCGCGACGCCTTCCCGCAGCTCGTGGCCCTCTTCGACAGCGCCGCCCGAGCCGTCCAGGCCCTGGACGAGCCCGAGACATGAACCCCGCCGCCGCGAAGGCCCGGCAAGGCGAGTCCCAAAGCCGCGTCTACGGCTCCAAGCCCGGCGCCTACGGGGCCGGCCTCCAGGCTCTCATCGACGAGCGGGTCTGGTCCGACCGTGCCGACCTCGGCAACAGCTACCTCGACTGGGGCGGCTACGCCTACGGCGCCCACGCCGAGGGCAAGCCCGACCGCGACGGCTTCGCGACCCGCCTGAAACACGCCGACGCCGTCGTCCAGAACCAGGACAACCGCGAGCACGACCTGCTCGACTCGGACGACTACTACCAGTTCGAAGGCGGCGCCCTCGCCGCCATTGAGACGCTCAAGGGCCAGCCCGTCCCGGCCTACCACAACGACCACTCCCGCCCCGAGCGGCCCGTGATCCGCACCCTGGACGAGGAGGTCGCCCGCGTCCTGCGCTCGCGCGTCGTGAACCCCAAGTGGATCGCCGGCGTCATGCGCCACGGCTACAAGGGCGCCTTCGAGATCGCGGCGACGGTGGACTACCTCTTCGCCTTCGCCGCCACGACCCACGCCGTCCGCAACCACCACTTCGACGCGGTGGAGCAGGCCTTCCTGGAGGACGACGCCGTCCGCGACTTCATCCGGGACAACAACCCGAGCGCCCTGCGCGAGATCGCCCAGCGGCTGTCCGAGGCCATCGACCGCGGTCTCTGGACCCCTCGCTCGAACTCCGCCCGCGCCCGGCTCGAGGAGCTTTCCGCATGACCGTCGAGATCCGCCCCGCCCCCTCCGACATCTCGGCGGCCCGCGACCGCATCCTCGCCGTGATCTTCGAGCAGGCCCGCGACGCCGCCCTCCCCTTCACGCCCAAGGAACTCGCCTTGGAGGCCTGGGACGGCGACCGCTGGCTTGGCGGCCTCACCGCCCGCATCACCCAGCGCTGGATGTTCCTCCACCTCCTCGGCGTCGCCAGGCACGCCCAGGGCACCGGCGTCGGCAGCAGGCTCATGCAGGCCGCCGAGGACGAGGCCCGCGCCCGCGACCTCATCGGCCTCTGGCTCGACACCTACAGCTTCCAGGCCCCCGGCTTCTACGCGAAGCTCGGCTACGAGGAGGTCGGCCGCATCCCCGACTATCCGCCTGGCCAGGCCCGCATCTTCCTCGCCAAGCGCCTCGACGGCCGCCCGGTCCAGGCCCCATGACCCCGCGCCGCCTCCTCCCGACCGACCCCGCCCTCCCGCAGGTCCTCTCCCTGATCCGCACGGCCTTCGCCGAGCTGGAGAGCGTCATCGACCCGCCCTCCTCCATGCACCTGATGACCGAGACCGACGTCCTGCGCCTCGCCACGGACGGCGAGGTCTGGACCATCGGCGACCCCCTCGCCGCCGTCATCATCCTGACCCCCGAGGAGGGCGGCCTCTACGCCGGCCGCCTCTCCGTCCACCCCGACCACCGCCGCCGGGGCCACGCCCGCGCCCTCCTGCGCCTCGCCGAGGCCCGCGCCAAGGCCCTGGACAAGCCCCGCGTCACCCTCGGCTGCCGGGTGGAGCTCACGCAGAACCACGCCCTCTTCCGCTCCGAGGGCTACGTCGAAACCCACACCAGGACGCACGAGGGCTACGACCGCCCCACCTCCGTCTGGTTCGAGAAGCGAGTGACCCCCATGACCGACGCGACCCCCGAGGCCCCCGAGCACGACGACGCCCGCCACGCCGCGAAGATGGCCAAGAAAAAGGCCGCCCGCGACAAGATCATGTCCACCAAGACCGAGGAGAAGGGCCTCGTCATCGTCCACACCGGCAAGGGCAAGGGAAAATCCTCCGCCGCCTTCGGCATGATCTTCCGCTGCATCGCCCACGACATGCACTGCGCGGTCGTCCAGTTCATCAAGGGCGCCATGTCCACCGGCGAGCGCGACCTCATCCAGGCCCACTTCGCCGACCTCTGCGAGTTCCACACCATGGGCGAGGGCTTCACCTGGGAGACGCAGGACCGCGCCCGCGACGTGGCCGCCGCCACCCGCGCCTGGGACAAGGCCAAGGAGCTGATCCGCGACCCCGCGAACCGCATGGTCCTCCTCGACGAGATCAACATCGCGCTGCGCTACGACTACATCCCGCTCGACGACGTGCTGGCCTTCCTCGCCGCCGAGAAGCCCCCCACCACCCATGTCGTCCTCACGGGCCGCAACGCCGCCGAGCGCCTGATCGAGCAGGCCGACCTCGTGACCGAGATGGAGCTCGTCAAGCACCCCTTCCGCTCCGGCGTGAAGGCTCAGGCGGGGGTGGAGTTCTGAGCTCGCCCGCGCCGCGCCCGCGCGGCGCCGTTAGGCGGGCCGCCGCGCTCGCGCTCCGGGCGGCGATGTCCTCCTTCCAGGCCAGTCGCCGCGCCGTCTGGTTCGTCACCCGTCCCCTCTCGCCCGGCGCCCACGCCGTCCCCCTGACCGCCGGTGGCGAGCTTGTCCTCGTCCGCCTCACCTATGCGCGCGGCTGGCGCCTGCCCGGAGGCGGCCTCAAGCGCGGCGAGGACGCCCAGGCCGCCGCCCTGCGCGAGCTGCGCGAGGAGATCGGCCTCTTCCGTCACGGCGCCGTCACATGGATCGGCGAGTTCCACCATAGGCCCGACTTCCGCCGGGGCATCGCCCAGGTCTTCCTCGTCAGGGACGTCGCCTACGCCCCGCCCGCTTGGTCCCTCGAGATCGCGGAGGTCCGCGCCTTTCCGCTCTCCGCCTTGCCCGACCTGCCCGAGGTCACGGCCGCGCAGCTTCGCATGGCGGGCCTCCTGCCGTGACCCGCCCGCAGGTCGCCCCCGCTCACGCCGACCGGGGCAGCGCCGTGTAGACCCGGCCGATGAAGTCGCTGAACTCCTGCATGTAGTTGGTCAGGAAGTCGCGAGTGGAGGCGTCGCTCACCTCGCCGTCCTCCGAGATCAGGTCCGGGGTGAACTGGATGTAGGCCTCAATGGCGTTCATCATGGGCGAGTTGCAGAAGCTCAGGATGCTCTTGAGGTGCTGCTGGCCCACGGCGGTGCCGATCTTGCCGGGCGAGGTGCCGATGATGCCGCTCGGCTTGCGGGTGAAGGAGTTCTGCCCCCAGGGCCGGCTCGCCCAGTCGATGGCGTTCTTGAGCCCTCCGGGGATCGAGCGGTTGTACTCCGGCGTCACGAAGAGCACCGCGTCCACCGCCGCGATGGCCGCCTTGAACTCCCGCGCGACCGGCGGATAGTCCGCGTCGTAGTCGTAGCTGTAGAGCGGCAGCGACCCGAACGGGATCTCCCGCATCTCCAGGCTGTCGGGCGCGAGGCGCACCAGCGCCTTGGCGAGCCGCCGGTTGATCGAGGCCTTGGCGAGGCTTCCGACGAAATAGCCGACCGAGAAGTTGGACATGGCTCGTCCTCCCATGGGGAATCGGGGAAGCGCGCCCCGCCCCCACGGCCCCACGATGGGCGCCTCGGGACGGGCGCCGGCGCAGGACCGGACCGGCCTGCTCGCCGATAGACCTAGGGCCCCCGGGAGGGGCGGCCAATGCGGGCGGGCGCTCGATCCCCCAGGCCCCGAGGAATCTGCCCTCGGGGATCGGGAACGTTCCCAGGCACGGCCGCCCGAGCGCGGGCGGGGCGAAGCCCCCCGCGAGGTCCTATGCGTCCCTCGCCGCCCCGGACGGTCGGGGTCGCCCGCCTGCGTCAGCCCCGCGCCTTCATCCCCTGCGCCCGCGCCGCGCTCAGCGTCTGCGACGGCGTCAGCGCCTCCGAATCCACGCGGCACTCGAGGATCGCCACCGTCCCCCACTCCCGCGCCCGAAGGAACGCGTGGGGGAACTCCTCCATCCGCGTCACGACCTCCCCGTAGCCGCCATAGGCCCTGGCCAGCGCGGCATAGTCCGGGTTGGCGAGGTCCGTCCCCGAGACCCGCCCCGGATAGGTCCGCTCCTGGTGCATCCGGATCGTCCCGTAGCGGCCGTTGTTCATCACGATCACGACCGGCTTCGCGCCGAACTGCACGGCGGTGCTCAACTCGTTCAGCGTCATCTGGAAGTCGCCGTCGCCCGCCACGCAGACCACGCAGCGGTCCGGGCATTCCAGCGAGGCCGCCACCGCCGCCGGGAAGCCGTAGCCCATCGACCCGGAGGTCGGCGCGAGCTGCGTCCGATACCCCTTGTAAGTGAAGTAGCGGTGCAGGAAGGCGGCGAAGTTCCCCGCCCCGTTGGTCAGGATCGCGTCCTCGGGCAGGTTCGCGGAGAGCCAGGCGATCACTTGCTCCTGCTTGACGGTGCCCGGCGTTTCCTGCGGCGTGCGCCACCATTCGTAGTCGGCGCGCGCGCCCTTCACCCACTCGCCCCAGTCGCCCCCCGCGCCGTTCAGTTGCGCCAGCGCCGCCACGAAGTCCGGCGCCCTCGCCGCCACGGCAAGCTCCGTTCCCCAGACCCGCCCCGGCTCGTCCGCGTCGGGATGGACATGGACGATGCGCTTCCCGTGCCCCCGGGGGTCCAGAAGCGTATACCCCTGCGTCTCGATGTCCCCGAGCCGCGTGCCCAGCAGCAGCAGCGCATCCGCCTCCCGCAGCCGCTTGGCGAGGCGCGGGTTCACCCCCACGTTCAGGTCGCCGACGTAGTTCGGGTGCCGGTTGTCCATGTAGTCCTGCCGCCGGAACCCCGCCGCGACCGGCAGGCCCTGCGCCTCCGCGAACCGCACTAGGTCCGCCCCGGCCTCGGCCGACCAGTGCGGCCCGCCGACGACGACCAGTGGCCGCTCGGCGCCCCGCAGCACCTCCATCGCCTCCCGCGCCGCGCCCGACCAGTCGGGCCCCAGCGTGGGCCCGGCGGGTGCGCGGTCCGGCACCTCGGCCTCCTCGTTCAGCACGTCCTCCGGCAGCGACAGCACCACCGGCCCTGGCCGCCCGGAGGTCGCGACCCGGAAGGCCCGCGCGACGTATTCCGGGATGCGCTCGGTCGTCTCGATCTCGGCCGCCCACTTGGCGAGGGGGCCGAACATCGCGCGGAAGTCCACCTCCTGGAAGGCCTCGCGGTCGCGGTGCCCTTGGTCGATCTGCCCGATGAACAGGATCATGGGCGTCGAATCCTGCCGCGCGACGTGCACGCCCGCCGCCGCGTTGGTCGCCCCGGGCCCGCGCGTCACGAAGCAGATGCCGGGCTCGCCGGTCATCTTGCCCTGCGCCTCGGCCATCATCGCGGCCCCGCCCTCCTGCCGGCAAACGACGTTCCGGATGCCCGATTCGTGCAACCCGTCCAGCACCGCGAGGAAGCTCTCCCCCGGGACAGAGAACACCCGTCCCACGCCATGGAGCCGAAGCTGGTCCGCGAGAATCTGTCCACCGTGCCGCATGAAGGGTCCCCCTTTTCCGTCGCGGCGCACCTTGGTCCAGAGGGCCGGGAGCCTCAAGGGATGACGCGGAGGCGCCGGATGGAGCCGTCGTGCGGGCTCCGCCCCTGCGCGCGCGGCGCGACTCCCCCGGGACATTTGCGGCCAGGTAAGGGAGCAGGGGGTCATCCCCCTCGGCACGAGCCCGAAGGGGGCCTTTACCTGGCACGGTCATCGTTCCTCGCTGACGATCCTCCACCGGAGGATCGTCCGGGCGCTCGTCACCCCCGCCTGTACCGTGCGATCAGTATGGCAGAAGAAGATTGACGAAGCGTTACCTTATCTGGCGCCCAAATGATCCGGGGGGTCGCGCCTCGCGTGGCGGGGGCAGCGCCCCCTCCCAGCGCGTAAACCCTTTCTTAACCATCTTCTGCGAAACACCGAATCACCCCGCGCAGGGCAGGCATCGCGCGGGACATCGACGAACGGCCGCCCCGGGACGAAGCCCGCGCCAGAAAGGCCGGGCCGGCGGCCGCGTCACCCAAGGGCCCCCCGCGCGGCGAAGCCGCCGGGGGGCCGAGCGCCTCAGGCCCGGAATGCCGCCGTGATCGCGTCCCGCCCCTCCAGCACCAGGTCCGCCATCCACCGCCCTGCCAGCGGCGCCATCCCGAAGCCCGTGCGGAACCCCCCGTTCGCCACGAAGGCCCCCGACTCGTCCCGCCCGAGCCACAACTGCCCCGTGGCCGCCCGGGGCCGCACCGCCGCCCAGCGCTCGACCACCGGGGCCTCCCCCAGCGCCGGCACCAGCGCCCGAGCCTTGGCGATCACCGCCTCCAGCTTCTCGTCCGTGCCGGTCGGGTCGCTCCACTCCTTCTCCGCCGTGGACCCCACCGCCACGGTCCCATCCGCGTGCGGCACCACATAGACCCCGCCCGCGTAGACCTGCGGCTCCGCCTCGACCCCCGGCAGCCGCAGCACCGCCGCCTGCCCCTTCACCCCCGCGCCGCCCAGGCCCGCCACCCCGGTCGCGAGGATCACCGCTCCTTCCTCCGCGCCGTCGCGCACCACCTCCCCGCCCTTCGCCCGGATCGCCGCCACCAGCGCCGAGAGTCCCCGTCGGGGCGCCACCCGCGCCGCCAGCGTGTCCCGCACCCGGACGCCCGAGGCCGACACCGGCCCCCAGCCCTCCGCGACCGGCTCGACGCGCCACTCCCCCGAGCCGCCCCACAGCTCCCGCGCCGCCACCTCCCGCCGCCGCGCCGCCTCCAGCCCCTTCTCGTCCGCCATCGGCATCAGCCGCCCCGTCCGTGCATAGCCAGGGTCCTCCTCCCCGGCCTCCCGCACACGCGCCCAGAACCCCTCCTGCATCCGCAACGATTCCAACTGCGCCGCCTTCCCCTCGTCCCAGCCCTCCGGCGCGTGCGGCGACAGCGCCCCCATCACCCCGCCGCTCGCCCCCGCGCCCACGCCGAAGGGGTCCACCACGCGCACCCGCGCGCCCCTCTCCGCGCAGCTCCACGCGCAGGCGAGCCCCAGCACCCCGGCCCCCCGCACGGTCACGTCGATCCTTGCCATTCCCGCCCCCTCGACCCATACCCGGCGCCGACCTTCAACCACGCGCGCCCATGCCGGACCAGACCGCCCAGATCGACTGGCGCGACGCCACCCCCGTCTCGCGCCGCTTCGACGACCCCTACTTCTCCCTCCAGGGGGGGCTCGAGGAGACGCGCCACGTCTTCCTCGCCGGAAACGGACTGCCCGCCCGCTTCCGCCCCGGGTTCTCCATCCTCGAATTGGGATTCGGCACCGGCCTCAACTTCCTCGTGACCCTCCGGGCCCACCGCGCCACGAACCCCGGCCCCCTCGCCTACACGAGCTTCGAAGCCTTCCCGATGTCGCCCGAGGACCGCGCCCGCGCCCTCTCGGCCTTCCCCGAGATCGCCCCGGAGGCCGCCGAGCTCACGCAGGCCCTCCGCGCCCCCGGCCCCTGGACCTTCGGCGACGTGACCCTCCGGATCGTCGAGGGCGACGCAAGAGAAACCCTTCCCGCCTGGGAGAGCCGGGCCGACGCCGCCTACCTCGACGGCTTCTCCCCCGCCAGGAACCCCGAGATGTGGGAGCCCGCGCTCCTCCAGGCCGTCGCACGGCGCCTGAAGCCCGGCGGCACCCTCGCCACCTACAGCGCCGCCGGCCACGTCCGCCGCGCCCTCGCCGACGCCGGCCTCGCGGTCGAACGCCGCCCCGGCTTCGGCACCAAGCGCCACATGTCCGTTGCAAAGGCTCCCGCATGACCGTCGCCATCGCCCAGCGCAACGATCCCCGCCTCGGCATCGCCCTGATGGCGCTGACCTCCTTCGTCTTCTCCGCGCAGGACGGCCTCTCGCGCCACCTCGCCGAGGCGACCAACGTCTACATGGTCGTGATGATCCGCTTCTGGTTCTTCGCGGGCTTCGTGATCCTCCTGGGCCGCGCGCAGCAGGGCTCGATCCGCGCCGCCGCCGCGACCTCGCAGCCCTTCGTCCAGATCTTCCGCGCCGTGCTCCTCGTGGCCGAGATCTGCGTGACGGTCTACGGCTTCACCCTCCTGGGCCTAGCGCAGAGCCACGCCCTCTTCGCCGCCTGCCCCCTCATCATCGCCGCCCTCTCCGGCCCCGTGCTGGGCGAGAAGGTCGGCTGGCGCCGCTGGGCCGCGATCGGCGTGGGCTTCCTGGGCATCGTCGTGATCCTGCGCCCGGGGGTCGCCGTCTTCGACCTCGCCGCCGTGGTGCCGCTGATCGGCGCCGCCATGTTCGCGCTCTACAGCCTGCTCACCCGCCTCGTCTCCCGCCGGGACAGCGCGGCGACCAGCTTCTTCTGGACGGGCGTCGGCGGCGCCGTCGCCATGACCTTCGTGGGCCTGCCGATGTGGGAGCCGATGTCCCCCGCCGACTGGGCCATGATGGCGGTCCTCTGCATGACCGGCGTGCTCGGCCACTGGCTCCTCATCAAGACCTACGAGGTCGCCGAGGCCGCCATCGTCCAGCCCTTCGCCTACCTCCAGCTCGTCTTCGCCTCCGCCATCGGCGTCACCGTGTTCCACGAGACGCTGCACACGACCACCGTGATCGGCGGCGGCATCGTGGTCGCCGCCGGCCTTTTCACCCTCTGGCGCGAGCGCGTCCGTCGGCTCAAGGAGTCCGCATGATCCCCGCCGTCCTCGTCCTCCAGCCCCTGAGCCCCGCCCGGCAGTCCGAGCTCGAGGCCGCCTGCGAGGTCCACCGCCTCGACCTCTCCGACGAGCCCGACCTGCTCCTCGACCGCTTCGGGCCCCGCATCGAGGCGGTCGTCACCGATGGCCACAAGGGCCTGACCGCCGCGCAGATCGGGCGCCTCCCCAACCTCCGCCTCGTGGCCTCCGGCTCGGCCGGCCTCGAAGGCATCGACCGCGCCGCCCTCAAGGCCCGCGACATCCCCCTCACCAACCCCGCCGTCGCCCTGGCCGAGGAGGTCGCCGACGTCGCGCTCATGCTCCTCCTCGCCGGCTGGAAGGCCCTCCCCGCACTCGACGCCCACGTCCGCACCGGCGCCTGGGCCAATGGGGAATTCCCCCTCGGCCGCGCCCTCCAGGGCCGGACGCTTGGCATCCTCGGCCTCGGCACCATCGGCAGCGCCGTGGCGAAGCGCGCCGAGTCCTTCGGCCTCCGCATCGCCTACACCACCCGCACCCCGCGCGAGGTCCCCTACGAGCACGAGCCCTCCCTCTTCCGCCTTGCGGAGCGGTCGGACATCCTCGTGGTCATCGTTCCCGGCGGCCCCGAGACGGCGAAGATGGTGAACGCCGAGGTCCTCGACGCCCTCGGCCCCGAGGGCCTCCTCGTCAACGTCGCGCGCGGCAGCATCGTGGACGAGCCCGCCCTGATCGAGGCCCTCGCCACGGGCCGCCTCGGCGGAGCCGCCCTCGACGTGATGTGGAACGAGCCCCGACCCGACCCGCGCCTCACCGGGCTCCCCAACGTCGTCCTCACCCCCCACGTCGGCAGCGCCACGCGGGAGACCCGCGACGCCATGTCCGCGAACGTGCTGGCGAACCTTCGCGCGCACTTCGCGGGGGAGCCGCTGGTGAGCGAGGTCTGACGCATCGCGAGGGCGCGGCTCCGTCCCGGCGCGCGCCCCCCCTCCCGAAGCCGTTCGCGATCCCGGGCCGGCTCGCGAGTGGGCGGCCCTCGGGGGGACCGCCCGGCCCGGTCGCCTCAGTCCTCGGCCAGGCGATCCTCCTCGAAGGGTTGCCGCCCCTCGACCTCGGTCCGGTCATAGGGCAGGTCGTAGTAGCCCGTCCCCGGCATCCAGCCGACGCTGTAGGGGTAGGCATAGGCGCCCGGCGTCCCCCAGGTCACGTCCGGGCTCACCACCACGGCCTCGATCCGCCCGTCGCGCAGGATCGCGTCCTCGACATAGCCGTAGTTGGCCAGGCTCCCGCCGTCGAGCAGCCGCGCATAGTCGCCGACCAGATCCGTCGCCCGCCAGACCCGTGGCCCGGTCCCCACCACGCCGGCGTTGTCGCCGCTCACCTGCTGGACCTCCTGCACGTCCCCGAGGCTCACGACCGCGTCCGAGAACAGCGTGTAGTCCCTCACCGACTCCTCGGTGACCGGCACGCGCACCTCGTCCCCGCCGTCCATCACCTCCACCTGATCCCAGGGGATGCTCACATGGGTGTCGCCGAGCTCCAGGAACCCGCCGATCTCGGCCACCACGGCCAGCGCCTGCCCGTCCGGCCCGAAGAGCACGTTCTCCACGTCGCCGATGTCCTCGTCGCCCTCCGGCCCGATGACCTCGGCCCCGATCAGCTCGTCGAGGCTGATGCCGGTGGCATAGAGCTCGTCCTGGTTCCACTCCGCGAGGGGCACGACCTGCGCCTCGACGACAGGCTCCTGCTGCGCGAGGGCCGCTGACGGCAGCGCGAGGGCGACAGGGGCCAGGAGAAATCGAAGGGGAATACGCATGAAAGCGCCTCCTTTATGTCTGGGTCCAATGGGTTGCGTGAAGGCACAACGCCTCCCGGCAGCGAACCGAAGCCGCGCCTCGCGTCCCCGTGAAGGCCCGACAGCAACCGGGAAGAACTCAGCCCGGCACCCGTCTCCTCAACTCGTCCTCGATATGCACCCGGAGGATCTCCCCGAAGCTCCCCTCCGCCTCGAACCCCAGCTCCTGTCCGCGCTTCGCCTCGAAGGCCTTCGCCCAGGTCGAGACGATCGCCCAGACCGCCGGGTCCGGCCGCTCCTCGATGAGCTGGACCGCCTTGTCCCCCGCCACCTCCCGCAGCGCCTCGATTTCCTCGCCCACGCTGACCGCGACCCCCGGAGGGATCACCGCCCGCCGCCCGCCCAGCGCCCCCGTGTCCATCGTCGCCGCATGGAGCACGAACCCCACCGCCGCGCGGGGCGAGGCCATCGTGTGCACCACGTCCCGCGGCACCGGCAGCACGGCGGGCAGCCCCACCAGCGGCTCCCGCACGATGCCCGAGAAGAACCCGCTCGCCGCCCGGTTGGGCTTGCCGGGCCGCACGCAGATCGTCGGGAACCGCAGCGACACCCCGTCGAGGAATCCCCGCCGCGACCAGTCGTTCACCAGCGCCTCGCTGATGAGCTTCTGCGTCCCATAGGACGTCAGCGGCTGCGGCGCGAGGTCGTCCGGGATCACGTCCGGGAACGGCGCCCCGAACACCGCCTCCGTGGAGGCGAAGACGAAGCGCGGATGCAGCCCCGCCCCCCGCACCGCCTCCAGAAGCGCCCGCGTCCCGTCGAGGTTGACCCGATACCCCTTCTCGAAATCCGCCTCGGCCTCACCGGACACCACGCCGGCCAGATGCACGATCACGTCCGGCCGGTGCGCGACCAGCGCCTCCACCGCGCCCGGGGCGGACAGGTCCCCCTCCAGCGCTGTCACGCCCGGCCCCTCGGTCCCAGGCCGCACCACGTCGTGCAGCACCAGCGCCTCCAGGCGCCTCCCCCCCAGATGCCCGTCCCGCACCAGCCGCTCCGCGACCTTGCGCCCGATCATCCCGGCCGCGCCGGTGATGAGAATCCGCATCCTCAGCCCCTCCCCACCAGCGGCATCTTCGTCGCCATCACCGTCATCGTCAGCACGTTGGCCGAGAGCGGCAGCCCCGCCATGTAGAGCACCGCGTCCGCCACCGCCCGCACGTCCATCACCGGCTCCGCCCGGATGCTCAGGTCCGCCTGCGGCACGCCCACGGTCATCGCCTGCGCCATCTCGGTCAGCGCGTTGCCGATGTCGATCTGCCCGCAGGCGATGTCCCAGGGCCGCCCGTCCAGCGCCAGTGACTTCGTCAGCCCCGTGATCGCGTGCTTGGTCGCCGTGTAGGCCACCGACCCCGGCCGGGGCGCCTGCGCGCTCACCGAACCGTTGTTGATGATCCGCCCCCCCGGAGGGCTCTGCCGCCGCATCTGCCCGAACGCCGCCCGCGCGCAGAGGAAGCTCCCCGTCAGGTTCACCGCCACCACGTCCAGCCATTCCTCCACCGGCGTCTCGTCGATGGTCGCCGCCTTGAACCCCCGCCCGGCGTTGTTGAACAGCAGGTCCAGTCGCCCCCACTCCTGCACGACCCGCGCCACCGCCGCCTCGACCTGCGCGGCATCGGTCACGTCGCAGGGCAGCGCGAGGCCGCCCCCCGCCTCGGCCACGGCCTCCCGCAGCGGCGCCTCCCGCCGCCCCACGAAGCCCACGCGCCAGCCCGCGCCCACGAGCGCCCGCGCCACTGCCCGCCCGATCCCGGTCCCCGCCCCGGTGACGATCGCCACGCCTGCCATGAGAATCCTCCCTGTCCGGGGCGACCCTACCCCGCCCGGCCCGGAGGTCCAGCGCCTACATCCACCCCAGCGCCGCCATCGCCGCCAGGATCGCGTCGCCCCGCCGCGACTGCCGGTGGATGCCCGCCGCCCGCAGCGCCCGCGCCCGCGCGACGCCCCGCGTCCCCGACCGGATCGCCTGGAACCGCCCGAGCAGCGCCCGCGCCTCCGGCGTCAGCACCTCGCCCGCGGCCTCCAGCGCCCGGCCGTTCCGGTCGGCCCAGTCGTTCCAGACCCCGCCCCGCAGCGCCTGCAACCGCGCGAGCGCCCCCCGCGCGTCGCGGTGCGCGCCCATGTGGTTCCCCTCGTGCTGGCGGTAGAGCACCCCCGGCTCCGGGTCGATCGCGATCCGCGCCCCCGCGCCCGAGGCGACCAGATACACCCACCAGTCATGGTGCCGCACGCCCGCCCCCAGCGCCGCCGGCACCGTCCGCCGCAGCAGCCGCAGCGCCGCCCCGTCGAGGATCAGCGTGTTCCCCGCCAGGATGTTCTGCACCAGCGCGTTGGCGAAGACCGGCTCGCGCCGGTGGTCGATGGAGGGGCCGAGCGGCTCCAGGTCCTCCGTCACCCGGATCGTCCGGCTCGCATAGACCGTGGGCCGCCCGTCCCCCTGCCCGAGCCACGAGAGCCCCCGCTCCAGCCGGTGCGGCAGCCACACGTCGTCCTGGTCCGCGAGCGCCACGATCCCCTCGGGCAGCTCGGCCCGAGCCATCAGGCTCAGGAAGTTCGCGGCGCTCCCCCGCCTCGGCCCCTCGAACAGGTGCACCCGCCCCGGCCGCGCCGCCGCGTAATCGGCGAGGATCGGCCCCGTGCCGTCCGTGGACCCGTCGTCCGAGACCCAGAGCGACCAGTCCCCGTGCGTCTGGGCCTCGAAGGACGCCAACTGCTCGCGCAGATGGGCGGCGCCGTTCCAGGTCGCCATCAGGACATGGACATGCGGCGCCATCGCCCCCGCTCCCTCCCCGGCCCCGCGCCCGGCTCGACCTCCGCGCCCCTGGCGGAGGCGGCGTCATCGTGCCGTCTGGCCTTCCGTCCCGGGCCTATGTAGAAATGGCCCCCGAAGTGCAACCCGATCCGACGGCGCGGCCCCCGCCGCCGGCTCGTTCCGCGTCCTGGGGGCGCCGCCGGGCCACCGACCCCTTTCCCAAGCTGTCAGGTTCTCATGAGCGCACCCGCCGACACGCCTCCTCCCCGCGACGGCAAGTCCCCCGAGGCCGCCCCCGCCCCCGACCACGTCGGCCCCGCCGAGACCCCGGTCCTCTCTCTCGAGGACCGCAAGGCCGAGCGTCAGCGCCAGCGCGCGGCCGAGATCGGCGACATCTCGCCCCAGCAGGCCAAGCTCCTCCGCATGGAGGCCCGGCGCCAGAGCGGCAACCGGATCCGCAACGGCCGGACCCGCGCGCCCGACCCGCTGCTGGCCCCCGGCGGCGAGGTTCCGCCCCTTCCGCAGGTCGCCGCCCCCTCGGCCCCCGCCCCGGTCCCGCCCTCGGCTCCGGCCGTCGCGCCGGTCGGGCCCGTGCGCCGCGACATGGACGACGACGACGGCTTCCAGCCGCGCCCCGGCGCCCGGCTGACGAACCCGCTGCGCCGTCCCGCCCGTGCCGCCCGGGCGCGGGCCCGCCACTGGGGCGTGCTGGTGACCTTCCTCCTCCTCGTGGTGCTGCCGACCGGCGTCACCGCCTGGTACCTCTGGGAACGCGCCTCCCCGCGCTACGCCTCGTCCGTCGGCTTCTCCGTCCGCACCGAGGAGGCCGCCTCGGCCGCGTCCCTTCTGGGCGGCCTGGTGGGCATGGGCGGCAACTCCTCCTCCTCGGACACCGACATCCTTTACCGCTACATCCAGAGCCAGGAGATCGTGGAGAAGATCGACGCCAGGCTCGACCTCCGCGGCCTCTGGGCCAAGGGCGACCCCGACTGCGACCCGATCTTCGCCTATCACTCCCCCGGCACCATCGAAGACCTCGTCGGCTACTGGCAGGGCATGGTGGCGGTTTACAACGACAGCTCCACCGGCCTCCTCGACGTCGAGGTGCAGGCCTTCACCCCGGAGGACGCCCAGGCCATCTCCCAGGCGATCTTCGAGGAGTCGCAGCGCCTCATCAACCAGCTCTCGGACATCGCCCAGTCCGACAAGACCCGCCTCGCCCGCGAGGAGCTCGACGAATCCATCGAACGTCTCAAGGACGCCCGCGCGGCCCTGACGCAATTCCGCAACGTCAACCAGCTCGTCGACCCCGAGGCCAACCTCCAGACCCAGATGGGCCTGCTGGGCCGGCTCCAGGACCAGCTCGCCCAGGCCCTGATCGAGCTCGACCTCCTGCGCGAGAGCGCCGCCGACGACGACCCCCGGGTCGGGCAGGCCATGGACCGCGTGGACGTGATCCAGGCCCGCATCGCCGACGAGCGCGCCAACCTCGGCCTCGGCCGCGGCACCTCGACCGAGGGCGACCCCGACGCCGCCCCCGAGGATGCCTCGGGCGGCACGGCCTTCGCCGACCTCGTGGGCGACTACGAGAAGCTCCAGGTCGATCAGGAGTTCGCGCAGAGGGCCTATATCGCGGCCATGGCCTCCTACGACGGCGCCCTTGCCGAGAGCCGCCAGCAGAGCCGCTACCTCGCCGCCCACGTCGAGCCCACGCTCGCCCAGCGCGCCGAGTATCCCCAGCGCTGGGAGCTCACGCTGCTGACCGCGCTCTTCGCGTCGCTGGCCTGGATGATGCTCACGCTCGCCGCCTACGCCTTCCGCGACCGCCGCTGAGCCTCCTCACCGCCCCGAAACGCGAAGGGCGCCCCGAGGGGCGCCCTTCGTCCGTTCGCGGGGGGTGGGGCCTCAATCCTGCGCCCGGCTCACGTAGGAGTTGTCCTCGGTGTTGATGATGACCCGGGTCCCCACGCCGATATGCGGCGGCACCATGATCCGGAGCCCGTTCCCCGCCATCGCCGGCTTGTAAGAGGACGACGCCGTCTGCCCCTTCACCACCGGCTCGGTCTCGACGATCTCCACGGTGATCTTCTGCGGATACTCGATCCCCACCGCGACGCCCTCGTAGGTCTTGAGGAAGACGCGCATCCCCTCCTGCAGGTAGACCTTGTCGTCCCCGATCAGGTCGGCGCCCACGGTCACCTGCTCGTAGGACTCGGGCTGCATGAAGTGGAAGCCCTCGCCGTCCTCGTAGAGGAAGTCGTATTCCCGCTCGTCCACGTTGACGCGCTCGACCTGCTCGACGGTGCGCCAGCGCTCCGAGACCTTGACGCCGTCCGACAGGCGACGCAGGTCCGCCGAGGTGGTGGGCGTCCCCTTGCCGGGGTGGAAGTTCGACACGGTCAGCACGGCATAGAGCTTGCCGTCGATCTCGAGCACGTTGCCCTTGCGGAGGGAGGAGGCGATGACTTTCACGGGTCTGATCCTTGGATGGCGACGAATTCGGCCCCGCGCGGGGACCAGCCGACCCGCCGGGGAATCGTCGTGACCCCACCGCCCGGGACGCATCAGGCGGCCCCCTAGCGCATCTTGCCTTCATCCGCCAGAGGAGCCCCGCATGACCGCCCCCCGGCGCCGCCCCCTGTCCCCCCGGAGACACCCCGCATGACCGACCCCTGGTGGACCCCCGCGCGCCACGAGACGCGCCGCCCCCTCCTCCTCGCCCGCAACCGGCTCCAGTCCGCCCTCCGCGCCTGGTTCGACGACATGGGCTTCCTCGAGGCCGACCCCTCCGCCCTCCAGACCTCGCCGGGCAACGAGGCGCACCTCCACGCCTTCTCCACGACCGCCATCGGCAACGATGGCGGCACGCGCACCCTCCACCTCCACACGAGCCCCGAGTTCGCCCTGAAGAAGCTCCTCGCCGCCGGCGAGACGCGCCTGTTCAGCTTCTCCCACGTCTGGCGCAACCGCGAGCGCGGCCCCCTGCACCACCCCGAGTTCACCATGCTCGAATGGTATCGTGCCGGGGACCCCTACGACGCCCTCATGCAGGACTGCGCCGCCATCCTCCGCATGGCCGCCGAGGTCGCCGGCACGCCCGTCCTCCGTTGGCGCGACGCCACCTGCGACCCCTTCGCGCCCCCGGAGCGTCTCTCCGTCGCCGAGGCCTTCGACATCCACGCCGACGTGGACCTCCTCTCCACGATCCGTGATGACGGCACCACCGACGCGGACCTCCTGCGCGAGCAGGCCGCCGCCATCGGCCTCCGCCCCTCCGCCGACGACACCTGGTCCGACCTCCTCGCCAAGATCCTCACGGCCCATGTCGAGCCCAACCTCGGCCATGGCCGTCCCACGATCCTCGACCGCTACCCCTCCCCCGAGGCCGCGCTCGCCCGCAAGGCCCCCGACGACCCCCGCGTGGCCGAGCGGTTCGAGCTCTACGCCTGCGGGGTCGAGCTCGCCAACGGCTTCGGCGAGCTCACCGACCCCGAGGAGCAGCGCCGCCGCTTCATCGCCGAGATGGACGAGAAGCAGCGCGTCTACGGCGAGCGCTACCCCCTCGACGAGGACTTCCTGAGCGCCCTCGCCCATATGCCCCCGGCGAGCGGCATCGCCCTGGGCTTCGACCGCCTCGTGGTCCTCGCCACCGGCGCCCCCCGCATCGACGAGGTCCTTTGGGCGCCGGTGCCCTGAGCCACGGGCCTCCGGCGGGCCACCCGCCCGCCGAAGGCCCTCGCCTTACCCTCGCCCGCGCGACATGCTGGGCAGGCGAATGGGCTTTCCCTTGGGACCCTTCGGCCCGTCCGGGACACGCGATGCCGGTCCGCCGGGGTCGAAGCCCGCGCGGTGCGGCAGGACCCAATGGGACGGCTGGGGCGCGCGAACGAACTCGATCCGCCCCGGCTTGGGGTGAAATGTCGGCTTGTCGGTCATGATGTGCCTTCGTCTGACGAGTTGCAGCCAAAGGCGGGCGCGGGACGCAGCCCCGACCGCCCGCAAGCCACCCCTCACGGGCGGCTCAGCGACGGATGTCCATTCTCGGGGCACTCCTCGGGCGGGACGTTGGGACGGACCGCACCCTGTCAGGGCACGGCGGCGGCTGGCCATCAGGCGGTCAGGCGAATGTCCACGACACGATCTCCTCGTCAGAGGCCGGAACACTAGTGCACAGGCCCCCTCCGGTCAACCTTGGCCGCCCCGCGGGGAACCGGCGAGCTGCAGCGGACCTTGTGCCCCCGTCATCGCGGAGGGTTCCCATGCCGAAGTTCGTGACCATCGGCTACGGCGACGAAGCCGGCTACGCCCGCACGCCCTGACCTGTCCGCGATGCCGCCCACGCCCACGACGCGCGGCTCCAGGAGGACGGCGCCGTGATGGGCCGCGCCGGCACCCCCGTCCAGGTCCGCAACCCCGACGCGACCGGAGCCCGGACCACCAAGGGCCCCTTCCTGACCGCCGCACTCCCCCTCGCCGGCTTCGGGATCATCGAGGCCGCGACGCTGGAGGAGGCCATCGAGATCGCCTCGAAAAGCCCCTGCGCCGTCGCCCACGGCGTCATCGAGGTCTGGCCGCTCGACGACGGCTCCCCGGAGTCGCAGCCCACCTAGGGCGAGGGTCCCTGCCCCGGCCCCCCGAATCGCCCCCTGTGTCCCCCGCGCCACGCCCAAGCCCGTCCTCGGGGGGCCACGCAACGCCCGTTGCTGTAACGGATCGTTAACCTCCCTCCGGCATCCTGAGGCGCAACCCGCCCTCTCCCTCTCGCCCCGGATGCCGCCCCCATGCCCGTCACCTACACCGCCGCCGAGCTCGCCCTCATCCACCTGCCCGTGCCCTACCACGTCCCGCGCGGCCAACGCCGCATCGCCGACCCCGAGCTCGAAGCCCTCGCCGCCTCCCGCTGGCACTGGCGCCGGGGCTGGGAATCCGAGGGCTTCGTCTTCCCCGACCATCCCCGCCCGCGCGTGCCGGCCGGCCTGCGCCGCGACTTCCCCGAATGGGCCGCCGAGGACGACGCCCGCGACGCCGAGGCCGCGCGGCAGGCGGCGGAGGCCGCCGAGCCCGAGGCGGTCGGGGATCCTGCCCCCACCGACGACTCCGCCACAGGGGGCGCTCCCGCGCACCGGTCCACGCTGGCCGATCCCGGCACGCCGGACGACACCATCGTAGGGCGGGCTTCAGCCCGCCACGCCCCGACCACCACCGACGCTCCCCTGCCCGACAAGGCATGGCGGGCTGAAGCCCACCCTACGACGACTCGCCCCAACCCCCGCGCCGCCGCCCTCGCCCGGCGCGACGCGCGGCGGGCCTCAGGCCGCGAGGTTCCGGGGCCCGCTCTCGGTCAGGATCGTGTGCAGCGTCGCCGGGTCGCTGTTGGCCCGCAGCTTGGCGCAGAGCGCCGGGTCCCGCAGCGTCCGCGACACCAGCGCCAGCGCCTTGAGATGCTCCACCCCCGCGCTCGCGGGGGCGAGCAGGCAGAACACGAGATCCACCGGCTGCCGGTCCACCGACTCGAAGTCCAGGGGCTTCTCCAGCCGAAGGAACAGCCCTCGCACCCGGTCGAGGCCATGGAGCCGCGCGTGCGGCAGGGCGATGCCCTGGCCCACGCCCGTGGGGCCCAGCCCCTCGCGCTCGAGCAGCGCCTCGTTCACCTTCGCGGGGTCGAGGCCCCAGCAGGCCCCGGCCATCTCGGCCAGGTCCTGGAACAGGCGCCGCTTGCTGGGGGAGGAGGCCAGGACCTTGACGCCGTCCGGCCGGAGAATCTCGGCGAGCTGCATGGATCAGCCTTGCGCTGCGCCACCGGATTCGACCCGGGGGTCGATCCAGCCGATGTTGCCGTCCTCGCGCCGGTAGACGACGTTGATCGCGCCGCCCTTCTCGTTGCGGAACACGAGCACGGGCGCGTGGGCCAGCTCCATCTGCATGACCGCCTCGCCGACCGACAGCGACAGGACGCTGAGCTCGGTCTCGGCGATGATGGTCGGCCCGGGCGCCGTGCCGTTGGCGCCCTCCGCGTGCTCCTCCTCCTCGTCGAAGGGGGCCAGCACGAAGGACCCGGCCGGGACGGTGTCCACGGGGCTCACGCGCTCCTTGTGATGGTCCTTGAGCCGGCGCTTGTGGCGGCGGAGCTGCTTGTCCACCTTCTCGCGGGCGACCTCGAAGCCCGCATAGACGTCGGCCGCGCCGCCCTTGGCCTGCACCACGAGGCCGGTGGAGAGATGCACGAAGATCTCGCAGCAGAAGAGGTGGCCGTCCTTGGAAAAGGTCACGGTGGCGTCGGTCGGACGCCCGGCGTACTTGCCCAGGGTCTCGCCGAGCTCCTGGTTCACATGCGTCTGGAGGGACTCGCCGATGTCGATGTCCTTGCCGCTCACTCGAATGCGCATGTCATCTCCTCGGATCGTGCCGGGGCCCTTGGCGGGCGGCCGGTCGTTGCTCTGCTTGTCCTCGGCCGTCGCCGGCCGATTCTCCCTGCGGCCTCGCGGCCCGTTCGACGCGGCCCTTCGCTTGCCCCGGCCGCCGCGTCAAGGCCATGGGCTCCGCCGACCCCCCACGACGTTGAGGCCGGACAACTTTCCGCCCTCGGGCGGGGGGGCGAAGGTCTGTCCCAGGTAGACGCGCCGCACGTCCTCGTCCCGGACCACCTCGGCCACGGTGCCGGACTTGAGCACCCGCCCGTCGTGCAGGATGTAGGCCCGGTCCACGATGCCGAGGGTCTCGCGAACGTTGTGATCGGTGATGAGCACGCCGATGCCACGCCCCTTCAGCCCCTCCACGAGGGACCGGATCTCGCCCACGGCGATCGGATCCACGCCCGCGAAGGGCTCGTCAAGGAGGACATAGGAGGGCCGGGCGGCGAGGCAACGCGCGATCTCGACCCGCCGCCGCTCCCCCCCGGAGAGCGCCAGGGCCGGCGCGCGCCGCAGATGGGCGATGCCGAACTCCGAGAGCAGCTCCTCGAGCCGCGCCCGCCGCGCCTTGGGCTTCTCGGAGAGCTCCAGGATGGCGAGGATGTTGTCCTCGACGGTCATGCCCCGGAAGATCGACATCTCCTGCGGCAGATAGCCCAGCCCCAGCCGCGCGCGGCGGTACATCGGCAGGCCGGTCACGTCCTGCCCGTCGATCACCACCTGCCCGCCCTCGGGCGTGATGAGCCCGGCGATGGCGTAGAAGCAGGTCGTCTTGCCCGAGCCGTTGGGCCCGAGCAGCGCCACCACCTCGCCCGGCGCGAGCTCCAGGCCCACGTCGCGGATCACCGGCCGGCGGCGGTAGCTCTTGCGGAGCGAGCGGACGACCAGGCCCGTCCTTGGGGGCGCAGCCTCCGCGCTCATGGCTCCGGCCTCTGCAGGATCGTGCGCACGTTGCCCTCCATCCGGGCGGTCCCGGCGTTCAGGTCCACCACCAGACGGTCGCCCGAGATGGCGCTGGGCCCCTGGGTGAGCAGCACCTCGCCGGTCATCGTCAGCGTCCCGGAGCCGAGGTCATAGTCCGCCTCCCGCGCCTCGGCCGCCTCCTGGGGCGTGGCGAGCGTCACGCCCCCGGTGGCGAGGAGCCGCGCGATGCCGCCCGTCGCCTCGTCGTAGCGGACCTCGACCTCGCCGGCCTGCACCCGCAGGTCGCCCTGGCCGATGGTCACGTGGCCGGTGAAGACCGCCGCGCCCGTGGCCTGATCGACGGAGAGGCTGTCCGAGGTCACCTCGACCGGCGCGGACGGGTCGGCCGCGAAGGCGCCCCCGAGCTGCACCCCTTGGGCGGCCACGACCGTGGGAAGGCTCAGGAGCGCAAGGAGGGCGGCGCGCAGGGGGATCATCGCGGGGCCTCGGCGGGCGGTGGGCGTTCCGGCTGATATAACAGTCGCACGCCGCGATTGAAGACCAGCCGCGCGCCGTTCCCCTCTCCCTGCTCCAGGGTGAGCGCGCCGGCCACGATGGAGCCCATGGGCGACTCGGCGGTGACCGCCCCCGCGACCAGCGTCCCGGTGGCGAGGTCGGCCGTGAGCTCGGGCGTCTCGACCACGATGCCGGGCTCGGCCTCGACATGCACGCCGCCCGACAGGCGCAGGCTCCGCGACGGGCCGTCCACCTCGCCGGACCCGGCGGCGAGCCGCGCCTCGCCCCCCTCGGGGCTCCGCGTCTCCAGGCGGGGCGCGGTCAGCGCGAAGGTGTCGGGCCGGTCGGGCAGGGGGGTGATCCGGTTGGCGGTCAGCGCCAGCGTGGTCCCGTCCTCGGTCACGCCGGCCAGGCGCGGCTTGTCCATGCGCGGCTCCTTCGCGATCTCCTCGATGCGGGCGAAGGGGATCTCCACCTCCGAGCCGGGCCCACGCGCCACCAGGAAGACCGTGGAGAGGAGCGCCAGCGCCGCGAGGGGCAGCAGCACCTTGGCCCAGGCCACCACGCGCGAGCGGCGGCGGAACGGGACGCGGGGCGGCGCCTCGGGGGCCGGAGGGCGCCCGTCCATTGCTAGTGCGCGAAGATGTCGATCTCGGGCCAGCCCGCGAGGTCGAGCTGCGCCCGGTACGGCAGGAAGTCGAAGCAGGCCTGCGCAAGCTCCGTCCGCCCCTCGCGCGCCAGCAGCCTGTCGAGAGCGCCCCGGAGCCGGTGGAGATGGAGGACGTCCGAGGCCGCGTAGTCGAGTTGCGCCGGCGTCAGCTCCGCCGCGCCCCAGTCCGACTGCTGCTGCTGCTTGGAGATGTCGACGTTGAGGAGGTCCTGCAGCAGGTACTTGAGCCCGTGCCGGTCGGTGAAGGTCCGCACGAGCTTGGAGGCGATCTTGGTGCAGTAGACCGGCGCCGTCAGCACGCCGAAGGCGTTGTCGAGAGCGGCGATGTCGAAGCGGCCGAAGTGGAATAGCTTGAGCACGTCCGGGTCGGCCAGCATCCGGCAGAGGTTCGGCGCCTGCGCCTGGCCGGGCGCCACCTGCACGAGGTGGCAGTCGCCGTCGCCGGCGGACATCTGGACCAGGCAGAGCCGGTCGCGGCCGGGCACCAGGCCCATGGTCTCGCAGTCGATGGCGACGACGGGCCCGAGATCGAGGCCGTCCGGCAGGTCGCCCTTGTGGAGGTGGTTGGCCATGCTGCCCCCGCTATCCGTGCGGGACGGGGCTTAAGGCCAATGCGCCCCTTGCGCAACCGACGGCGCCGGAGCCGTCGCGGGATGCGCCCGGTCCTGTTCGGGACCGGCGCATCCCGCGCCCGGTCAGTGGGCCTTGGACAGCGTGACCTCGTGGGCCTTCGGTGCCGCGGCCTTCTCGGCGCGGGCGGCCTCGGTCGCCTTGAGCACCTCGCGGACGACGGCCAGGGCGGCCGAGCGCTCCTCCAGGGTCTTGGCGGAGCGGATCTGGTCCACGCAGTAGGCCATGACGTCGTCGAGGCTCACGGTGCTGCGGGGCGGCTCGGCCGAGGTGTCGCGGCGGAGCGGCACCACGTTGGTCGCGGCCGCCTTGGCCTGGCTCCGCTCGACGAGCGCGAGCGCCTCGTCCTCGGTCAGGAACACGTTGCCCTCGATGCCGGCGAAGCGGCGCACCTTCTCGATCCGCTCCTCGGTGCAGTCGAGGAGGGCGGCCATGGCCGGCACCTTGCCCATCTGCTTGGTCGTGCCGACGTAGTCGTAGGGCGCGTTGTCCGACCGCTTCAGCACGCGGTCCATCACCGGGTCGATGACGGTGACGATGTCGCTGATCCCCGACCTCATGCAGAACTCGAGCGAGCCCACCATCAGCTCGCAGGTGGCGTAGCTGACCGAGTTCCGGCCACGGCCGGCGCCCAGGCGCTGGGTGTCCACGCAGAAGCGGGTCGATTCCCAGAGCGTGGCGCTGCGCAGCGGCGGCTCGCCGTCGAGGATGGAGTGGAACACGTCCGCCAGCATGTGCGGGCCCGTCGTCTGCAGCGCCCGGGCGCAGGAGATGACGTGGCCCTCGTCGTCCAGGCCGACCACGTAGGCCGGGTCGAGCGCGTCGAAGCGGTCGATCTCCTTGCCGTCCTTGACTTCCACCTCCCAGCCGAGGCGGTCGCCGAAGACCCGGGCGCGGAGCCGGAACATCTCGTCCAGGATGGCACCGAACTTCTTGCGGTTGATTGCGTCGATAACGATGATCATTGGCCAGTCCCCCTTGGCTCGATTGAGTTTCCCCAAGATCAGAAGACACCAGGAGGGGGCCCCGCGGTATTGTGGGAATCCCGTAAGGCGGTGCTTGCGGGCATGTGGGAATCCCGTAGTCCGCGGGATTCCGCCGGCTCAGAGCGGGTAGATGAGCCCCATGGCGATCGCCCGGCCCACGGCCTGCGGCGTGGTCAGGGCGTAGAGCTTCTCCCGGCCGGAGCGGAGGTGCACCTCGACGGTGCGCTGGGAGATCGACAGGATGTCGGCCACGTCCTGCTGCGACTTGCCCGCGGCGATCCATTGGAGGATCTCCTTCTCGCGGGTGGAGAGCGCCGGGAAGCGCAGCGACCGCATCAGCACGTCCGACCGCATCACCGTGTCGTGGACGTGGACCGCCACCGACTGCAGGTCGCCGATCACGTGATGGACGAGCTTGTCCCACTCGGCCGGGCCGCAGTTGCGGGTGACGCTGAGCATCCCCACGTCGCCGTAGGGGCCGCGCACCGGGATGGTGAGGCCCCGGTCGGTGATGCCGAAGTCGTAGGCGTCGCGGAACACCGCCTTGAAGTTCTCGTCGTGCTCGAGCCGGCGCCAGTCCACCGGCGCGATGCTGCGGGCCGCCATCAGGATCGTCGGGTCCGTCCGGTGGAAGCCCTGCCTGACGTAGTGCTCCTTCCAGGCGTCGGGATAGGTGACGTGACCGTGGACGCCCTGGCCCACGGGGCTCATGCCGGCATAGGCGGCGTGGTCGAACTCGAAGCGCTCGCGGACCTCGTTCAGGAACCCGGTGAGGTCCTTCGCGCCCTCCGGCAGGGCACCCAGGTCGAGAAGGTCCGTCATCGCCATCCGCTTCAGCCCCCCGGACGCCTGTCCCGCCGCGCGCTCAGGGACCGAGCAGGCGGCCGGGCGCGGCCTCCTGCCCTTCGGTCAGGGAGCGCACGAGCGCGAGCACGGCCTCCCTCTGGCGCGCGGTGAGCCTGGGGAAGTCGCGCGCCAGGGTCATGAACTGCTCGTCCACGAGCAGGTCCGCGAGGGGGCCGCCGGTCTGGGCGCCCGTCGCGCCCGGCCCGGCCTGTCCCTCGCCCGAGGCCCCGAGTCCGTCGAAGAAGTGGCTCACCGGCACGCCGAGCGTCTGCGCCAGGGCCAGCAGCCGCGACGCGCTGACCCGGTTCGCCCCGCTCTCGTATTTCTGGATCTGCTGAAACCTCACGCCCACCTTCTGTCCCAGCTCGGCCTGGCTCATCCCCTGCGCGGCGCGAAGCGCACGTATGCGCTGCCCCACGAGGACGTCGATGCGATCCATGAACTCACTTCCCCTCGGGGCCGCGCACGACCAGGGCCCCTGACAGGCATCTAGCCGATAGCAGGCCCTCGATACAACCGCAGAACGAGGAAAGGTCTATGAATCGCGCAGGACCGTGCCCCGAAAGGCATGGCGCCCGGGGCGGGTCGAGGAGGAGCCCGGTCGGGGAAGGTTTCCGGCCTCGCCGGGGCACATAGCGCCGGCCCTCCGACCTGGCAAGTCCTCGGCGTCCCCGGCCCGAGGGGGCCCGGCGCCAGGATGAGCGGGCGGCCGCCGGACGGCGGATCGCAGGTCGGTCGGGGACCTCGCGCCACGGCAGGCCCGGTCTTCGGGGAACCCGGAATCGACCTGCGGTGTTGGCTCGCCGACGTGCCGGATCAGCGCAGGGGGCGCCGGTGGCTCGAACGGGTGGAAACCTCTTGCTGTGCCGTCTTCGGATCCGGGGCAGCCGGTCGGCCGGCGGCCTGTCGCGTGGCGCCCTCCCCCTTGCCGGACCCGCGACGACCGCGGGTTCGTTCCCGACGCGGTTCCCGGCATGAGGGGGAGAGCGGGCCCGCTCGGGGACGGCGCCGTCCCATGACGCAGGTCTTCCGCCCCTCCGCCAACGGCATCGCCCGCCTGGTCCTCTGGTCCTTGGGCGTCGGGCTCCTGGTGCTGGTCGCCGTCTCGGTGATCTACGTCCGCTCGGGCTGGGCCACGGGGGCCGAGAGGGCGCCGGCGCAGCCCGTCCCCTTCAGCCACGCGCACCATGTGGGGGGCCTCGGGCTCGACTGCCGCTACTGCCACACGGGGGTCGAGGTCTCGGCCAGCGCCGGCCTGCCGCCGACCGAGACCTGCATGACCTGCCATTCGCAGCTCTACACCAACGCCGACATGCTGGCCCCCGTGCGCGAGAGCCTCGCCACCGGTCAGCCGATCGCCTGGGTCCGCGTCCACGACCTCGCCGACTTCGTCTACTTCAACCACTCGATCCACGTCGCCAAGGGCGTCGCCTGCGAGACCTGCCACGGCGAGGTGGATGCCATGCCCATACTGCGGCAGGAGGCGCCGCTCACCATGGGCTGGTGCCTGAGCTGCCACCGCGACCCCCAGCCGAACCTCCGGCCGCCGCAGGACGTGTTCCTGATGCACTGGCGCCCGCCGGCCGACCTCGCCAGGCTCCAGTCCTGGCTGATGGAAGCGGGCGGCATCCATCCCGAGGACATGACGGACTGCTATGTCTGCCACCGCTGACCGCCCCGACCTCGCGTCCCTGCGGGACCGCCCCTGGCGGAGCCTCGACGAGGCCGCGGACTCGCCGGAGTTCCGCCGCTGGCTCGACGCCGAGTTCCCCTCCCTTGCCGACCTCGCCTACCGGGGCCCCGACCGCCGGAGCGTCCTCAAGCTCATGGCGGCGGCCTTCGGCCTCTCGGGCCTCGCCGCCTGTAGGCCCGAGGAGAACATCCTTCCCTACGTCGTCCAGCCGGAGCGGACGACCCCTGGCCTTGCCCGCCTCTACGCCACGACGCTGGCCTCCGAGGGCTGGGGCATGGGCGTCGTGGTCACGACGCGCGAGGGGCGGCCCATCAAGATCGAGGGGAACCCCGACCACCCCGCCTCGCGCGGGGCGACCGACGCGGTGATGCAGGCGGCGGTGCTGTCGCTCTACGACCCCGAGCGGCTGCGGAGCCCGCGCTACCTGGGCGAGCCCGCCGCCTGGGGGGAGTGGCGGGGCGCGGTGGCCGGGCTGCGGGACCGGCTGCGGCCCTCGGGCGGGGCGGGGCTCGCGCTGCTCCTGGAGCCCACGACCTCGCCGACGCTCAACCGCCTCGTCGAGGCGCTGCGGGGCGAATACCCGGCGATGCGGGTCTATGAGCACGCCCCCCTCGGCCGCGACCCGCTACCCGAGGCGGCGCGGCGGCTCTGGGGACGGCCGCTCGCGGCGGTCTGGCGGCTTGACCGGGCGCGGCGGGTGCTGACGCTGGACGCCGACGTGCTGGCCGAGGGACCGGGGCGGTTGGCTTACGCCCGCGACTTCATCGACGGGCGGCGGGTGAGGGGGCCGGAGGACGGCATGTCGCGCCTCTGGGCCGTGGAGTCCACGCCCACGATCACCGGCGCCAAGGCGGACGAGCGCCGGGCGGTGCGTCCCTCGGAGGTCCTGCCGATGGCGCGGGCGCTCCTCGCCGCCGTCGAGGGCGGGGCGGTGCCGGACGACGCGCCGCAGGCCGACTGGCTGCGCCGCGCCGCCCGCGACCTCCTCGCGGCGGGGCCCGAGGCGCTGGCGATCCCCGGCGAGCACCAGCCGCCCGAGGGGGCCGAGGCCGCGCTGCGGATCAACGCCCGTCTCGGCAGCCTGAGCCGCGCGGCGCTCCTCATCGAGCCGTCCCTGCCCGAGCCCGCCGAGGGCGACCTGTCCGCGCTCGCCCAAGCCATCGAGGGTGGCAAGGTGCGGCACCTCCTCAGCCTCGCCCCCGACCCGGTCGGCACCGCGCCGGGCGGTCTGGACCTCGCGGCGGCGCTCGGGCGGCTGGAGACGTTCCACCACTGGACGCTTCATCCCGACGCCACCTCGCCCTTCGCCCACTGGCTCCTCCCCGCCGCGCACGACCTCGAAGCCTGGGGCGACCTGCGCGCCTTCGACGGCACGGCCTCGCTCCAGCAACCGATGATCCAGCCGCTCTACGAGGGGCGGACGGCGCTTGAGGTGCTCGCGGCCTGGGGCGGGCGCTACGACCTGTCGGCGCAGGACATCCTGAGGGCGAACTGGCCCGGGCTCGACGACCGCGCCTGGGCCGGGGTGCTGCAGAGGGGCGTCGTGGAGGGCACCGCCGCCGCCCCGGTCGAGGTCCCCGCGCCCGCGCCGCCCGCGCCCGTCGCCGATCCCGAGTCCCCGGCGGGGCTGGAGCTGCGCCTCGTCCCCGACCCCTTCCTCCGCGACGGCCGCCACGCCAACAACGCCTGGCTGCAGGAGCTGCCCCGCCCCCTGACCAAGATCGTCTGGGGCAACGCCGCGCTGCTCTCGTCGCGAACCGCCGGGGACCTCGGCCTCGCCAATGACGACGAGGCGCTCCTGCGGCTGGACGGCCGGGAGTTGCGGACCCGCGTCTGGATCGTCCCCGGCCACCCGGACGGGACCGTGACGCTGAGCCTCGGCTACGGGCAGGGCGAGGGCTCGGTCGCCGGGATGGCCAGGGGCGCCAACGCCTTCGCCCTGCGCCATGCCGGGGAGTGGTTCGCGACCGGGCTGGAGATCGAGCCCGCCGGCCCCGGCGGCGTGCCCGTCCTCACCACCCAGGAGCATGGCTCCATGGAGGGCCGCGACATCGTCCGCCACGCGAGCCTCAAGGAGTTCCAAGAGGACCCCACCTCGGCATCCCGCCCGATCCGACCGAGTCGCTCTATCCCGACTGGGACTATCCCCGCGAAAGCTGGGGGATGTCCGTGGACCTCACCGCCTGCATCGGCTGCATGGCCTGCGTCGCCGCCTGCCAGAGCGAGAACAACATCCCCACCGTCGGCCCCTCCGAAGTGGAGCGCGGGCACGAGATGCACTGGCTCCGCGTGGACCGCTACTACCAGGGCACCCCGGAGGCGCCCGAGACGCTGTTCCAGCCCGTCCCCTGCATGCACTGCGAGAAGGCCCCCTGCGAGGCCGTCTGCCCGGTCAACGCCACGGTGCACACCCATGACGGGCTCAACGCGCAGGTCTACAACCGCTGCGTCGGCACCCGCTACTGCTCGCAGAACTGCCCCTACAAGGTGCGGCGCTTCAACTGGCGCGAATACACCGACTTCAAGCTCCCCGTGGACCCGCAGGCGGACCGGAGGAACCCCGAGGTCACGGTGCGCTCGCGCGGGGTGATGGAGAAGTGCACCTACTGCGTCCAGCGCATCTCGGCCGCCCGGATCGAGGCCCAGAGGGAGGGCCGCCCCATCGCCGACGGCGAGGTCACGACCGCCTGCGCCCAGGCCTGCCCGACGCGGGCCATCACCTTCGGCAACCTCCACGACCCCGCCGCGCGCGTGGTGGCCGACAAGGCCGCGCCCCACGACTACGCGCTGCTCGCGGAGCTCAACACCCGCCCGCATACGACCTACCTCGCGCGGCTCTCGAACCCGGCGGAGGACGGCGATGACTGACGCGCCGCTGCCCGAGCGCATCCCCGTCCTCGCCGGCCACCACTCGCGCCCCGAGGTCTCGGGCCGCATCGGCTCCATCGTGCTCCAGGGCAAGATGCCGAGGGGGTTCTGGCTGGCCTTCGCCGGGCTCTTCGTCCTGATCCTGGTGTTCTTCGCCGCCGTGGCCCGGATGCTGACGGTCGGCATCGGCGCCATCGGCGTGGACATCCCCGTGGCCTGGGGGACGATGATCGGCAACTTCGTCTGGTGGATCGGCATCGGCCACGCCGGGACGCTGATCTCGGCCGTGCTCCTGCTGCTGCGGCAGGAATGGCGCAACTCGATCAACCGCTTCGCCGAGGCGATGACGCTCTTCGCCGTGGCGATGGCGGGGCTCTTCCCGATCCTGCACCTCGGGCGGCCCTGGTTCTTCTACTGGCTGCTGCCGCTGCCCAACACGCATATGCACTGGCCCCAGTGGCGAAGCCCGCTCGTCTGGGACTTCGCCGCCATCGCCACCTACGCGACGGTGTCGCTGCTCTTCTGGTTCATGGGGCTGATCCCCGACCTCGCCATCCTGCGCGACCGCGCGAAGAGCCGTCCGGCCCAGCTCTTCTACGGCATCCTGGCGCTCGGCTGGCGCGGCTCCGCGACCCACTGGCGGCGCTACCACGCGGTCTACTTCCTGATGGCCGTGATCGCGACGCCGCTCGTCGTCTCCGTCCACTCCATCGTCTCGCTCGACTTCGCCTACGGGATGATCCCGGGCTACCACTCCACGATCTTCCCACCCTACTTCGTCGCGGGCGCGCTCTACTCGGGCTTCGCCATGGTGGTGACCATCGCGATCCCGCTCCGCCGCCTCTTCCACGTCGAGGACCTCATCACCGAGCGGCACATGGAGAACGCGGCCAAGCTCATGCTCGCCTCGGGCATGGTCGTGGCCTACGGCTACGCCATCGAGTTCTTCATGTCCTGGTACTCCGGCGAGGACTTCGAGCGCCGCATGATGTGGGAGCGCTTCTTCGGCCCCTATGCCTGGATGTCCTGGCTCTACCTCGCCTGCAACGTCGGCGTGCTGCAGCTCCTCTGGTTCCGGCGAATCCGGCTGTTCATGCCGGCCTTCTTCGTCATCGCCCTCCTCATCAACCTCGGGATGTGGACCGAGCGCTACATCATCGTCGTCACCGGGCCGAGCCGCGACTACCTGCCCTCCTCCTGGGGCGAGGCCTGGCTGAACTGGACCGACCTCGGCGTCCTCTTCGGCTCCATCGGCACCTTCTTCGCGCTGGTGTTCCTGTTCGTCCGCATCCTCCCCGCGATCACGATCTTCGAGGTCGAGGAGGAGGCGGAGAAGAAGGAGGAGGGCAAGCTGTGACCCGCGGCCTCCTCGCCACCTACGACGACCCCGAGGCGCTGAAGGACGCGGCCCGGCGGATGCGCGGGCATGGCTACAGCCGCCTCGAAGCCTTCTCCCCCTTCGCCGTCGAGGGCATCGACGAGGCGCTGGGGGCACCCCCACGACGACGCGCCTGCCGCTCGCCATGCTGGTGGGCGGGATCGTCGGCGCGGCCATGACCTACGGGCTGATCCTCTGGTCGGTGCTGGTGGACTATCCCGTCGACGTGGGCGGGCGGCCGCTCCACGCCTGGGGTCCCTTCGCGGTGCTGGCCTTCGAGGGCGGCATCCTCGGCGCGGCGCTGGCGGGCTTCGCGGGGCTCCTCTGGGCCAACGGGATGCCGGAATACTACCACCCGGTGTTCAACGCGCCCTCCTTCACCTACGCCAAGGGCGGGCGCTTCTGGCTGCTGGTCGAGGCCGGGGACCCCGCCTTCGACCCCGCGCGCACTCGGCGCGAGCTGGACGCCACCGATCCGGCCGCCGTCGAGGAGGTGGCGCCATGAGACGGGCGCTCCTTCTCCTGATGCTCCTCGCCGCCTGCAAGCAGGACATGGCCGACGGCCCGCATCGCGAGGCCCTGGAGGCCTCGGCCACCTTCCCGGACGGCGCCTCGGCCCGGCCTCAGGTCCCCGGCACCGTGGACCGGACCGAGGATCTCTCGCCCGTCCCCGACACCATCCCCGTCCCGGTGGACATGGCGCTGCTGGAGCGGGGCCGCGAGCGGTTCGGCATCTTCTGCACGCCCTGCCACGGCCTTGCGGGCGACGGCGACGGGATGATCGTCCGCCACGGCTTCCCCCATCCCCCGAGCTACCACACCCCCGCGCTCCGCGCCGCGACCGACCGGCACCTCTTCGACGTCATCACCGACGGCTACGGCGTGATGTATCCCTACGGCTCGCGCGTGCCGCCCGCCGACCGCTGGGCCATCGTCGCCTACATCCGCGCGCTCCAGCTCTCGCGCCACGCGCCGGTCGCGGACCTCGGAGCGCCGGCGGGGAGCGCGGGATGAGCCGGGGCCTCCTCCTCTGCGCCGCCCTCGGGGCCGTCCTGACGGTCCTGGCGGCCCTCGTCGCTCCCGGCGCGCTGGCGCGGGGCTGGCTCGCCGGGGCCCTGCTCGTCCTGGGGCTCGGGCTCGGCGCGATCTGGCTCCTCCTGATCTTCGCCCTGACCGGCGGGCGCTGGGGCGAGGGCGCCCGGCCTCTCCTCCACGGGATGCTCCTCCTCGTGCAGCTCGGCCTCCTCGCACTCCTGCCGCTCCTCCTCGTCCTGCCGGCGCTCTTCCCCTGGACCGCCCCGGCGGAGACGCTCCCCGAGACGGTGCGCCACAAGCTCGCCTACCTGAACGTCCCGTTCCTGCTCCTCCGCGCCGCCGCCTGCGCCGTCGTCTGGCTGGGCCTCCTCCCCTTCGTCCGCCGCTGGACGCAGCCAGGCGTCCGGGCGCCTGGCGGCGGGGTCTCCGTCGCGCTGATCCTCCACACGCTCGCCGTCTCGGTCCTCTCAGTGGACTGGATGATGTCGCTCGAGCCCGACTTCGTCTCCACCATCTACCCGATGATCGAGGCCTCGGCCGAGGCCACCGGCGCCCTAGCCCTCGCGCTCCTCCTCGCCGCCCTCGCGGCCCCGGTCGAGCGGATGCCGGGCGGGGAGAAGGACGAGCCCCTGGGCGAGGACCTCGCCAACCTGCTCTTCGGCTTCCTGATGGCCTGGGGCTACATGGCCTTCATGCAGTACCTGATCGTCTGGGCGGCGGACCTCCCGGACGAGATCGGCTGGTATCTGAGGCGCAACGACGGCGGCTGGGAACTCGTCGTCTGGCTCATGCTGGCGCTGCACCTCGTCCCCGGCGCGGCGCTCATGTGGCCACGCCTCAAGAAGACCCGCCCGGGCCTGATCGCCCTCGCGGCGCTGATCCTCGCCGGGCACGCCGTGGACGTGGTCTGGCGCATCGCCCCCGCCGGGCCGGGGCCGGGCTGGGCGGCGCTGGGGCCGGTGCTGCTGCTGGGTGCGCTCGGCGGCGCGCTCCTCACCGGGCGCGGGCTCCCGAGGCGGAGGGCGGCCCATGCCGGATGACCCCCGCCCGCACGAGACCCGCGACATCCACACCGGCAACCTCGCGCTGGCGGCCCTCGCCATGCTCCTCTTCATCGCGGCGATGCTCTGGATCCTCTACACGGCCTATGGCGGAAGGGGGGAGCGCTGGCCGCCCCCGGGCCGCGCGGCGCAGGACAACGCCGTCTCCCCCGCCTTCCGCACCGAGCCCGAGACCGAGCTCGCGGCCGTCACCGCCGAGCAGCAGGCGCGTCTCGCCGAGTCCGGCCCCCTCCCGGAGGAGCCCGGCTTCGCCCGCATCCCCATCGAGGACGTCATGAACTTGATCGCCGAGCACGGCCTGCCGGACTGGAGCGCGGAAGGCCCCGGCGGCGAATGCGCCCTCCTCGCGCAGGCCGTCCCCCGCAGCCCACAGGCCGCCGAATGCCGCCGGGAGGACCCGCCGTGATCCGGCTCCTCCTGCTCCTCCTCGCCCTCGCCGCCCCGGTCTCGGCCCATGAGGGCGCGGTGCCCGCCTTCGCGCCTCGCCTCGGCGCGACGCTCCCCGACCTCGCGCTCGCCGCCGAGGACGGGCAGGCGGTCACGCTGCGCGCGGCGCTGGGCGGGCGCCCCACCGTTCTCCTCTTCGGCCTCATGGACTGCGACAACCTCTGCGACCTGAGCGAGGACGCCGCCGCGACCGCGCTCGACGCCACCGGCCTCGGTCCTGGAGAGGCCGGCGCCCTCTTCGTCTCGCTCGACCCCCGCGAGGGGGTGCCAGAGGCCCAAGCGGCGCGCGAGCGTCTGCATCCCGGCCCGGCCTGGGCCTTCCTGACCGGCCCGAACGGCGCCGGCCTCGCCCGCGCCGCCGGGATGGAGTTGGTCGCCGACGAGGACGCCCATCCGCTCGCCCTCCTCGTGCTGACTCCTGAGGGGACCCTCTCGCGCGTGCTGCCCGGCCTCGACGTCCAGCCCCGCGACCTCCGCCTCGCGCTCGTGGAGGCCGCCGGGGGCCGGATCGGCACGCTCAGCGACCGCATCACCCTGCTCTGCTCGGGCTTCGACGACGCCACGGGGCGCTACACCCCGCTCATCCACCGTCTGGTGCAGGCCGGGGTCGTCGTCACGGTGCTGACCCTGGGCGCCTTGATGCTCCTCCTCGAACGGGGGAGGCGCACATGACCGGCATCGCCTTCGGCCCCGGGGACGCCTCGACCCTCGCGCCGCAGGTCAACGCGCTCTTCTACGCGCTCCTGGCCTTCTCGCTGGCCCTGGGGACGTTCCTCACGCTCCTCGTGGTCGTCTACTCGGTCAAGTACCGCAAGGGCTCCGACGTCCCGCGCGAGGGGGGGCGTCTCCGCCCCATGCCGGTCGAGATCGGCTGGACCTCGGCCACGCTCCTCACCGCCTTCGCCATCTTCGCCTGGAGCGCCCATGTCTACATGGACCACGTCAACCCGCCCCCCGGCGCCATCGTCATCTCGGGCCTCGCCAAGCAGTGGATGTGGAAGTTCCGCCACCCCGGCGGCCAGCGCGAGATCGACGAGCTGCACGTCCCCCTGGGCCGCCCCGTGGTGCTTGAGCTGGGCTCGCAGGACGTGATCCACTCCTTCTTCGTCCCCGCCTTCCGGGTGAAGCAGGACGTGGTGCCGGGGCGCGGGAACCGCCTCTGGTTCACGGCGTCCAAGGTCGGCCGCTATCACCTCTTCTGCGCCGAATACTGCGGGACCGAGCATTCCGAGATGATCGGCTCCATCGAGGTCATGGAGCCCGAGGACTACGCGAGCTGGCTCGCCGCCCAAGGCGAGGGCGAGACCCTGGCCGAGGGGGGCGAGCGGCTCTTCCATTCCTTCGGCTGCTCGGGCTGCCACGGCCAGTCCGCGCAGGTGCGCGCCCCCGACCTCGCCGGCATCTGGAACCGCCCCGTGGCGCTGGCCTCCGGCGAGACCGTGATCGCCGACGCCGCCTATGTCCGCGACTCGGTGCTGATGCCCGACAGGCAGGTCGCCGCCGGCTACCGTCCCATCATGCCCAGCTTCGCGGGGCTCATCGACGAGGAGGAGCTCCAGATGATCCAGGCCTACGTCGAGAGCCTCGGAGGCCAGCCATGACCGACCAGGCGGCCTCGGGCTACATCGGCGGGCGGATGCGCCCGCTCGACTGGCTCCTCTCCACCGACCACAAGCGCGTGGCCTGGCTCTACCTCGTCAGCCTCACGGGCTTCTTCTTCCTGGGCGGTCTCATGGCCGTGCTCATGCGGCTGGAGCTCGCGACCCCGGCGGGCGACCTCGTGGGGGACGACACCTACAACCGGCTCTTCACGATCCACGGCATCATCATGGTCTGGTTCTTCCTGGTGCCGTCGATCCCGGCGACGCTGGGGAACTTCCTCCTGCCGCTGATGATCGGCGCCAAGGACCTCGCCTTCCCCAAGCTCAACCTCGCCTCGTGGTACGTCTTCCTGCTGGGCTCGCTCTTCACGCTGTTCTCGGTGGTCAAGGGCGGCGTGGACACCGGCTGGACCTTCTACACGCCTTTTTCGAGCCTCTACTCCAACAGCTACGTGAGCGCCGCCGCCTTCGGCGTCATCGTCGTGGGCTTCTCCTCGATCATGACGGGGATCAACTTCATCGTCACCACGCACCGCCTGAGGGCGCCGGGCCTCACCTGGTTCCGCCTGCCCATCTTCGTCTGGACGATCTACGCGACGGCCCTCGTCATGGTGCTGGCGACCCCGGTCCTCGCGGCCTCGCTGACCCTGATCGTGATGGAGCGCCTCTTCGGCATCGGCGTCTTCGACCCCAACCTCGGGGGCGACCCGCTGCTGTTCCAGCACCTGTTCTGGTTCTACTCGCACCCGGCGGTCTACATCATGATCCTGCCGGGCATGGGCGTGGTCTCCGAGATCATCCCCTGCTTCGCGCGCCGCCCGCTCTTCGGCTACACGGCGGTGGCCCTCTCGACCATGGCCATCGCGCTCTTCGGCTTCCTCGTCTGGGGCCACCACATGTTCGTCTCGGGCCTGTCGCCCTACGCGGGGGTGGTGTTCTCGTTCTTCTCATTCCTCGTGGCGATCCCCTCGGCGATCAAGGTCTTCAACTGGTCGCTCACGCTGCGGAAGGGCCATGTCAGCTTCGAGCCGCCGATGCTCTACGCCCTGGGCTTCGTCGGGCTCTTCACCTTCGGGGGGCTTGCGGGGCTCTTCGTGGCGGCCATCGCCGTCGACGTGCAGCTCCACGACACCTACTTCGTGGTGGCGCATTTCCACTACATCATGGTGGGCGGCATGGTGACGGCCTTCATGGGCGGCCTGCACTTCTGGTGGCCCAAGATGACCGGGCGGATGTACTCCCAGCTCTGGGGGACGATCGCCGCCGGGACCATGTTCGTGGGCTTCAACCTGACCTTCCTGCCCCAGTACGTGCTGGGCTGGGCCGGGATGCCGCGCCGCTACCACCAGTACCCGCCCGAGTTCCAGTTCTGGCACGACCTCTCCTCGGCGGGCGCGGTGGTGCTGGCGCTGGCCTACGCCATGCCCCTGTTCTACTTCGGCTGGTCGCTCCTCTACGGGCCGCCCGCGCCGCCGAACCCCTGGCTCGCCACCGGGCTCGAATGGCAGACCTCCTCGCCGCCGCCCAAGCACAACTTCGACCGCGTGATCGTGGTCAAGGGACCGCCCTACGACTACCCGCACGAGGCCGACGACCCGGAGGTCAAGCGGTGACGACGCATCCCGACCCCGACGTCCCGGTCATCGAGACCGAGACCGACGAGGAGCGCGAGGTCTCCGCGAGCTTCGGGATGTGGGTGTTCCTCGTCTCCGAGGGGATGCTCTTCGGCGGGCTGGTGCTGGCCTTCCTCGCCATGCGGCTGCGCTTCGCCCCGACCTTCGGCGACGCCTCCGACCGCCTGAGCCTGCCGCTCGGCACCCTCAACACGGCGGTCCTCCTCACCAGCAGCCTGCTGATGGCCGAGGCCCACAAGGCCGCCGAGAGGGGCGAGGCGCGGACGACCCGCCGCTTCCTGGCCTTCACGGCGGTCCTCGGCACGGTGTTCCTCGGCATCAAGGGCACCGAATGGCTCATGGAGGCCTCCGAGGGCCTCGCCCCCGTCCTCGGCCTCCCTTTCCACTGGGACGGCGAGGACGCCCCCCAGGCCGCGCTCTTCTTCCGCTTCTACTTCGGCCTGACCGCGCTCCACGCCGTTCACCTGATCACCGGGATCGGCATCATCCTCGCCACCTTCCTCATCCTCCCCCGCCGCGACCCCGCCGGGCGCGAGCGATGGGTGCGGGGCCTCGGCCTTTACTGGCACTTCGTGGACGTGGTCTGGGTCTTCCTCTTCCCCTTCCTCTACCTGATCCAGCGATGAGCTCGCGCGCCCTCAACATCCTGATCTGGCTGGCGCTCCTCGGGCTGCTGGCGCTCACCGTGGGGCTGGCGCTACTCGACCTTCCCGACCGAACGGGCCTGATCCTCGGCGCGCTGATCGCCGCGACCAAGGCCGCGCTGGTCGTCGGCGTCTACATGGAGGTCCTCAAGCGCGGGCACCTGCCCCGCATCGCGGGGGTGACGCTCCTGTTCTTCCTCGCCGTGATGTTCGGGATCACGCTGGAAGTGGGCTACTGACGGCCCGGGCTTCCCGGCGGCGCGGCGGCGCCCTAGTGTTCCCCGCGCAAAGGAAGGAGCCCTCGCCATGGACGACGCCCACGCGTTCCGGTCCGCCGTCGACCCCGACGGCCTCATGGAGTTCTCGGTGGTCTTCACCGACCGCTCGCTGAACCATATGTCGAAGGCGTTCCAAGGGGTCATGCGCGACCTCTCGTCGGGCCTGCGCGAGGTCTACGGCGCCGACGCGGTCGCCATCGTGCCCGGCGGCGGGACCTACGCCATGGAGGCGGTCGCGCGGCAGTTCGGCGGCGACGCCCATGCCCTGATCGTCCGCAACGGCTGGTTCTCCTACCGCTGGACGCAGATCTTCGAGGCTGGCGGCTTCACCGCGAAGACGACGGTGTTCAAGGCCCGCGCGCAGGGCAACGCCGCGCCGGCCCCCTACGCCCCCGCGCCCATCGAGGAGGTGACCGCCGCGATCCGCGAGGCCCGCCCCGACGCCGTCTTCGCCCCGCACGTCGAGACCTCGGCCGGCATCATCCTCACCGACGACTACGTCCGCGCGCTGGCCGACGCGGCCCACGAGGTCGGCGCGCTGATGGTCCTCGACTGCATCGCCTCGGGCTGCGTTTGGGTGGACATGAGGGCGACCGGCGTCGACGTCCTCATCTCCGCCCCGCAGAAGGGCTGGTCCTCGACCCCGGCGGCGGGCCTCGTGATGATGTCCGACCGGGCGAAGGCGCGGCTCGAGGCCACCACCTCGGACAGCTTCGCGCTGGACCTGAAGAAATGGGCCTCGATCATGGCGGCCTACGAGGGCGGCGGCCACGCCTACCACGCCACCATGCCCACCGACTCGCTCCGCCAGCTCCGCGACGCGATGGAGGAGACGCAGGCCCTGGGCTGGGACCGCGCCAAGGCCGCGCAGTGGGAGCTCGGGAAGCGCATCCGCGCCCTCCTGGCCGAGAAGGGCCAGAAATCCGTCGCCGCCCCCGGCTGGGAGGCGCCGAGCGTCGTCGTCAGCTACACCGAGGACCCGGAGGTCCAGACCGGCCGCGCCTTCGCCGCCGAAGGGATGCAGATCGCCGCCGGGGTGCCGCTCCAGGTGGACGAGCCCGCCAGCTTCCGCAGCTTCCGCATCGGCCTCTTCGGCCTCGACAAGCTCAAGGACGTGGACGGCACCGTGGAGCGCTTCCGCGCGGTGGCCGACCGCGTCCTCGGCCAGGGCCTCTGAGCCCGGGACCTCCGACCCGCGCCGAGCGAAGGAGGGGCGGCCCGGCATCCTCGACGACGGGGCCGCGCAACCGGCGGCCCGAGCCCCGGGAGCTTCGAGGGACGCCCGGACGTTCCGCCGCCTTGCGGTCTGCCGCCACGGAAGATGCACGGGGCGCTTGACGCAGGCGCCCCGTCTCGGATCAACTGGCGGAAACATCGGGCCCTGCCCGGACGGCATCCGAGCCTCGCATCGCGTCCCGCTCCCGGGCGGTCGCGTGCGGGGCTCTTTTGTTTGGGACGACATGCAGAGAGTCGAGATCGGCCTCCTCTTCTCCCGCTCCGGCAGCTACCGGCTGCTCGCGGAGGCCTGCCGCGCGGGGGCGCTGCGGGCCATCGCGGAGGTGAACGCGGACCCCGCGCTGGGGCTGGAGCTCGTCCCGGTGGAGCGGGACCCGGGCGGCGAGGCGGACGCCTATGCGCCGCTCTGCGCGGAGATCCTCTCCACCAGCACGGCCCGGCACGTCGTGGGCTGCGTCACCTCCTGGAGCCGCAAGGAGGTGATCCCGGCCCTGGAGCGCCTGGGCGGGTTCCTCTGGTATCCCTGCCCCTACGAGGGCTTCGAGGCCTCGGGCCAGGTCGCCTACGCCCATGCCTGCCCGAACCAGCACCTCGTGCCGCTGCTGCGCTGGGCCTTCGCGCGCCATGGCCGGCGGGGCTACCTGACGGGCTCCAACTACATCTGGGGCTGGGAGGTGAACCGCGTCGCCCGCGGCCTGATCGGGGAAGCCGGCGGCGAGGTGCTGGGCGAGCGCTACCTGCCCATCGGCGACACCGACGTGGGCCGCATGGTCGAGGAGATCCGCGCGACCCGGCCCGACTTCGTGCTGAACAACCTGATCGGCGCGTCGAGCTACGAGTTCGTGCGGGCGCTGCGGCGGCTGGCCGAGGAGGACGCGCGCTTCGCGCCCGAGCGCTGCCCCGTCCTGTCCTGCAACCTCACGGAATGCGAGCTGCCGGCGCTGGGCGGGGCCGCCGAGGGGCTGGTCTCGGCCGGGCCCTACTTCCGGGGCGGGGCGGGGCGGTTCGGCTCCTCCTTCGAGGCGGCGGCCTTCGCGTCGGTGCGCTCGCTGGCGGCGCGGCTGGCGCGGGCCGGCGATGCGGGGGCGTCGCTGGACGACCTCCTCGATCTGCCGGATGGGGGCGAGTTGAGGATCGACCCGGCGACCCATCATGCCACGCTGCCCGTCGTGATCGCCCAGGTCGAGGGCGGGGCCTTCCGGGTGCGGGAGCGGTGGGAAGCGGTGCCGGCCGATCCCTATCTCGCGCGTCGGGAGAGGCTGGCGATGCGCCCCCACCTCCGGGCGGTGACGCCATGAGGCGGCGGCTCACGGTCCCCGATCTGGGCGGCGCGCGGGCGGCGATCCTGCACCGGCCGCACGCCACCGTGCAGGCGCTCACGCGCCAGCTCGCGGCCATCGGCCTCACGGCCGAGGCGCACTGGCCCGACCTCGGGCCCTCGGCGCTGGGGGCGGACTACGCGTTCTTCGACGCCGACATGGGCCACGACGCGCAGTTCCCCTGGGCACCCGGCGCGGCGCCGATGCCGACCGTCGCGCTGATCGGGTCCGAGGCGCCGGGCCGGGTCGAATGGGCGTTGGGCATGGGGGCCGATGCGCAGCTCCTGAAGCCCGTGGGCGACAACGGCGTCTATAGCGCGCTCCTGATCGCGCGGGCGTCCTTCGAGGCGCGCCGCGCGCTGGCGGCCGAGATCGCGGGGCTGCGATCGCGGCTCGCGGAGCGGCAGACGGTGATCCGCGCGGTGACGATGCTGGCGGCCGAAGGACGGGACGAGGACTCGGCCTATGCCTGCCTCAGGCAGCGGGCGATGGATTGGCGCGTGACCATCGAGGAGGCGGCGGCGCGGCTGCTCGCCGGAGGGGAGGGCAAGCATGGCCGACGCCACGGTTCCTGAGCCGCGCCGGCGGGGGGCGCTCGGGCGGCTCGCGCGCCGGCCGCTGGCGCTCCTGGGGCTCCTCATCATCGCGCTGACCGTCGCGGCCGCCGTCGCGGCGCCCTGGATCGCGCCCTCGGCGGGACGAGCAGCTCTTCGAGGGGCTGACGCTGGAGGGCGCGCCGATGCCGCCCGGGGGGCAGTTCCTGCTGGGGACCGACCTCCTCGGGCGGGACCTCCTCACGCGCATCCTCTACGGGGCGCGGACCTCGCTGGTGATCGGGGTGGTAGCGAACGGCATCGCGCTGCTGATCGGGACCCTGGTGGGGGTGACGGCGGGCTACTTCCGGGGCTGGCTCGGCAGCATCCTCATGCGCTTCACCGACCTGATGATGGCCTTCCCGGCGCTGCTCCTCGCCATCGCGCTGGCGGCGATCTTCTCGCCCTCGCTCTGGATCGTGGCGCTGGTGATCGCCTTGGTGAACTGGGTGCAGGTGGCCCGCGTCCTCTACACCGAGACGACCTCGCTCGCGGAGCGCGACTTCGTGCAGGCCGAGAGGGCCATCGGCGCGGGGACCGGGCGCATCCTCGGGCTCCACATCCTGCCGCACCTGCTGCCGACGATCATCGTCTACGGCACGCTCGGCATCTCGACGACGGTGCTGCTGGAGGCGACGCTGAGCTTCCTCGGGATCGGCGTGCAGCCGCCGCAGCCGTCCTGGGGCAACATCATCTTCGAGAACCAGACCTACTTCCAGGCGGCGCCCTGGCTCGTGTTCTTCCCCGGCGTGGCGATCCTGCTCCTGGCGCTCGCCTTCAACCTCGTGGGGGACGCGCTGCGCGACGTGCTCGACCCGACGCAGAGGGGGCGCGGCTGATGGCGGGCTACCTCCTGCGGCGGCTCGTGCAGTCGGTGCTGATCCTCCTTGGCGTGACGCTGGTCACCTTCTTCCTGCTCTACGTCCTGCCCGCCGATCCGGTGCGGCAGATCGCCGGGCGCTCGGCCACGGCCGAGACCGTGGAGAGCATCCGCAGGCAGCTCGGCCTGGACCAGCCCTTCTGGGTCCAGTACGGGCGCTACCTCTGGAACCTGCTCCACCTCGACCTCGGCCGCAGCTACCTCCAGCGGAGCGAGGTGGCCGAGCTGATCCGGGCGCGGCTGCCGCCGACGCTCCTCCTGATGGCCGGCGCCATCCTCTGCGAGCTGGTCCTGGGCCTGACCATGGGGATCGTCGCCGCGCTGCGGCCCGGCACCGCCACCGACAACGGCTTGATGATCGCGAGCTTCGTCGGCGTCTCGGCCCCGCAATTCGTGGTGGGGCTGCTGCTCCTCTATCTCTTCGGGGTCAGGCTCCACTGGCTGCCGATCTCGGGCTACGGCACCTTCGCGCACCTCGTCCTGCCCTCGCTCACCTTGGGCATCCTCGGCGCGGGCTGGTACTCGCGGATGATGCGGTCGAGCATGGTGGAGGTGCTGCGGCAGGACTTCATCCGCACCGCCCGCGCCAAGGGCCTGACCCGCCGCCGCGTGATCCTGCGCCACGCGCTCCCGAACGCGATCCTGCCCATCGTCGCCATGATCGGCATCGACATCGGCGTCTTCATGGGCGGCATCGTCGTGGTGGAGAGCGTCTTCGGCTGGCCCGGCATCGGGCAGCTCGCCTGGCAGGCGATCCAGCGCGTCGACATCCCGATCATCATGGGCGTCACCATCGTGTCCGCCGTGGCCATCGTGCTGGGGAACCTGCTGGCCGACCTCGTGGCGCCCTTCATCGACCCGCGCATCCGACTTCGCTGAACGACCAACAAGGGAGAGAACAATGACACGCCTCCTCGCCTCGACCGCGCTGCTGCTGGCCCTCGCCGGGCCGGCGCTCGCGCAGGCCACGGACACCTACACGCCGGACCCGAACGCCAGGGAGGGCGGGTCCATCACCATCACCTACAAGGACGACGTCTCCACGCTGGACCCGGCCATCGGCTACGACTGGCAGAACTGGTCGATGATCAAGTCGATCTTCGACGGGCTCATGGACTACGTCCCCGGCACGACCGACCTGCGCCCCGGCCTCGCCGAGAGCTACGAGATCAGCGAGGACGGCCTCACCTACACTTTCCACCTGCGGCCCGGCGTCAAGTTCCACAACGGCCGCGAGATGACCTCCGAGGACGTGGTCTATTCGCTGAACCGCGTGACGGACCCCGAGACGCAGTCCCCCGGCGCGGGCTTCTTCGGCGCCATCGAGGGCTACGACGCCCAGATCGCCGGCGAGGCCGAGGGGCTGTCGGGCGTGACCGCGCCGGACCCGCAGACGGTGCAGATCAAGCTGAGCCGCCCCGACGCCACCTTCCTGCACCTCATGGCGCTCAACTTCTCCTACGTCGTCCCGCGCGAGGCGGTGGAGGAGTTCGGCGCCGACTTCGGCCGCAACCCGGTCGGGACCGGGGCCTACAAGCTGGCCGAATGGACGCTGGGCCAGCGGCTCGTCTTCGAGAAGAACCCCGACTACTGGACCCCGGGCGTGCCCTATCTCGACCAGATCACCTTCGAGATCGGGCAGGAGCCGGTCGTGGCGCTGCTGCGGCTCCAGAACGGCGAGGTGGACATCCCCGGCGACGGCATCCCGCCCGCCAAGTTCCAGGAGGTCATGTCCGACCCCGCCCAGGCCGAGCGCGTGGTGCAGGGCGGGCAGCTCCAGACCGGCTACGTCACGATGAACGTCACGCAGCCGCCCTTCGACAACGCGGACGTGCGCCACGCGGTCAACATGGCGATCAACAAGGACCGCATCGTCCAGATCATCAACGGCCGCGCGATCCCCGCGAACCAGCCGCTGCCGCCGTCGATGCCGGGCTACACGCAGGACTACGAGGGCTATGCCTACGACCCCGAGGGGGCCAAGGCGCTGCTCGCGCAGGCCGGGTTCGCCGACGGGTTCGAGACCGAGCTCTACGTGATGAACACCGACCCGAACCCGCGCATCGCCCAGGCGATCCAGCAGGACCTCGCGGCCATCGGCATCGACGCCTCGATCCAGGCGCTGGCGCAGGCCAACGTCATCGAGGCGGGCGGGGCGGGCACCGCGCCGATGATCTGGTCGGGCGGCATGGCCTGGATCGCGGACTTCCCGGACCCGGCGAACTTCTACTACCCGATCCTCGGCTGCGCGGGCGCCGAGCCCGGCGGCTGGAACTGGGCCAAGTACTGCAACGAGGAGCTCGACGCCCAGGCCGCGCAGGCGGACAGCATCTCCGACCCGGCGCGCTCGGCCGAGCGGCTCCAGATGTGGTCCGACATCTACATGAAGGTGATGGAGGACGCGCCCTGGGCGCCGGTCTTCAACGAGGAGCGCTTCACCATGAAGTCGCCGCGCATGGGCGGGGCCGACAACCTCTACGTCGATCCGGTGTCGATCCCCGTGAACTACGACTACGTCTACGTGACCGAGTAAGAGCGATGTGCAAGCTCCACTCCGCTAACGGTTGCAGGTGAGATCATGTGCAAGGCCTGCGACTACACGATCCACGGCCGCCAGAGCCATTTCGGCTGGGACAACACGCTTGCCCCGGCCGAGAGGGTGGCCCCCGGATCGACCATCCTGTTCCACTGCCACGATTCCTCGGCGGGCCAGCTCGGCCCGTCGAGCACCCTGCAGGACGTGATCGACCTCGACTTCGGCAAGATCAACCCGGTCTCCGGGCCGATCTTCGTCGAGGGGGCCGAGCCCGGCGATGCGCTGAAGGTCACCATCGAGAGCTTCGCGCCGCAGTTGCGCGAGGGGACGGCCTGGGGCTGGACGGCGAACATCCCGGGCTTCGGGCTGCTCGCGGACCAGTTCACCGACCCGGCGCTGATCGTCTGGACCTATGACGCCCAGACCATGGCCCCGGCCATGTGGGGCTCCCAGGCGAAGATCCCGCTGAAGCCCTTCAGCGGCACCATCGGCAACGCGCCAGCGGAGCCCGGCCACCACTCCGTCGTGCCGCCACGCCGGGTGGGCGGCAACCTCGACATCCGCGACCTCGCGGCGGGGACGACGCTCTACCTGCCGGTGGAGGTCGCGGGGGCGCTGTTCTCCGTGGGCGACACCCATGCCGCGCAGGGCGATGGCGAGGTCTGCGGCACCGCCATCGAGAGCCCGATGGACGTCGTCCTGACGCTCGACCTCGTGAAGGGGGCGAACCTCCGGACGCCGCGCTTCACCACGGACGGCCCGGTGACGCGGCACCTCGACGCCAAGGGCTACGAGGTCACGACCGGCATCGGCCCGGACCTCATGGCCGGCGCGCGGGACGCGGTCATGAACATGGTGGACCTCCTCTGCGCCACGCGAGGGATGTCGGCGGTGGAGGCCTACATGCTCTGCTCGGTCTGCGGCGACCTCCGGGTGTCCGAGATCGTGGACATGCCGAACTGGGTGGTGAGCTTCTACTTCCCCCGCGCCGTGTTCGAATGACGCTGGCCGAGGCGCCCATGGCCGAGGCCGCGGCCGAGACCGTCCTCTCGGTCGAGGGGCTCACCGTCTCGGTCGCGACCGAGGGCGGGCTCCGGCCGCTCGTCCGCGACGCCTCCTTCGCGCTCCGGCGCGGGGAGACGCTGGCCATCGCGGGCGAGTCGGGGTCGGGCAAGTCGATCACCTCGCTCGCCGTCATGGGCCTCCTGCCCGTCAACGTCCGGGCGACGGCGGGGGCGGTGCGGCTGGGCGGCACGGACCTCCTGCGGCTGCCCGAAGGGCGGCTGCGGGGCCTCCGGGGCGACCGCATCGCCATGATCTTCCAGGAGCCGATGACCTCGCTCAACCCGGTGATGACCGTGGGGGCGCAGCTCGTCGAGGCCATCGAGGCGCACGAGCCGCTCCCCCGGCGCGAGGCGCAGGCGAGGGCGCTGGAGGCGCTTCGGGCCGTGCGGCTGTCGGAGCCCGAGCAGCGACTGCGGCAGTATCCGCATGAATTATCGGGCGGGATGCGCCAGCGGGTGATGATCGCCATGGCCATCGCGCTCCGCCCCGACGTGCTGATCGCGGACGAGCCCACGACCGCCCTCGACGTGACGGTGCAGCGCGAGGTGCTGGACCTGCTGCGGGACCTGCGGCGCGAGATGGGGACGGCCATCGTCCTCATCACCCACGACATGGGCGTGGTGGCCGAGATGGCCGACCGCGTCGTCGTCATGAAGGACGGCGCCATGGTCGAGGAGGGGCCGGTCCGCCGGATCTTCGAGGCCCCGCGCGAGGACTACACCCGGGCGCTCCTCGCCGCCGTGCCGCGCATGGGGAGCCGGCCCGCCGAGGCCCCGCGCCCCCGATCCGCGCCGGTCTGCGCGCTGCGCGACCTGACGGTGCGCTTCGACCTGCACCGGGGCCTCCTGGGGCGCGCGACCCACCGGGTCCATGCCGTCGAGGGCGTGTCCTTCGACATCCGCGCGGGCGAGACCTTCGCGCTGGTGGGCGAATCGGGCTGCGGCAAGTCCACCATCGCCAAGGCCATCGCCGGCCTCGTCCCCTTCGAGGGGGAGATCGAGGTCGCGGGACGCAAGCTCCACGGCCAGGGGGACGTGACGCGCGCGGTGCGGCGCGACGCGCAGATCGTGTTCCAGGACCCCGCCGCCTCGCTCGACCCCCGGATGCGGGTGGGCGACCTCGTGGCCGAGCCGCTGGTTGTCCACGGCGTAGGCCACCGCGAGGAGCGGCGCGCGACCGTCGAGCGGCTCTTCGAGCAAGTGGGCCTGTCGCGCGCCCAGGCGGACCGCTACCCGCACGAGTTCTCGGGCGGGCAGCGCCAGCGCATCTGCATCGCCCGGGCGCTGGCCTTGCGCCCCAAGCTGATCGTCGCGGACGAGAGCGTCTCGGCGCTCGACGTGTCGGTGCAGGCGCGGGTGCTGGCGCTGCTCAGGGACCTCCAGCAGGCGACGGGCGTGTCCTTCCTGTTCATCTCGCACGACATGGCGGTGGTGGACTCCATCGCCGACCGGGTCGCGGTGATGTTCCTCGGTCAGATCGTCGAGATGGGCACGCGCGCGCAGGTCTTCGGCGACCCGCGCCACGCCTACACCCGCCGCCTGATCGAGGCCGTGCCGGTCCCCGACCCCACCCATGTCCGCCCCCCGCGCGAGCGGATGGCCTCCGAGGTCCCGAGCCCCGTGCGCCTGCGGACCGACCCGCCGGTGCGCCTCACCCTCAGGGACCTGGGCGGGGGACACCTCGTCGCCGTGGGCTAGGGCGGCGCGACCGGACCGAGGACACCCTTTTCTGCGATCCGGCCCCCGCCTGTTAACCGTTTCTCAACATTCCTCTGCCAAGGTGGCCCCGTCCCTGGGAGGCCACCCGGCGGGGTAGGGGAAGCTACGTCCAACGCCCAACGTAGGGCGGGCTTCAGCCCGCCACGCTCGGTCGGCCACGGCGCAACTGGCTCATGTGTCGCGTGGCGGGCTGAAGCCTGCCCCACGACAACCTTCTACCCCTTCTCGGGCCATAGGCTCCCCAGCAACTGCCGCGTGGTCTGCCTCAGGACCCCGCCCGCCTCCGGGTCGCCGCCGACCATTGAGCCGAGGAACCCCCGCGCCTGCTTGAGCGTGATGTGCGGCGGCAGCGGCGGCACGTCGGGGTCCGTGACCATGTCGAGCACGAAGGGCCGGTCGGCCGACAGCGCCTCCTCCCAGGCGGGGCCGACCTCCTCCGGCGCCTCGACCCGCCGCCCACCCAGACCGATGAGCTTCGCGAACTCGGCATAGGGCACGTCGGGCAGGTCCTGGCTCCCCTCCCACTTGGGGTCGCCGGCCTGGATGCGCTCCTCCCAGGTCACGTAGGCGAGGTCGCGGTTGTTCAGGACCATCACGATCAGGCGCGGGTCCGTCCAGCGACGCCAGTATTTCGAGATGGTGATGAGCTCGGTCAGGCCGTTCATCTGCATGGCGCCGTCCCCCGCGAGGGCGATGGCCGGGCGCTCGGGATGGGCGAACTTCGCGGCGATGGCGTAGGGCACCGCGCAGCCCATGGTGGCGAGCGTCCCCGACACGGAGCCCATGTTCCCGCGCCTGAAGCGCAGGTTCCGGGCATACCACACCGTCGTCGTGCCGCTGTCGGCGGTGACGACGGCGTTCCCGGGCAGCCGCTCGGACAACTCGTGGGCGACGCGCTGCGGGTTGATGGGGTTCGCATCCGTCATGGCCGTGGCCTTGGCCTCCGCCCAGGAATCGGCGGTCGCGGCCTCGATCTTCTGGCGCCAGCTCCGGTCCGTCTTGGGCGTCAGCAGCCGGAGGAGGGCCCGTAGCGTGGCGGCCGAATCGCCGATCAGGTTCGCCTCCATCGGGTAGCGCAGGCCCAGCATCCCGGGGTCGATGTCGATCTGGACCCCCCTCGCCTGGCCCACCGGAGGCAGGAACTCGGTGTAGGGGAAGCCCGAGCCCACCATGAGGAGCGTGTCGCAGCCCTGCATGAGGTCCCAGCTCGCCTTGGTGCCCAGAAGCCCGATGGAGCCCGTGCAGAAGGGCAGGTCGTCGGGCAGCACCGCCTTGCCGGGGAGCGCCTTGGCGACGCCCGCGCCCAGCCGGTCGGCCACGGCGATGACCTCGTCGGTGGCGTTCAGCGCCCCGGCGCCCACCAGCATCGAGACGCGCTGGCCGGCGTTCAGGACCTCGGCCGCGTGCATCAGCGCGCTCGCGTCCGGCACGATGGGGGAGAGGTCGAGGCCCACGCCCGAATGGGTCATGCCGTGCTCGCGCGGGGGCTCCTCCATCCTGGCCAGTTGCACGTCGTTGGGGAGGATGACGCAGGTGACGCGCCGCTCGGCCTTGGCGATCCGGTAGGCGCGGTCGATCAGGTGCGGGACCTGCGTCGCCGTGAAGGCGGTCTCGATGTAGGCGCCGGCCACGTCCTTGAAGAGCGACTGGAGGTCGAGGTCCTGCTGGTAATGCGAGCCCAGCGCCGACCGCGCCTGCTGGCCCACGAGCGCCAGCACCGGCTGGTGGTCGAGCCGGGCGTCGTAGAGGCCGTTGAGGAGATGCGCCGCCCCCGGCCCGGAGGTCGCCATGCAGACGCCGACCTCGCCGGTGAACTTGGCGGTGCCGGAGGCCATGAGCGCCGCCATCTCCTCGTGCCGGACCTGGACGAAGTCGATGGCGCCCTCGGTCCGCGCCAGCGCGCCGACGAGGCCGCCGATCCCGTCGCCCGGGTAGCCGAAGACGCGCCGCACGCCCCAGGCCCGGAGCCGCTGCCAGATGAAGTCGCCGACGGTCTGGGCCATGGGGTCCCCCTTTTTGCTCTCGGTGCGACCAACGCCGGGAGGAGGGAACGGTTCACCCCGGCATGGGCGCCTTCACGGGACGGGGAGGTGACCGAAACGGCGGGGTTCATGTCGGAAACGCCCGGGTCTGTCGGTTTCCAGCGGTGGTATCCCGGGGCGAAACCGGGGGATTCACGGATGCGCTATTCGGGACTGCGGGTCTTCCGCGAGGCGATGACGGGGCACAAGGGCTGGACGCCGGCCTGGCGCGACCCCGATCCGCAGCCGTCCTACGACGTGGTGATCGTGGGGGGCGGGGGCCACGGCCTCGCGGCGGCCTATTACCTCGCCAAGGAGTTCGGGCAGCTCCGCGTCGCGGTGCTGGAGAAGGGCTGGATCGGCGGCGGCAACGTCGGGCGGAACACCACGATCATCCGCTCGAACTACCTGCTCGACGGCAACCAGCCCTTCTACGAGTTCTCGATGAAGCTCTGGGAGGGGATGGAGCAGGACTTCAACTACAACGCGATGGTCAGCCAGCGCGGCATCCTGAACCTGTTCCACTCGGACGCCCAGCGCGACGCCTACACCCGGCGCGGCAACGCCATGATCCTGCACGGGGCGGACGCGGAGCTCCTCGACCGGGAGCAGGTGCGCAGGATGTATCCCTTCCTGAACTTCGACCACGCGCGGTTCCCCATCAAGGGCGGCCTCCTGCAGCGGCGGGGCGGCACGGCGCGGCACGACGCGGTGGCCTGGGGCTACGCGCGCGGCGCCGACCAGCGCGGCGTGGACATCATCCAGAACTGCCAGGTGACGGGCTTCCGCATCGTCAACGGGCGCGTGACGGGGGTGGAGACGACGCGCGGCTTCATCGGCGCGCTCAAGGTGGGCGTGGCGGTGGCCGGCAACTCCTCGCGCGTGATGGCCATGGCCGGGATGCGTCTCCCCATCGAGAGCCACGTCCTCCAGGCCTTCGTCTCCGAGGGGCTGAAGCCGGTGATCGACGGGGTGATGACCTTCGGGGCGGGGCACTTCTACGTCAGCCAGTCGGACAAGGGCGGCCTCGTCTTTGGCGGCGACATCGACGGCTACAACTCCTACGCCCAGCGGGGGAACCTGCCGGTGATCGAGGACGTGGCCGAGGGCGGCATGGCGCTGATGCCGATGATCGGCCGGGCGCGGCTGCTGCGGACCTGGGGCGGCATCATGGACATGAGCATGGACGGCTCGCCCTTCATCGACCGCACGGGGATCGACGGCCTCTACTTCAACGGCGGCTGGTGCTACGGCGGCTTCAAGGCCACGCCCGCCTCGGGCTTCTGCTTCGCGCACCTGATCGCGAAGGACGAGCCGCACCCCACCGCGAGCGCCTACCGGCTCGACCGCTTCCGGCGCGGCGCGATGATCGACGAGAAGGGCCAAGGGGCCCAGCCGAACCTCCACTAGGACAGACCCATGCTGATCCCCCATCCCCTCCTGGGCCCGCGCGACGCGCAGGAGTTCACCTACCTGGGCGACGCCGCCCTGATCGACCGGCCCGACGGCCTGCGGGAGCCCGAGGCCTTCCACGACTACCTCTACCTCCGCGACAACCCGGCGGGGGTGCACCGGGAGCTCTGGTTCCACGAGCAGGGCGACCGCTCCTGGCTCGTGGTGACGCGGAACACCGTGACGCACGAGATCCTGGGGGCGGAACTGGCGCGGGATGTCGCGCGCGGACGGGGGAGGTCGAAATGACAGAGGTCCTGCGCGATACCGCCGGTCTCGCCGGCGAGCCCGTCCGGGCACCCATGGCCCCCTCGCAGCCGATGCGCGTAGCCCTGGGCCGCGTGGACCGGAGCCGCACGCTCGGCTTCACCTTCGACGGGAAGTCCTACCAGGGGCACCCGGGCGACACGCTGGCCTCGGCGCTCCTCGCCAACGGCGTCAGGCTCGTCGGGCGGAGCTTCAAGTATCACCGCCCGCGCGGTCTCCTGTCCGCCGGGCCGGAGGAGCCCAACGCGCTGGTCGAGCTGCGCTCGGGCGCGCGGCAGGAGCCCAACACGCGGGCGACCGTGGCCGAGCTCTACGACGGCCTCGAGGCGCAGAGCCAGAACCGCTGGCCCTCGCTTGCCTTCGACGCGCTGGGGGTGAACGACCTCTTCTCGCCGTTCTTCACGGCGGGCTTCTACTACAAGACCTTCATGTGGCCGGCCGCCTTCTGGGAGAAGCTCTACGAGCCGATCATCCGCCGCGCCGCGGGCCTGGGGAGCCTGTCCAAGGAGGCGGACCCCGACGCCTACGACAAGGGCTTCCTGCACTGCGATCTCCTCGTCATCGGCGCGGGGCCCTCGGGCCTGATGGCGGCGCTGACGGCGGGCCGCGCGGGCGCTCGGGTGATCCTCGCGGACGAGGACTTCCTGCTGGGCGGGCGGCTCAACGCCGAGACCCTCGCGATCGGCGCGCAGTCCGGGGCCGACTGGGCCCGCGGCGCCGTTGCCGAGCTCGCCTCCATGCCGAACGTCCGGGTCATGCCGCGCACGACCGTCATGGGCGTCTTCGACCACGGCGTCTTCGGCGCGGTCGAGCGGGTGTCCGACCACCTGCCCGCACCGGCGGCCGGCAAGCCGCGCCAGGTGCTCTGGCGGATCTACGCCCGGCGGTCGATCCTCGCCGCCGGCGCTATCGAGAGGCCCATCGCCTTCCGCGACAACGACCGGCCCGGCGTGATGCTGGCGGGCGCCGTTCGCGCTTATGCCAACCGCTGGGGCGTGGCGGCGGGCAAGCGCGTGGCCCTCTTCGTCAACAACGACGACGGCCTTCGGACCGCGCGCGACCTCGAGGCCCGGGGCGTCGACGTGGTCGCCGTCATCGACTCGCGCCGCGTGGGCGAGCGGCTGCCCGGCATCCGCCACCTGCAGGGCGCCGTCGTGACCGCCGCGCACGGGAAGCTCGGCCTCACCGGCATCACCGTGCGGACCGCCGACGGGCGCGAGGAGCGGATCGCCTGCGACGCCCTGGGCGTCTCGGGCGGCTGGAACCCGACGCTGGCGCTGACCTCGCACCACTCGGCCCGGCCCGTCTGGGACGAGTCCATCGCCGCCTTCGTCCCGAGCCCGAGCGGCCCCGCCGGCCTGTCGGTCGCCGGCGCGGCCGCCGGGGCCCTCTCCACCCACGGCGCGCTCGCCACCGGTGCCGCCCGGGCCGCCGAGGCGCTGGAGGACCTCGGCTTCGCCGCCTCCCCGGCCGACATCCCGCAGGCCGAGGACGCGCCGCTGCGCCTCTCGCCGCTCTGGCACGTCCCGGGCCAAGGGCGCGCCTGGGTCGACTTCCAGAACGACGTGACCGTCAAGGACATCAAGCTCGCCCATCAGGAGAACTTCGTCTCCGTCGAGCACCTGAAGCGCTACACGACGCTCGGCATGGCGACCGACCAGGGCAAGACCTCGAACGTCGTGGCCCTCGCCGTCATGGCCGAGCTGACCGGCAAGGGCATCCCCGCGACCGGCACCACCGTCTTCCGCCCGCCCTACACGCCCGTGTCGATGGGCACGCTGGCCGGCCGGTCGCGGGAGGAGGAGTTCAAGCCCACCCGCCTGACCCCTCGCACCGCTGGGCGGCACAGCAGGGCGCCGTCTTCGTCGAGGTCGGGATGTGGCTCCGCGCCCAGTGGTATCCCCGCCCCGGCGAGACCACCTGGCGCGAGTCGGTCGACCGCGAGGTCCTCGCCACCCGCAAGAGCGTCGGCTTCTGCGATGTGACCACGCTGGGCAAGATCGACATCCAGGGCACCGACGCGGGCGTCTTCCTCGACCGCGTCTACGCCAACACCTTCTCGACGCTCCCCGTGGGCAAGGTCCGCTACGGGCTGATGCTGCGCGAGGACGGGATCGTCATGGACGACGGCACCACCGCGCGGCTGGGCGAGAACGAGTATGTGATGACCACGACCACCGCCAACGCGGTTGGGGTCTTCCGGCACCTCGAGTTCTGCCGCCAGTGCCTCTGGCCCGACCTCGACGTGCAGCTCATCTCCACGACCGAGGCCTGGGCGCAGTTCTCGGTCGCGGGGCCGAACGCGCGGACTCTGCTGCAGCGGATCGTGGACCAGGACATCTCGGACGCGGCCTTCCCCTACATGGCCTGCGGCAACGTCACCGTCTGCGGCGGCCTGCGGGCCCGGCTCTTCCGGATCAGCTTCTCGGGCGAGATGGCCTACGAGATCGCGGTGCCGACGCGCTACGGCGACGCCCTGGCGCGCGAGATGATGGCGAAGGGCGCGGACCTCGACGTCACCCCTTACGGCACCGAGGCGCTGGGCGTCATGCGGGTCGAGAAGGGCCACGTCGCCGGGAACGAGCTCAACGGCCAGACGACCGCGCTCAACATGGGCCTGGGCAAGATGGTGTCCAAGAAGAAGGACGCCATCGGCATGGTCCTCTCGCAGCGCGAGGAACTGGCGCGGGGGACGGGCTGCGGATCGTCGGCGTGAAGCCGGTCAACCCGGTCGACACGCTCAAGGCCGGAAGCCACTTCATCGCCAAGGGCAAGGAGCCGGTCGCCGCGAACGACGACGGCTGGATCACCTCGCTGGTGTTCTCGCCGCACGTCGGCTCCCAGATCGCTCTGGGCTACCTCAAGAACGGCTCGGCGCGGCTGGGGGAGCGGCTCCGGGCCGTGAACCTACTGGCCAGGACCGAGGTCGAGGTCGAGATCGTGTCGCCGCATTTCGTCGATCCGGAAGGGGAGCGCCTCCGTGGCTAGCCATAACCTGAAGCCCCTCTCGGCGCTGGGCCGGGAGACCCTGGCGGTCGAGACCATCGGCCCCGTCAGCACCGCCGAGGACGCGGACACGGCGCTGGCCTCGCTCGCCATCCGCCGGGGCCGCGAGGCCGAGGTCATGGAGCGGGCGGCCCAGGCCGGCCTCCCGCTGCCGGAGCCCGGCCGGGCCGAGTCGCAGGGCGACTGGGGCGCCTTCTGGGTCAGCCCCGGGATGTGGATGGTCGAGGCGCCCTTCGCCACCCACGAGGACATCGTCGCGCATCTGAAGCCCCTCTTCGGCGAGTCCGCCTCGATCACCGAGCAGACCGACGCCTGGGCACGCTTCGAGGTCGCGGGCCCGCTGCAGCCGCTGTTCGAGCGGCTCTGCAACCTCGACCTCGAGCGATTCGGCCCGGGCTCGGCCACCCGAACGATGATGGAGCACCTGGGCGTCTACGCGATCCGGCGCGCGCCGGACCGCATGACGCTGCTGGGGGGCCGGTCCTCGGCCTATTCGCTCCACCACGCGCTGGTGACGGCGGCGCGGAGCGTGTTCTAGCGCTGCTTCGGGTCAGGGCCCCTCGTAGCACCAGTGCACCGAGGGGCGATGCCGGCCCATGGCCTGCGCGCGCATGAGCGGGAAGACCCCGCCCGAGAAGCCGCCCAGCGTCACGCCCTGGCGCGCGAGGAGCCGCAGCGCCGCCTCCGAGCGGCGCGGGTCGGCGAAGCGAGCTGACGGGCCGCTGGCCTTGACACCTCGGCCGGAGTGGCGACATGTTTCATGCGAAGAAACATACGGCCGGAGAGCGCCGAGCGCCATGCCCCAGGACCACGAGCCCGAGCCCGAGGACGCCGCCCCGGCCCCCGCGCGCCAGAAGCCGGGGCTGACCCAGGACCCCCACCGCGTCCGCGAACTCGCGGAGCGCAACCTCGAGACCGCCATCGGCCGCGAGGTGCGCACCTTCCGCCGCAGCCAGGGCATGACCGTGGCCGACCTCGCCCAGGCCACCGGCCTTTCCATCGGCATGCTCTCCAAGATCGAGAACGGCCTCACCTCGCCCTCGCTCACCACCCTGCAGATCCTGAGCCACGCGCTCTCCGCCCCCCTCACCGCCTTCTTCCGCCGCTACGAGGAGCGCCGCGAGGTCCAGCACGTGCGCGCCGGCGAGCACCTCGAGATCGAGCGCCGCGGCACCCGGGCCGGCCACCAGTACCACCTGCTGGGCCACATCGGCTCCAACACCTCCGGCGTCGTCGTCGAGCCCTACCTCATCACCCTCACCGGGCAGTCCGACACCTTCCCCACCTTCCAGCACGACGGCATCGAGCTCCTCTACATGCTCGAGGGCGAGGTCACCTACCGCCACGGCGACCAGCTCTTCCACCTGAAACCCGGCGACAGCCTCCTCTTCGACGCCGACGCCCGCCACGGCCCCGAAGAGCTCAACCAACTCCCCGCCCGATACCTCTCCGTCATCTCCTACCCGCAGAGTTGAGGAGCTCGGTGCGGATGCGGGCGTGCTTGTAGGCGTCGAGCACGGCGAGGGCGTGCACGAAGAGGCCGCCCGAGAGCTTGCCGACCCAGGAGACGCCCGGGTCCGCCGTGACCAGCGTGAAGGCGCCGAGGAGGAGCGTGAAGAACGCGAAGATCAGGCCGCGCGTCGGCTGGCGGTTCAGCACCTGCCCCATGCCGGGCAGGACGAGCGCGACGGCGAGGACCAGGGGCGGAGGCAGGGGCTTCATGCGCGGCGCCGTTCCGGCTGGAGGCCCGCGCGCAGGTCGAGGAGGGCGTCGAGGAGCGGCGCCAGGGTGTCGGGCGGCAGCGGCTCCAGCCCCATCTCAGCGTCCCGGAAGATCAGGTAGCGGCCGCGATTCGCCTCCTCGGCGAGCCAGGTGATTCGCAGGCCCTTGGGCGAGAGGACGACCTCCTTGAGGCGGTCCTCGCCCAGGCGTGCGACGATCTCGGCCAGGACGGGCGGGGGCGTGCCGCCCGAATCCGTGCGGATCTGGCTGTCCTCCGGCAGGCCGGGCTGCGGGGGCAGGATGTGGGGCAGGCGATCGAAGGCGGAGAAGGTCTCGGTCCCCCGGGGGCGCAGCATCAGGTGCCAGGTCGCGGGCAGCGGCAGGGGCTCGGTCAGCGTGACGAGCAGCCAGAGGGCGGGGAGCTTGCGGGTCGTCAGGGTGTCGGGCACCACGCGGAGGTCGAAGCGGGCGCCCCCCGAGGCGCCGGCGAGGCGCGGGAAGCCGTCGGGCTCCACCCGCTTGCGGGTGTCGGAGAGGAGAGTGGCGCAGGCGTCGAGGAACCCCGCGCGGGCCGCCCGCCGCGCGGCCGAGGCGCGCGACAGCCGGCGGGCCTGCCAGCCGAGGATGCCTAGGCCCAGCGCGGCGACGAGGAGGAGGGCGATGTCGTCCACGGGTGGTCCCCTTCAGGCGGAGAGGGCCCCCGGAGGGGCCCCCTTCGGGTTCAGTAGCCGCGCGGCTTGGGCCAGGGCATCGTGAACTGGTCGGAGCGCTTGACGAACTTGTAGCGCCGGAAGTGGAACCAGAGCGAGGCCACGATGTAGAAGCTCACCATGGCGATGAGCTGCGTCCCGTAGCCCAGGAACACCGCGAAGTAGGTGATCGCGCAGAGCGTGATGAGCACGATGGCCGGGATCGGGTGGAAGGGGTGCACGTAGCCCCGCTTGATCGTGTCCAGCGGCCACTTGCGCCGGAACAGGGTCATGTTGATGGGCATGAAGGTGTAGCCCAGAAGGCCCGACAGGATCGAGAAGGTGATGACCTGGTCGAGCGGCGCCCCCAGCGCGAAGATGAGCGCGATGGGAACGAGGAAGACGATCGAGCGGTAGGGCGTCCGGTAGACCGGGTGCACCGCCCCGAACCACTGCGGCAGGTAGTGGTCGCGGCCCATCGAGAACCAGGCCCGCGAGGCGTCGTTGATGCAACCGTTGGCCGAGGCCAGCGTCGCGAAGAGCGTCCCGATCCCGAGGAACACCATCAGCGCCGTCGAGCCCGTCATCCGCGCCGCGTCGAAGAGCGGCACGCCCGACTGGCCGAGGTACTCCCAGGGCATGAGGCCCACGCAGACGTACCACGTCAGCGTCGCCGCGATTATGAGCGTCATGATGCCCGTCAGCGTGCCGAAGGGCAGCGAGCGGGCCGGCGAGCGCACCTCCTCGGCCGCCTGCGTTGTGCCCTCGATGCCGAGGTAGTACCAGAGCCCGAAATGCATCGCCGCCAGGATGCCGAGCCAGCCGTAGGGCAGCGGCGCGGCCAGCGTCCCATGAGCGAGGGGCGAGGCGTCGCTCCAGGGACGGGTGCCGAGGAACAGGGTGATGACGGCCACGAAGGCCACCGCCGTGATCACGAGGCTGAAGTTCAGCGTCGCCAGCACGCCGCGGTAGTTCAGCCAGGCGAGGAACATGATCGCCAGCACGATGAAGGCCCGCACGTCCAGCCCCGTGTGCCCGGTCATCCCGGCGACGGTCTCGACGAGGAAGCCCACGGTGATGGCGTTCCCCGGCCTCGAGCATCGTGTAGGCGAAGACGAGGTAGAGCCCCACGTTGAAGGCCATGAGCGGCCCGATGATGTGCTTGGCCTGCGTGTACTGGCCTCCGGCGGCGGCGACCGTGGAGGTCACCTCCGAGTCGATCATGGCCACGCAGGTGTAGAGGATCCCCGCGAACCAGCAGGCGATGAGCGCCGCATAGGCGCCGCCCTTCGCCACGCCGAAGTTCCAGCCCATGTACTCGCCCACGAGCACGATGCCGACGCCCAGCGCCCAGACATGGGCGGGGCCGAGGACGCGCGCGAGGCCCACCTTGGTCGCGTGCACCATCCCATCGGCGACGGGGGAGGTGATGTCCGTCATCTGCTGCGTCACAGCCGGTGCTCCTCGGTCATCGCCTCGAGCTCGCCCTCGCGCGAGGACATCAGGACGTCCTCGGAGTAGGTCGAGTCGGTGCGGATCCAGTCCGTCACGATCAGCACGGCGAAGAGCGCCGAGAGCGCCCAGGCCGCGTATTCCAGCAAGGTCCAGAAATCCACGGTCTCACTCCCTTCCGAACTTCTCGGCGATGACCTCGCGATATTCCTTCTCGCTCAGCCGCAGCATCATCGCGAAGTAGCCGACCAGGACCACGACCATGACGACGAGGCTGACCACGCTGAAGGAGTAGTCGAAGCGCGAGGTGATGACGTCCTGGGCCGAGGCCGGATCGGCGTAGCCCAGCAGATTCCAGCGCTCGACCATGGTGGCGTTCTGGCCGAGGCTCTCCCAGGTCGGGTTGTCCTGGGGATGGGGCGCGGCCGCGCTGCCGGCGAGGCCCATGTAGAGCGGGAGGTAGAGCGCGGCGACCGTCAGCACGAGGAGCACGATCACGTCGAGGATCTGCCCGAGCTTCGACTGCTTGGGTGGTTGGTAGCGGGCCATCCTCACCTCCTCCCGTTCCGGAGTTCGTCGAGGAACTTGAGGTCCAGGCCGTACATGAAGTCCCGGTCCTCGCGGTAATGGGCCAGCATCGCCATGATGGCGGCGGTGTTGAAGGCCAGGACCACGATGCCCCCGACCATGAGAAGCGTCCGGGCCGGACCCGAGGGCGCGATGTCCCAGACCGCCCAGAACACGAACAAGATCGCAAACCACAAGCCGATGACGAAGGCCCATGCGATGCCGACGTCCCGTCGGTGCATGGTGTCGATTCTCGGATCCGATGCCGGCATCCCATCCTCCTCCTTGTTGATGAGCCGAGGTTCTCCCGGTCAACTTTTTTGCCTGAGAAGAAACCCGGCCCAACCCCACGTCAAGGAAATCCTCTGCCGCGCTGCGGCATCACGTCACGGTGATCTTCATCTTCCTCTTGCCCCCTGGTTAAAAAAGTTTCACAGTGGTTGAGACTGGGGGGCCGGGGCTGGGACCGGCGGGCTGGAGAGGAGGTCCGGGGAGATGTGCGGGATCGTGGGGCTGTTCCTGAAGGATGCGCGTCTGGAGCCGCATCTGGGGGAGATGCTGGCGGACATGCTGATCACCATGACGGACCGGGGGCCGGACAGCGCCGGGATCGCGATCTACGGGCGGGGGCAGGCGGGGCGGGGCAAGCTGACGGTGCAGTCGGCGGATCCGGAGGCGGACTTCGCGGGTCTCGATCGCGACCTCAGGGCCGAGGTCGGCGGCCATGTGGGGCTGGAGGTCAAGGACACGCATGCGGTGATCGAGGTGGAGGCGGACCGTCTGGCGGCGGCGCGCGAGGCGGTGCGGGCCTTGCGCCCGGGGCTCAAGGTGATGAGCGCGGGCGAGGGGATCGAGATCTACAAGGAGGTGGGTCTGCCCCGTGACGTGGCGGCGCGCTTCGAGATCGCGCGGATGGCGGGGACGCACGGCATCGGCCACACGCGGATGGCGACCGAGTCGGCGGTGACGACGGCGGGGGCGCACCCGTTCTCGACGGGCGCCGACCAGTGCCTGGTGCACAACGGGAGCCTGTCGAACCACAACGCGGTGCGGCGCGGGCTGAGGCGCGCGGGGATGCGCTTCGAGACCGAGAACGACACCGAGGTGGCGGCGGCCTATCTGAGCCACCGGATGGAGGAGGGCGCGGGGCTCGGGGAGGCGATGGAGGGCACGCTCCGGGACCTCGACGGCTTCTTCACCTTCGTGGTGGGGACGAGGAACGGCTTCGGGGTGGTGCGCGACCCCATCGCCTGCAAGCCCGCGGTGATGGCCGAGACCGACCAGTACGTGGCCTTCGGCTCGGAGTACCGGGCCATGGTGGGGCTGCCGGGGATCGAGGCGGCCCGCGTCTGGGAGCCCGAGCCCGCCACCGTCTACTTCTGGGAACGCTGAACCTCCCGACGGGCCTCCTCGGAGAGGGCCCGCGGCTCGCCAACAGGGAACGCCGATGCTGCACGCCACCGCCAACCGCCTCGACGCCGAGAGCGTCCAGACCTTCGACCTGGCCGCCCGGGGGCTGAGGGCCCTCAACGAGACGCTGCACGCGCTCAAGGGCCAGCCCACCAACCAGACGGTCTGGGAGATCGTCAACACCAAGGGGGCGCACGCCATCGCCGTGGGGCTCGACGCGCCCCTCGACGTCACCGTGCGCGGCACCACCGGCTACTACTGCGGGGGCATGAACAAGCAGGCCACGATCCGCATCGACGGCTCGGCCGGGCCGGGGGTGGCCGAGAACATGATGTCGGGGACCGTCATCGTCGAGGGCGACGCCAGCCAGTACGCCGGCGCCACGGGCCGCGGCGGGCTTTTGGTCATCAAGGGCAACGCCTCCTCGCGCTGCGGCATCTCGATGAAGGGCATCGACATCGTGGTGCACGGGAGCATCGGCCACATGTCGGCCTTCATGGCGCAGTCCGGCAACCTGGTGGTGCTGGGCGACGCCGGCGACTCCCTGGGCGACTCGCTCTACGAGGCGCGGCTGTTCGTGCGCGGCTCGGTGAAGTCCCTGGGCGCCGACTGCGTCGAGAAGGAGATGCGGCCCGAGCACCACGCGCTCCTCGAGGACCTGCTGCGGCGCGGCCTCGCCGAGGGCAAGGCCGACCCCTCGCAGTTCCGCCGCTACGGCTCGGCCCGGCGGCTCTACACCTTCCACGTCGACAACGCGTCGTCCTACTGAGGTCTGATCCATGACCGAGTTCCTGCGCACGCCCCCCAAGCAGTCCGCGACCTTCTCGAACGACCAGAACGCCGAGATCCGGCGCGCGGCCGCCACCGGCATCTACGACATCCGCGGCGGCGGCTCGAAGCGGAAGCTGCCGCACTTCGACGACCTCCTGTTCCTCGGCGCCTCGATCTCGCGCTACCCGCTCGAGGGCTACCGCGAGAAGTGCGCGACCGACGTCTGGCTGGGCACCCGGCACGCCAAGCAGCCGATCCACCTCGACATCCCGGTCACCATCGCCGGCATGAGCTTCGGCTCGCTCTCGGGCCCGGCCAAGGAGGCGCTGGGGCGGGGCGCGAGCGAGGCGGGGACCTCGACCACGACGGGCGACGGCGGCATGACCGAGGAGGAGCGCGGGCACTCGCGGACGCTGGTGTACCAGGTGCTGCCCTCGCGCTACGGCATGAACCCCGACGACCTGCGCCGCGCCGACGCCATCGAGGTGGTGGTGGGGCAGGGCGCCAAGCCCGGCGGCGGCGGCATGCTGCTCGGCCAGAAGATCTCCGACCGGGTGGCGGAGATGCGCAACCTCCCCAAGGGCATCGACCAGCGCTCGGCCTGCCGGCACCCGGACTGGACCGGGCCCGACGACCTCGAGATCAAGATCCTGGAGATCCGCGAGATCACCGACTGGCAGAAGCCGATCTACGTCAAGGTGGGCGGCGCGCGGCCCTACTACGACACCGCGCTCGCCGTGAAGGCCGGCGCCGACGTCGTCGTGGTGGACGGCATGCAGGGCGGCACCGCGGCCACGCAGGACGTGTTCATCGAGCACGTGGGCCAGCCGACGCTGGCCTGCATCCCGCAGGCGGTGAAGGCGCTGCAGGACCTCGGGCTGCACCGCGAGGTGCAGCTCATCGTCTCGGGCGGCATCCGCTCGGGGGCGGACGTGGCCAAGGCGCTGGCCTTGGGCGCCGACGCGGTGGCGATCGGCACGGCGGCGCTGGTCGCGCTGGGCGACAACGACCCCTCGCTCGAGGCCGAGTACCGCCGCCTCGGCACCACGGCGGGCGCCTACGACGACTGGCACGAGGGCCGCGACCCGGCGGGCATCACCACGCAGGACCCCGAGCTCTTCGGCCGCTTCGACCCGGTCCTGGGCGGGCGGCGCCTGAAGAACTACCTGCGCGTGATGACGCTGGAGGCGCAGACCATCGCCCGCGCCTGCGGCAAGTCGCACCTGCACAACCTCGAGCCCGAGGACCTCTGCGCGCTCACCATCGAGGCCGCCGCCATGGCCGGGGTGCCGCTCGCGGGCACGAGCTGGATCCCCGGGCGCGGGGCGGCGCCGTATTGACGCCCGCGGGGCCGTCCCGCATCGACCCAACCTTCAGGGGGAGCCCCGGCCGAACCGGGGCCCCCGGCCAAGCACACAGGGAGTCAGCCACCGTGTTCCAGGATCTGCACAAGGGGCCGTGGGAGGCCGAGGAGGCCGTCATCGACCTCGCCGAGTTCGCCCGCGCCCACGGCGTCAAGTACTTCATGATCTCCTACACCGACCTGTTCGGGGGCCAGCGCGCCAAGCTGGTCCCGGCGCAGGCCATCGCCGACATGGCGGTCGAGGGGGCGGGCTTCGCCGGCTTCGCCACCTGGCTCGACCTCACCCCGGCGCACGCCGACCTGATGGCGATCCCCGACCCGTCCTCGGTGATCCAGCTCCCCTGGAAGCCCGAGGTGGCCTGGGTCGCCGCCACCGCCACCATGGAGGGCGAGCTGGTGGAGCAGGCGCCCCGCAACGTCCTGCGCCGGCTCATCGACGAGGCCGCCCGCGAGGGGCTGCGGGTCAAGACCGGGGTGGAGCCCGAGTTCTTCCTGCTCACCGCCGACGGCCAGCAGATCTCCGACCCCTTTGATACCGCGGTGAAGCCCTGCTACGACCAGAACGCGGTGATGCGGCGCTACGACGTCATCGCCGAGGTCTGCGACTACATGCTCCAGCTGGGCTGGGAGGCCTACCAGAACGACCACGAGGACGCGGTGGGCCAGTTCGAGATGAACTGGAAGTACGACGACGTCCTCAAGACCGCCGACAAGCACAGCTTCTTCAAGTTCATGATGCGCAGCATCGCCGAGAAGCACGGCCTGCGCGCCACCTTCATGCCCAAGCCCTTCCCCGGCCTCACCGGCTCGGGCTGCCACGCCCACATCTCGGTCTGGGACCTCGACGGCAAGCGCAACGCCTTCGCCGACCCCGCCCGCGAGCTCGGCCTCTCCGAGCCGGGCCGGCACTTCCTGGGCGGCATCATGACCCACGCCTCGGCCTTGGCCGCGATCACCAACCCCACGGTGAACAGCTACAAGCGCATCAACGCGCCCCGCACCACCTCGGGCGCCACCTGGGCCCCCAACTCGGTGACCTGGACCGGCAACAACCGCACCCACATGGTGCGCGTCCCCGGCCCGGGCCGCTTCGAGCTCCGCCTCCCCGACGGCGCCGCCAACCCCTACCTCATGCAGGCCGTCATCCTCGCCGCCGGCCTCGACGGCGTGCGCACCAAGGCCGACCCGGGCCCGCGCCACGACATCGACATGTACAAGGACGGCCACACCGTCCAGGGGGCGCCCAAGCTCCCCCTCAACCTCCTCGACGCCCTGCGCGCCTACGACCAGGACCCCACCCTCAAGGCCATGATGGGCGAGGCCTTCTCCTCCGCCTACCTCAAGCTCAAGACCGACGAGTGGAACCGCTACTGCTCCCACTTCACCCAATGGGAACGCGACAATACCCTCGACGTGTGAGGGGGGCCTCGGGACCTTCGGAGGCGGCCAGACCCCCGGGTCTGGCCGTTGCCGTTCGTGGGCTCCGGCGCGGCCAAGGAACCTCCGCTATGTAGGCCGGTTTCTCCGCTCCACAGGAGGACCGCCATGCCCCGCTTCGGCTACCACGCCTCGCACGAGCAGTTCCCGCCCTCCGAGCTCCTGGGCCTCGTCCGGATCGCGGAGGAGGCGGGGTTCGACGCGGCGAAGTGCTCGGACCATTTCCGCCCCTGGGGGCCGTCGCAGGGGCAGTCGGGCTTCGCCTGGTCCTGGCTGGGCGCGGCGCTGGCACGGACGAGCTTCCCCGTGGGCTCGATCACCGCGCCGGGCTACCGCTACCATCCCGCCGTCGCGGCCCAGGCGGCGGCGACGCTGGCCGAGATGTTCCCCGGCCGCTTCTGGCTGGCGCTAGGGAGCGGACAGCGGCTCAACGAGGACATCACGGGCCTGCCCTGGCCCGAGAAATCGGAGCGGAACGCGCGCCTGGAGGAGTGCGCCGGGATCATCCGGGCGCTGCTGAACGGCGACGCGGTGTCCCACCATGGTCGCGTGACGGTGGTCGACGCGAAGCTCTACTCCCGCCCCGCGACACCGCCCCCGATCCTCGGCGCCGCCGTGACCGAGGAGACAGCCGGGTTCGTGGGCGGCTGGGCCGACGGGCTCCTGACCACGAGCGGCGAGCCCGGGCAGGTCCGCAAGGTGGTCGAGGCCTTCCGGCGCGGGGGAGGCGAGGGCAAGAAGCTCGTGATGCAAGTGGGCCTGAGCTGGGCCGAGAGCGAGGACGCGGCGCTCCGGGGCGCACATGAGCAGTGGCGCTACAACGTGCTCGGCGGCGAGGTGAACTGGGAGCTCCGGAGCCCGGAGCAGTTCGATACGGCCACGAAGCACGTCCGGCCCGAGGACATGGCGGAGTCGCTCCTCGTCTCGTCGAGCCTCGACCGGCACGTCGAATGGATCGGCCGCTATCGCGAGCTGGGGTTCGAGGAATTCTACCTGCACAATGTCGGGCGCAACCAGGAGGACTTCATCGAGGCCTTTGGTGGGAAGGTCCTGCCGCAGCTTCGCGACGTTCAGAGCCGGAGGCAGGAGGCGAGCCCCGCCGGCAGCACCAGCGGCGCGCCGGCGGCATAGAGCTCGGCCACGAGGCCCGGGCCACCCGTGGCCGTGAGGCCCAGGATGTTGCGGGAAGTGACGCTGACCTCCGGTGGCAGCGCGCGCAGGAACCCTTCGGGCGGGAGCACCACGAGGGCGGCCGGCGCGGGGCCGCCGAGCCGCATCGTCAGCGCGAGGACGGCGATCCAGCCGAGGAGCAGCAGCGGCACGCCGATCAGCAGGTGGCGGGCCCTAATAGTCATGGATGTGCTCGACGATGGGGCCGTCGTCGCGAAGGACCTGGGCGAGATCGGTGACCTCGACGAGCCGCAGGAGGCGGACGCCGGGACTCCCCTGTCGGGGCAGGGCGGCGATCACTGTCGGACCGTCCGGGGGCGGCGAGGCGGCGATGGAGGTGACGAGGATGTCGTCGTTGCCGGCGATCTCCACGAAGTCGGCGCCTTGGGTGGCAAGGGTCCGGGCGACCTCGGTGAAGGCGGCGTAGCGCGGGGTCTCGATCTCGATGCCCTCGGGGCGCTCGCCGATGACGGTCACGCCCTCGATTCGGCCGAGGTCCTCCGGCGAGAGGCCTGCGACGATGCTGCGCATGGTGAGCTCGTCGTTTCCGGTCGCGGCCACGGCGGCGGCGATGGCTTGGGCATAGGCTGCCTTGGCGCGGTATTCGAGCCCGAGCGCCAGGTCCCGCTCGCGGTCGCGGAAGGCCGCCGTCGCGGCGTCGTCCAGCTCCGTGGCCGACCTGAGGAAGTCCCAGCGGTACCAGGGCACCTGCTGGAGGAACGCGGCGTAGTCCGCGGCCTGCCGAGCGGACAGGCCGTCCAGCGGGGTCCGCCCCTCGCCGCGAACCCAGGTGGCGATACGGCCCAGGGTCTCCTCGTAGCCTGCCTTCAGGAGGAGCTCGGCCGTGAAGCTCACGCCGATCACGTCCACCATGGTCCGGTAGTCGCGGTCGGCCCCGCCGTGGGCGGCGGTGGCGCGGCTCAGCGCGCAATAGGAGGACCAGAATCCGCCGATGGCGGAGAGGTATCCGAAGTCCTGCGGGTCGCCGGTGCGGATGACCTCGGCGTAGTCCTCGTAGGCGTGGACGATGTGCCATTCGGGGTAGGTGAGCAGCGTGGCCGACTCGGGCCGCCGGTGCTCGGGCGGCAGGATCGGTTCGTAGCCGTCGGCGACGGGCGTGCCACGGCAGGCGAGCTCGACATAGGCCACGGGGGAGAGCAGGGCGATCGCGACGAGGAGGAGGGCGAGGAGGAGCCGGCCCGCCCAGCGCAGGAGGGTGCTCACCGTAGCGCCTCGCGTCGGCCGCGCCGGAGGCCGGTGGCCAGGGCGATGCCGCCCAGGGCGATGTGGGGCAGGTTGGCGAGGATGCGGAAGGTCAGCGGCAGGTCCTGGATGCCGGTGTTCAGGATGCCGAGGTCGAGGTAGCCCGACCCGAGCGTCAGCCCCATGAGCCCGTCGAGGAGGTAGGCCGCCCCGAAGAGGAGGAGGAACAGCCGCGCTGCGCGCGCCGAGATCAGCGCCGCCGCCAGCGCCCAGAGCGCCGAGGCGAGGTGCAACGCGTCGTCGTAGACGTCGAGCGCGAAGATGCCGAAGACCGCGCCGTCCGGGCGCGGGATACCAGGGACGTAGTTGAGCGCGGCGACCCCCGCGAGGACGAGGAAGTAGCCCAGCGCCATCGCTCGATGGAGACCGAAGCGTCTGCTGGTGGGAAGGGGCTGCATCTCAGGCCTCCGCCAGGTAGTTGTCCCAGAACCCGTTCCGCAGCCGCAGCCCCGGGTCCGCCCGGCGCTTGAGCGCCACGAACTCCTCCCAGCGGGGGTAGGCGCGGCGGAACTGCTCGCGGGTCGCATGAGGCCGATAGGGCAGGTAGTAGGTCCCGCCGATGGCCGTCACGGCGTCGATCATCTCGCGCGTGATCCGCGCCATGTCGGCCTCGGCCCGCGCGGTCATCTCCTGGCTGAAGAGCAGCACCGAGGCGATGCGCGGCCCGTCGGGCGCGTAGGCGAGGAGCGAGTCGGGGTCCTGCTCGACCCAGCGGAGGGTGATGTTGAGGAGCTCCTGATAGCTCGCCGGGATGATCTGCCGCGCCGCCGTCAGGAAGTCGCCGTAGCGGTCGGGCGCCACGAAGTACTCGTGCAGGATGTCGGTGCGCGAGGGGTCGCGGTCGTCGAGCGTCGCCACCGGCTCGTTGAGGAGCGAGTTGCGCGTGGCGGTCCCGGCGAGGCGCGGCCCCAGCTCCGTCTCGATCCACCAGCGCCGCCGCTTGACCCAGTCCGAGCCGACCTGCGCGCGGAAGATCGGCCGCGAGGCGCGGCTCACGAGGCCCGACCCCTCGGCGGCCGGGAGCTCGCCCTCGACGGGGGCATAGGTCACGAGGAGCGCGTCCTCGAAGAACCTTTCCCGGTCCACGCTGAGCCGTCCGTAAGCCATCGGCACCGCGCGCGCCGCCTCGGCGAAGGCGGCCGCGAAGTCGGCGGCCGGCAACTCGCGGAAGCGGGGCTCGAGGAGCAGGTTCGGCTCGACCTCCACCTCCATCTCGGTGACGAGGCCGATCAGCCCGTAGCCTCCCATCGCGGCGGCGAAGAGGTCCGGGTTCTCCCTGCGCGAGGCGGTCACCAGGCTGCCATCGGCGAGGACCAGGCGGAGGCTCCGCACCGTGGACCCCATGGGTCCGAAGGCGGTGGGCCAGCCATGGGCGTTCACCGAGAAGGTCGCCGCGACGCCGAAGTCGTTGTTGGACTGCATGACCTTGGGCGAGAGCCCAAGCGGGTCGAGCGCCGCGATCACCTCGCGCCAGCGCGCGCCCGCATGGACGCGCATCGCGCGGGTCTCGCGGTCGGGCTCGATCCAGCCGGACTCGTAGGTGATGGCGTGGCCGCCGCGCGGGATCGCGTGGCCGCCCATCGAATGTCGCGCCGCGCCGACGTTGACGGGGCGCCTCTCTGCCTGGGCCGCCCGCAGCTCGGCCCGGAGCGCGGCGACCAAGGCCTCGCCCGGGTCCTCGCGCAGGGTGACGTGCCGCGCGACGGGGGTCTCGGAGAGGAGCGAGGCGTCGTTGAGCAACCCCTCGCCCTCGCGCGGCACGATCAGGCCTGCGCCCTGCAGCGACGGCGCCGTCAGCGCCCGCGTCCCCACCGCCCCCACGACCCCGCCCGCGCCCAGCAGGAAGGCCCGTCGCGTCCACCCCATGACCGTCATCCCCTCGGATCCTCTCGGCCCGGGGCATAGCATCGCCGGGGCGGGCCGCAGCAGTCGGGTTTTCCGCCAGAGCCCAGGCTGCGGACGCGGCGTCACGGCGACGAGGGTCCGCGCTCTGGCCGAGGACTGTCATCAAACTATTACACAACCGTCACAGAAGCATTGCCGACCGCCCTTAGCGGGGGCACCGAGGGCCGGCGGCGCGTCGGCCCACAGGACCAACCCAGGAGCTTCTCCATGTTTCATGTGAAACATCCGGCCACCGCCCTCGCGCTGATGATCGCCGCCACGCCGGCGCTTGCGCGGGACAACATCCAGGTCGCCGGGTCCTCGACGGTGCTGCCCTACGCCACCATCGTGGCCGAGGCCTTCGGCGACAACTTCGACTTCCCGACCCCGGTGGTCGAGGGCGGCGGCACGGGGGCGGGGATCGCCCGCTTCTGCGGGGGCGTGGGCGAGGACCAGATCGACATCGCCAACGCCTCGCGCCCGATGAAGGCCTCCGAGTTCGAGTCCTGCCAGCGGAACGGCGTGACCGACATCGAGGAGGTCCGCATCGGCTACGACGGCATCGTCTTCGCGAGCCGGAAGGACGGTCCCGCCTTCGCCTTCACGCCCGAGCAGTGGTACGACGCGCTGGCCGCCGAGGTCGTGCAGGATGGCCAGCTCGTCGCCAATCCCTACACCAACTGGTCGCAGATCGACCCCAGCCTGCCCGATCAGGAGATCCTGGCCTTCATCCCGGGCACCAAGCACGGCACCCGCGAGGTCTTCGAGCAGAAGGTGATCGATGCGGGCTGCGAGGCGTCGGGTGCCAAGGAGGCCTTCGCGGCCACCGGCCAGGACGAGGACGCGGTGACCGAGTCCTGCGCGGCTCTCCGCACCGACGGCCTGTCGAACGACATCGACGGCGACTACAACGAGACGCTGGCCCGCCTCGAGGCGAACCCCGATGCCATCGGCGTCTTCGGCCTCGCCTTCTACGAGAACAACACCGACAAGCTGCAGGTCGCGACCATGTCGGGCGTGACCCCCTCGACCGAGACCGTCTCCTCGGGCGAGTACCCGGTCTCGCGCCCGCTCTTCTTCTACGTGAAGAAGGCCCATGTCGGCGTCATCCCCGGCCTGCAGGAGTTCGTCGAGTTCTTCGTCTCCGACGACGTCGCCGGCGAGGGCGGCCCGCTCGCAGAATACGGCCTGGTCTCGGACCCCGAGCTCGCCGCGACGCAGGCGGCCGTCGCCGACGAGGCCGTGATGGCGGCCCCGACCAACTGACCTGACCCTCCCGGGGCCGGCGCGCCACCACGCGCCGGCCCGTCCTCCTTCCGGACCGATCCCATGCCCGCTGGCTGGCTCCTCCTCCTCGTCCTCCTGATCGCCGCGCTGGGCTACGGCCTCGGGCGCCGCCGCGCCCTCGTCTCGGCCGGCGGCAACATCCGCGTCCTGCACTCCCTTCCGGCCGCCTACGGCTGGAACGTGGCCATGGCGGTGCTGATCCCCTCCCTCCTGGTCCTCGCGCTCTGGTCCTTCGCCGCGCCCCGGGTCATCGGCGCCATGGTGGTGCCGCTCCTCGGCGCCGGGGAGGGCGAGGTCTCGCTCCTGATGGGCGACGTGCGCCGGGTCGCCGAAGGCCTCGTCCGCCTGGGCGTGGATGTCTCGACCGTCGCGCCCGAGGGCCTGCGCGAGCGGCTGGGCGAGGTCGGCATCGCGCTGGGGCAGGACGTCTCGCCCGCCACCCTCGCCGCCGCCGCCCGCTACGACGTGCTCGCCGCCCGGTCCGACTGGCTCATGACCGTCCTCGTGCTCGCCATTGCGCTGGGCGCCGCCGCCTGGACGATCCGGCGTACCACCTCGGCCCTGCGCGCCCGCAACGAGGTCGAGCGGGGCGTCCTCGGGCTCCTCGTCGCCGCCGCGCTGGTGGCCATCGCCACCACGGTCGGCATCGTCCTCGCGCTCATCTCCAACACCATCAAGTTCTTCGGGCTCTACCCCGCCACGGACTTCTTCTTCGGCACGACCTGGAGCCCCTCGTTCGGCGGCGGCTCCGAGCTCGGCATCCTGCCGCTGGTCTGGGGCACGCTCTACATCTCGGCCATCTCGCTCCTCGTGGCCGTGCCGCTCGGGCTGCTGTCCGCGATCTACCTCTCCGAATACGCGAGCCCGCGCGTCCGCGCCTGGGCCAAGCCGATGCTCGAGGTCCTCGCGGGGATCCCCTCCATCGTCTACGGCCTCTTCGCGCTCCTGACCGTGGGGCCGGCGCTCCTCGTCGTCTTCGGCGACGGGGGCCTCGGCATCATGCAGGGCGGCACGGCGGTCATCACGGCGGGGCTCGTGATGGGGATCATGCTGATCCCCTTCGTCTCCTCGCTCTCGGACGACATCATCAACGCCGTGCCCCAGGCGATACGGGACGGCTCCCTGGGCCTCGGTGCCACGCCGTCCGAGACCATCAGGCAGGTGGTCATCCCCGCCGCGCTGCCCGGCATCATGGGCGCGATCCTCCTCGCGGCCTCGCGTGCCATCGGCGAGACGATGATCGTGGTCCTGGGGGCCGGGGCGGCGGCGCGGCTCTCGCTCAACCCCTTCGACGCGATGACCACGATCACCGCCAAGATCGTGAGCCAGCTCACCGGCGACTCCGACTTCAACTCGCCCGAAGCGCTCGTCGCCTTCGCGCTGGGCATGACGCTCTTCGTGGTGACGCTGGCGCTCAACGTCCTCGCGCTCTGGATCGTGCGCCGCTACCGGGAGCAGTACGAATGACCGACCTCCCCGCGAACGGGCCCGCCGGGTCCATCCCCGTCCACCGCCCCGCCCGCTCGATCCTCGAGACCGACGCCCGCACGCGCGCCCGCAACCGCGCCGAGGCCCGCTTCCGGGCCTACGGGCTGGGCGCGCTCCTCGCGGGCCTCGCCTTCCTCGCGATCCTCCTCGCCTCGATCCTCTGGAACGGCCTCGGCGCCTTCACGCAGACGCGCCTCGCGTTGCCCGTGGAGCTCACCGAATCCGAGCTCGACCCCGAGGGCACCCGCGACCCCGCCGCCTTGGCCAAGGTGTCGACCTTCGGCTACGAGGACCTCCTCGAGGCGGCGATGGCCCGCCTCGTCGCCGAGGAGGGCATCGCGACCGAGCTCGAGCCCGGCGACCTCGCGGACCTGCTGTCCTCCGGGGCCGCCGCCCAGGTCCGGGACGCGGTGCTCGCGGATCCTTCGCTGATCGGCCGGACGGTCACCTTCGACGTCCTCGCCGCCTCGCGGGTGGACGGCTACGTCAAGGGCCGCGTCACGCGCGAGAGCCTCGCGGACGACAGGAATCTCTCGCCCGCGCATCTCGACGTGGCCGACGCGCTGATCGCCGACGGCGACCTGACGCGGGGGTTCAATCCCGCCTTCGTCCTCGGCGCCGACGCCTCGGAGAAGCGGCCCGAGGCGGCGGGCATCGGCATCGCCATGCTGGGCTCGCTCTACATGATGCTGGTGGTGCTGGGGCTCTCGCTCCCCATCGGGGTCGCCGCCTCGATCTACCTCGAGGAGTTCGCGCCCAAGAACCGCTTCACCGACTTCATCGAGGTCAACATCGCCAACCTCGCGGCCGTGCCGTCCATCGTCTTCGGCATCCTGGGCCTCGTGGCCTTCATCCAGTTCGCGGGCCTGCCGACCTCGGCTCCGCTGGTGGGGGGCCTCGTCCTCACGCTGATGACGCTGCCCACGATCATCATCGTGACGCGCGCGAGCCTCAAGGCCGTGCCCCCCTCGATCCGCGACGCGGCGCTGGGCGTGGGCGCCTCGCGGATGCAGGCGGTGTTCCACCACGTCCTGCCGCTCGCGATCCCGGGGATCATGACCGGCACTATCATCGGCATGGCCCGCGCGCTCGGCGAGACGGCGCCGCTCCTCCTCATCGGCATGGTGGGCTTCGTCGCCTCGAACCCGCCGGACGGGGTGCTGGACGGCTTCGTCTCCCCCAACTCGGCCATGCCCGCCCAGATCTACGAATGGGCCAAGCGCGCCGATCCCGCCTTCTACGAGCGCGCCTGGGGGGGAATCATCGTGCTCCTCGTGTTCCTGCTCCTGATGAACCTCGCGGCCGTGCTGGTGCGCCGCCGCTTCGAACGGCGCTGGTGAAAGGATATATCCCATGAACGACCTGCGACTGTTCGAAAGGGCCCAAGCCGTGGACGAGACCAAGATTTCGGCGAAGGGCGTGAACGTCCACTACGGCGCGGCCCATGCGCTCAAGGACGTGTCGGTGGAGATCGGCGACCGGCGCGTGACGGCCTTCATCGGCCCCTCGGGCTGCGGCAAGTCCACCTTCCTGCGCTGCCTGAACCGGATGAACGACACGATCCCCTCGGCCCGCGTCACGGGCCGGATCGAGCTCGACGGCCAGGACATATACGACCCGCGCGTGGACCCGGTGCAGCTCCGCGCCAAGGTCGGCATGGTGTTCCAGAAGCCGAACCCCTTCCCGAAGTCCATCTACGAGAACGTGGCCTACGGCCCCCGCATCCACGGCCTCGCCCGCTCCCGCGCCGACATGGACGCCATCGTCGAGAAGGCGCTCCGCCGCGCCGCGCTCTGGAACGAGGCCAAGGACCGCCTCAACGCCCCCGGCACCGGCCTCTCGGGGGGCCAGCAGCAGCGGCTCTGCATCGCCCGCGCCGTCGCCACCGAGCCCGAGGTCCTGCTGATGGACGAGCCCTGCTCGGCGCTCGACCCCATCGCCACGGCGCAGGTCGAGGAGCTGATCGACGAGCTGCGGCAGAACTACTCGGTGGTGATCGTCACCCACTCCATGCAGCAGGCCGCGCGGGTGAGCCAGCGCACCGCCTTCTTCCACCTGGGCCACCTCGTCGAATACGGCGAGACCGGCCAGATCTTCACCAACCCCCGGGACCCGCGGACCGAGTCCTACATCTCCGGCCGGATCGGCTGAGGAGCGCCCCATGAACGACCAGCACATCCTGCGCGCCTACGACCGCGACCTCGAGGCGATCCAGGCCCATGTCCTCAAGATGGGTGGCCTCGTGGAGGACGCAATCCTCAAGGGGACCGACGCGCTGACCGCCCGCGACGTCGAGGCGGCCGAGCGGGTGCGCCAGGGCGACAAGGTGATCGACGCCCTGGAGGAGAGCCTCAACGACGAGGTCGCCCGCATCATCGCGCTCCGCGCGCCCATGGCCCGCGACCTCCGCGTGCTGCTGTCGGTGCTGCGCCTCTCGGCCTCGCTGGAGCGGGTGGGCGACTACGCCAAGAACATCGCCAAGCGCGTCACCGTCCTGGCCGAGAGCCCCGGCCTCGGCGGCGCCGACGCGAGCCTCAAGCGCATGGCGCGCGAGGTGCAGGGAATGCTGCGCGACACGCTCGACGCCTTCGTGCGTCGCGACGCCGAGCTGGCGCGGGACGTGCTCACCCGCGACGAGGGCGTGGACCAGATGTACAACGCGCTCTTCCGCGAGATCCTGACCTTCATGCTCGAGGACCCGCGCACCATCACGCCGTCCATGCACCTCCACTTCATCGCCAAGAACCTGGAGCGGATGGGCGACCTCGTGACCAACATGGCCGAGCAGGTGATCTACCTCGTCACCGGCGAGAAGCCCCAGGACGAGAGGCCCAAGGGCGACCGCACCGCCTTCATGGGCAGCCCCGGCGCGAACGGCGCCTGAGCGGCGGGGACGCCATGGCCTCTGCCCGCGCCCCCCTCGCGCCCCATGTGCTGCTGGTGGAGGACGAGCCCGCCCAGCGCGAGATGCTGGCCTACAACCTCGAGGCCGAGGGCTTCCGCGTGACGCAGGCCGCGAGCGGCGACGAGGGGCTCGCGGCCGTGCAGGACGACCCGCCCGACGTGCTGGTGCTCGACTGGATGCTGCCCGGCGTCTCGGGCATCGAGGTCTGCCGCCGCCTGCGCGCCCGGCCCGAGACGCGGGGCCTCCCCGTCATCATGCTCTCGGCCCGCTCCGAGGAGGTGGACCGCGTGCGGGGGCTGGAGATCGGGGCGGACGACTACGTGACCAAGCCCTACGCCGTGGCCGAGCTCCTCGCCCGCGTGCGCGCCCAGCTCCGCCGCGTGCGCGCCTCGGCGGCCGGGCAGGTGCTGGAATGGCAGGACATCCACCTCGACCCCGAGACCCACCGCGTCACGCGCGGCGGCCAGCCCCTGAAGCTCGGCCCCACCGAGTTCCGGCTCCTCGCCACGCTGATGGAGCGCCCCGGCCGCGTCTGGTCGCGCGAGCAGCTCCTCGACCGCGTCTGGGGCCGCGACATCTACGTGGACACCCGCACGGTGGACGTCCATGTCGGTCGCCTCCGCAAGGCGCTCATGGCCGAGGGCGGCGAGGACCCCCTGCGGACGGTGCGCGGCGCGGGGTATTCGCTCGGCTAGGACGGGCCCCCCTCGCAGCGCGGGCCGAGGACGCAGCTTCCCCTACCCCGCCGGGCGGCGACCCAGGGACAGGCTCACCATGGCCCAGAAAGGTTGAGAAACCGTTAACGGGTCGAGAAATCTCGCACCCGGAGCGCTCCCGGATCGGGTCGCGGCGGCGGCGCGATGCCGGAGGGTGCGCTTCAGCGCACCGTGCCGCGCCGGCTGGCTCGGTGGCCTGGTGCGCTGAAGCGCACCCTACGGGCCCGTCCGATCCGGCGCGACCTTCCGCAGCCGGAGACGTCGCCTCACTCCGCCGCCGGCGCCACGGCCCCGCTCGCCAGCCGCTCGCCGATCAGCTTCTCCAGCTTCAGGGCGTCGGCGTGGAAGTTGCGGATGCCCTCGGCGAGCTTCTCGGTCGCCATCGCATCCTCGTTGTGCTCCCAGCGGAACTCCGCCTCGGAGATGGGCTCGGCCTTGCCTTGCGCCTGACCGGGCGTGAGCTGGCGCTTGAGCTCCCCCTGGTCCTCCGAGAGTTTCTGCATCAGGTCCGGCGAGATGGTCAGCCGGTCGCAGCCCGCCAGCGCCTCGATCTGCCCGGTGTTGCGGAAGGAGGCGCCCATCACCACGGTCGGGATGCCGTGCGACTTGTAGTGGTCGTAGATGCGCTTCACGGACTGGACGCCCGGATCGGTCTCGGGCGTGTAGGTCTGGCCCGTGCTCTTGGCGAACCAGTCGGTGATCCGGCCGACGAAGGGCGAGATCAGGAACACGCCCGCATCGGCGCAGGCCTTGGCTTGGGCCATCGAGAACAGCAGCGTCAGGTTGCAGTCGATCCCCTCCTTCTGGAGCCGCTCCGCCGCGCGGATGCCCTCCCAGGTAGAGGCGAGCTTGATGAGGATGCGCTCCCGGCCCACGCCCAGCCTGTCGTAGGCCGCGATCAGGTCCCGCGCCTTGGCGACGGAGGCCTCCTCGTCGAAGGACAGGTTCGAATCGACCTCGGTCGAGACCCGCCCGGGGACGATCTTCGACAGCTCCACGCCCAGGCCCACCGTCAGCGCCTCGGCGATGGTGGCGAGCGGGTTCTCGGCCTGGCGGCCCTGCTCCACGGCGCGGGCGACGTGCTCGCCCATCGCCGGGTTCTGGATGGCCTTGAGCACCAGCGAGGGGTTCGTGGTGCAGTCCTGCGGCTGGAGCCGCCGCACCGCGTCGAGGTCGCCGGTGTCGGCCACCACCACCGTCATCTCGCGGAGCTGCTCGAGCTTGCTGGCCATGGCGTTGTCCTCCCTGCTGTCGACCTCTTCCATCTAGGTCATCCGCGCGCCCGGTGCAAACCCGCCGCGGCCCGTTGACCCTCCCCGGGGAAGGGTGAACAAACCCCGGGCCGGGCAGGGAGAACGGGCGACCCATGGACACCATCGCATTCCACGATCCCGGGACGATCCTCGTCCTCGCGCTGGCGGCGGTCATCGTCGGCCTGTCCAAGGGCGGCCTCGCGGGGCTGGGAGTCATGGCCGTGCCGGTCCTGGCGCTGGTCCTGCCGCCCGTGCAGGCGGCGGCGATCCTCCTGCCGATCCTCTGCCTCACCGACCTCGTGGCCACCTGGAACTGGTGGGGCACCTGGAACCGCCGGACGCTGCTGCAGATGCTGCCCGGCGCGCTCCTCGGCATCGGCGTGGGCTGGCTCACGGCGGCGGTGGTCCCGGACGCCGCGGTCCTCCTGATCGTGGGCGTGGTGGCGCTGGCCTTCGTCGGCCGGTGGCTCTGGCAGGTGCTGCACCGCCGCCCGCAGGCGCCCCGGCCCGAGGCCCCGGCCAAGGCCTCGTTCTGGGGCGGCCTCGCCGGCTACACGAGCTTCGTGGCCCATGCCGGTGGCCCGCCCTTCCAGGTCTACACGCTGCCCCTGGGCCTCGATCCCCGCATCCTGACGGGAACCTCGGTCGCCTTCTTCGCCATCGTCAACTACGTCAAGCTCATCCCCTACGCCGCGCTGGGCGAGTTCGACACCCAGAACCTCGGCACCTCCGCCGCCCTGGCGCCGCTCGCCGTCGCCTTCACCTTCGTCGGCGCCTGGATCATCCGGCGGATGCGGGCCGAGGTCTTCTATCCGATCACCTATGCCCTCACCGCGCTCGTGGGGCTCAAGCTCGTCTGGGACGGGATCGCGGGCCTCTGAGGCCGGTTGCGCTAACTGTGTCCGCCGTGCCATAGCCGGCCCGATCCTCGACACCCAAGGGAGCCCATGATGCCCATCCGCGCCGTCGTCTGGGGCGAGAACGTCCACGAGCAGAAGAACCGCATCGTCGCCGGGGTCTACCCCAAGGGGATGCACCAGGCCATCGCCGACGCCCTGAACCAGGACCCCGCCATCCAGGCCACCACCGCCACCCTGCAGGAGCCCGAGCACGGGCTCCCCGAGGCGCGGCTTCGGGAGACCGACGTCCTCCTCTGGTGGGGCCACGCCGCGCACAAGGAGGTCTCGGACGAGGTCGTTGAGCGCGTGGCCGAGGCCGTCTGGTCCGGCATGGGCCTCCTCGTCCTGCACTCGGGCCACTTCTCCAAGATCTTCAAGCGCCTGATGGGCGCGCCCTGCAACCTCACCTGGCGCGAGGCCGGGGAGCGCGAGCGCCTCTGGGTCACCTCCCGCAACCACCCCATCGCGGCGGGCCTGCCCGACCACTTCGAGCTGGAGCAGGAGGAGATGTACGGCGAGCCCTTCGGCGTCCCCGAGCCGCTCGAGACCGTGTTCGTGAGCTGGTTCCAGGGCGGCGAGGTCTTCCGCTCGGGCCTCACCTACAAGCGCGGCGCGGGCAACGTCTTCTACTTCCGCCCGGGCCACGAGACCTATCCGACCTACCACGACGCCAACGTCCAGCTCGTGCTGAAGAACGCCGTGAAGTGGGCCCACAACCCGGCGGCCCGCATTCCGGGCGACGTGACCGCGGCCCCGAACGTCCCCGTGGGCAAGGCGCTCGAGCCCATCGAGGAGCGCGGCCCGAAGCTCCACCACGCCGGCGAGGAGGGCTACCGGTGACCACCGAGGACGCGACCGCCACGAGTGCCGCCACCCGGCCGGCCGACAGCGCCGTCATGGCCCCGCAGGAGGAGGCCGCGCCTTCTCCCGCCGCGCCCGAGACGCCGGTCCGTCTGCTGATCGTCGGCACCGGCGGCATGGCCCGCCACCACGCCACCCACTTCGGCGACATCCCCGGCGTGACCGTGGTGGCCGGCATCGACACCAACCCCGAAAGGCTCACGGCCTTCCAGGAGGCGCACGACATCCCGAAGGGCTTCGCCTCGGTGCAGGAGGCGCTCGACTGGGGCGGGTTCGACGCCGTCACCAACGTGACGCCCGACGCGGTGCACTACGTCACCACGCTGCCCTTCCTGTCCGCCGGCAAGCACGTCATGTGCGAGAAGCCGCTCGCCGCCAACTACGCCCACGCGGCCGAGATGGCGCAGGCCGCCTCGCTCGCCGGCGTGGTCAACATGGTGAACCTCACCTACCGCAACGTCCCCGCGATCAACGAGGCCGCGCGCCTCGTGGCCGAGGGGGCCATCGGCGAGGTGCGGCACTTCGAGGCCTCCTACCTCCAGTCCTGGCTGACGCAGCCCGCCTGGGGCGAGTGGAGCACCTCCTCCACCTGGCTCTGGCGGCTCTCGAAGTCGCACGGGTCCATGGGCGTGCTGGGCGACGTGGGCGTCCACATCCTCGACTTCGCCACCTTCGCGGCGGGCTCGATCCCGACCAACGTGTCCTGCCGCCTCGCCACCTTCGACAAGGCGCCGGGGGGCCGGATCGGGGAATACGTGCTCGACGCCAACGACTCGGCGGTGATGCACCTCAGGCTCGCCAACGGCGCGACCGGCGTCGTCCATGCCTCGCGCTTCGCCTCGGGCCACCTCAACGACCTGTCGCTCAAGCTCTTCGGCACCAAGGGCGGCCTCGAGGTCCTGGGCAACAACGAGAAGAGCATCCTGCGCGGATCCTTGGGCGAGGACATGCTGGCCGGCGTCTGGAAGGACCTGCCGGCGCCCGCCGTTCCGACCAACTACCAGCGCTTCATCGCCGCGATCCGCGCCGGCACGCCGGTGCTGCCCGACTTCGCGCGGGGCGCGGCGCTCCAGAAGGTGCTGGACCAGGCCGTCGCCTCGGACGAGGCGCGCTCGCTCGACATGGCCGTCTGAGGGGCGCGGGCGGCGGCGCCCGAAGATGGCGCCGCCGTGACCTTTCCCTCGCATTCGATCCGTTAAGGGAATCCAAAGCCTTGCCGCGCTAGCCCCTCCCTGTGAGGCAAGGGGGAAGCGCGCCATGGCCAGGGAGCCCGGGACGCCCATCATTCTCAAGCGCAAGAAGGTCACGGGGGGCGAAGGCCACCACGGCGGCGCCTGGAAGGTGGCCATGATGTTCCTGTGAAGGGATGGCGCGTTTTGCGCCGGAGTTTCGAGACGCCGAAGCCCAGAGGGCCGGGCCGGCATGGTGGGGTCCTTCTGACATCTGCCGGCGGTTTGATCCGCCTGCGCCATCCATCGGATGCAGGGACACATTGCCGTCCGAGTCGTGAACGCGGGCTTAACGGCGCTGGAGGAGATGCGCGCAGTTTGACTCAAGCAACCTGGGGATAGGCGCCCCTGGAAACGTCAACGGTCGCCCGGGGGTCGGGCGGCCGTCGTGCGAGGGGCGGAAGGCTCAGGCCTTGCGCTCGAACCGGGGCGGGGCGGTGGGCAGCTCGGCGCGGGTGCCGCTGGCGGTGTAGGTGACGAGGCCCCGGCGCGCCGAGGCCAGCGCGGCGCGGCGGCGGGTGGCGTCGCGCAGCCCGTCGAGGGCGGCGCGCAGCAGGGCCTGGTTGCGGGCGAGCCCGGCCGCGAGAGGGCCCAGCCGCTCCGGGTCGGCCTCCAGGGAGCGCAGGCAGCGCTCCTTGCGGGGAGCGAGGGCCCGGAGGCCGGCCCAGCCGCCGGAGAGGATCAGCGCCCGCTCCTCCTCGAGGAGGTGGGAGAGGTCGTCGTGGGGATCAGCCGGCATCGCGGGCCTTCAGCGATTCGTAGATCGATTCGGCGAGGCCGATGCCGCCGGACCTGGCGAGGCGGAGCGCCTGCTCGTCGAGGAGGAAGGAGGAGAACTGGTCCTCCCCCTCCTCCCCGCCGAAGCTCGAGGGCGCGTGGCCCAGGCCTGCGGCCGAGAGCATCTCCTTGAGGAAGCCGGCCTCGAGCCGCTGGGCCGCGTCGCGGAGGCGGGCGTCGCGGGACGGGTCGGCGGCGGGCTGGGACGGGAGGGCGGGGGGGATCATCGGGGGCCTCGGCTTCGTGGTCCCGGCAAGAATACAGGCCAGCGGTAAAGGATTCGTAATCTTCCTGTGGAAAGCTGGGCCTCGAAAGCGAAGAGGCGAAGCGGATGCCGAGCAGCGTCGTCTGGGCCAGGATGGCCCCCGAGATACCCCGCCCGGGTGGGCTGGTCCCGTCGGGGCGGGCGATGGAGTCCCGCGCCTCGCCGGCTGGCCAGGACTTCGCGGCGCTCGTGGACGACCCGGGCGAGATGGCGCCGACCGGGTCCAAGGTCTGGGCCGTGCCGGAGGACGGTCCGGCCTCCGAGGCTGGGGAGGATCGGAACGAGGTCGAGGAGGACGGTCTGGACGACGACGAGGTGGGGCCCGGGCTGCCCCCAGCCGGCCCGGGGCTGCCGCTGCCGGAGGTCGGGCACCCGGCCGCCGACATGGAGGACGAGGCGGAGGTCTCCGCGCCGGGGGACGACCAGCGGGCGGCGACCTGGGCGGCGGGCGGAAGCGGACCGCTGGGGGAGGATCTGGCTTCGGCTCCCCGGTCGCCGGAGGGCGGGCCTGTCGGTCAGGCCGGGACGCTCGCCGGTGGGAGCCCGCTCGCAGGGGCCGCTGACGAGGAGAGGCCCGCCGGTCAGGGGCCCGGACGCCCGGTGGCCTCCGGGGAGATGCCTTCCGCCGGGCCGTCCTTGGCCGAGGCCGACGGGGCCGGAGAGGGCGAGGGGCTGCCGCCAGGGGGAAGGGGTCCCGTGGAAGCCAGCAGGATCCTTGCCGACCAGTCGGGAGACCTCGGAGGCTCCCGGGCCGGGGGCTCCAAGCCGCCCGACGGCGAAGAGGCCGGCCGGACGTCGATCGCGCCCCCTGCTGCCGAGGCCAAGCCCCGTTTCGATGGTCGAGTCGCTCTCCGCGCTGGGACCGGGCGGGGCGTGGGGAGGGACGCGAGCCCCGCGGAAGCGCGGCTGGGAGCCGAGGCTGCCGCAGGAGCGGTCGGACCAGCATCCCGGGCCCAGGAGGGCAGCATCAAGGAAGCGGTCACGACGAGGAGGAGGCAGGACCCGGATCCGGGCCTTGCGAAGCCGGGGCCTCTCGGGACAGGGCGGGAACGGCAAGGTGAGTCGCAGGAAGCGGGTCAGCCGAGCCGTCCGGCCCCGACCACGTCAGGCTGGAAGGAGGCGAGCCGCGCCACCGTGGCTCCGTCGCACCGGCGTGGGGTGCCCCGTGGCGGCCCCGTCGGAGGGGAGCCGGAGGCGCCGGCCGTCCTCGCGTCCTCCCCTGGGGTGGCAGGGCCGTCGCTTCCGGCATCGGCCGACCCACCGGTGGAAGCCCACCGGATCGCCCGGCAGGTCGCGGCGCATCCGGTCCTGCGGGCCGGCGGATCGGCCGAGATGAGCCTCGCGCCCGAGGAGCTGGGACACCTGCGTCTCAGCGTCGAGACCAGCGACGCCGGCCTGCGCGTCGTCATCGAGGCGGCCCGACCCGAGACGGCCGACCTCATGCGCCGCCACGTGGAGGCCCTGCGTCACGAGCTTCGCCAAGAAGGGCTGGGTTCCGTCAGCGTGTCCATCGGCGGCGGAGATGGGCAGCGCGGCGAATCGGCTCCGGAGCGCGGACCGGGCAGGGGCTGGTCCGCCCCATCCGCCTGGATGGCGGGCCCGGAATCGGCTGCGGCGCTCTCTCCGGCCTCATCTGCCACCGCCCGGGCGACCGGCTCGTCCGGCCGCATCGACCTGCGCTTCTAGGAGAATCCCTTGGACACCACGACCCTGGCCCCCTCGACGGGCTCCACCGCGACCACCACCGCCACGACGTCCGCCTCCTCCCAGAAGGCCCTGTCGAGCGACTTCACGACCTTCCTGAAGATGCTGACGGTGCAGATGCAGAACCAGGATCCGCTCGACCCGGTCGATTCTGCCGATTATGCGGTGCAGCTCGCCACCTTCTCCGGCGTGGAGCAGCAGGTGAAGACGAACGACCTGCTCGGCTCGATCTCGGGGCAGCTCACGCTGTCGGGCCTGTCGGACATGGCGGGCTGGGTGGGTCGGCAGGTGCGGGCCGCCATGCCCGCCTGGTTCGACGGCGCGCCCGTCACCGTCTCGCCCAACCCGCTCGCCCTGGCCGATGGGGCGGAGCTGGTGGTCCGGGATGCCCAGGGCAAGGAGGTCGACCGCCAGGCGATCCCTGTCTCCTCGGACCCCATCGAGTGGGCGGGGGTCGGGGCCGACGGGAGCCCGATGGCTTCGGGCCTCTACAGCTTCGAGGTGGTCAGCACGTCGGGCGGGGAGGAGGTCAGCACCGATCCGGCGGAGGTCTACGGGACGGTGACCGAGGTGCGCGCCGTGGATGGCAAGGCCGTCCTCGTGACCCAGGGCGGAAGCATGGTGGCCGCCGATTCGGTGACGGCGCTGCGGATGGGGAGCTGAGGTCCGGCCCGCGCAGGGGTCGAGGTCCCGCCAGGCGTGCTCCGGCCTGGGCCACGGTGGGCTTTCGGCATGAGCGGAAGGGGACGGGTCCGGCGTGCCGGAACCCGTGGCGCGCCGGGTGGGGTGGGCTTCAGAAGACCGTCGCGATCAGGACGCCGAGGAGGCCGAGGGCCGCGCCCGCCGCCATGTAGAGGGCTGCCAGCAGCAGGCCCGGGCGCCAGGCGGGCGTGGGCGTAGCGCTGCGGACCAGGGCCGTCCGGGCGAGCTCGGGCAGGCGGGGGGAGAAGCGGGCGAGGATCCAGGCCGACTTGGCGAGGTCGCGGGCGAAGGCCTTGGGGCCGAGGCTGTCGCGAATGTAGCCCTCGACCACCGGGCGGGCCGCGTCCCAGATGTTCATCCGCGAATCGAGCGTGCGGGCCACGCCCTCGACCACGACCATCGTGCGCTGGAGGAGGATGAGCTCGGTCCGCGTCTGCATCCCGAAGCGCTCGGTCACCTCGAAGAGGTGGGCGAGGAGCCGACCCATGGAGATGCGCGAGGCGTCCATGCCGAAGATGGGCTCGCCCACCGCCCGCAGCGCCTGCGCGAAGGCGTAGACGTCGCGGTCGGCGGGGACGTAGCCCGCCTCGAAATGGACCTCGGCCACGCGGAGGTAGTCGCGACGGATGAAGCCGATCAGGATCTCGGCGTAGATGCGGCGGGTGTACTCGTCGATGCGCCCCATGATGCCGAAATCGTAGGCCACGAGGTTCCCGGCGGCGTCCACCTTGAGGTTGCCCTGGTGCATGTCGCCATGGAAATAGCCGTCCCGCAGGGCATGGCGCAGGAAGAGCTGGAGCACGCGACGGGACAGGAGGCTCGTGTCGTGGCCGGCGGCGCGGATCGCCTCCACGTCCGCCGCGTTGATCCCCTCGACCCAGTCGAGCGTCATCACGCGGCGTCCCGAATAGCCCCAGCGGACGGCAGGAACGCGGAAGCCCTCGTCATCGGCGGTGTTGTCGGCGAACTCGGAGGCGGCGGAGGATTCGAGGCGCAGGTCGAGCTCGCCCCGCACGACGCTCTCGAAATGGGCGATGACGTCGAGAGGGCGCAGGCGCCGCGTGGCGGGCACGAAGAGGTCGAGGAGGCGCGCGGCGAAGCGGAAGGCATCCACGTCGCGGCGGAACGCCCTCTCGATGCCGGGGCGGAGGACCTTGACCGCCACCTCCTCGCCCGTGGTGCGCAGGCGCGCGCGGTGGACCTGGGCGATGGAGGCGGCGGCGACGGGCTCGGAGAACTCGCCGAAGAGCGCCTCGACGGGCTGGTCGAGCTCGCGCGCGACCTCGGCACGGGCCAGGGCCGTGGGAAAGGGCGGCAGGCGGTCCTGCAGGACGCGGAGCTGGAGGGCGAGCTCGTCCCCCACCACGTCGGGCCGGGTGGCGAGGGTCTGGCCGAACTTGATGTAGGCGGGGCCGAGCGCGGTGAGCGCCCGCGGCACCGGTGGCGTGGAGGGGTCGCCCGCGTAGCCCAGCCAGCGGAAGGGCCAGACCAGCCCGCGCAGGACGAGGCGCAGCGGCCGGGGCGCGCGAAAGGCGTCGAGCGCGACCTCCATGGCGCCCGTGCGCTCGAAGGTCGCACCCGTGCGCAGGAGGCGCAGGATGTTTATCGGACCCCGCATCAGATCTTCCAGGCGGAGTGGAGGCAGGCCACGCCCAGGGACAGGTTGCGGTAGCCCGCGTTCGAGAACCCCGCGTCGCGGATCATGCGGAGGAAGGTCTCCTGGTCCGGGAAGCGGCGGATCGATTCGACGAGGTACTGGTAGGAGGCGCGGTCCCCGGCCACGGCCTGGCCCATCCGGGGGATCACGTTGAAGGAGTAGGCGTCGTAAGCCTTCTCGAGGAGGGGCACGGGGACCTTGGAGAACTCGAGCACGACGAGGCGCCCGCCGCGCTTGAGGACCCGGAAGGCCTCGGACAGCGCGACCTCGGGGCGGGTCACGTTCCGGATGCCGAAGGAGATCGTGTAGCTGTCGAAGCTCGCGTCCGGGAAGGGCAGGGCCATGGCGTCCGCGGTGACCCAGGACAGGCGGTCGCGGAAGGCCAGCGCCTCGGCCCGGCGGCGGCCCTCGACCAGCATGGATTCGGTGAGGTCGAGCACGGTGACCTGGGCCGAGGGGGCGCGCCGCAGGATACGGAAGGCGATGTCGCCCGTCCCGCCCGCGACGTCGAGCGCCCGCATCCCGGGACGGGGCGCGAGCCAGTCGATCATGGCGTCCTTCCAGACGCGGTGGAGGCCCCCCGACATCAGGTCGTTCATCAGGTCGTAGCGCGAGGCGACCGAGGTGAAGATGCCCTGGACGCGCCCGGCCTTCTCGGCCTCCCGGATGGTCTCGAAGCCGAAATGGGTGGTCTTGTCGTCGGGCGTCTCGGGCACGGGGTCCCCTCGCGGATTGCAGGCAGGGGAGGATGGCGCGCGAACGTGACGCGCCAAGCCTTGCGGGGCCCCCCGCGCCGGGCTCCTTATAGGGGACAGCCCCCTCAGGAAAGGACCCTTGATGCCCGAGCTGCCCGAGGTCGAGACCGTCCGGCGCGGTCTCCTGCCCGTGATGGAGGGCCGCCGGATCGCGCGCGCGGAGGTCCGCCGCCCGGACCTGCGCTGGCCGTTCCCGGAGCGGATGGCGGAGCGGCTGACCGGCGCCCGGGTCGAGGGGATCGGGCGGCGGTCGAAGTATCTCCTGGTCGGCCTCGACACCGGCGAGACGCTGATCGTGCATCTGGGGATGTCGGGACGGATGCTGGTCGGTGGGCAGGTGCTGGGCGAGTATGTTCACGACACAGGGGCCGAGGAAGGAAGCCCGCACGACCACGTCGTCTTCCACATGGAGGACGGGGGGCGTGTGACCTTCAACGACGCGCGGCGGTTCGGGGTCATGGATCTCTGGCCTACGCAGGACATCGCCAACCACCGCCTGCTGCGGAGCATCGGACCCGAGCCGCTGGGCAACGGCTTCTCGGCCGAGACTCTGGCGCAAGCGTTCAAGGACAAGGCCGCGCCGGTGAAGACGGCGCTCCTCGACCAGGGGATCGTGGCGGGCCTGGGCAACATCTACGTGTCCGAGGCGCTGGCGCGGGCGGGCATCCATCCGACGCGGGCGGCGGGGCGCATCGGGCGCGAGCGGCTGGAGCGGCTGGTGCCCGCGATCCGGCAGGTGCTGGAGGAGGCCATCGAGGCGGGGGGCTCGACGCTGCGCGACCACCGGCGGGCGGACGGGGAGCTGGGCTATTTCCAGCACTCCTTCCGGGTCTACGATCAGGAGGGGAAGCCCTGCCGCACCGAGGGCTGCGGGGGCACGATCCGGCGCATCGTGCAGTCGGGGCGCTCCACCTACTATTGCCCGGATTGCCAGCGGTAGGCCGGTTGACACTTATCCACTTCCCGTCTAGGGACGCGGCTTCAAGAATTCCAACCCCCTGCCGCGGGACGACATCACATGGCCAATACGCCCCAGTCCGAAAAGCGCGCCCGCCAGAGCGAGGCCCGCTTCAAGATCAACAAGATGCGCCGCTCGCGCATCCGCACCTTCCTCCGCCGTGTCGAGGAGGCGATCGCCTCCGGCGACAACGCGGCCGCCCGCGAGGCACTGCGTCAGGCCCAGCCGGAGCTGATGCGCGGCGTCAGCAAGGGCGTCGTCAAGAAGAACACCGCCTCGCGCAAGATCTCGCGCCTCGCGGCCCGCGTGAAGGCCACCGGCGCTGCCGTGGCCCCGGCGGCCAACGCCTGATCCGATTCTAACTCGCGGCATGATTAGGGGGCGCGTCCGAAAGGGCGCGCCCTCTTCGCTTGTCCAGAGCCCGAAGAGCCAGTTCCCGCCTGTGGACGAAATATTCACAGGCTTTGGCGACTCCGTCACAAGCCCGTTACGCGACTCGTGTGAATCCTGAGGAGTCGCGCGAGTCCCCCACGGCCCGCTTCGACTCGGAATCGCCGAGTCCCGAGTCAAGCGCGTTGTTCCGTTGCGGGACCTCACGGTCTTGCTAGCTTCACTCCTGCGATTCCGGTCGTTCCTGGGGGAATGAAGGGATCGGCGCGGCCGTTCCGGCGCCCCTGCCAGGGTGTCGGGGCACCTGCGACCCCGGACCCTGCCAGGTCTGGCCGTGGGATTCATGTCGCGCTGGTCAGAGGTTGGGGCTGCGCTGCCACGCGGTCCCTGTCGCTGCGCGCCGTCCGGTTGGATGGGGCACGGTTCCTTGCGTCATCCCCCGACGAGCGTCCCGGGCGTGGAACTGGGCAAGGTCCTCTGGGGGGACCGGCGGACGAACCTGTCCGCTCGACGCGAGGACGATGACATGGCGGATGGTGCTGGCTTCGGAACGATCCTGGACGCAGGCGTGGACTCGGTCTGGGCGCAATGCCGCTCGGCGCTGCGGGACCGGGTGGGCGCGGGCAGCTTCCAGAGCTGGATCGCGCCGCTGAGCCTGGGCTCGCTGGAGGGGGCGTGGCGACCCTGGTCGTGCCGACGGCCTTCCTCGGCTCCTACGTGGCCCGCAACTTCGAGGACGACATCCTTGCGGCCCTGGCGCAGGCCGGCGCCCCGGTCAGCCGCCTGATCTTCGCGCCCCAGGCCCGCGCGGTCGCCGCGGCCCCCGTGACCGCTGCTCCGGCCCCCGCGCTGCCGCCCGAGGCGCCCGAGGGCGAGAGCACCCGGCTCGATCCCCGCCTGACCTTCGACCGCTTCGTGGTGGGCAAGTCGAACGAGCTGGCCCATGCCGCCGCCCGCCGCGTGGCCGAGGGGCACACGGGCTTCAACCCGCTGTTCCTCCATGGCGGCGTGGGGCTCGGCAAGACCCACCTCATGCAGGCCATCGCCCAGGAGATGCGGGCGCGCCAACCCCAGGCGCGCGTCCTCTACCTCTCGGCCGAGCAGTTCATGATCCGCTTCGTGAGCGCGCTGCGCGACCGGCGGATGATGGACTTCAAGCAGGCGTTCCGCGCCGTGGACGTGCTGATGGTGGACGACATCCAGTTCATCGCCGGCAAGGACTCCACGCAGGAGGAGTTCTTCCATACATTCAACGCGCTGGTGGATCAGGGCAAGCAGATCGTGCTGACCGCCGACCGCTCGCCCGTGGAGATCACCTCCCTGGAGGAGCGCGTGACCTCGCGGCTCCAGTCGGGCCTCGTGGTGCAGGTGAACCCGGCGGACTACGAGCTGCGCCTCGGCGTGCTGCAGTCCAAGCTCGCCTCGGCCCGCGCCGCCGATCCGTCGCTGAAGATCGCCGATGGGGTGCTGGAGTTCCTGGCCGCGCGGATCACCTCGAACCTCCGCGTCCTCGAGGGGGCGCTGACCCGGCTCTGCGCGCAAGGCAACCTCGTCGGGCGCGAGATCACGCTGGACCTCGCCCGCGACTGCCTGGGCGACGTGCTGCGCCATTCGGACCGCAAGGTCTCCATCGAGGAGATCCAGCGCAAGGTGGCCGAGCACTACCACATCCGCCTCGCTGACCTCGTGGGCCCCAAGCGCCTGCGGAGCTTCGCGCGGCCCCGGCAGGTCGCCATGTACCTCGCCAAGACCATGACGAGCCGGTCGCTCCCCGATATCGGGCGGCGCTTCGGCGGGCGCGACCACACGACCGTCATCCACGGCGTCCGCAAGATCGAGGAGCTGAAGGTCTCGGACGCGCAGATCGCCGACGACCTGGATCTGCTGCGCCGAGCCTTGGAGGCCTGAGAAGCCTCTTGAGGGAAAACTGAAAGGCTGGCAGGGTCCGCGTCCCGGACAGGGGCGCTGGCACGAGAGGGACGAGACCATGAAGTTCAGCATCGAGAAGGCGACCCTCTCCAAGGCCGTGGCGCAGGCGCAGTCCGTCGTGGAGCGGCGCAACACGATCCCGATCCTCGCCAACGTCCTGATTGAGGCCGAGGGCGACGGTGTCCGCTTCCGCGCGACCGACCTCGACGTGGAGGTCGTGGACCGCGCGCCCGCCCGCGTGGACCAGAAGGGCGCGACGACGGTCGCGGCGCTGATGCTGAACGAGATCGTCCGCAAGCTGGGCGACGGCGCGCTGGTGACGCTCTCCACCCAGGGCGCCCCCGGGCGGCTGACCATCGACGCAGGGCGCTCGACGTTCCAGCTCTCGACGCTGCCGGTCGAGGACTTTCCGCAGATGGCCTCGCCCGACTACACGACCACCTTCGAAGCTCCCGCGCCCTTGCTGCGCCGGCTCTTCGACAAGTCGAAGTTCGCGATCTCGACCGAGGAGACGCGCTACTACCTGAACGGCGTCTACTTCCACGTGGCCCAGGGGTCGGACGGCCCGATGCTGCGCGCCGTCGCGACCGACGGCCACCGCCTCGCCCGGATCGACGCCGCCCTGCCCGAAGGCGCGGCCGGGATGCCCGGCGTGATCGTGCCCCGCAAGACCGTGGCAGAGCTGCGCAAGCTCCTCGACAGCGACGAGGCGGTCATCAAGGTCTCGGTCTCGGACACCAAGATCCGGTTCGAGACGCCGGACATCACCCTCACCTCCAAGGTGATCGACGGGACCTTCCCCGACTATACGCGCGTGATCCCGCAGGCCAACGCGCGCCGGCTGGAGGTGGACGCCAAGGAATTCGCGCAGGCCGTGGACCGGGTGGCGACGGTGTCGTCGGAGCGCTCGCGCGCCGTGAAGATGAACCTCGACGAGGACCGGCTGATCCTCTCGGTCAACGCCCCCGACCAGGGGACCGCCGAGGAGGAACTCGCCGTGGCCTACGGCGACGACCGGCTCGAGATCGGGTTCAACGCCAAGTATCTCCTCGAGATCGCGCATCAGGTGGACCGCGAGAACGCGGTGTTCCTGTTCAACTCCTCGGGCGATCCCACGGTGATGCGCGAGGGCGATGACCAGTCCGCGCTCTATGTCGTGATGCCGATGCGGGTGTGAGCCAGCCGCACCTCAGGCACCTCGCGCTGTCGCAGTTCCGCAGCCACGCCCGCGCGCGGCTGCTGTTCGACGGGCGCCCCGTCGCTCTCTGGGGGCCGAACGGGTCGGGCAAGACGAACCTGCTGGAGGCTGTCTCCTTCCTGTCCCCGGGGCGAGGCCTGCGGCGCGCGGCGTCGGAGGAGGTCGGGCGTCGGGCCGAGGGGGTGGGCTGGAAGGTCGCGGCGAACGTCGCGCTTGGGCCCACGGACCACGAGGTCGAGACCCAGGCGCTGCCGGGCGAGGCGCGCACGGTGCGGATCGACGGCAAGGCCGCCTCGCAGCTCGACCTAGCCAGGCTCATTCCCGTCCTCTGGCTGGTGCCCGCCATGGACCGGCTCTGGACCGAGGGGGCCGAAGGGCGACGGCGCTTCCTCGACCGCGCCACCATGAGCCTCTTCCCCGACCACGGCGAGGCCTCGCTCGCCTACGAGAAGGCGATGCGGGAGCGGAACCGGCTGCTCAAGGACGGCTCGCGCGACGCGCACTGGTACGCCGCCCTCGAGTCGCAAATGGCGCAGGCCGGGACGCAGGTTGCGCGGAACCGGGAGGCGACCATCGCCCGCCTCATGGCCGCGCAGGGGCAGGCCGAGACCGCGTTCCCGGCCGCCGCCCTGGCCATTACCTATCCCGAGGACCCGCTGCCGCCGACGGAGGAGCTCTACGCGCAAGGGCTGGAGCGGGTCCGCTGGCGCGACATGGCGGCGGGGCGTAGCCTCCTCGGCCCCCACCGCGCCGACCTCGAGGCCGTCTGGGCCGCCAAGGGCGTCGCCGCCCGCGACTGCTCCACCGGGGAGCAGAAGGCGCTCCTCGTCTCGCTGATCCTCGCCAATGCCCGGGCGATTGAGGAGGACGGGACCGCGCCGCTCCTCCTCCTCGACGAGGTGGCGGCGCATCTCGATCCCGGCCGCCGCGCGGCGCTCTACGACGAGGTCTGCGGGCTGGGCCTGCAGGCCTTCATGACGGGAACCGAGCCGGGCCTCTTTGCGGAACTGGGGAATCGGGCGCAATACTGGGAGGCCGCCGAGGAGGGCGGCGTCTCGCATCTCACCGAACGGAGTCCCGCATGAGCCCCCACCACCGCCTGCCCGAGCAGCGCGTGACCCTCATCACCCTGGGCGTGCGCGACCTGCAGGCCTCGCGCGCCTTCTACCGCGCCCTGGGCTGGCGCCCGGCGCAGGAGCAGGAGGGGGTGTCCTTCTACCAGATGCACGGGGCGGCGCTGGCGCTGTTCGGGCTCGACGACCTCGCCGACGATATGGACCGCCCGGTGGGGGAGCTTCGGACCGGCGCGGTGACGCTCGCGCAGAACTTCGCGTCCGAGGAGGACGTGGACGAGGCCTGGCACCGCGCCATGCAGGCGGGCGCCAAGGCGATCAAGGTGCCGCAGGCGACCTCCTGGGGCGGCTACTCGGGCTATTTCGCGGACCCGGACGGCCATGTCTGGGAACTGGCGATGAACCCGTTCTGGCCGCTGGCGGCCGACGGAAGCCTGACGCTGCCCCCGCGCTGAACCCATGACCATCTCGGCGTCCGACCTGGGCCTCTACGCCCTGGGCATCCTTCTCCTGTGGCTCACGCCCGGGCCCGTCTGGGTCGCGGTGACCGCACGGGCCCTGTCTGGCGGCTTCCGCGCCGCCTGGCCGCTCGCGGTCGGGGTGACGCTCGGCGACCTGCTCTGGCCGCTCTGCGCGATCCTGGGCGTGAGCTGGATCCTGTCGGTCTGGGGCGGTTTCCTCCACGCGCTGAAATGGGTCGCGGCGCTGACCTTCCTCGTCATGGGCGCGCTGGTGGTCCGCAGCGCGGGCAAGCCCATCGGGGCGGATTCGCGGCTCACACGGCCCGGGATGTGGGCGGGGTTCCTGACCGGCGTGGCGGCGGTCCTCGCCAATCCCAAGGCGATCCTGTTCTACATGGGGATGCTCCCTGGCTTCTTCGACGTGACGCGGCTCGGCTGGCCCGACATCGCGGCGATCCTCGCCGTCTCCGTGACCATCCCGCTCATGGGCAACCTGCTCCTCGCGCTCCTCGTGGGGCGCGCGCGGGCCTTCCTGTCCTCGCCCGGCGCAGTGCGGCGAACCAACGTCACTGCGGGAAGCCTGCTGATGGCCGTGGGGCTCGTGATCCCCTTCCTGTGACCCCCTCCAGGGGTAGCAATTCGGCGCGAAAACCCCATATCTGCAAGGGCCAAGGGGTGACATTCCCCCTCCTCCCCCTATAAGATCGACGACTTTCAGAAGGGCTTTCGAGCATGTCCGACGCCACCGCCGCGGCCGCCGCCTATGGCGCCGAATCCATCAAGGTTCTCAAGGGCCTGGATGCCGTGCGGAAACGCCCGGGCATGTACATCGGCGACACCGACGACGGCTCGGGCCTTCACCACATGGTCTACGAGGTCGTGGACAACGGCATCGACGAGGTGCTGGCCGGCCATGCGACCGAGGTGCGGGTCCGCATCCACGCCGACAACTCCGTCTCGGTTCGCGACAACGGGCGCGGCATCCCCGTGGACATCCACAAGGAGGAGGGGGTCTCGGCCGCCGAGGTCATCATGACCCAGCTCCATGCCGGGGGTAAGTTCGACCAGAACAGCTACAAGGTCTCGGGCGGCCTGCACGGCGTGGGCGTGTCGGTGGTGAACGCGCTCTCCGACTGGCTCGACCTGCGCATCTGGCGCAACGGCAAGGTCCACTACGCCCGCTTCGAGAACGGCGACACCGTGATCCCGCTGCGGGTCGAGGGCGACGCCCAGCCGGGCGAGAAGGGGACCGAGGTCCGCTTCCTCGCCTCGGCCAAGACGCACCGGCCGGACGGGACCTTCTCCAACCTCGACTACAGCTTCAAGACGCTCGAGACGCGCCTGCGCGAGCTCGCCTTCCTGAACTCCGGCGTGAAGATCACCCTGGAGGACAACCGCGGGGCCGAACTCCAGCGCGCCGAGCTCTTCTACGAGGGCGGCGTGAAGGAGTTCGTGAAGTATCTCGACCGCTCCAAGTCCTCCACCATGCCCGAGCCCATCCACATCGCGGGCGAGCGGGCGGGCATCGGCGTCGAGGTCGCGATGTGGTGGAACGACTCCTACCACGAGACGGTCCTGCCCTTCACCAACAACATCCCCCAGCGAGACGGCGGCACACACCTCCAGGGCTTCCGCGCGGCGCTGACGCGGACGATCACCAAGTACGCGCAGGACAGCGGCATCGCCAAGAAGGAGAAGGTGGACTTCACCGGCGACGACGCGCGCGAGGGGCTGACCTGCGTGCTCTCGGTCAAGGTGCCGGACCCGAAATTCTCCTCCCAGACCAAGGACAAGCTCGTCTCCTCCGAGGTGCGCCCGGCGGTCGAGAACCTCGTGGGCGAGAAGCTGGCTGAATGGTTCGAGGAGAACCCGCACCACGCCAAGGCCATCGTCGGCAAGATCATCGAGGCCGCGCTGGCGCGGGAGGCTGCCCGCAAGGCGCGCGAGCTCACCCGCCGCAAGTCGGCGCTCGACGTCAACTACCTCGCCGGCAAGCTCAAGGACTGCTCCGAGAAGGACGCCTCCAAGACCGAGGTCTTCCTGGTGGAGGGCGACTCGGCCGGGGGCAGCGCCCAGACGGGCCGCGACCGGCGGACCCAGGCCGTGCTGCCCCTGCGCGGCAAGATCCTGAACGTGGAGCGGGCGCGCTTCGACCGGATGCTGTCCTCGCAGGAGATCGGCAACCTCGTCATGGCGCTCGGCACCGGAATCGGGCGCGACGAGTTCAACATCTCCAAGCTCCGCTACCACAAGATCGTCATCATGACGGACGCCGACGTGGACGGCGCGCATATCCGGACGCTGCTGCTGACGTTCTTCTTCCGCCAGATGCCCGAGCTGATCGAGGGCGGCTATCTCTATATCGCGCAACCCCCGCTCTATAAGGTCTCGCGCGGGAAGTCCGAGGTCTACCTCAAGGATCAGGCGGCGCTGGACGAGTACCTGATCCAGCAGGGGGTGGAGGGCGCCATCCTGCGCCTGGGCACCGGTGCCGAGATCGCCGGCGCCGACCTCATGCGCGTGGTGGAGGAGGCGCGGGCCGTCAAGCGCAGCCTCGACGCCTATCCCACCCACTACCCGCGCCACATACTCGAGCAGGCCGCTATCGCCGGCGCCTTCCGCACCGGCGCGGTGGACGCCGACCTTCAGGGCGTGGCCGAGAAGGTGGCCGAGCGGCTCGACCTCATCGCGCTCGAATACGAGAAGGGCTGGCGCGGCCGCGTCACCCAGGACAAGGGCATCCGCCTGTCCCGCGTCCTGCGCGGCGTGGAGGAACTGCGCACCCTCGACGGCGCGATGCTGCGCTCGGGCGAGAGCCGGCGCTTGGGCTCGCACTCCGACACCCTGGCCGAGACCTACGACCAGCCCGCGACGCTGGTCCGCAAGGATCGCTCGCAGGCGATCTTCGGGCCGCTCGACCTTCTCAAGGCGATCCTGGCCGAGGGCGAGAAGGGCCTCACGCTCCAGCGCTACAAGGGCCTGGGCGAGATGAACCCCGAGCAGCTCTGGGAGACGACGCTCGACCCCGACGCGCGGACGCTGCTGCAGGTCCGCATCGACGACGTGGCCGAGGCCGAGGACATCTTCTCGCGCCTGATGGGCGACGCCGTGGAGCCGCGGCGCGAGTTCATCCAGCAGAACGCCCTCGCGGTCGCGCATCTGGACACCTGACGGCCCCCTCCTTACCCATGAGGGACAATTTCATGGGGAGGGAGGCCCGCCAATGCGCCCCGCGAACGAAGCCCTCGTCGTCATCGACGTCCAGAACGACTTCTGCCCCGGCGGCGCGCTGGCCGTGTCACGGGGCGACGAGATCGTCCCTGGCATCAACGCCCTGATGGACGAGTTCCGGGCCGTCATCCTGACGCAGGACTGGCACCCGGCGGGCCATTCCTCCTTCGTCACCTCCCACTGGGGCCGTCGGCCCTACGAGGAGGTGGAGATGCCCTACGGCCCGCAGGTGCTCTGGCCCGACCACTGCGTCCAAGGCACCCCCGGCGCCGACTTCCACCCCGCCCTGCGCACCGACGCCGACCTGATCCTCCGCAAGGGCTTCCGGCGCGACGTCGACAGCTACTCCGCTTTCTTCGAGAACGACCACCGCACGCCCACGGGCCTCGGAGGCTACCTGCGCGAGCGGGGGATCGACGCGATCACCCTCGTCGGCCTCGCCACCGACTTCTGCGTCAACTACTCGGCGCGGGACGGCGCTCGCCTGGGCCTCCGCGTCACCGTGCGCGAGGACCTGACCCGCGCCATCGACCTCTCGGGCAGCCTCGCCGCCGCCCACGCAGACTGGGCCCGGGCCGGCGTGACGGTGACGAAATGATCGCCACCCGCGCCCGCCCCGCAAGGAGCCCCGCATGATCGACATCGCCACCCGCGTCTGGAACCACACCTGGAAGATCGACCCGATCGTCCGGTCGCTCCTCGACACCGACTTCTACAAGCTCCTGATGTGCCAGTCGGTCTACCGCAACAAGCCCGACGTGCGCGTCACCTTCCAGCTCATCAACCGCGCCAAGCACATCCGTCTCGCCGAGCTCATCGACGAGGGGGAGCTGCGCGAGCAGCTCGACCATATCCGCACCCTCCGCCTCTCGCGCGGCGAATCCACCTGGCTCCGCGGCAACACCTTCTATGGCAAGCGCCAGATGTTCTCGCCCGCCTTCATGGAGTGGTTCGAGAACCTGACACTGCCCCCCTACCACCTCGAAAAGCGCGACGGCCAGTTCCAGCTCACCTTCGAGGGCCTCTGGCCCGAGGTCATGCTCTGGGAGATCCCGGCCCTCGCCGTCATCATGGAGCTGCGCTCCCGTGCCGTCCTCAAGGGCATGGGCCGCTTCGAGCTGCAGGTCCTCTACGCCCGCGCCATGACCCGCGTCTGGGAGAAGGGCGAGCGCCTGCGCAGGATCGAGGGCCTGCGCCTCGCCGACTTCGGCACGCGGCGGCGGCACGGCTATCTCTGGCAGGACTGGTGCGTGCAGGCGATGATCGAGGCGCTGGGCGACAAGTTCACCGGCACCTCCAACTGCCTGATCGCCAAGAAGCGCGACCTCGAGGCCATCGGCACCAACGCCCACGAGCTGCCCATGGTCTACGCGGCCCTCGCCGACAGCGACGAGGAGCTCGCCCGCGCGCCCTATCAGGTGCTGGAGGAGTGGCAGGAGGAGCACGAGGGCAACCTCCGCGTCATCCTCCCCGACACATTCGGCACCAAGGAGTTCCTGCAGCGCGCGCCCGACTGGCTGACGCAGTGGACCGGCATCCGCATCGACTCGGGCGACCCCATTGAGAACGCCGAGGCCGCGATTCGCTGGTGGAAGGCCCACGGCCAGGACCCGCGCGAGAAGCTCCTGATCTTCTCGGACGGGCTCGACGTGGAGGAGATGGCCCAGCTCCAGGCGCGCTTCGCGGGCCGGGTGAAGATCACCTTCGGCTGGGGGACGCTGCTGACGAACGACTTCGGCGGCCTCGTGGAGGGCGACGCGCTGGCCCCCTTCAGCCTCGTCTGCAAGGCCGTCGAGGCCAACGGCCGCCCCACCGTCAAGCTATCGGACAACCCGGAGAAGGCGATGGGGCCGAAAGGGGAGGTGGAGCGGTACAAGCGGGTGTTCGGGGTGGGGGAGCAGGTGGGACGGGAGGTGAGGGTGTGACCAGGCCGCAATCCAATTCATTGAGCAAGGAAAGCATGTGTGAATGATTAACTTCGTCGACTCACTTGAGATTGAAGGCTTCTGGGGCACAAAGAAGGTCAACATTAAGTTCCACGGCTCTGTTGCGCAAATCCTGCGGGATTCCTCTTGGAGGCTGAGTGGGTTAGTGGATGAGGATGCCCAAGCCTGACCCTCCGACCTACCGCACGACCAACTGGCGCGCCTACAGTGAAGCCCTGAAGCAGCGCGGCTCGCTTTTGGTCTGGTTTGATCCCGAGATGGAGTGGATCGCCGCCCCGAGTGGCCGGCGCGGGCGTCCGACCACCTTCTCGGATGCTGCCATCCAGGCGTGCCTGATGTTGAAG
>NZ_KK088554.1:152280-216214 GCF_000600335.2 Rubellimicrobium mesophilum DSM 19309 | reverse complement strand
CCTGCCCTTCGCCCCCGCCTCGATCATGGCGGGCCTCGCCCTGGGTCGGGCGCCGGGCCTGCTGGCCGCCCTGCTCAGCGCGACGGCGGCCGGGACCCTGTTCATGGAGCCGGGCCCCCTGCTCGTCCCGGCCGGCGGCGATCAGGCGCTGGTGCTGGCGCTGTTCCTGCTCGTGACGATCACGACGGCCCTGGCCTTCGACGCGCTGTTCGGCGCCTTCGAGGACCTCGAGCGCAGGGCCGTCCTGCTGCGCGAAGGCGAGGCGCGCTTCCGGGCCCTGGTGGAGAGCGCGCCCAAGAAGATGTGGGTGAACCGCCCCGACGGCTCGGGCGACATCTACAACGCGGCATGGCGCGACTTCACGGGCCAGGGGGACGACCATCAGGGCCGGGCCTGGATCGAAGCCATCCATCCCGACGACCGAACCATCGTCGTCTCGGCGCGGGAGGCCGGGATCAGGGAGCGTCGGGCCTATAACGTGGAGGTCCGCCTGCGCGCCGGAGATGGGCGCTATCGCCGCCACCGGGCCCAGGTGGCGCCCCTCCTGCGCGACGGGGCCATCGAGTCCTGGGTGGGCATCGCCACCGACATCGAGGATCTCCGGTCGGCGGTCGAGCGTCTCCGCGAGGGCGAGGAGCGGCTGCGCCTGGCGACCGAGCACGCCGAGGTCGGGTTCTGGGACGTCGACCTCGTCCAGGACAGGCTGATCTGGCCGCCGCGCGTCAAGGCCATGTTCGGGATCTCGGCCGAGGCCGAGGTGTCCATGGCCGACTTCTACGCCGGCCTGCACCCCGACGACCGCGAGGCGACGACGGCGGCGTTCCTGCGGGCCTGCGACCCCGAGATGCGCGGGCTCTACGACGTCGAGTACCGCACGGTCGGCAAGGAGGATGGCGTGGTCCGCTGGGTCGCGGCCAAGGGCCGGGGCCTCTTCGACGAGGCCGGCCAGTGCCGTCGGGTGGTCGGCATCGCCATCGACATCAGCCCCCGCAAGGCGGACGAGCAGCGCCTGCGCGAGTATGCGGACGAGCTGGAGACCCTGGTGGACGCGGTGCCGGCCGCGATCTGGATCGCCCGCGATCCCGAGGCGCGCCGGGTGGACGGCAACCGCGTCGCCCGTGACCTCCTGCGGGTGCCATCCCCGGCGAACATGTCCAAGACCTCCCCGGATGCCAGGGACGCGGTGCGTCACTTCCGCATCCTGGAGCCTGACGGCGCCGAGATCCCGCCCCGGGACCTTCCGGTGCAGCGGGCGGCGCGCGGCGTGCAGGTGCGCGACTTCGAGGAAACGGTCGTCTTCGAGGATGGCGGAGCCGTCCACCTGATCGGCAACGCGGTGCCGCTCCTGAGCTCGGAGGGGCGCCCGCGCGGCTCCATCGCGGCCTTCGTGGACATCACCGCCCTCAAGCAGGCCGAATCCGGCCTGCAGGCGGCCAACGAGACCCTGGAGCGGCGCGTGGACGAGCGCACGGCCGAGCTGCGCGAGGCCAACGCCCGGCTGGCCCGGGAGACGGCCGAGCGCCTCCGGGCCGAGGCCGACCTGCACCAGGTCCAGAAGATGGAGACGATAGGCCAGCTCACGGGCGGCGTGGCCCATGACTTCAACAACCTCCTCACGCCCATCATGGGCTCCCTCGACATCATCCGCCGCCGGGTGACGCTGGACCAGCGGACCGACCGCCTCCTCGGCGGAGCCATGGAGGCGGCCGAGCGGGCCAAGACGCTCGTGGCTCGCCTCCTGGCCTTCGCGCGGCGGCAGACGCTGGAGACGAGGCCGGTCGACATGGGGCAGCTCGTGGACGGCATGCGGGACCTGATCGCGCGCTCGCTCGGCCCCCAGATCGCCCTGGCCGTCGGCATCCCGGGCGCGTTGCCCCCCGCCAAGGTGGACCCGTCCCAGATCGAGCTCGCGATCCTCAACCTCTGCGTCAACGCCCGGGACGCGATGCCGGAGGGGGGGAGCCTGCGCATCTCGGCGCGCGAGGAACTGGTGGCCGAGGGCAGCCGGACCGACCTCGCTCCGGGCGACTACGTGGTCCTGTCCGTCGCGGACACGGGGACCGGCATGGACGCGACCACGCTCCAACGCGCCGTGGAGCCCTTCTTCACGACCAAGCCCCGGGGCCGTGGCACGGGCCTGGGCCTCAGCATGGTGCACGGCCTGGCGGCCCAGTCCAGCGGCGCCCTGCTGCTGGACAGCCAGCCCGGGCAGGGCACGCGGGCCGAGGTCTGGCTGCCGGCGGCGCAGGAGGCGGCGGCCGGGCGCAGGAGCGAGGACGTCGAGGCCATCCCGGCCCCGTTCGAGGCCAAGGTGCTGCTGGTCGACGACGAGGATCTGGTCCGCCTAGGAACCGCCGAGATGCTGCGGGACCTGGGCTACGTGGTCGCCGAGGCTAATGGCGGCGCGGCGGCGCTGGAGTTGCTGCGGGGCGGGCTGGCCCCGGACCTGCTGGTCAGCGACTACCTGATGCCCGGCATGAACGGCGCCGATCTGGCCACGGCGGTCCGACATCTCCGGCCGAGCCTGCCGGTGCTGCTCATCACGGGCTATGCCCAGCTCGCCGACGGGGCGGCCGACGACCTTCCGCGATTGACCAAGCCGTTCCGCCAGTCGGACCTGGCTCATCGCGTCGCGGACCTGCTGTCCCCCGAGGCGCACGGGATGACGCCCGGGTCCTCCCGCTCGCCGGACCTCGGAGCACCCTGAGCGCCCGCCTGCCGGAGGAACCCTCAGGGCGGCTCCAACCAAGAGGCCCGGGTCAGGCGACGACAGATCACGATCTCCCGGCCGCGCCGGCGACGACGTTCGGCAGGCACTCCCGCACGGCGCCGAAGGCCTCCTCGCCAGCGCCACGGGCAGCGGACAACCCGCTCGCCAACGGCTCAGGTCGGCGCTGCGGCCGACTCATGGAGAGCAGGGACGCCACCGCACAGGCCAGGGCCAGCGTCCCGGTGCTGGCCTCCGGCACGCGGAGGAGCAGGTGCGGAGATGTCGCTGCGATGGCGGAACAAGGATGACCATTCGAGAGGGTCCCCCACGTTTTCCCGGAGGATCGGCCCCGTACCGGAAGGGATGTCGCCGGCGTGCATCCATCACGGTGGACGCGTTGTGCCGGGATTCATTCCGCCGATCGGCGCTCAGCTCTCCGACGGGGAGGCAGGCCGGTTCGTCAGGTAGGCCGTGGAGTCGTGCACGGCGATCCGGATCTCCCGAGCGGGTGACACCCAGGATGCGGAGCGTGCAGACGCGACCAGCATCCCCTCGCGCCCGGCATAGCCGAAGCCGCGATCGGGATCGGAGGACAGCCAAGGGGCGGCCGGTCGGCCGGGCAGCTCTCCATCCCAGCGGAGGAAGACCTTGGTGACCGGGACGGGCTGCGTCCAGGCGCAGCGAAGTCCGGCAGGAACCACGCCGGCCCCGCCTGGACCAATCGACCAGTGCCCATGGTCGGACGCGATCTCGACGCGCCCTTCCAGCACCCACATCCACTCGTGCCCACCGAAGGTGAAGGTGCGCGTCCTGAAGGCGCCGCTTTGCCAGCTTCCGGCCGTGACTCGTCCTCCCGCTCCGTCGCCGCGATCGACCGACCGCAGCCCCCGCTGCCAAGCCTCGCCGCTCGGCTCGAGGAGCGCCGCTGGAAGCGGCTCGGCCTTGGGCAAGCCGCGGAACGGCAGGGCGATCACCGGAACCGGTCCTCGAACCCGTACCAGGCCATGACCGCAGGCAGGAACCAGGGACGTCCGTTGTAGAAGGGCAGGCTCGCGCCCGCGATCTCGTCGAGGGCGGTCGCCGCCTCCTCGCCGGCCACGCGGCGGCCGAGCAGGTGGCCAAGGTAGCTCGCCATGGCGACCCCGGTGCCGCAGTATCCCATGGCGTGATGGAGCCCCGCGTCCGAGCCGATATGGGGCAGGTGGTCGGGCGTGTAGGCCACGAGGCCTCCCCAGAGATGGTCGGTGGGGGTTCCGGTAAGCTCGGGAAAGACCCGCGCCATCCGAGCCTGCATCGCGGCCCGCGATCGCTCGGGATGGCCGAAGGCGAAGGGGACGCGGCTGCCGACGAGGATCCGCGTGCCGTCGGGCGAGACGCGGGAATAGGTGACCAGGCGCCGGCTGTCGTAGACCATGGCCCGCCGGGGATGGAGGCGACGCACCAGACTGGGGTCGAGCGGCGCCGTGGAGACCTGGACCGAGGCGATGGGGATCACCTGACGGCGCAGATTGGGGACAGCGGGCCCGACTTGGGCATTCATCCCCAGGACGGCATGACGTGCCGCGACCTGCCGCCCACCCGATAGCGAGAGCTCCACCCGGCCCTGCCGCCGCGCGACCGACAGGAGGGCCAGGCCTGGAAGGATGCGGGCGCCTGCCGCCTCGACGCGGGCCGCAAGGCCGGAGACGTACTTTCCAGGATGCAGGGACTGCCACGAGGGCATGAAGACCCCGCCGAGAAAGTGGTCGCTGCCCACGATGGCGTGCTGATCCGTCCTCTCGATCCAATCGACAGGGACGCCGAGCGCGCGCTGGCCTTCCGCCCAGGCCTTGAGCCCGCTCACGGCCTCCGGCTTGTGGGCGCCCATGAAGTGGCCCGGCGTCTCGAGATCGCAATCGATCCGTTCCTCGGCGATCAGCCGGTTGAGGTAGGCCTGTGCGGCCAAGCCGAGCGAAAGGACCTCGCGGGCTTTGCCGGTCCCGATCCGACGGGCAAGCTCGTCCTCGTCGGGCTTCATCGAGGACGAGACATGGCCGCCGTTTCGGCCGCTGGCCCCCGCGCCCGGGTAGTCGCGGTCGATCACCACGACGTCGAGCCCGGCCCGGGCCGCGGTCAGCGCCGCATTCAGGCCGGTGTAGCCCGCACCGACCACGACTACGTCGGCCGAGGCCGGCAGGCGGGCCGGATCGGCCGGAGGCGGCGGCTCGGGCATGGCCTCGGCCCAGTAGGGGCGCCCGAAATCGGCGGGCCGGAACATGGCCGGGTCGGCGAAGCTCATGCCGCCGCGGTCCGAGGGCGCCGGCCAGTGGCGGGATCGACGCGGTAGATCGTCCGCGCCGCCTCCTCGCTGATGTAGCCTGCGGCGAGATCGGCCATCACCACCTCCTCCGGCCGGGCCAGCGGATCCCCGGCCCCGCCCCCGCCGCCGGCCCGCATCGAGACGACGCCGCCGGGCGGGATCGTGAAGTAACCCTTGGACGGCAACGGCCGTTCGGCCCCGTCGGCGATCATCGCCACGGCGCAGGTCGTCCCCGGCCGCCCTCCGTCGAGAGGCCAGGGCGCCGAATCGGCAGCGCTCTGCTCGACCTCGGTCTGCACGTCCATGGGTCGGTCCGACAGGTTGCGGTAGTCGGCGCGGATGCCGAGCCCGCCCCGGTGGCGACCCGCGCCGCCGCTGTCGCGGATGAGCTCGTAGCGATCGATCCGCAACGTATAGTTCGCCTCGATCGCCTCGGCCGGAGTGATGGCGCAGTTCGAGAGATGGACGTCGATCCCGCTCGCGCCGTCGGCTCCTTCGTGGGCGCCGGCCCCTCCCGCGATGATGCCGAGCAGCACCGACGCGTCTCTCGTCTTGGGAGACCGCGTTTCGCAGATGAAGACAGGGAAGCCCACGCACCAGCCCGCGGAGGTCCGATGGGGCGCGATCTGCCCCATGGCGGAGACCAGCACGTCGCAGAGCCGCTCGCAGGCGATGTGCCGGTCGCTCACGGCCGCCGGATGGGCGGGGTTCACCGCTCCCCCCACGGGAGCGACGATGGTGACCGCGTCCATGACCCCCTCGTTGACCGGGATGTCCTGAGGCAGGATGCAGGTCAGCGCGTACTGCACGGCCGACCGGAGAGAGGACCAGGGGATGTTCATGCCCCCAGGCATCTGCCTGTCGCCGCGCGAGAAGTCGAAGGTGATGGCGTCGCCCTTCACGGTCACGTCCACGCGGAAGGTGACGCGGTTTCCCGGGGTGATGCCATCGTCGTCGATGGCACCCTCCGCCGACCAGGTGCCGTCGGGCAGGGCCGCCAGCTCGGCCCTTGTGCGTCGGGCCGTATAGCTCACCAGTCCGTCGAAGATGGCGCGGAGGCCCTCCGGCCCGTGGCGGCCGGCCAGGCCCGCCATGCGGCTCGCGCCAGCCGTGGCCGCGGCGATCTGCGCCCGGAGGTCACCCATGTTCTGGGCGGGATGGCGGACGTTCTCGCGGATTATGTCCATGATCGCCGCATTGGCCCGCCCCGCCTCGACAAGCTTGAGCGCCGCGAGGATCACCCCCTCCTGGAAGACGGACCGACTGTCGTAGGCGGCGGTGCCGGCCACCCGGCCTCCCCAGTCGGCGTGGTGCGCGGCGGCACCGGCGAAGCCGACGAGCGATCCATCCGCGCCAAAAGCCGGCACGAAGATGTTGACGTCCGAGGTGTGGGCACATCCCAGGTAGGGATGGTTCGTGATGAACACGTCACCCGGGCCGATGTCGTCCGTCCATTTGGCGACGATCGCCTGGAGGGCCGGCGCCATCGACGCCATCAGCGACGGGATGTCCATCGTGCAGGCGAGCAGATGTCCCTTGGGGTCGAAGACGGCGCAGGAGTAGTCGCGCAGATCCTTGATGACCACGCTCATGGCGGTCCGGCGAAGCGACGTTCCCATCTCCTCGGCGATCGTCTCGAGCGCGTGGCGCACGACTTCGGTGGTGATCGGATCATGGATCATCTGGGATCTCCGGTCGGATCGCGCGTCAGGACGAGGTTGCCGTGGGCATCCACCTCCGCCGAGACGCCGGGGGTGACGACGATGGTGGCCTCGCGCTCCTCGACGATCGCAGGGCCGATGAAGGCCGTGCCCGGAGGCAGCGACACACGTCGCAGAACCGGCACCTCGGTCCAGCCCGTCTCCCGGAAATGGACACGGCGGCGCGCCGACTCCTCCGGTGCCGTGGCGGCGTGGCGCGGCAGGCCACCGCGCCCGAGCCGCCCGAATGCCTCGACCCCGAGGGAGACGAGCTCCACACGACCTTCAGGGTTGTGGTGACCGAACTGAAAGCGGTGCGCTTCGTGGAATTCGGCCACGAGCGCGGCCATGGCCGCCCCTCGACCGGCCCTTCGGGGAACGGCAGCTCGACCTTGTTGTCCTGCATCACGTAGCGCAGACGGGCCGTTCGCCGCATCTCCACCGCAACGCCGGCAGGAAGTCGCGCCGCGAGGCGGGCGGAGGCCTCCTGCTCCAGTTCGGACAGGACGGCCGCGACGCCCCCGGCGCCGACCTGGTCGAGCGGGCGCTCGATCGTGCGGATGAAATCGTATTTCACATCCGAGCTCGCGAGCCCGACGGCCGAGAAGATGCCGGGACGCGGGGGGACCACGACACGGCCCACCTCCACGATGGCCCCGACGGTGAGGGCGTGCATCCCCCCCGCCCCGCCGAAGGGGACGAGCGCGAAGTCACGCGGGTCATAGCCCTTGTTCACGCTCACCACCCGCACCCCGCGCGCCATGGCCGCGTCGGCGATGTCGAGGACGCCTTGCGCGGCCTCCTCGACGGACATGCCTAGCGGATCGGCGATGCCGGTCTGCACGGCCAGGCGCGCAGCCTCGACATCGAGCCGCATGTCGCCCCCGAGGAAGCGGTCGGGGTCGATCCGGCCGAGGACCGCATGGGCGTCCGTCACGGTCGGGCGCGTGCCGCCGCGACCGTAGCAGGCCGGGCCCGGCATCGCGCCGGCGCTCTCGGGCCCGACGCGGAGGAGGCCCGCGGCATCGACCCGGGCGAGCGATCCGCCCCCTGCGCCGATCGTGTGGATCGCGAACTGGGGCACAAGGAGCGGACGCCCCTCGAACATGCTCTCGCGTTCGAGGTCGGCGCGCCCATCCTTGATCAGGCAGATGTCGGTCGAGGTGCCGCCCATGTCGAAGGTGATCATGTCGCGATAGCCGGACTGTTCGGCGAGGCGCTGCGCCGCGAGCACGCCCGCGGCGGGACCGGAGAGGATCATCCGATGGGCGTTCGCGGCCGTCTCCTCGGCGGTCATGACGCCGCCGGACGACTGCATGACGTAGAGGGGCGCCGCGAGGCCCTCCGAGGCGGTGCTGCCCCCGATCTGGCTGACATACCGCGCGACGAGCGGCGTCAGAGCCGCGCTGATCGCAGTGGTCGAGGCACGGGGATACTCGTTGATCTCGGGGGCCACCTCGCTCGAGACCGTGACCGAGACGTCGGGCAAGGCGGCGGCGATGGCGGCGGCCAGCGCTCGCTCGTGCGCGGGGTTGTAGAAGCTGAACAGCAGGCAGACCGCCACCGCCTCGACTTGGGCCTCGCGCAGGTCCGCGACGACCCTGGCGATCTCGGCCTCCGTGAGGGGAAGGTCCACCCGTCCTTCCCGGTCGATCCGCTCCGCCACCTCGAAGACCCTCTGTCGCGGGACGATGGGGACGGGCTTGGACACGCGAAGGTCGAAGAGCGACGGCCGCATCATGGAGCCGATCTCGAGAACGTCGCGGAACCCGGCCGTCACCACGAGCCCCGTGCGCGGCAGCTTGCCCTCGAGGAGCGCGTTCGTCGCCACGGTGGAGCCATGGCAGAAGAGCCCGATGCTCGACAGGTCCACTCCATGCCGGTCCCTCAGCACGCGGATGCCGTCGGCGATGGCGCGAGCAGGGGCGTCCGGCGTGCTCGGCACCTTCTCGACCAGGGCGCCATCCCGACTGATCAGGATGATGTCGGTGAAGGTGCCGCCGATATCGATGCCGAGGACGTCGTTCATGAGATCACGGAGCTCCGTGGAAAGGTCGCGCAGATCCAACCGCGGGCCATCCCAGGGACCGCGGCTGGAGGCTCACCGGTCGTCTCAGATGCAGTGGCCGACGTAGAGATACTTGGCGACCTCGGGGTCATCGATGTTCTCGGCCGTGCCGATCACCGCGCCGGTGGCGGCCTCGGCGGGCACCTCCTCGCCGTTGGTCACCGCGACGGCCGCCTTCACCGCTTCGTAGCCCATCTCATAGGGCTGCTGCATGACTAGCGCGTCGAGGAGTCCCTCGCGCAGAGCCGCGATCTGCGCTTCCGACGCGTCGACTCCGGCCGCCGCCACGCTGTCGGCCACGCCGGCTCCGCGGATGCCCGCGGCGACGCCCATCGCCGGGTTCTCCGACGGAGCGGCGACGCCGATCAGGTCGGGATTGGCCGCGAGCAGCGAGCTGAAGGTCGACGTGGCCTGGCCCACCTCGTTGCCGGCATACTGGGTGCCGATGAACTCGAGGTTGGGATACTTGGCGATCTCCTCCTCGAAGCCCTTGATGCGGTCGTCGATCGTCGAGATGCCGGGGCTCGATGCCACCATCGCGACCTTGCCGGCCTGGTCGCCGAGCTGCTCGGCGAGGCCACGGGCAAGCTGGCGGCCCACCTCCACGTTGTCGGTGCCGATGCGAGCCGTCAGCATCGAGGTGTCGTCGAGCGTCGTGTCCACCGCGATGACCTTGACGCCCTGTGCCACGGCGTCGGCGAGCGGCGCCACCATGGCGGTGCGGTTCGTGGGGTCGAGGATCACGAAGTCGGGCCGGGTGGCCAGCACCGAGTTCAGGAGCGGGATCTGGTCGGCAGGCCCGTAGTTCTGGGCAGCCTGGACGCCGATGTCGGCGCCGAACTCTTCGGCGGCCGCACGCGCGCCGCAGGCGATCGCTTCGTGGAAGCCGATCTGGATGCCGAGGACGAGCTCGACATGCGGCCGTTCCTGGGCAGCGGCCGCGGTTGCCACGAGGGTGGCCGCGGCCGCACCGACAAGGCGCACGAATGGGGTCATGATATCTGTTTCTCCCTTGCTGGCTCTTCGTTCTTGTCCTTCGAGGCGGGACATCGCTGCCCGGCCAGCGGCCGAGTCACATGCAATCACCTTCGTAGAGGAAGCGGATCACCTCGGGCGCACCGATGGTCTCGGCGGTGGCGGTCACCGTGCCGGTGCCGATCGGGGTGGTGACCGGCTCCCCGCGCAACGCGGCGACCGCCTGCGTGACCCCCTGGTGGCCCATCTCCCAAGGCTGCTGGATCACCAGCGCATCCAGGAGCCCCTCCTTGAGGGCCTCGATCTCCGGCGGGTCGGCGTCCACGCCCACCGCCACGACCTGGTCGGCAACTCCGGCCGCCCGGATGCCGCCGGCGATGCCGATCGCGGGATTGTTGGACTGAGCCGCCACACCCACCAGATCCGGGTGGGCCGACATCAGCGAGCCGAAGGCCTGCTGCGCCTGCGCCACGTCCTCGCTGGCGAACTGATTGCCGATGTAGGTCAGCTCGGGGTGCTTGGCGATCTCGTCCTCGAATCCGGCAATGCGGGCGTCCACCGTCGAGATGCCGGGAATGGAGTTCACCTGCGCCACCGCACCGGTCCGGCCATCGAGCAGCCCGACAAGTGCCTTGGCGGTTTCGACACCGACCTGGAAGTTGTCCGTCGCGATCTCGGCCGACAGCATCGAGGGATCGTCCACCGTCGTGTCCACCGCGACGATCACGACGCCCTGCGAGGCCGCCTCGGCAAGAGGCGCGACGAGGGACGTGCTGCTGGTCGGGTCGAGCACGACGGCCGCCGGACCCGTGGCGAGAACCGAGTTGAGCAGCGGAATCTGCTCGGTCGCGGCGTAGTTCGCGGCGGCCTGGATTTCGACCTCCACGCCGAGCTCGTCGGCGGCCGAGCGCGCGCCGCAGGCGATGGCCTGGTGAAAGCCGCTGCCCCGCTGGCCGAGCACCAGGGCGACGGTGCCGACCTCCTGCGCCAGAGCCATCTCCGGGGCAGCCGCCAAGGCGGCGAGAAGGATGCTGCGGGGTCTCATCTGAACGTCTCCCTGATTGGTTCAGGACCGGATCAGCGACTACGCCTCGTCCGGCGCCATTGGTCGATCATGACGGCTGCGAGGAGAACGATGCCGACGGCCACCTCCTGCCAGAAGCTCGGCAAGCCCACGATCACGAGGCCGGAGGCGAGCACGACCGGGATGAGGACGCCGATGCCGGTTCCCACGAGCGTCCCCGAACCGCCAAAGAGGCTGGCGCCGCCCAGGACCACCGCGGTGATGGCCTTCAGGTTGTCCATGGCGTGGCCGGCGATCGTGGTGGAGGCGAAGCGGCTGAGCGTGAGGTAACCGGCAATGCCCGCGCAGAGGCCGGAAATCATGTAGATGCGCGTCAGATGCCGGGCGACGTCGATCCCCGCCCGCTCGGCACCCTGAGGGTTCGACCCGACGGCGAAGGTGTGCAGGCCGAAGCGGGTGCGGTGGAGCACGATCCCCATCAGGCCCGCGAACGCGAGCGACAGGAGGAAGATCACCGGAATCCCCCAGATGCGCCCTACGCCGATCGTGTTGACGAGCGAAGACGGCACGCCCGTGATGTCGACACCGCCCACGAGAAGCCTGGATGCGCCGAGCGCGATCCCCATCGTGGCGAGCGTCACGATGAGAGGGGAGAGGTTGGCGCGAGCGATGAGCACGCCGTTCAGGGCTCCCCAAGCCACTCCGGCGAGCACCGCCACGACGAGCCCGATCCACGGCGCAAGCGGGCTGTCCACTCCGATCAGCCGCATGACCAGCACGGAGCAAACGCCGGAGAAGACCAGCACCGCGCCGACCGACAGGTCGATCCCGGCGGTGACGATGACGTAGGTCATGCCCGTGGCGAGGAACATCATCATCCCCGCCTCCATGGCCATGTTGCGGATGTTGATGGCCGACAGGAAGGCGTCGGGCCGCATCGTGGCGAAGACGACGATCATGATCAGGAGGGCGACCAGGATCATGAGCTCGGGTCGGTCGAGGAGGAGCCGCCCGAGGCCCCGGCTTTGCCGCGAGTCCAGGCCCTCGGTGCTGGCGCTCGTGGTCATGCTGCGGCCCCTTCGACTTCGAGCGAGCCTGTCATGGCGGCGACCAGGTCGTCGGAGCGCACCTCGCCGGCGCGGAAGCGCGCCACCGTCCGCCCTTGGCGGAGCACGACGATGCGGTCCGCGACGGCCATGACGTCGGGCATCGAGTGGCTGATGAGGACGACGGAGACTCCCCGCTCGCTCACCTTGCGGATGAGGTTCAGCACGTTGCGGGTCTGCGCCACGCCGAGCGCCGCGGTGGGTTCGTCCATGAACACGACGCGCCGGGCCCACATCAGCGCCCGCGCCACCGCGACACCTTGGCGCTGCCCGCCGGAGAAGTTGGCGACGGCGCTGCGGATGTCGGGGACGTTCACGCCGAGCTCGCGAAAGGAGGCCTGGGTCCGCTCAAGCATCGCTCGGCCATCGAGGAAGCCGAGCCGCCCCCGGAGACCGGGCGCCATGATCTCGCGGCCCAGATAGATGTTCTGCACGGCGTTGAGATCGACGGCGAGCGCAAGGTCCTGGTAGACCGTTTCGATCCCGTGCTCCCTCGCGTCCTGCGCGTTGCGGAACGCGGCCGGGCGGCCGTCCACCCGGATCTCGCCGGAGTCGACCGGGACGACCCCCGACAGGCACTTGGTCAGGGTCGACTTTCCCGCGCCGTTGTCGCCGATCAGGGCGACCACCTCGCCCTCGCCGACCTCGAGCGAGGCGCCCTGGAGCGACCGGACATGCCCATAGCTCTTGTGGATGTCGCGCGCTTCGAGAACCCACGCCACCTCAGGCCACCCCGCACCAGCCGACAGCCGCGCGGGCGATGACCCTGGCGGCGCTCCGGATTTCCTCGATCTCCACGGACTCGTTGATCGCGTGGGCCTCGCGCAGGTCTCCGGGCCCGAACACCACGGCGGGAATCCCCTTGGCCGCAAGGAAGCTAGCGTCGCAGACCGCGGCGAACGCGGCTGTCTCCGGCAGCCCCTCGGGCAGCGGTCCGAGCACGTCCGCGCGAGCCGCCACGAGAGCCCGGACGAGCGGGTGGTCGGTCGACGTCTCGAAGGCCGGCCAGTTGCTCTCCCAGCGGAAGGCCGGCGGATGGGATCTGAGCCAGGTGTCGAGTTGCGAGGCGTGGTGAACGAAACGCTCGATCTCGGCCCGGACCGCCTCGGGCGCCTCGTGAGGGTGGTACCAGACCAGATAGCCCACGGTCGCGCTCTCGGCCATGTAGCCGACCGAGGGGACACCGGCATCGCCGTGGAACACGCCGGGGACCAGCGAGAAGAGCCCGGGCGGGAAGGCGGGATGCTGCTTGGTGATCCCCCATTCCTGTTCGAGGCGCTGGAGCGCCTGGACGACGAGGATGGCCTTCTCCACGGCATTCACCCCGGCCGCGTCGCCTGCGCCTCCGGCGCGGATCGTCGCGGCGCGATTGCCGGAGTGCGTCCCGAAGCCTTTCACATCGACCTGAAGGTTGAAATTCCCCCCTGAGATCGGATTGACCGAGAGCGGACGCGGGCTGGAGGTCGGCTCGACCACGATGGCCGCGTCGCCGCCGAAGCCCGCCTCGATCACCGCCGAGGTGCCGAACTCGTGGCTCATCGTCTCTTCGCCGACGACGGCGTGAAGCTGAAGATCTCCCTTGAGCTGGATCCCGGCGGCCGCAATCGCGCGGAGGGCCAGCGCGGCGGCCACGAGGCCCCCCTTCATGTCGGTGGCGCCGAGGCCGTAGAGCCGCCCATCCTGCCGAAGCGGCCGCCAGGGATCACCCGACAGCCAGTCGCGGGGGCGGAACGGGGCAACGGTGTCCACATGGCCGTTGACGATCAGCGAGCGTCCTCCGCCCACCCCGGCTCGGCAGGCCACCAAGTTGGCCCGGCCCGGATCCGGGGCGACCGACTCGGTCGAATATCCCCCCTCGGCAAGCCAGGCGCCCAGGCGCGACGTGCAGGCGGTCTCCCCGCCGATGACATCCTCGCGTCGGATGCCGGGGAACAGCGGGTTGATGCTGTTGATCGCGATCAGGTCCTCGAGAAGTGACAGAGCTTCCGGGAAGAGCGCGTCGAGGCTGGCGTCCAGCCTCGCGGCAGTCTGCGGCTCTAGAGGGTCGGTGACATCGAGCATCATCGTTTCCGGCTGCATCTGGCTCAACGGGGAGCCCTCTTGCCCGATCCGATCCAGTTGTCAGACGTCTGTCAAGCTATAATCGACGAAGGGCCGTGCCCTGGCCGTTTTCTACTTCCGCACGAAGTCGAACGCGAAGTGGCTGCCTCGATGATAGTCAGAGGCCCAGATCACCGGATCGCCCGCGAGGTTGTAAGCTGTCTCCTCGATGACCAGAGCCGGGCCGAAATCCCGCAGGTCGTTGCGCTCCACCACATCCGGGGGAAGCGTCAGAGCACGAACCTTCGCCACCGACATTCGCGGCCGGCTGCCATACGATTCGAGCAGGTCGAGCAGCGACCCGCTCCAGTCCACCTCATAGAGCCGATCGGGAACAACGGAGCGCCGGATCAGCGCGAGGCCGTAGATCAGCGGCTCCTTCCTGTGCAGCCGGAGGCGCTCGAGCCGGATTACACCTTCGCCCGCAGCAAGGCCGAGCGTCCGGGCGATCTCCTTGCTCGGCCGCTCCTCGGACACCGACAGGACCCGGTTATCGTATTGAAGCCCAAGGGCTTGCCCCATCTCCGTGATGCTTTCGAACCGGGTGATGGGGCGATGGACGTTCAGAACGCCCGTGGCCGTCAGGAACCGGCCCCGCCCATGCTTCACATCGACGACACCGTCCTGCTCGAGAAGCTTCAGGGCCTCGCGGATCATCGGCCGGGAGCCTCCGAATCGGATGCCAAGCTCGGCCTCCGTCGGGATCTGGTCGCCGGGCCGGAGTCCCTCCGACTTCACGAGCGCGAGGATGCGATCCCGCATCTCCAGCACAGCCGTTCTGCCATTCCGGACTTGGGTGCCCATTGTCAGTCCCCGCCCCTATCCGCGCTAACCGCCCGAAAGCGTTGTCAGACTTCTGCCTGCAAAGCAACGCGGCCCTGATCCGAGAGAGAAAACGCTTTCACTCGCGCCGTTGCTTGCCCGGAGACTTGACAGGTCAAGGTTCGCACAGGAGGATGTTGTCTGACAACTTCAGACCTCGCCTGGGCATCTACACAGGCGATCAACCAGGACATTCGGATATGCTCAACTTCGACGAGTCACGTTTCCTGTCGATTCAAGGCGGGGCTGTAGCCCTCGCGGCCAGGATCGACGCGATCATCGGGGAGGCCTTGGCGGCTGGGGCTCCGAACATCCACTTCCTGGGCGCTGGAGGCGCGGCGATCCTGATGCAGCCGGCAGCCCAATTGCTGCGCCGGCGCTCGACCTTCCCCGTCTTCGACGACCTGACGGCCGAGCTCCTCGTCACCCCTTCGCCGAATCTGACGAAAGCATCCATCGTGGTGATCCCCTCGCTCTCGGGCACGACCAAGGAGAGCGTGGAGATGCTGGCCCTGGCCAAGTCCCGGGGCGCCACCATCATCACCTTGATCGGTCACGCGGCGACACCCCTCGGCGAAGGTGACCACCACGTCCTGGTCAACTACGCCGCCGACGACACCTCGTCCGAGAGTTTCTACATCCAGTCGCTTCTGATCGCGCTCGCCGTCCTGAAGCACAGGGGCGAGATCGACAACTACGACGCTCTTCTCGCCGAGATGCAGGGCCTGCCGTGGCAGCTCCTGGCCATGAAGAAGGCTATCGAACCACGGGCCGATGCCTTCGCGCGCCGGATCGCCGATCATGACTACCACATCTTCACCGGCGCCGGCCCGATCTGGCCCGAGACCTTCTACTTCGGGATGTGCATCCTGGAGGAGATGCAGTGGATCCGCACGCGACCGGTTCACGCCTCTGACTTCTTCCATGGCACCCTCGAACTCGTGGAGAAGGGCGTGAGCGTCGTCGTCCTGAAGGGCGAGGACGAGACGCGGCCGCTGGCCGAGCGGGTGGAGCGCTTCGTGCCCACCGTTGGTGGAGAGCTCACGGTGATCGACACCGCCGACTATCCGACCCAAGGCCTTTCAGCCGAGTTGCGCGGCCTTCTCGGCCCGGCGTTCCTCGCGACGCTCCTTGAACGGATCAGCGCGCATCTCGAGGTGATGCGGAACCATCCCCTGACCACGCGCCGCTACTACCGTCGTGTCGCCTACTGAGGCGCGCGCGCCGCGACTGGCTGCGGTCGGCGACAACTGCATCGACCGGCTGCGCTACGCCTCGGATGGGCGCGTGGTGCGCCTCGTCGGGGCAATGCGCTCAACGTGGCCGTCCAGGCGCGCCGAGCAGGCGTTGCTGCCGCCTATTTCGGCGCCGTGGGGCCCGACGATGATGGGGACCTTGTCCGCCGCTCCCTGGAGCAGGAAGGCGTGGACGTGGGCGGCCTTGTCGTACGGCCGGGCAACACCTCGGTCACGCAGATCGAGGTGCGCCGCGACGGCGAGCGCGTGCTGGCGCACGAGGACTTCGGGGTCTGTCGGGGATATGCTCCGGATGCCCAGATGCTTTCCCGCCTCATCCAAGCCGACCACGTCCACCTCGGGTGGCTCGACGACGGCGGCGCGCTGCGCCGTCGGCTCGCCCTCGAGGGGAGGTCCGTGTCGCAGGACCTGACCGTCAATGCCGATCCCCGGAACCTCGGGGTCGAAGGGCTCACGATTGCCTTTGGCTCTCATCCCGGGACGGCCGACGACGCGGAGCGGCTCGGGCGCGAATGGCTTGGTCAGGGAGCGCGGATGGCAGTCGTCACGCGGGGCGCCGACGGAGCTGCCGTGATCGCAGCGGAGGGGAGGTGGCACATCCCGGCCGAGCGGGTCGATCCCGTCGACACAACGGGTGCGGGCGATAGTTTCATCGCGGGATTCATCGCCGCCTGGCTGCGCGGCGCGCCACCCGAGGCGGCCGCGCGCTCGGGCGCCCGCCAGGCTCGCCTGACCTGCCTTCACGAGGGAGGCTTCCCGCAACATGGGGGCGATTGGCTCCGCCAGCAGACGTAGCCTGACGGCCGTCTTGGGCCCCGCGTCGGGCCATGGGTTCCCGCACGACCGAGGAGCCAGTGGTGGGAGACGAGCTTCCGAAGCTCATGCATGCTCCCACAGGCGGGGGTTCGAAGCGTTGCGAGGGGGGCCCGATCCGAACGCCTGGGCGCTCAGCGCAGGGCGGCTTCGATGTTGCCGCCGTCGACCGTCATCACATGGCCTGTCGTCCGCTCCGCGCGCGCCAGCATCACGAAGGCCTCGCCTACGTGCCTTGCCTCGACCTCGCGCCCCAGCAGGTTGCCGGCCATGTAGCGCTCGGGCGTAACGCCTCGTGCCTCCGAGCGGGCCGCGATGAGCGCCTCGTCGAGGAGGCCAGAGCGGATGCGGTCCGCATTGATCCCGTTGACGCGTATCCCCTCCGAGCCGAGTTCGAGCGCGAGTTGGCGCAGCAGGAAGAAGGTGGCGGCCTTGGGCAGCCCATAGGCGCCGAAGCCCTTTCCGGGATTTACGGCCTGCTTGGAGACGTTGAACAGAATCTGGCCCATGGCGGGCGCCCCGCGGCCTTTCGTCTGCTGCCGAAAGACCGACACCGCCGCTTGCGCCATGGCTTGGTGGGCGAAGAAATTGAGTTCGAAGCTCTCGCGGAGGGTGCTGTCCGGGAGGGTCGCCATCTCGCCACGCCAAGCCGCGCCCGCGTTGGACAGCAGGATATCGACCCCGCCGAAGCGGCGCACGCAGGCTGCGACGATCCCGGCCGCAGCACCGGGGGCCGTCACGTCGGCCGCGATCCCGCCATGGTCACGGCCCAGTTCCCGGCGCGCTGCATTGAGGGCCTCCTCGTCCCGGTCCGTCAGGAAGACGGTTGCGCCTTGGGTGGCGAAGGCCTTGGCGGCCGCCCGCCCGATGGCCCCGGCGCCGCCCGTGATCAGCACGACCCGCCCCTGGAGCGGCGGCCGCGCCCCCTTGCCGAGCTTCGCCTGCTCGAGCGACCAGTATTCCATGTCGAAGGTGTCGGCCTCCCCGATGGGAATGAAGCCCCCCACGGCCTCGCCAGCCGCCATGACGCGATGGGTCTGCGTTCCGAGATCGGCCGCGATCCGCGCCGCAGCCGCGGTTACCCCCACGCCCACGAGGCCCAGCCCCTCGGCCCAGACGAGACCCGGCATTGGAGCGAGCATGGTTTTGGGCCCCGTGGCGCGGGAGGCCTGCCTGTCGAAGTAGTCGCGGTAGCGCGCAGCGTAGGCCTCCACCGCGGTGCGCATGGCCTCGGGACCGCCGTCCCATGCGGCGCGGTCGAGATGGAGCGGAAAGGCCTTCGTGCGGATCACATGGTCCGGCGTCGCGACCCCCCGCCGTGCGAGCTCTCCGAGGTCGGGCCGCTCCAGGAAGCTGCGCGTCGCGTCGTCGTCGCGCAGGTCGAGGACGGGGAGGGCCGCATCCTTCGGCAGAGCGGAGGCCAGGACGCCACGGAGGGCCGCCAGGGTGGAAGCCATGTCGGTCCCGGACGGCCGCGCGCGCGCCGGCCGAGCCGCCGGGCGGGATCGTTCCGCGAGCCACGCCGCGACCTCGTTGGTCTGGTCGATCAGGCGGTCGTAGGATTCGCGCGGCGTCGCTCCCCAGGTGAAGTGGCCATGGTTGACCAGCAGGAGCCCCTCCGCCCCAGGATGCGCGTCCCGCACCGCCGCGGCCGCCTTGGCGAGCGCGAAGCCGGGCATGATGTAGGGCACGAAGGCGAGCCGCTCCCCGAATATCTCGCGCAGCGCCGCCTCGGCCTCGGGGAGGTTGGCCAATGCCAGGAACGGCGTTGCATGGGTGTGGTCCACCACCTGCTCCGGGAGCCAGGCATGGAGCAACGTCTCCACCGAAGGATTGGGCGCGGCGCTGTCGAGCAGATTGGCTCGCTGGACGTTCACCATGTCCTCGTCCGAAAGGGAGTCGAGCGTCCGCAGCCGGCGCAGGGGATCGAGGCGCACTGCTGGCAACCCCGAAGGGGTGATGGAGTCGAGGTCCGCTCCCGAGCCCTTGACGTGCAGGACCTCCACGGTGTCCCCAAAGACGTCCTGCGCCGTGAGCTTGATCGAGGTGTTCCCGCCCCCATGCATGACGAGGTCCGGCACACCGCCAATCAGGCGCGAGCTGTAGACTCGCAACGCAAGGGCCCGGGCCTTTGGATCGGGACCTGCCGCCCGTTCGAACTCGGCCGCCGCTTCGTCGCGCCACAGATTTTCGAACATCCCTGCCCCTCTCTCGTCTTGGTTTGACGTGAGGTCCATTTTCGACAAAAGTCAAGGAAGCCTGACAAATGGCGGGGAATGCAGGATGTCGACGGGACGACGGCGCTCAGCGGGAGGCATGGGACCCGATATCGTGGTCGAAGTCGCCTGGCTCTACTACCAAGACGGACTGAACCAGAAGGAGATCGCAGACCGACTGGGCCTCTCGCGCGCGACCGTGGTGAACCACCTTCAGGAGGCGCGGGCGCAGGGACTGATCCGCATCACCCTCACCTCCCCCGCCTTCGTCCAGCATGGCCTCGCCCGGGCGCTCTGCGACAGGTTCGGCCTCCGCGCCGCCTATGTGGTCCCGGACGAGGGCCTGGACGTGGAGGAGCGGTTCCGCCGCGTCGTCACGGGGGGCGCCTTGTGGCTCCCCATGCTTCTCGCCCCCGGGGACCGGCTCGGGGTCGCCTGGGGACGCACGATCCACGACCTCGCCGAGGCCTTGGAGCCCCACAGCATCCCCGGCATGACGGTCCTCCAGCTCGTGGGCTCGATGGCGACGCCCTACGGCTTCACGTCCGAGACCTGCTCGACCCTGCTGGCCCAGCAACTGGGCGCGCGGTGCGTCAACCTGCACGCCCCCGCGATCCTGAGCCGCCCCGCCTTGGCCGCCGAGCTCCGCAACGAGCCGATCATCCGGGCGCAGCTCGATCAGCTCCTGACCGTCAACAAGCTCCTCTTCTCCACGGGCACGGCCCTCCCCGACAGCCACATCGTGCTGTCGGGGCTCGCAACGCCCGGCGATCTGGAGCGCAACATCGCAAAAGGCGCGGCCGGCGTGATCTGCGGACGCTTCGTCAACGCCGAGGGGCAGCCGATCCCCGACGACATGGAGGAGCGCATGATCGGCATCCCGCTCGGTCATCTCGTGGGGCTCGAGATGGGCATTCTCGTCACTCCCGGCCACGACAAGGTGGCCCCCTCGATCGCCGCGATCCGTGGGGGCTACGTCTCGCACCTTGTCACCGGGGCGAGCGTGGCCGAGGCCATGCTCGTCGCCTAGCGGCCGGGCGCGCGGTCCGGGAACATGGCGGCCAGCGCATCGGGGCTGGCCTCGCAGACGCCGCGTTCGGTGATGAGGCCGGTGACGAGGTTCGCGGGGGTCACGTCGAAGGCTGGGTTCCGCGCGCCCGTGCCGTCGGGCGAGACCTGCACGGTGACGATCCTGCCCTGAGCGTCCCGTCCCTGGACATGCGTGACCTCCGAGCCCGAACGCTCCTCGATGGGAATCTCCCTCACGCCGTCCCCAACCGTCCAGTCGATCGTGGGCGAAGGCAGCGCCACGTAGAAGGGCACCCCGTTCGCCTTGGCGGCGAGCGCCTTGAGGTAGGTGCCGATCTTGTTGCAGACGTCGCCGTTCGCGGTCGTCCGGTCGGTGCCGACGATCACCATGTCGACCTCGCCGTGCTGCATCAGGTGCCCGCCCGCATTGTCCACGATGAGGTCATGGGGCACGCCGTGGGAGTTCAGCTCCCAGGCCGTGAGTTGCGCGCCCTGGTTGCGGGGCCGTGTCTCGTCCACGAAGACATGGACGGGAATGCCCGCCGCGACCGCCTGGTAGATGGGCGAGGTGGCCGTGCCCCAGTCCACCGTCGCTGGCCAGCCCGCGTTGCAATGGGTGAGGATGCGGACGGGCTCGCCCGGGGCCTTCTGCGCGGCGATGTCGCGGATGATCGCGAGCCCATGCTCGCCGATCTTCCGGTTCATCTCCACGTCCTCCTCGCAGATCATGTCCGCGCGGGCATAGGCGGCCTCGGCGCGCTCCTCGGGCGGGAGTTGACGGAGGCGGGTCCGCATGTCGTCCAGCGCCCAGCGGAGGTTGATCGCGGTGGGCCGCGTCTCGTGAAGGACGTCCCAGGTCTCGTCCAGCAACGCATCCGAGGGGTCCTGGGCCATCTGCACCGCGACGCCATAGGCCGCCGTGGCCCCGATCAGCGGCGCGCCACGGACCCACATGTCGCGGATCGCAACGGCGAAGGCCGCACGATCCCGCAGGGGCTCGATCCGCAGATCGTGGGGCAGCCAGCGCTGGTCGATGATCTTCACCACCCCCCGGCGCGAGCCGTCGTCCTCGCGCCAGATGGACCGGAAGGCTTTCCCGTCGATCTTCATAGCCAGTCCCTTTCCGAGATGGTCCGAGTAAGTTCCAGGAGGGCATCCACTCCTGCGATGTCGCCTTGCCCCATCAGCAGCGCGCGGCCAAGCACCAGCGCCTTGGCCTCGCAGCGGGCCCGAAGGCCCTCGTCCTCGATGCCTTCGAAGTCGGCGTTGTGGGCCAGCCCGAGGATGCGACGGTGGCACTCCAGTCCCCGAAGCCCAGGGCGTCGCGCCAGACCTGTCCGAGCCACCGCTCGCGCGCCGCTTCGGCCGCCCAGGCCTGGCCCTGGTCCTCGAACAGCGTCCGGGGGAACAGCATCCCCGTGCGTTCGGCGCGCCAGAGTCGGGTGAACTCGCGTTCGAAGCCGACCCAGAGAGTACGGACGACGGAAAGGATCCACTCCTGGTAATCCGCACGGTCCGGGCCGTGACCCGGCTGGGCACAGTGGGCCATGAGGAAGTTCGCAACCAGCATTCCCACATCGAAGCCCATCGGGCCGTAGGTCGCGAACTCCGGGTCGATCACGCGGGCGAGGTCGCCCTTCACCATGACCGATCCGGTGTGGAGGTCCCCGTGCAGCATCGTCTCGGCCCGCGCGGCGAAGGCGGTCTTTAGCCGCTGCGACTCGATCTTCAGCGTCGCATCGGCTCGCAGCTCCCGCACGATGGGGTCGAGGGCGGGGCTGTGGCGGTTGAGCGGCGCGTCGAAATACGGCTCTGTGAAGACCAGTGCCTCGGTGATGTCGCAAAGCTCCACGTTCCCGGAGAAAAGCGCGAGGTCAGCCTTCCGCTCCGCCGCGCCCATGCTCAGGTCGGAGCCCCGGAACAGCGTGCGAGCGCAAAAGGTCCCAAGGCTTTCGCCCAACCCCTCGTGCCGGTTCCCCTCGATCAGGCTGCGCCGCAGGATGATGTGGCCGTCGAGGTATTCCATCGCGATCATCGCCTGCGGCTCGTCGAAGTGGATCACCTCGGGCACCCGGCCCGGGTCGCGCGCGTCCTGGCGACGGAGAGCATGGTACTCGAAGAAGGACCGGCGCAACGGCAGCGGCCAGCTTTCCCCCACGAGCCGGACGTAAGGGAGAGCCTGCTTGACCACGATCCCGCCCGTCTCGCCCTCGACGATGAACACGAGGTTCAGGTTGCCGTCGCCCACCTCGCGCACGCGCCAAGTGCTGGGATCGCCCGACCGCTCGCGCAGGACAGGCAGGCCGCCCAGCCGTTGCGGCAGCGTCTCCGCGGTGAGTGGCACATAGGCATCCGGCTTCATCGGCGTCCTCCCAGTCGTCGGGCCCCTCCCCCGGGCCCTTCCGAGAGCATCGGCTCAATCTTGTCTTTTGTCAAAGCGCATTGACTTTTGACGGATGATGAGCTCGCCTGTGCCGAGGCAGGGGAGGGAACATTGGAGGGACCGGCAATCCGCATCAGGGACCTGCGCAAGGCCTTCGGTCCGAACCAGGTGCTCCGGGGCATCGACCTTGACCTGCCCTCAGGGGCGGTCACGGTACTGATGGGCGCGAACGGAGCGGGCAAGTCCACGCTGGTGAAGGTGCTCTGCGGCGTCCATTCGGCCGATGCCGGGACCGTAACGCTCGATGGGCGGCCCTTCGCGCCCGCTTCCCCGGCCCAAGCTCTGCGCGCCGGAGTGGTGACGGTCCACCAGAACATCAACGATGGCGTGGTTCCCGATCTCGATGTGGCCTCGAACCTGCTTCTCGACCAGATCGCCGATGGATCGGTGGGCGTAGCCTCGGGCCGGGCCCTCCGGCAGCGTGCGCGGGGGGTGGCCGAGGCGGTCGGCCTCAGGCTGGATCTCGGTCGACCGGTCGCAGGCCTCCCGCTCGCGGACAGGCAGCTCGTGGCCATCGCGCGCGCCATGGCGCACAAGCCCCGGCTCCTGATCCTCGACGAGCCGACTTCCTCGCTGTCCGCCGCCGAGGCGGACCGCCTCTTCGCTCTGATCGATCGGCTCAGGGCACAGGGCGTGGCGCTCCTCTACATCTCGCACCGCATGTCCGACATCCGTCGCATCGCAGACCGGATCGTGTCGATGCGGGACGGCGTCGTCTCCGGGCTGTTCGAGGAGAAGCCGCTCGACACGGCGGGAGCCGTGAGGGCCATGCTGGGCCGCGACCTGTCGGATGCGGCGATCTCCATCCCCGCAGCGGGGCGGGTGATCCTGTCGATGGCGGGGATCGTCCTGCGCCAGGACGCCCTGCCCTTCGACCTCACGGCCTGCGCGAACGAGGTCGTGGCCATCACCGGCCTCGTTGGGTCGGGGAAGTCGGCCCTGGCTGCGGCGCTCTTCGGCCAGTCGGCGCCCTTGGCCGGGACGATGACGCTCGACGGCTCGCCCTATGCGCCCGCGTCGCCCATCGAGGCCGTCGCGCGGGGCGTGTTCCTGTCGCCCCGCGATCGGCGCGCCAACGCGCTGGTGGCGGACTTCGATATCGCGCGGAACCTGTCGCTCCCCTTCCTGCGCCGCCATTCCTGGGGCAGCTTCATCCGCTGGCGCTCGGAAGCCGCCATGGCGAACCGCATGGTGGGCGAGATGGGAGTGATCTGCCGCTCGCCCCGGGACGGCATCCTGACGCTGTCGGGCGGCAACCAGCAGAAGGTCGCCGTCGGCCGCTGGATGTCCGAGGCCTCGCGCCTCCTCGTTCTCGACGAGCCCTTCCAAGGCGTCGACATCCAGGCCCGCCGCGACATCGGCGCCAAGGTTCGGGCGACCGCGAAGGACCGCGCCACCGTCGTCCTCGTGGCCGAGCTCGACGAGGCCATGGAGATCGCGGACCGCATCCTGGTGATGGCCGAGCACAGCCTCGCAGGTGAGCACCGCAACCAGAACCTCGACCTCTCCGCCGTCATGCGGCAGGTCACCGAAGCCCAGCAGGGAGCCGCCGCATGAGCGTTCGGGACCTCGCGATCCGCTACGGGTTCATCCTGCTCATGCTAGGGCTCGTGGCCTTCTTCGGTCTGGCCGCGAGTGGCTTCCTGACTCTGCCCAGCGCGATCTTCATCCTCCAGTCGGTGGCGATCACCGGCATCCTTGCCCTGGGCGTGACCTGCACGCTGGTCGTGGGCGGCTTCGACCTGTCGATCGGAGCGGTCGCCACCTCGGCCCTGATGCTGTCGGCCTACGTGATGGTCGTCTGGGAGATGAGCGCGCTGGCGGCTGTCGTGCTGTGCCTCCTGATGGGTGCGGCGGTGGGGATGATCAACGGTTTCCTGATCGTGAAGATGAAGGTGCCCGACCTCCTTGCCACGTTGGGCATGATGTTCGTCCTGCTGGGCGTCCAGCGCATCCCCACCGAAGGCAACTCCATCGCCACTGGCATGGCGCTCCCCGACGGGACCAACGCGACCGGGGTCTTCTCCCCGGCCTTCCTCGCGCTCGGCCGCCTGCGGCTCTGGAACGTGTTGCCGCTGTCGGTGGTCTTCCTCCTCGTGATCGCCGTGCTCGTCTGGGGATTCCTGGAGCTCACGCGCCACGGGCGCCTGATGTATGCCATCGGGTCGAACGCGCAGGCAGCAGCGCTCGCCGGGACCAACGTCGAACGCTACAAGGTCGCGGCCTATGTCATCTCGGGGGTGCTAGCCTCGGTCGGGGGCATCCTCCTCGCCGCGCGGCTCGGCCGAGGGGACGTGGCCTCGGGGAACAACCTGCTGCTCGACTCGGTTGCGGCGGCGCTGATCGGCTACGCGGTTCTGGGGGCCTCCAAGCCCAACGCCTTCGGCACGGCCATCGGCGCGCTCTTCGTGGGCATCCTGCTCCAGGGCCTGACCATGCTGAACGCGCCCTACTACACGCAGGACTTCGTGAAGGGCGCGGTCCTGGTCGTGGCCCTCGTGTTCACCTTCGCGCTGACCGGACAGCAGATCCGGCGCGCCTGACGACCAACCATGGGAGGAGAGAGATGATGAACAGAAGAACGCTCGCGGCGCTTCTAGCGGGCGCGGCTCTCGCGCCGGGCCTCGCCCTCGCGCAGGACCGTCCCGCGCCCTTCGACAACCCCGGCGAGGTGGAGATCGCGCTCGTGCGCTACCTTTCCACGGGCGACTTCTTCCAGGCCTACCTGTCGGGCGTGGAGCGGCAGGCCGAGGCGCTGGGCATCAACCTCCGTGTCCTCGACTCGCGCCAGGACGCGGCCCTCCAGGCCGACATGGTGGACCAGGCCATCGCCCTGGGCGTGGACGGCATCGTCATCCAGCACGGTCTCACCGAGTCCATGAAGGACGCCGCACAGCGCGCTCTGGACGCCGGCATCCCGGTCGTGGCCTTCGACGTGAACGTCGAGAACGAGAAGATCCCGCAGATCGAGCAGTCGGACCGCGACCTCGCCCGCCTCGCGCTGGAGCAGGCCATCGCGGACAACGGCGAAGCCTGGACGGCGGGCTACGTCTACGTCCCCGGCATCGCCCCCCTCGACCGTCGCAACGAGACCTGGGAGGAGTTCAAGGCCAAGTATCCGGGCATCGACGAGGTGGCGATGTTCGGCACCCTCGACAACCCCATCGCCAACTCGGTCGCGAACCAGGCCCGCTCGGTGCTTTCGGCCAATCCCAACATCACCGTCATGTTCGCCCCCTACGACGAGTTCGCCAAGGGCGTGAAGATCGCCGTGGACGAGGCGGGGATGTCCGGCCAGGTGTCGATCTACTCGGCCGACATCTCGACCGCCGACATCGCCGCCATGCGCGAGCCCGGCTCGGCCTGGAAGGCCACCGCCGCCACCAACCCCGCCGTGGTGGGCGAGGTCTCGGTTCGGGCGCTGGCCATGCTGATGGCCGACGAGGACCCGGGCGCGCAGGTGATCGTGCCCCCCACTCTCATCACGCAGGCCCAGTTGAACGACGAGAGCATCACCAACATGGAAGAGTTGGCGGCGAAGCTGCCCGCCTTCGCTCATGCTGACGTGGCGGCGCCGGACTGGATGCCGCTGCCCAGCGCGCCGGCGCAGAACTGAACGATTTCGGGGGCGCGGGCCACCCGCGCCCCCAAACCGAGGAGGCTCATGTGCGCAACGAGAAAGCGACCGAGGACATCGCCGGGGCTATCCGCCGCCGGGTCTTCGAGCATTCCATCCGCAACAACGGCGGCTACCTGAGCCAGGCCTGCTCGGCGGCCGAACAGTTCGCCTTCCTCTACAACGAGGCGCTGAACCTTGGCCCATCCACGCGGCCGATGGTCCCGCCTCCCTTCTCGGGGGTGCCTTCCGCCTCGAACCCGGATTACGTCACCGGCGCGGGCTACAACGGTCCCTTCGCGCCGGAGTACGACCGCCTCTTCATCGCCCCGGCGCATTACGCGCTCGTGGCCTACGCCTGCCTGATCGAGGTCGGCCGGATGGCTCCCGAAGGGCTCGAGCAGTTCAACAGGGACGGCAGCTCGGTCGAGATGATCGGAGCCGAGCACAGCCCCGGGATGGAGGTGCACAACGGTACGCTCGGCATCGGCCTGTCCACCGCCGCAGGCCTCGCCTGGGGACGGAAGTGGAAGGGCGAGGCAGGCAAGGTCTGCGTCTTCATGTCGGATGGCGAGGTGCAGGAGGGGCAGACCTGGGAGGCCGTGCAGGCGGCAGCGTTCCACCGGATCGACAATCTCTGGGCCATCATGGACGTCAACCGTCAGCAATGCGACGGCGCCATGGACAGCGTCATGGAGGTGGGCGACATCGCGGCCAAGCTCCGTCAGTTCGGGGCCGTGGTAGCCGAGGTGGACGCGCACGACGTGGGCGCGCTGCGCGAGGCCGCAGCAACCCCGCACGAAGGGCGGCCCCTTATCGTCCTCGCCCATTCCTCGCCCACGCAGGGCATGGAGTTCCTCCGCCGCCGCTTCCCGCGCCTCCACTACGTCCGCTTCAAGAGCGATGAGGAACGGCGCGAGATGAACGAGGCCATCGCGGCCGAACTGGGCGTGGCGCCCGTCAATATGGGCGTCCACTGACATGGAAATGGTGAACCGCCCCTACGCCCGCGCCTTCGAGAGCTACGCGGTGCAGCACCCGGAGGTGCTCTGCCTGTCTGCCGACCTCACCTCCTCCTGCGAGGTGGACGGCTTCCGGGACCGCCACCCGGAGCAGTTCCTGAGCCTCGGCATGGCCGAGCAGAACATGCTGAGCTTCGCCGGCGGCCTGGGGCTCGCCGGATTCCGGCCGTTCCTCCACAGCTTCGGCGTGTTCCTCTATCGCCGGCCCTACGACCAGCTCATGGCCTCCATCGCGTATCCGCGCCGAAAGGTGCGGCTGATGGGTTTCCTGCCGGGCGTGACCACGCCGGGCGGCATGACGCACCAGGCGATCGAGGACATCTCGGTCATGCGCGCGATCCCGAACATGACCGTCCTCGAGGCCGGGGACGCCACCGAGGTCGAGAGCATCGTGGCCGAGGCGGACAACGTCGACGGGCCGGTCTACTGCCGTATCCTGCGGGGCTCCGTTCCCCGGCTCTTCGAGACGCCGCTGAAGATCGGGCGGATGCGCGTCCTGGCCGAGGGGTCGGACGTCCTCGTGGTGACCGCGGGCATCACCACGGAGGAGGCCCTTCGCGCGCGGGGTGCCCTCGGCCGCGCGGGCGTCTCGGTACGGCATCTGCACCTTAGCACGCATAAGCCATTCGACGCCCGGCAGGTCGTGGAGCACGCGGCCAGCGTGCGGCATGGGGTCGTGACGCTGGAAAACCATCTGGTCACCGGTGGCATCGGAAGCATGGTGGCCGAGGCCCTGGCCGAGGCCGGGCTTTCGAAACGGCTCGTCCGGCTCGGTCTTCAGGACACCTACGCGCACGGCGGCTCGCGCCCTTACCTGATGCGACACTACGGGCTCGATGCGCTCGCGCTGGTTCGGGGGGTCGAGCGACTCACCGGCCAGGAGACCGGCATCACGGAGGAGGACCTCGACGCCGTGCGCGTGGAGGCCGTGCATTCCGTGGTGAAGGCGGAGGCCCTGTGACGCGCTTCACCGTCACCTACCGGATCACGGCAAGCGATGCGCGGCAAGCATTCGCCCGTGCCCAGGGGATCGCCCATGAGCAGACGGTGGAGGTTCCCCCGGATGTCGTGCCCCAGGGCTATGTCCGGGACGAAATCGTGGGCCGGATCGAGGAACTCGGTCCGGAGGGCGACAGTGTCTTTCGTGCGGCGATCTCCTACAGCCCCGACAGCGCGGGACCGGACATAGCCCAGCTCCTGAATGTCGTCTTCGGCAACTCCTCGATCCAGAAAGGCATCCGCGTCATCCACCTCGACCCGGGCGAGGAGATCCTTCGACGCCATCCCGGTGCCCGCTTCGGAGTGGAGGGCCTCCAACGCCTGGCTGGACGGCCCGGAAGCGGCCTGATCGCGCCGGTCCTGAAGCCCCAGGGAATCGGCGCCGAGGAGCTTGCCCGGATCGCCTATCTCTGCGCCCTCGGGGGCGCCGACATCGTCAAGGAGGATCACGGCCTTTCGGACCAGCGCATGGCGCCGTTCCGGCCCCGCGTCGAGGCGGTCGTAGCCGCGCTTGACCGGGCCGAGGCCGAGACCGGGCGGCGGCCGCTCTACTTTGCCACCCTGCCGGGACCCTTCGAGCGGATCGAGGAGGCCATCGCCTTCGCCAAGGCGGCTCGGGTGGATGGGCTCCTGACCATGCCGGGGCTCTTCGGCTTCGGCCTGATCGCCCGGATCGCGCGGGACGAGGCCCTGGCGATGCCCGTCATGGCGCATCCGAGCTTCCTCGGCTCCTTCGTCCTGCCCGAGGACGCAGGCATCGCGCACGGCGTGATGTTCGGCACGATCCAGCGCCTCGCCGGCTCCGACATCTCGGTCTTCCCGAACGTGGGGGGCCGGTTCGGCTTCTCGGAAGCGGAGTGCCGCTCGATCGCGGCCGCCTGCCTCGACCCCCATGGCCCGGGCCGCCCGATCCTGCCCAGCCCCGGCGGTGGCATGAGCGTGGACCGGGCCAGCGACATGCGCGCGATGTATGGCAGCGACGTGGTGTATCTGCTCGGCGGCAGCCTCCTCCGGAGCGGGGAAGCCATCGGAGAGGAGATCGCCCGGATGCGCCGCGCGCTCGATGCCTGACTTCAGCCCCAAGGCGTCTCGGGCTGGCCGCGGTGCAGCACCCAGTCCGCCTCCGAGAAGGTGGGCTTGGCGAACTGGTTCTGGTGCCAGTGGGGATAGATGAGCGTTGGGCGGCTCACCTCGTCCAGCCGCCCGTGCTCCTCCTCCGAAAGCGTCAAGTCCACCGCCCCCAGCGTCTCGGCCAGTTGATCGGCCGTCCGGGCGCCCACGATCAGGCTCGCGACGGCGGGGCGGGACAGGAGCCAGGCCAGCGCCACCTGCGGGATCGGCGCGCCCCGGTCCCCCGCGATCTCCGTCAGCACGTCCACGATGCGCCATAGCCGCTCCCGGTCGCGGATGGGTGGCTCGGTCCAGCCGTTCGCCTGCCGGCTCCCTGGCGCCGGGTCGCGGTCGCGCCGGTGCTTGCCGGTGAGCAGGCCGGCCGCGAGGGGCGACCACACCGTCACCCCGATCCCCTGGTCCACCGACAGCGGGATCAGCTCGTATTCGGCCTCCCGGGCCTCCAGCGTGTAATGGATCTGCTGCGTGACGGGCCGGATCGTGCCCAGCCGTTCGGCGGCATGGATCAGCTTCATCGCCTGCCATCCGCAGAAGTTGGAGAAGCCCCAGTACCGCACCTTCCCATGGCGGACGAGCGTGTCCATCGCCTCGCAGGTCTCCTCGACCGGCGTGGTCCCGTCCCATTCGTGAAGGTGATAGATGTCGATCCGGTCGGTCCCGAGCCGCTTCAGCGACCGCTCGCATTCCCGCAACAGGTGCTGCCGAGACGAGCCGCCGTCGTTGGGACCCGGACCGATCGGCATCCGGGCCTTGCTGGAGATCACGAGGTCCTCGCGCCGTCCCGCGATCACCTGTCCCAGGATTTCCTCGGAGAGCCCCAGCGAGTACATGTTCGCCGTATCGACGAGGTTCACGCCCCGCTCGACGGCGAGGTCCAAGAGCGCGCGCGCCTCGGGCACCTGCTGGTCCGCCAGCATCCCGAAGGGCCCCCGCCCACCGAAGGTGAAGGTGCCGAGCGCCAGCGCCGAGACCTTGAGGCCCGATCGGCCCAGATAGCGATACTCCATCATGCCTCTCCCGTGACCGCCTCGACGATCCGCGTCATGGCCAGCATCCCCGGATCGAGCATCGTGCGGCTCTTATCCGCGAAGATGCGGGCGCGCCCGACCGTGGCCGGCTTCTCCCTGAACGCCTCCATCGCCTCTTGCGCGGCATTGCGGGCGGCGCGGGCGACCTCCGCCGGGTCCGACAGCCCTACCGTCGCCTTGGCCATGGCATCGAGGCTGTCGAGCACCGTCTTGCCGCCGATCTCCGCCTTGCCCCGCTGCTGCATGGCGTCGCGCGCCCCGGCGATCAAGCCCGAGACCTCGGAGGCGTCGAGGGACTCCCGCCCCTTCAGCGCCTTCGCGGCCGACATGAGCCCGGTGGCGAAGAGCGTCCCATAGGACGACCCCGAGGTCTTGGTGAAGGCCTGCGCGCATCTCAGCAGCGCCTGCCCGAGGTCGGCGGGCATCTCCGCCGCTCCCGACGCCACGGCCTGCATCCCCCGCGTCATCGTGATTCCGAGGTCCCCGTCCCCCAGCGCCCCGTCGATCTCGTTGAGCGCGGGCGCCTCGCGCTCCATGGCCGCGGTCAGCCGCGCGATGGCGCCGAGCAGGGCGTCGCGGTCGATCATCCGACCCTCCAGAAGGCGCAGTCGCAAGGAGCCCGGAGGAAGCCTTCCAGCTCCTCGTCCAGCTTGATGAGGGTGAAGGACACCCCCGCCATCTCCATGGATGTGGCGTAGCGGCCCACCAGCGGCATGACGATGGACGCCCCGGCTTCCTCCAGCCGTGCCTTCACGACGCGGTAGAGGATGTACAGCTCCTCCGGCGGTGTCGCGCCGAGAGAGTTCACCAGGACCGAGACCCGGTCTCCCCGGCCCACGGGGATGTCGGCCAGAAGCCGATCCATCATCTCCTCGGCGATGGCGTCGGCGGGCCTGAGCTTGTCGCGCCAGACGCCGGGCTCGCCGTGGATGCCCATGCCCATCTCCATCTCGTCCTCGCCGATCTCGAAGGTGGGCCGCCCCGCCTGAGGGACCGTGCAGGGCGACAGCGCGGCCCCGACGGACCGACAGGCGTCCGCCGCCTTCTGCGCCACCCGGGTCACCCCGTCGAGGTCCAGCCCCGCCTCGGCCGCGGCACCCGCGATCTTGAAGGCGTAGACCATGCCGGCCACGCCTCGGCGCTTCTCCCGCTCCCCGGGTGGGGCCGAGGCCACGTCGTCGGCAAGCTGGACCGTGGTGCAGCGGATGTCGTCGAACTCCACGAGATCGCCCGCCATGTCGAAGTTCATGACGTCTCCGCCATAGTTCCCGTAGAGCCGCAGCACACCCGCGCCCATGTCCGCCGCGCGGATCGCGTCCGCCATCTGCTCGGCCGAGGGCGAGGCGAAGACGTCGCCGATGGCGCAGGCGTCCAAGAGTCCCGGACCGACATAGCCGGTGAAGACCGGCAGGTGCCCTGATCCGCCGCCCGTGACGATCCCGACCTTGCCCGTCCGACCCGTCGTCGCCCGCGCGATCACGCGGTGGCTGTCGCCGTGCAGCCGGTAGAACTCGGGATGCGCCGCCACGAGGCCGTCGAGCATCTCGTCGACGTAGTCGGCGGGGGCATTGAGGATCTTCTTCACCGTGTCTCTCCTTGCGGCGCGGCAGTGGGGAGGCGGCGCCGCAAGCGCCGGAATCCCCAAGTGCGCGTGTTGATGACCATGACGAGGATGAGCAGCGCCCCCCAGATGAGCTCGCGCGCGAAGTTCGAGACCTGGAGCATGTTGAGCCCCGAGGACAGGAACTGCATGGTGAGCACCGCGAGGACCACGCCGACGACGCGACCGTAGCCGCCGTAAGGGTTCACGCCGCCCAAGACGGCGATGAGGACGGCCAGCAGCGTGTAGCTCTGCCCATAGTCGGCCTTGGCGCTGTTGGCCCGGGACATGATGATGAGGCCCGCGATGGCCGCCAGCATCCCCGATGCGACGTAGACCCTGAGCAGCAGCCGCTCGATGTCGACGGCGGCGTAGCGGGCGGCCAGCGGGTTCGCCCCGAACATCTGGACCTTGAGCCCGAACCCCGTGCGCGACAGCACCAGGCTCAGCCCCGCCGCGAGAAGTCCGAAGACGACCAGCGGCACGGGTAGGCCCAGGACGCTGCCGTTGCCGAGCCAGGCCGCCGAGGCCGGGAAGCCCATGATGGCGGTGCCGCCCGTCAGCGCCACGGCGAGACCGGTGAAGATCAATCCCGAGCCCAGCGTCGCCAGGATCGGCGGCAGCCCCCCGAAGGCGATCAGCACCCCGTTGAACAGCCCCGCTGCCGCCCCGGCGGCCAGAGCCGCGGCATAGGACAGCAGGAGCCATCCGACCCCGGCCTCCGCGCCGGGCGCGAGCCGGGTCAAGAGCAGCGACGCCACGATGGCGCAGCAGTTGGCGATGCCGACGATCGACAGGTCGATCCCGCCGGTCAGCATCGTGATCGTGATGGCCAAGGCCAGGATCGCGAATTCCGGGAACTGGAAGGCCATGGAGGTCGCGTTCTGCGGCGTGAGGAACCGCTCCGGCGCCAGCGCTGCCATCACCGCGAACACGAGCACCATGATGAGGGCCAGCCGGGCCTCGGGCTGCGCCAGGAGGCGCGATACGCGGGGAGCGGGCGCGGCGGTCATGCGGCCCTCCGTTGGGCGCGCCGGGCCTGCCAGGCGGGGAGCCCCGTTCCCAGCAGGATAAGGAAACCGATCACGATGGACTGGAAGGTGTTCGGGATGCCGAGAGCGATCAGGCTGTTCGACACCAGAACGATCAGGCTCACCCCCAGCAGCGTTCCTGTCAAGGTCCCCGTCCCGCCCTCAAGCCGCGCCCCGCCCAGCACGACGGCGGCCAGCACCGGGAGCTGCTGGTTCAGGAGCAGGTCCTGCGGATTCGCGACCCGGGCCAGCGAAGCGTGGATGATCCCCGCGAGGCCGCCCAAGGCGCCCACGTAGACGAAGACGAGGAACTGCACCCGCCGGACCGGAATGCCGATCCGTCGCGCGCTCTCCATCGATCCGCCGATCGCGAAGACCTGCCGGCCGAGCATCGTGCGGTAGAGCAGGAACCATGTCAGCACCACGACGCCCACGAGGAAGGCGAAGGCCCAAGGGAGAGAGTAGAACGAGCCGTCCGCGTTGGTGCCCCGAATCATCATCGCGCGGGAGAAGTCCCTGAGTCCTCCCGGCAGGTTGGAGATCAGCCGCGAGCCCACGAAGGTGAGGAGAAACCCTCGGAAGACCGAGAGCGTCCCGAGCGTCACGATCAGGGTGGGCAGGCCGAGCCCGGCGATCAGCAAGCCGTTGATCGCCCCAAGCAGCGCCCCGACGACGGCGGCCAGCAGGAAGGCCAGGGGCCAGCCCATCTCGGGGGTGACGTTCTGGACGAAGAGCGTCGTGACGTAGAGCGCGACGATGGCGAGCGAGGTCGTGCTCACGTCGATCCCGCCCGAGACGAGGACCACCAGCACGCCCACGGCCAGGATGCCGAGCACGATCCCGGCCCTGAGCAGATCCATGAGGGTCGGGATCGACAGGAACCCGGGGTCCGCCAGCGCGCCCACCATGCAGAAGGCAAGGATCACACCGGCGACCAGCGTCTCGTTCCGTCCCAGGAGGCTGCTCATGACGCGAGCCTCCGGGCCAGCCCCTCCTCGGTCGCATCCATCCTCGGGATGTCCTCCACGATGCGGCCCTCCACCATGACAAGGATGCGGTGGCAGGTCGCCAGAAGCTCCGGAAGGTCGTCCGAGATCACGATCACGCCCAGTCCGTGCGCCGCGAGATCGGCGATGATGGCATGGATCTCGGCCTTGGATCCCACGTCCACGCCCACCGATGGCCCGTTCAGGATCAGGATGCGCGGGGCACGAGCCAGCCAGCGCGCGAGGACGACGCGCTGCTGGTTGCCTCCCGAGAGCGACCGCACCGGAGCCTCGGGATCGGGGGCCCTGACGCGCAGCCGGGCGAGCCAGTCGCGCGCGTCCTCGACCAGGCCCGCCATGTCCAGGAACGGGCCTCGACCATGCGCCTCGATGCGCCCCACACCGACGTTGCGAAGGATGGACTGCGTCAGGAACAACCCTTCCGTCAGTCGGTCCTCGGGAACGTAGCCGATCCCCGCCCCGGCTGCTCGGAGCGGATCGCCGAGCGGCACCTCGCGGCCATCGAGAGTGACCCGGCCGGTCTCGGGGACGACCAAGCCGAACAGGGCCTTGGCGAGTGCCGTGCGTCCCGAGCCCAGCAGACCCGAGATTCCCAGCACCTCGCCCGCGCGAAGCGTGAAGCCGATGTCCGCGAAGGCGCCCGCCTTGGACAGTCGCTCCACGGTCAGGAGGACGGGCGCGGAGGGGTCGAGGGGGGCCGCTCCCACCTCGGCGAGGTCGCGACCCGTCATGTGGCGCGTGAGGCTCCGGGCGTCGAACTCCGCGGCCGGCCCCTCGGCGACCTTTCGGCCGTTCCTCAGGACCACGACGCGCTCGGAGACCTCCAGCACCTCCGCGAGCTTGTGGGAGACGAAGATCACGGCCACGCCATCCGCCTTGAGACGCTGGATGATGGCCAGGAGCGCCCGCACCTCGCGCTCGGTCAAGGCGGTGGTCGGCTCGTCCATGACGATCAGCCGCGCCTCGGATGCGAGCGCCCGGCAGATCGCCACGAGCTGCTTCTGGGCGACGGGCAGCATGCCCACGGTGGCCGACAGGTCCAGAGGAACGCCCACCCGCTCCAGCGTCCGGGCGGCCAACTCCCGAACGTGCCGCCCACGGACGAACCTCGCTCCTTCGGCCAGCTCGGCCCCGAAGGCTATGTTCTCGGCCACCGACAGGTTCGGGAAGAGAGAGAAGTCCTGGAAGATGACGGCGATCCCCGACGCAGCGGCCGCGGTCGGCGTCATCGCGGCATGAGGCACGCCGTCGAGGGAGATGACGCCACGGTCGGGCTTCTCCACCCCTGCCAGAAGCTTGATGAGAGTGGACTTGCCCGACCCGTTCTCCCCCGCGAGGCAGACCGCCTCGCCGGCGCGGACGACGAAGTCGACGTCGTCGAGCGCCGTGATGCCGGCGTAGGTCTTGGTGACGCCCGTCATCACGACGAGGGGCTGCCGATCGGTCATTGGGGGTCCCGGGTCAGGCGACGCGCGGGCGGGGGTCCGCCCGCGCCTCGGCTCAGAACGGATAATCGGCCAGGTTGTCCTTGTTCACCTCGACCCAGGCCTGACCGTAGATGACCTTCCCGTCGAGCGTCACGCTTTCGTAGCCGGTCTGCCCCAGGTCCATGCCCGAGGTCACCTCCTCGCCGTTCAGGACCATCTGGGCCACGCTGTTCATCACGTAGCCCGCAAGGGACGGGTCCCAGAAGCCGATCATGTCCACGGCTCCAGTCTCGATGTACTGGCCGGCGATCGAGGGCAGCGAGGTGCCGACCACGCAGCTCTGGTCCTCCATGCCTCGCTCCTCGATGGCGAGGCCGATTCCCGCCACGTCCGTCGAGGCCGAGCCCTGGAACCCCTTGATGTTCGGGTGCGCCCGCAGGACCTCCTGCGCCGCGGCATAGGCCTGCTGCTGGTCGTCGAAGGTCTCGTTCTTGTCCCCGACGAGGGTCATGTTCGGATAGTTCGCCTGCTGATAGGCGATGGCGCCGTCCACCCACTGGTTGTGGGTCTGCGAGGTCAGGGAGCCCACGAAGACCGCATACTCGCCCTCGCCGCCCATGCACTGGGCGAGGTTCTCCATGAGGGTCGCGCCGAAGTCCTCGTTCTTGAAGGCCTCGATGTCGTAGCTGACGTTCTGCTGGGACGCCGCCTCGTGCGAGACGACGACGATCCCGGCCTCCTGCGCACGGCCCAGCACAGGCTCCAGCGCCTCGGGGGACATGGGCACGACGGCGATCGCGTCCACGCCCTGAGCGATCATGTCCTCGATGAGGGCGGCCTGCTGCTGCGGGTCGGCCTGGGCGGGCCCGACCTGGAAGGCGTTGTTGCCGGTGTCGGCAGCGAACTGCTTGACGCCTTCCTCCATGCGGTTGAACCACTGGATGCCTGCGATCTTGACCACGGTCGCGATATCGTAAGGGCCGCTTGAACCTTCGGCAGCAGCGCCCTCGGCAGCCTCCTGGGCCGCGGCCGGTAGGGTCAAGGCCAGCAGCGAAGCGGCGGCCCAGAGGGTCGTACGTGTCATCATTGGATTTCCTCCCGTGGCACGCATCCGGTTCAATCCGGATACATTCTGTACGGACGATCATAATGAGGCGTTTCCGTTTTCCAAGTGCCATGCCGCCTTAAGGGACGCAGGCACGGAAACCGCCCCGAAGGGCTGGCGGCCAACGAACGGAGGCCACCCAAATAGGGCGCTTGTTCGGAAAGGATCGGCTAGGTCACCCGCCGAACCAGGCGAATCGCCGTATCGCCATCGACGATGAGGCCTTTGGCCAAGCCGCTCCGCAGGAGTGCGAGGGTGGCCTCTTCCTTTTCGGCTCCGGCCGCCAGCAGAACCGTAAAGCTGCGCCGCAGGTCGTCGAATCCAACTGCCAAGGTGCGCACGTTGAGGCCGTGGGAAACCGGATGACCCTCCGCGTTGAAGAAGATGCCGTTCGTGTCACCCACAGCGCCGGAGCGACGCAGTTCCTCAAGCTCCCGAGAGGAAATCATCTCGCTTCGGCGCAAGAGCGACCTTTCAGTAAGCTCGCCGACCGAGACCAGCGCCAAGTCCGCCCCTCGCGCCAATCTCAAGGCTTCCGCCACGGTCCGCTGAGACATCAGGATCTCTTTGTCGGCGGGGCTATCGGCGATGAAGGGCACCGGCAGAAACCATCCTTGTCCGCCCGTGCTGCGCGCGAGGGCTTGAACCACTTCGAACGGGTTGAAGGCGGAATTGGCGGTGAGCGATCCCATCAGGCTCACGAAGCGGGCTAGAGGCGCGGACAGCCCTGCGACGTGGAGCGTCATCTGCTCGAGCGTTCGACCCCAGCCTGTGCCGATGACGAGATCGGGGCGCTCGGCCAGCCGTTCACGCAGGAACCTTGCCGCGGCAGCTCCCACGGCCCGGCGAGGAAACTCGGCCAAGGCTCCCTCTGTCCCGCCTTCAGGCAGGCCAAGCGGCGGCGTGCAGATGCAGAGGTCGAGCTTGAAGGCACGGGCGAGAGCCTCCTCCGTGGGCAGGAGCCCGAGCTCGCGATGATCGATCGTCACCGAAACGACCCCCTCCGCCCGGGCCTGCTGGAGCAGCTTGTTCACACGGGCGCGCGTCACCCCGAGGCGAGCCGAAACCTCCTCCTGCGTCAGGCCCCCGAGGTAGTACAGCCAAGCGGCCCGGCTCATCAGCTGTCTCTCGCTGACCACGTCCATGTCCTCGCTCTCCCCGCCGGTTCCGGCTCGTCTTGGCATGATCCCGGCCACGCCGCAAATTACAAATGTCATATAACTTGACATCTGTAACAGGCTCGTCGAGGATGTGCCCGTGTCCAGCACCACGAACCCCCGCCGAACGGGGGACATCACGGCACGAAGGCCCTTCGCGGTGTCAGGCCACTCAAGGAGGATGGGAGGAACCACATGACACGGACTCTATTTGCCGGACTGCTTCTGGCCGGCAGCTCGCTGGCCAGTGCTGCCATGGCCCAGGACGACGCGATGGATATCGCTTGGGTCCATTCGAACGCCGCAGCGCAGTCCGAGCAACGCGTGAAGGCTGGCTTCGAAGCCTGGCTGGCCGAGCAGGGCCTGAACTGGAACGTTAGCTTCCTCGACTCGGGCGGATCGGGCGAGGCGACGGCGACCAACCTCCAGGACGCGGCCTCGCGCGGGGTGGATGCCATCATCATCACGATGTCCGATCTCCGGGCGAGTCGGGCCGCCATCGAGGCGGCCGTGCAGGCGGGCATCCCGATCTTCTCAGTGGACTCGGGCTACATCCCGGGGGTGATGGTGGACGTCACGACGAACAACTGGGCCATGTCGTCCTCGGTCTCGCCCTACCTGCTCGATCAGATGGGCGGCGAAGGCAACATCATCTTCCTCCGCATGGCGGAGCACCACGGGACCCGCAAACGCGGCGACGTGATGGAGGACGTCCTGCAGGAGTACCAAGGGGTCAAGGTGCTCGAGGAGCACAACATCGACTACACGGCCTTCTTCGAGGACACGACCACGACCATGCAGGACTACGTCGCCCGCTATGGCGAGGACATCGACGCCGTCTGGGCTCCCTGGGACGAGCCCGCTCAGGCCGCCATCAACGTCCTCGCCGCCGCCGGCCTCACCGACGTGAAGGTGATCGGCATCGACGGGCACCCGCAGGCCATCGCCGAGGTCTGCAAGCCGGACAGCATGATGATCGCCACCGTGGCCCAGCCCTTCGAGGGCATGGGCGCGCAAGTGGGAGAGTGGATCCGCGCGACCGTCGTCGATGGCAAGCCGCGCGAGGAGGTGATCCCCTCCAACACGGTCTACATGGACGCGCCGCTCGTCACCAAGCAGAACTGCCAAGAGTTCATGCAATAGGACCTAGTCCACCCCCACCTCGCGTGGGGGTGGATGTCCTGCGGGACCGGCGAGCTCCGCCAGGGGAGGACCCTATGAGTTGCAGGCTTGAACAGATCGTCATGGATTTCCCGGGCACCCGGGCGCTCGACGGAGTCTCGGCCGAGTTTCGCTTCGACGAGGTCCACGGCCTCATCGGCGAGAATGGCGCAGGCAAGTCGACCTTCGTCAACGTCCTCGGCGGATCGCTCCGACCGACCTCGGGCCAGCTCAACCTTGAGGACCGCCCGGTCACCCTCGACTCGCCTCGCGCGGCCTTGGCGCATGGCATCGCCCATGTGAGCCAGGAGGGCAGCCTGGTCCCCGGCCTGACGGGAGCAGAGAACATCCTCCTTGGCGCTGAACCCCGGCGTGCGGGTGGCGTCCTTCGATCTCGTGAGCTGAATCGCCGGGCTGCAGAGCTGGTCGAGAACTGGTTTCCGAGTCTGGCGTTGCCACTCGACCGCCCCGTGGGCGAGCTTCCGATGGCCGAGCAGAAGGTCATCGAGATCGTGCGCGCCCTGCGTGGCAACATACGCCTCCTGATCCTGGACGAGCCGACCGCCACGCTGGAGGCGCGTGAAAAGCGTCGGCTCTGGTCCATCATCCGCGGCCTGCCGCAGCGCGGCGTCGGGGTCGTCCTCATCAGCCATTTCCTCTCCGAGGTCCGCGATCTCTCGGACCGCATCACCGTCCTGCGCGACGGCAAGCACGTCGCCACGCTTCAGGCCAAGGACGCGACCGAGGCGCAGCTCGTCGATCTCATGCTTCGCCGCGAGGGGGCCTTGGGTCCCGCGATCGTCGCCGAGACGCGCTCCCGCTCGGTGGGGGCCCCGGTCCTACGGGTACGGGACTGGACCGTAGGCGGGGTGACCGTCCCAGAGTTCACGTTGCAGGCCGGCCAGATCGTCGGCCTCATCGGGCTGACCGGCGCCGGGCATTTCGGCTTCGCGCGATCGCTCTACACGCGACAGGGCGTGAGCTCGGGTCGCATCGAGGTGGCCGGGCGCTCCGTCGAGGCTCGCGGCGTCCGCGCCATGCAGCAGAGCGGCGTGGCGCTGGTGCCCGACCACCGCATGGAGAACGCGCTCAGCGGCGAAGGCTCGGTGCTCGAGAACCTGTCGATGGTCCATGCCGACACCGCCGCTCGCTCCGGCATCCTGTCCCGCCGGGCCGAGCATGCGGAGGCGGGGCGGATCATCCGCCTCCTGAACATCAAGACCCCCGGGGACGGGCAACTGATCCGGAACCTGTCGGGCGGCAACAAGCAGAAGGTGTCGATCGGCAAGTGGCTCTACGGAGCCGGGGACCGGTACCGCGTCCTGATCTTCATCGAGCCGACGGAAGGTGTCGACATCGGCGCCAAACAGGAGATCTATGCCCATATCCGGCGCCTGGCCGCCGGTGGCGCCGGCATCGTCATCGCCTCCTCCGACCTGATCGAGATCGCGCAGGTCTGCGACATCGCGCTGCCCTTTGCCCATGGTCGCCTCGGCACACCCATTCCCGCTTCGGAATTCTCCGAGGCCCGATTCATCGCAGCCATCTCGGGAGAGGCCGCATGACCATCAACACAGGTATTTCCGCCCCCGGCCACGCCGAGACCCTGCGAAAGGGGAAGGGCGACTGGCTCCAGCGCTACTCGACGCTGGGGGTCCTCGTGCTCATGTTCCTGGGCTTCGCGCTCTTCGTGGACAGGTTCCTGACGCCTCTCAACGTGTCCAACATCTTCCAGCAGATCGCCATCCTGACCATCGTCGGATGCGGCCTGACCTTCGGCTTCGCCGCCAAGGAGATCGACCTGTCGGTCGGCTACACGGTCGGCCTGTCGGGCATCCTGGTGCCCCTGCTGCTCACGCTGGACTGGCCGCTTGCCGCGGCGATCGGCGCGGGGTTGATCGCCGGGCTCGTCGTCGGGATCGTGAACGGCCTGCTCGTGACCAAGGTCGGCATCCCCTCCCTGATCGCGACGCTTGCGACCGGCTCGATCCTCTTCGGCGTGAACTTCGTGCTGACCGGCGGACGGGCCATCTACGGCGGCCTGCCGCAGTCCTACCTCGACCTCGGCCAAGGCAGCATCCTTGGGGTGCCGACGCTGGCGATCTTCATGCTGGCGTCCGCCCTGGTGGCCTGGTTCGTCATGGAGCGGACGGTGTTCGGCCGCTACATCTACGCCGTGGGGGGCAACCGCAAGGCGGCCGAGCTTTCCGGCCTCCCCATCACGTTCTACCGGATGTCCGCCCTGGCGATCGTGTCGCTCTTCGCGGTGGTGGCAGGGGCGCTCCTGGCCGCACGCCTCGGCTCCGGCCAGCCCAACGTCGGCGAGCGCTACCTTCTCGACGGCCTGGCCACCGTCTTCATCGGCATGACCATGTTCCGCCCCGGCACGGCCACGGTCGCGGGCACCTTCTGCGGCGCCCTCTTCATCGGCGTCATCAACAACGGCCTGAACCTCGTGGGCCTCGACACCTATGTCCAGAACATCGTCAAAGGCGTGATCATCCTCGCGGCCGTCGCGATCGTGTCGCGAACCACCAAGCTCAGCCTCCTGTGAGATCCCATATGACCCAGACCGCCCTGAGGGCCACATCCGGCCCGGCGCCGCGCCATAACAGCGACCTGCGCGAGCTCTATACCCAGATGCGGCGCGTCCGCACCTTCGAGGAACGGGTAGGCGAGCTCTTCGTCCGCGGCCAGTCGGCCGGCTCCATGCTCCACCTGTCCATCGGCGAGGAATCCGCCGCGGTCGGCGTCTGCGCCACGATGCGCCAAGGCGACACCTTCACCACGCACCACCGCGGGCACGGCATCTTCCTTGCGCGCGGCGCCGACCCGAACCGCATGATGGCCGAGATCGGGGGCAAGGAGACGGGCTACTGCCATGGCAAGGGCGGCTCCATGCACATCGCGGACATGGGGCTCGGCCACCTGGGCGCGAACGCCATCGTCGGGGGCGGCATCCCCGCCGTCGTCGGCGCAGGTCTCGCGTCGAAGCGGGCCGGCAAGGGCGATGTCTCGGTCGCCTTCTTCGGCGACGGCGCGATGCAGCAGGGCATCCTCTACGAGAGCATGAACATGGCGGCGCTGTGGGACCTGCCGGTGCTGTTCGTCTGCATCAACAACCAGTACGGCATGGGAACCCATATCGACCAGGCCACGAAAGGGCGTGAGCTGCACCTGCGCGCCCGCGCCTTCGGCCTGCAGGGCGAGACCGTGGACGGGCTCGACGTGACCGAGGTGCGCGAGGCCGCCCAGGAGGTCATGGATGGCGCCCGGACGGGCCAGCCCGGCTTCCTGGCCGTCGAGTGCTATCGCTTCTTCGGTCATGCGCGCATGGACAAGAGTCCCTACCGCAAGGACGAGGATGAGGCGCTGGGCCGGCAGAAGGACCCGGTGCTGCACGCCCGCGCCGCCCTGATCGAGTCCGGCACCGAGGCGGGGGATCTCGACGCCCTCGACCGGGGGATCGAGGCGGAGATGGACCAGGCCATCGACTTTGCCGTGGCCTCCGGCGAGCCGCCGCTCGCCTCCATGTTCCGCGACGTCTACGGCCCCGACGAGCCCGAGCCCGAGCCGGTTCGGACCCGCATCGACCGCGTCCTGGCGAGGGAGTGAGAAGCATGGTTCAGATGACCTATCGGGACGCGCTGCGGCAGGCGCTGCGGGACGCCATGACCGAGGACGACCGCGTGCTCGTGATCGGCGAGGAGGTCGGCCGCTACGGCGGCGCCTACGGGGTGACCAAGGGCCTGATCGAGGAATTCGGCCCCGATCGTCTCCTCGACACGCCCATCAGCGAGCCCGCGATCGTGGGGGCGGCCGTCGGCGCGGCAATGGCGGGGCTGAAGCCCGTCGCCGAGCTCATGTATGTGGACTTCATCGGCATGACGATGGACCAGCTCGGCAACCAGGCCGCCAAGATCCGCTACATGTTCGGCGGCCAGATCGGCGTGCCCATGGTCCTGCGGACCCAAGGGGGCACGGGTCGGTCGGCGGGCGCGCAGCATTCCCAGAGCCTTGAGGCCTATGTCCTGCACACGCCGGGGCTGCGGCTCGCCATGCCCGCGACCGTGGCGGACGCCTATCACCTCCTGCGTGGCGCCCTGCGGCAACCCGATCCCGTGGTCTTCATCGAGCACAAGGCGCTCTATACCCTCAAGGAGGAGGTGGACCTCTCGTCGCCCGTGCCGGACTGGGGCAAGGCCGCCATCCGGCGCAGAGGCGACGACCTCGTGATCGTCACCTACTCCCGGCAGGTCCACAATGCGCTCAAGGCGGCTCAGGATCTGTCCGAGCGCGGGATCGAGGCCACGGTGATCGATCTGCGCACGCTCAATCCGCTCGATTTCGATACGGTCCGGACGGAAGTCGAGCGTGTGGGGCGCGCCATGGTGGTTTCGGAAGGCGTCATGACCGCCGGCGTCGCCGCGGAGCTGTCCGCCCGTATCCATGAGGAGTGCTTCGACTTCCTTCATGACCCGGTCGTCCGGGTGGCGGGCGAGGACATCCCGATCTCGGTCTCGGTCGCGCTGGAGGCAGCTTCGGTCCCGACGCCCGCCCTGCTGCGCGAGACGGCGGAAAGGCTCGTGGCATGACCATCCTGACCATGCCGCGCCTCGGCGAGACGATGGAGGACGGAGTCGTCTCCGCCTGGCTCGTCCAGCCGGGGCAGAGCTTCAAGCGTGGCGACCCGTTGATCGAGATCGAGACCGACAAGACCGCCGTGGAGTTTCCGGCCCTGGGGCCGGGAATGCTGACCGAGACGCTCGTGGGCCCGGGCGACCGGGTGACCGTGGGCGATCCCATCGCCCAAATCGACTTGGGCGGGGCCGAGGATTGGACCGGCGGCGAGGGCCAGGAGGAGACTCCGTCCGAGGCTGCGACGACGACGCCGGCCGCAGCGACCGCGCCGGCATCGGCCGTGACCTCTGGGCATGAAGGGGCCCTCCCCCGGGCCACTCCTGTCGCGCGCCGCGCGGCGCGGCGGGCCGGCATCGACCTTTCGTCCCTGTCGGGCTCCGGCCGGCGTGGGCGGATCGAGCTCCGCGACGTGATGCGAAGGATGCCGGACGCGGCGGCCGAGGGCGAGAGTTCGGTCGACGGAATCTCCTACGCGGTCTCGGGCTCCCCGACTGGGACCCCGGTGCTGCTCCTCCACGGCTATGCGGGGGACCGCAGCACCTGGGCCACGCTCGCCTCGGGCCTTGCCCGCAGGGGCATGAAGGTGGTGACGGTCGACCTGCGGGCCATGGGCGGACCTCGCGCGAGGCAGCCTCGGCGGACGATCTCGGGAGCTGGCCTGGGCACGGTGGTCCGAGAGGTCTTCGGGGGTCAGGCGCCGCACGTCGTCTCCCACTCCCTGGGGTCCGTTCCGGCGACGAGGCTCGCGCAGGCCGGGCAGGCGGCGTCGCTCACGCTGATCGCGCCGGCAGGGCTTGGCCTGGCGATCGACGCGGAGTTCATCCGGGGCATGGCCGACCCGGCCAGCGTCGGGGAGGTCTCTCACCTCCTCCGCCGCCTCTCGGACCGGCCGAACAGCCTCTCGGCCGAGGTCATCGGCACGATCTATGAGGCACAAAGGCAAGGTCGCCTGGCCGAGCTCTCACGGGCCCTCCTGGGCCGGGGCGGCCAGACGGTCGACCTCACGCTCGATCTGGAAGCCCTTTCGCGCCAGATGGCCGTGCGGGTGCTGACCGGCCACCGGGATCGGATCCTCGACTGGCAGGACGTCCTTGCCCTCTCTCCGCGCATCGCGGTGCATCACTTCCCATCGGCCGGACACATGCCCCATTGGGATCATCCGGCCGAGGTCCTCGACATCATCTCACGGGCACTCGCAGAATGACCGATGCCGCAGACAGGCTCCGTACCGTTCGGACCCGTATCCAGACGTTCTCCAGGGCCGCTCCCGAGCTCTTCGGAGGCTTTGCCGCCGTGAGCAAGGCAGCGACCGCCCCCGGCTCCACCTTCGATGCGGCGCAGCGCGAGTTGATGGCCGTCGCCATCGCGGTCTCGCAGGGCTGCGAGGACTGCATCGTCTATCACGTGGCCGGCGCCAAGCGGCACGGCGCGACCGAACAGGGCCTGATCGAGGCCCTGGAGGTCGCCGTCGAGATGGGAGGTGGACCGTCCGTGATGTACGGCGCCAAGGCGCTTGAGGCCTTCAAGGCGCTCTGACCGCAACGATTGCCACACATCGGGGGAGACGACCGTGGCCTATGTCCTGACAGCCGACGGCGGCACCGAGAGCCTGCGCGCCCGGATCTACGACCTGACGGGGCGCTGTCTGAGCAGCTGCTCCCTGCCTTACGAGACCCGTTTCGGCTCCGGCGCGCGGGCCGAGCAGGACCCGGCGGACTGGTGGCGCAACTTCGTGCAGGCCAGCCGAGGGGCCATCGCCGAGGCGGGGATCGACCCTGCCCAGGTCGAGGCGATCTGCACGGCGACGACGAGTTGCTCGGTGGTGGTGCTGGACGAGAACGGGAACGCGCTCCGCCCGGCGCTCATCTGGATGGACGTGCGGGCGAGCGAGGAGGCGGGGCTGGTCCTGGCCACCGGAGACGAGGCGCTCCAACTCAACGGCGCGGGACAGGGACCCGTATCGGCGGAGTGGATGATCCCCAAGGCACTCTGGCTCTTTCGGAACGAGCGCGAGGTCTTCGACCGGGCGCACCGGGTCTGCGAGTATCAGGACTTCCTGACCTATCACCTGACCGGCGAGTGGGCGGCGAGCCTCGACAACGCGGGCCTGCGCTGGCACTACCGCTCACGCCAGGGCGGCTGGGCCAAGGGGCTGGTCGAGGCACTCGGCATGGGCGCGATCCTCGACAAATGGCCGTCGAGGGTCGTGGCGCCCGGCGAGGTCGTGGGAACCCTGACGGCCAGGGCCGCCGACGAGCTGGGCCTGCCGACCTCCGTCAAGGTGGTGCAGGGCGGAGCGGATGCGCTGATCGGGATGATCGGGCTGGGCGTCCACCGGCCAGGGCAGCTCGCGCTCATCACCGGGTCGTCGCATCTCCAGTTCGGCGTGACGGAGGCGCCGCTCTCGGCCCCCGGCGTTTGGGGCGCGTATGCCGACATCGTCTATCCGGGGCTCTGGATCGTCGAAGGGGGGCAGACCTCGACGGGGTCCATCATCAACTGGCTCTCGCGGCTGACCGGGAGTCCGCTGGACTTCGAGACGCTGAACCGGAAGGCCGCCGCCCTGCCGCCAGGGGCCGAGGGGCTGATCGTGCAGGATCACTTTCAGGGGAACCGCACGCCCTACACCGACCCGCTGTCGCGCGGCGCCATCGTGGGACTTACCCTCGCCCACGAGCTGCACCACGTCTTCCGCGGAGTCATGGAGGGGATCGGGTTCGGGACCAGGGCCATCCTCGATGCCTTCGCCCGGGCGGGCTACTCCTCGTCCGAGATCACCATCGGCGGCGGCGCAGCGGCCTCGGATCTCTGGCTTCAGGTCCATGCCGACACGGCAGGGCTCCCGGTCCGGGTCCCTGAGAGCCGCGATGCGCCGTCGACAGGCGCCGCGGTGCTCGCCGCGCATGGGGCTGGTCACTTCCCGACCATCGGCGATGGCATCGCCGCGATGATCCGGCCCGGCCGGCAGGTCGAGCCCATCGCCGCCAACGTGGAACGCTACGCGGAGATCTATCCGAAGTATCTCGCGCTCTATCCAGCCCTGAAGGAAGTCCTGAATGCCTGACGGCACCGCCCAGTTCGGCCTTCCGGGCCGGTTGGCCCTCGTGACCGGGGGCGCCAAGGGGATCGGGGCCGCCATCGCGCGGACCTTCGCCGCCGCCGGGGCACGCGTCGTCGTGGCCGACATCGACGAGGCTGGCGGCCGGGCTCTGGCCGAGGAGCTCGGCGGGATCTTCCTTCGCCTCGACGTCACGGCACCGGACGAGGTCGAAGTCGCTGCCAAGCGGCTCGCGACCGAGGTCGGCGTGCCCGACGTCGTCGTGGCCAACGCCGGCATCGTCCACAACGCGCCCTCGGCCGAGCTTCGGACCGCCGACTGGTCGCGGGTTCTCGACGTGAATCTCACGGGCGTCTTCCACACCTGCCGCGCCTTCGGGGCGGGGATGGTAGAGCGGGGCTCGGGATCCGTGGTCTGCGTCAGCTCCATGTGCGGTGAGATCGTCGTCTGGCCGCAGCCGCAAGCTGCCTACAACGCCGCCAAGGCCGGCGTGAACCTGCTCGCCAAGTCGTTGGCCGTGGAATGGGCGGCGCAGGGCGTGCGAGTGAACGCCATCGCGCCCGGCTACACGGCCACCGAGCTCACCCTCGCGGGAAGGTCGAGACCCGAGTGGTATGGCACCTGGATCGACCGGACACCGATAGGGCGTCTGGGCGAGCCCCAGGAGATCGCCAACTGCGCTCTTTTCCTTGCCTCCGACGCGTCGAGCTTCGTCACCGGGACGGTGCTGACAGTGGATGGTGGCTACACCGCCCTTTGAGAAAGGACCCGACCCATGCCCGTTACCCTCGTCACCGGAGCCAGTCGTGGCATCGGCGCCGCGATCGCGCTGGGGCTCGCCGAGCGCGGCCATGACCTTGCGCTCAACGACATTTCGCGGCAGGAAGAACACCTGCGCCAAGTCGCTGACCGGGCGGCTGCGATGGGCCGCAGGGTCGAGGTCGTCCTCGGCGACGTCAGCGACAAGGCCCAGGTGGAGGCCATGGCCGCCCGCATTCTCGAGGTCTTCGGGCGCATCGACGCGGTGGTGAACAACGCCGGCATCCTCATCGCCGGAGCGGTGGACGGCCTCCGCGAGGAGCACTGGGACCGCGTCATGGACGTGAACGCGAAGGGATCGTTCCTCGTCATCCAATCCGTCCTGCCCGCCATGAAGCGGCAGAAGTACGGACGGATCGTCAATATCGCTTCGATCGGCGGGAAGCACGGGGCCCCCGAGCAGGCGCACTACTCGGCGTCCAAGGCTGCGGTCATGGGCTTCAGCCGAGTGCTGGCGCAGGAGGTCGGGCCGCTCGGCATCACCGTGAACTGCGTATGCCCAGGGATCATCTACACGGACATGGGCCGGGTGAATCTCGACGACCAGCAGGTCCGTGCCGCCTGGCAGGCCAAGACGGCCATGGCCCGGATCGGCACGCCGGAGGACGTGGTGGGCCCGGTGGCCTTCTTCGCCTCGGACGACTCGGCCTTCGTGACGGGTCAGACGCTCAATGTGGACGGCGGGATCGTCTTCAGCTGAGGTCAAGGCAGTTCCTGGCGTCGGCAGGCGTGCCGACCCCTCGGCTTACCCGGGGTGCGCCGGCGCCCGCAGGCCGGACGACAACCTGCGGGCGCTGCTCATGGGGATGACCCAAGTGACGAGCAGTTGCGGTGCAAGTCGGCTTGAGACCCATGCTCCGTCGCCAAGGATGGTCAAAAGGTTGCTGGCAGCGCCAGCCTTGCCGAGGCAGAGGCCAACCTAAAGAAGCGCCTGGGCCAGCACGCCGAAACCGCTTCTCAGATACTGTAGTTCTCTGGCAATCTGTTGTCTGTTCACCGGATTCGTGTCAGCGCCCTAGCCTCGTTGTTCTTCGCCATCATCGCGATGACCCGCGTCGCCAGCACGCCCCACCCGGTTCCTGACAGGATCATCGTCGCTCGGAACGCACCGCCGGGGAGCAGTCCATGCGGATTGCAGGCGACCTGGCTGGCATTCCGGGTCCGGGCTACCCGGCATCGGACGTCTCGGACCGTCGGGGCCCACCGCATGGAGTTGGCTCCTCGGTCCGGCTCCGGCCCGAGGAAATCCGGGAGGGGGCCCAAGGCCGTTGGTGTATGTGCTTGCGCGTCTCTAGGGCGGACCACCTGTCTCTTTAGATCAGAGGGGGACGGCCAGAACGGCCAAGCCATCGACCCCAGGTCGAGCAGCCGACTCGCGGATCCGCATAAGCGACGGAGTCCCCGCGCAATTCTGCGACGGTGGCTTCGGTCGCCAGGTCTGCGGGGGAGCCGGCGCGGGCTGTCGCTGTTCCTCGTGAGTTCGCTCGATCTGGTTGGGGGGCAGGACCCATCGCGAGTTGAGCCCCGCCTTCGTCGAAGAGTGCGGGACAATGCCTCGGCTTGACGCCAGGCATTAAATGTAACACATGAAGTTACATGTATCGTGATAGCCGCCTTTCCTCCGTCCTCCATGTGCTCCTGCATATGGCCGATCACGAGGGCCTCATGACCTCCGACGCGCTCGCCAAGTGCCTGGGCACCAACCCCGTCGTCGTGCGGCGCACGATGGGCCTCCTGCGCGAGGCAGGCCTCGTCGCCTCCGAGCGCGGCCATGGGGGTGGCTGGCGCCTCGCGGCCGACCTATCGGCCATCACCCTGCGCCAACTGCATGAAATCCTGGGCGAGCCGGCGGTCTTCGCCCTGGGCAACCGCAACGAAACCCCGGAATGCCTCGTGGAGCAATCGGTGAATGCCGCCCTCGACAGCGCCTTCGCGGAAACCGAGGCGCTGCTGCTGGAGCGCTTCGGAACCATCACCCTCGCCGACCTCGCCGCCGACTTCGCGCGACGGCATGCGGAGCGGCGGCCAGAGAGGACGGCCCATGCCGTATGATGTGATCGCCATCGGCGGCAGCTACGCCGGGATGGCGGCTGCGCTCCAGCTTCTTCGGGCGCGTCGCTCCGTACTGGTGATCGACTCGGGCCAGCGTCGTAACCGTTTCGCCAGCCATGCGCACGGCTTCCTGGTCCAGGATGGGGTCGATCCGGCCGAGATCGCGCGGGCCGCACGCCGGCAGCTCGGAACCTACCCGACCCTGACCTGGGTCGTGGGGCGGGCCGTTGCGGCCTCTGGCGGGCCTGACAACTTCGTCGTCACGACCGACGACGGGCAGGTCCACCAAGGCCAACGAATCCTCTTGGCCACCGGCGTGTCCGACCAGTTGCCCGCGATCCCGGGGCTGGCCGAACGCTGGGGACGGTCGGTGTTCCATTGTCCCTACTGCCATGGCTACGAGCTGAACGAGGGCCGCGTCGGCGTGATCGCGACGGGGCCGATATCCGTGCATCAGGCTGAGCTCCTAACCGAAGTGGGGCGACGTCACCTTCCTGACCAACGCCGCTCTCGAGCTTGACCCAAGCACGCGGCGCAGCTTGCAGGGCCGAGGCGTCACGGTCGAGGAGCGCCCCATCGACCGGATTGAGAACGAGGCGGATGTCCTTCTGTCGGACAGGCGTCGGCTGCCCTTTGCGGGCCTCTTTACCGCAACCCGCTGTGTGCCCGCGAGTCCCCTGCCCGCGGCTATGGGCTGCGCCTTGGACGAGACGCCCATGGGTCTTCAGATCCGCACGGACGCGGCCCAGGAGACGACCGTGCCCGGCGTCTTCGCCTGCGGGGACGCGGCCTCTCTGCCCCATTCGGTCTCGCTCGCCGTGGGCAGTGGCGCCATGACCGGCATCCACATCCATCGCTCCCTTGTCTGGCCGGAGCGCTGAGGGATGGTGGCGGCAGCGTCGGCCGTCTCGGGCCCAGACGCCGCTTCCGGTTATGCCGAGAGGACTGCGCGCCTCGTGCCGGGTCTTTCCGACCTGCACCGGATGGTCGCCCTGCTCCTGGCAGAACGGGTCCCGGAGGACGGGCGCGTCCTGGTCCTGGGCGCCGGGGGCGGCCTTGAGCTGAAGGCCTTCCGAGGCGCAGCCGCGCTGGCGCCTCGTCGGCGTTGACCCTTCGTCGGAGATGCTGGAGTTGGCCCGCGCCACGCTCGGCCCACTGGGGTCACAGAACGACGTGCAGGATCGGCTCGAGGCTACCCGGGAACAGTTCGTCGGCGAGGAGCAGGAGCCTATGACGAACCCGCTGAACAAGGCACACCGCGCGAAGTTCCTGTTGGCGCGTTTCCTGACCTGCGGCTGCTGCGGAGGCGGCTACACCGTAGTCGGCAAGGACCGGTACGGCTGCTTCACCCACAGGTCCAAGGGCACCTCGGTCTGCGGCAACGGCAAGACCGTCTCGCGCTTCAAGCTCGAGGAGCGCGTCCTGCGCCGCGTGCGCCGGGGGCTGCTCACGCCCGAGCTGGCCCAGGCTTTCGCGGCCGAGGTGGGCCGCCTCCTGGCTGCCCACGAGGCGGAGGCCGAGGCGCAAACGAGCGACCTCGCGCCTGCTCTCGCCGAAGTGGAGAGGCGGATCGAGTCACTCCTCGACCAGATCGAGGACGACCCGAGGCCGCTCCTCCTGGACCGCCTCACCAGGCGCGAGGCCGAACGCGACGAGATTTGGGCCCGTATCGCCGCGCACCGCCCGCGATCGGTCGCGCCCACGCCTGAGGATTCTTGCAGTTTGAGAGCGACAGCGTGGCCGACTTGGGACTTCGTCCAGAAGCTTCGCTGCTCGCCCTGAGCCGACGGCCTGTTGTAGCTGAAAACCGAAGCAAGTAACCCAGATCACAAGAGACTGCTGCCATCTTACCCTACGGGCAACTAGCCTTGGTCAGCATGACCAGGTCTCGTGACCAGTGGCAGGGTTCCTGTGTCCAAGTATTGCAGGTTTGCGGGTCTGGTCCCTCTGGGCGAGACCGCGATGACCACGACCTGGCCTGACGACCCCTCGGGTGTGGCCGCGGATGGTACGCCGTAGCTCGACGGCCACCAAGAGCACGCTGGCCAGGATGAGCCCAGTGGCCCCACCGAAGACACTCAGACCCGGCTCCTGATCCCCGAGGCTGAAGGCGGCGATCAAGGCAGCCAGACCTCCCAACCCCACCAGAGCTGTTAAGGCGTTGAGGCACGCTTCGGTGGGGTAGTCGCCCTTCATATCCTTGGAGCTTGGTGAGAGGGGAGAGGGCCCCATCCCGGGCCGCTCAGGCGCGACGGCCGATCTCTCCACGACCTGCACATCCAGCGATAGCGACGGATTCGAGAGAGGACTCTCCTGGGGTGGCCACTGTGGCGTGATGACGACGGCATCGGCGTCGCCGTTGAGGCCCAGCATCGACACGTGTCGCAGGCCCGCCTCAATGAACCGGGCCGATGACATATCGCTGAGACTGGTCCGGCCAGCGGTGTCGGGCGGTTCTTCGAACCGGACCAGCACGCCGTCCACGACTTGGACCCGGACCACCTTGGCCTCCTCCTGGCTCACCCGGCTGAGGCGGTTGAGCCGCAGGTCGAAAGGTGTGTCCTTGGCGCGGAGCATGGCAGCAATTCCCTCTTACTCAGACCTACGTGCCGCCGTCATGGGCGGCGGGGCCGATGATACCCCCGTCTGGGCGGATCCGTCCCCCGCCGTCCGCGGACAATCGGTTCGGCGCCAGGCAACCGGTTCAACCGACGGGAGATCTTCTGATCGTCGGTCCTGTTCAGCTGTCTGGAGCCAACGGTCAGGCTTGAAGATCTGCGCCCGGCAGGCGCCGTCGGGCAGGCACGGACCACCTTCCGCAGATGCCGTCGAGCCCGACAGGCGGACGCAAGACACAGGTGATGAGGAGAGGACCACGCGGCCTGTTCAACCTCGGGCCCCCTCCCCTCGACGTGCAGTGCCAAGATGGAGGTAGACCGACGATTGCGGCCTCAGGTGGGACAAGCCAGGGCGCTTTGGTGTCGCCCTGGCGCACAGGCCTGAGGGCACGCTCGATCCGGGTCCTGGGTTCGACAACGCGAGATCGGGTTCCGCAACCTTGAGGAAGGGCTCAGGACCGAGCTGAACCTGGACCACGATGCCCTGCTGGCACGATGGGGCTGCCTACTTGCCCCAGCCGTTACAGACGACCCAGAGAGCCACGATGCTGCCGACAAAGACCACGGCGCTGGTGGCGGTGATGTGGGCCGAGGAAAGATCGAGCAGTCGCTCAAGGGTGCGTTGGATCTGATACATTCGGGTGCCTCACAACAGGACGAGTGAGCCGCACTGCGTCAACCGCAGGTCGGCTCGACCCTCTCGCGGCGTGATGGCTGCATTGGGTCGACAAGAGGGCGGACCTCAGCAAACCTCCGTTGTCGGACCGGCTTCAGCCCCGAGTTCGAGGCCTTGCAGGCGATCAGTATGGTCGGAGGACGACCACCAAGGCGCCTGTCTGGCGCTCAACTACCCTCGCCGTCGAAGGTGACCTCGAATCCGAGGTCGATCTGGTCGTCAACATGCCAGGCGTCGTCCTGGTAGACCCATGACCCTTCGCTGTAGGTGCCCTCCGAGGTGGCAAACGCGACCGCACCCTCCGAGGTGGCCACCAGGAGCAGCACGTACTGCCCCGGGTCGAGTGACAGATCGCCGACATCAATGGCATAGTCCGTGAAGCCCGGAACTCCCTGGGTCTGGCCGGAGCCCGTGTAGAGGGCCGGGCCTGTCACGCTGCTGCCGCTCCAGGCGTAGACTTGGAACTCATAGCTGACCGGTGCGCCGTTGTCGTCGGCTCGGAACTCAAACGTATGGAGCGTGGCTGCATGGTCCAGGGTCACGGTCTGGCCGTAGGTGGGGGTGTTGGTCAGACCCCAGTAGATGGCCTGACCGCTTGCGTCATTCAGGGTCGAAATGGCCGCTGCACTAGCGGTGTCAGCCAACGCCACCAGAGCTGCAGCAGCCAACGATCTCGTCCACATCCCGTCTATCTCCTGTTGATCTCAAGTCGTAGTTAAGGTTCCGGGTGCTCCGCCCCGGCACGGAAAGGGGTGCCGCTCGCTACCGGACGAGCCGGAGGGACACGTTCCGCGGCAGCGCCCCCGGGTGGGACCGCAGACCTGCATCTCTGCGTTGGAGTTGGTCCGGACCCGATCTCCTGCGATGATGGACACCCCTTGTCCCGTGGCGTTTGACTGGAAGTCCACCTCGGTTCCGGCCCGGATCTGAGCGCCGTAGAAGTTCACCTTGGCGGCCGCATCGAAGCGGCCCCGCGTGATCAACGCCGCCCCGCCTCCCGGGGCGCAGTTGTCGTTCTTGCCGATGGTCAGACCGTTCCTGCTCGACGGGGCGGTGATCGAGGCGCTGTTCTTGTCGATGTACGTCGAGGACAGCACCATGTCCTCGAGCTTGACGTCGCCGTCGAAGCTCACGGGGCAGTTCGTCAGGATGACGATATTGCGGAAGGTGTCGGCTGACGAGCTGTCGCGCAGGACGATACTGGATTTGTCGGAGGGACATCGGATGACGTGGACCGTGTTGGTCGCCAGGTCGCCCGGACGGAAGGTCGCCTTGTTCGAGGTGACGGTGATCGGGTTCGTCCTGGTCAGATCAGTGACCACCTGCGTCCAGTCGGGCTGGGTCAGGAGCCAGCGCGCATAATCATGGGACTGGAAGTGCTGCAGGTTTGTGTTCAGCGAATGATTGTCGTTGTTGACGAGGTTCAGCGTGGTCGCCAGGTCCAGGGCGCCATACTGGACGGACTGCATCAGGCCCGGGTTGTGCTTGTCGACGTCGGATCCCGAGAGATCCAGCCCCGACCCATTCGGGATCAAGGTGGTCATGCCCGGCCGGAAGGAGTTCTGGTTCCGCACCCAGAACTTGGGCGTGCCGATGCAGAATCCCGGATAGAAGGTGTTGCCCCCGTTGATGGCCACCTGGGTCTGGGAGAAGAAGCCCTGATCCATGCGGCATTCTCCCGGTCCGAGACTGAACACCGCCGAGGTGTTCACGTTCATCGAGTCGATGCCGACGATCCGGAACAGGAAGCTGCCCACCGGGTTCGCACCTGCACGGTGGGTGAGAACCTGTGCCGCCTCCGGGTTGGCGGCATCGGCGATGACCTGGCCCGTCTCGAAGTTCAGACGACCCAAGACGATGTCCGCTCCGGCCACCACCGTGCCATAGACCTGGGTCGGCATTCCGTGCTGCACGGCATCGACCGCGGCCGTCTTGGCCTGGTCGTCGGTGAGCGCGTAATAGGTCCCACCCTCGTACCGGCCGTAGCGACGCGTGTAGAGCGCCGCATGCGCGGCGAGGTCCGCACCCACCTGGAGCTGGGTCTGTGCGGCATAGAAGTGGGTGACGTCCACCGCCGCCGCGCCGACGGCGCAGCAGGCCACTGTCAGGAAAAGGTTGAAGGCACTGATGACACCCCGCTCGTCGCCACCAAGCCGGCGAACAGAAGCGGACAGAGCGCGACGCAAACTCATGGATTGGGCCACTCCACGTAATGCTCCGAGCTCACCGAGATCCTCCAGGTGCTCGGCAGCCCCAGCGTGGTGAAGACCATCACATCCCCAATCGGGTAGCTCAGTTGCGTCGTAACGACCGTCTTGTCCGCGCTCACGGTCGTGGTGGCGTCGTCGTTCTTGCTTCGCGTGAACGCCCCTTCGATCCGGGTCTCAACATCACCTGTCTTGGTGAGGTCACCGACCGAGTAGGCCCGGTTGTAGTTCTGGACGATGCGAAAGGCTTCAGCTCGGCTGAAGAAGGCCAGCGAGGCATCCGTGATCAGCATCAGGATAAAGAAGAAGAACGGGATCCAGATAACCGCCTCGACGGTAACCGCGCCATTCTCGTCACGGGCAAACCGTCTGGCGAAGCGGGTCAGGCAAACACATGGTTCTCGCAAGTCTGACTTCCTTTTGGGGTGACCGACTGCCTGTCATGGTATTGCCTTTTTATGGCCGTCTTCCCAGCGGTAAAGGCCCGTCATAGGGTGCCACCCGTGGTCATACCCCAGGACTGTTCTAGACGCTGATACAAAGCCCTAGCGTTGTCATCCGGGCGTTACGTCGTTCAACTTCGGCGCGAGTTTTGGGCGCAATCCACTCAATCTGAGCTAGAATTTCGTCTCTGCTTTCGAGCAATGACGGATTGATTGAGATCGGCGAACAGCTGACTGAGATCCCTGAAACAACTGCAACCTGCGGTGGAGAAATTCGCCTGTGTTGCATCGATGGTCTTATTGCCAACTCACGCAAGATAATGGTTACAACTGTGGAACAATGCTTCAGCCGGATTGAGGGCTGCAGCCGGCAGGCCTGGGCCGGCCAAGGACACTGCACCGAGGCGATTCGCCTGCCGCAAGTGACTGCATCACAATCGCCCAAGCCAACTCGGCCCGGGCCGAAGGTCATGCCGATCGACGTGCGTCTCTCGGCACCTTTTGCACCAACGGAACCAGGTCTCGGATAGTAGGTCCTGGGTCAGTTAGGGTATGCCCCAGGCGGGCAGCTCCGTCGGACATGGCCTACGTCGATCCCGCGGACCCTACATTCGAGCCTGCATTGACAGACGTTCGGAGCGGCACGACGGTGCTGTCCCTTGTCAGCATCTCCGCTAGCAGCACCGCCATATCGCCGTGGCGGAACGGCTTGGCAAGGACAACAAGCCCTTCGTACCTGCGCGGGGGAAGGGTTCAGTCGTAGCCCCGTGATCAGGAGCACGGGAAGCCCAGGTAAGCACCTACGGAGTTCCGAGGCGAGCTGCGCCCCCGACATCCCAGGCATCATGTGGTCGGTCACCAGAGCATCCGGCCGAAGTCCGGCCCGCACCAACTCGAGGGCCTTCTCGGCAGAATTCGCTGGAACGACCCTATACCCGAGCTCTTGCAGCCCCTCCTCGACAGACTGGCGCACCAGCTCCTCGTCATCGACCACAAGGATCATCGCAGGCTGCGAGGACCCTGGGGCCACGTCCTCTCTCGAGATCTGAGACTGGGCCGGCGTTTCTGCCACTGGGAGCCATAACACGGCCATGGTGCCCTCGCCCACGCGGCTCGACAGCTTGAAGAGCCCGCCCAACTGAGCGGCGAGGCCATGAACCATCGAGAGTCCGAGCCCCGTGCCTTTACCAGTGCCCTTGGTGCTGAAGAAGGGCTCGACCGCTCGCTTCAGTGTGGCCTCGTCCATTCCCTCCCCGGTATCAGTTACCGACAGGCGCACGTATGTTCCTGGCGACAAGCCCGGGACCCGGCAGTCCGAGGCCGGTAGAGCCTGGGCTGAAATCGTGAGCCGTCCGCCCTCCGGCATCGCATCGCGGGCATTCACCGCAAGGTTCAGGAGCGCGAGCTCGAGCTGGTTGGGATCCACGAGCACCGGTGGAAGGTCAACAGGGACGTCGACCAGCACCTCGATTGTTGGGCCGAGGCTACGGTCGATCAGCTCCTGCATGCCCTGGAGAAGCCCCGCCGCAGACACGGCACGGGGCTGCAGGGTCTGACGGCGGGCAAAAGCAAGGAGCCGCTGGACCAGAGTGGTGGCCCGCTCGGCGGATTGAAGAGCTCCTTCGATGAGGCGCTGAGATCGCTCGTCCGTGACGCGTCGCCGGATGACGTCGAGCCCACCCACAATGGGCGTGAGCAGATTATTGAAGTCGTGCGCGATCCCACCGGTGAGCTGGCCGATGGCCTCCATCTTCTGGGCTTGGCGGAGCGCCTCCTCCGCCTGCTCGCGCTCGGTGATAGCATTGGCCACCCGGTGCTCGAGCACATCATTGATATCTTGGAGGGCAGCCTCGCTGGCCTTGCGGGCGGTGATGTCCTGCACCAGGCCATAGATGCCTTCGACATTCCCATCGACACCGACCCGTGGCACATATTCCACCTCGATGTGGCGAGGCTCTGTATCGGCGTACGGCATCAGTTGCTCGAACCGGATCCTCTCGCCACGCAAGGCTGCGTCGATGTGAGGCGCGGCCAAGGCATAGGCCGCCTCGCCGATGATGTCCCGCACGGGTCGGCCGATGACCTCCTCCCGCCGCCGCGGGAACCAGCTCTCGTAGACCTTGTTGACGAACTGGTAACGGTGATCGGCGTCGATGTAGGAGATCAGCACCGGCAGGGCATCGGTCAGCATCTGGAGTTCTTGCCGCTGCCGCGCCAGCGTCTCCTCGATGCGCTTGGCCTCGGTGATGTCGAGGACGGTGCCGATGAAGTGGACGGCGCGACGCTGGCCATCCACTTCCTCAAAGCTCACGCCACCGCGCGCCTCGATCCAGCGGATGGTGCCGTCAGGCCAGAGCGACCTATGCTGGCTACGGTATTCACCCGAGCCCGCCGGATCGAATGCACGCTCGATCCGTTCGACGACCAGAGGACGATCCTCGGGATGCAGGCGGGACAGGAACAGCCCATCGGTGATCTCCGCCTCGCTTGGGAAGCCGAAGACGGTCTTGCATTCGGCCGACCAGCGAAGCTCCTGTGTGATGGGGTTCCAGTCGAATGTGCCCACCCCCGAGGCTTCCTGCGCTAGGCGCCGCCAAGCCTCTGCCTCACGTGCCTTGGCTTCGGCTATCTTCAGGTCGTGGATGTCGGACAGCGTGCCCAGCCAGCTCCCGACGTTGCCATTGCTGTCGGCCTGTGGCGCCAGACGACCTCGGAACCAGCGCTCCGCGCCGTCGGCCCGCCGAAGGCGGTACTCAATCTCGACCGGTGCGCCGAGGGCCAAACCCGCAGCCCATGCAGTTTCCGCCCGCTCGCGGTCATGAGGGTGGACGAGAGGCTTCCACCCTTCTCCCGCCAGCGCCTCGACCGAGAGACCGGCGTAGTCCCGGCAAAGTCGGTTCGCGTAAAGGACCGCACCCTCCGCATCCGTGATGAAAGCCATCGTGGGAAGCGCATCCAGTATGGTCTGGAGAGCCGGCTCCAGCCCATCTTGACCAGCTCCGGTGATGGCCGGATGCAATCGCTCCGTCATGGTGCCCCCGAATTCCCCCAAGATCACCCAACCCTCGCCTCCGCGGCCGGTCAATATCGGAGTTCCTGACGATCCGATTGCGGTGGAGCTGTCGCCAGGGGTCAGCTTCAGTCTCCCTTGGACTGAAGTGAAGTACCTTCCAAGGGAGGCTGCCAGTGACCTCTTGTGGCTCGACCATGACCCTCTCGGGGGCGCCTGTTAGAGTGGCATAGACCCAGGCATCAGGACCGCCTTTATCCCGAGACCACCCGCAGCGGACCTTGGCGCTCCTCCAGTAGGATCAGAACCATGCTGATCAACTGCTCTTCGCTGAACGGCTTCGCAAGGACCCTGACCTGCTGGAACGATCGCGGCAGCCCCTCGGCGCCATAGCCTGTCGCGAAGGCGAAGGGGATGTTCCTCCTGGTCAGGGCGGCCGCGATCTCGTCGACGCCATGGCCGCCCAGGTTCCCGTCGAGCAGGGCCACGTCGAACGACGACTCCGCAATGATCTGCAGCGCCTGGTCGGCCGATGCGGCTGGGCCGACGATCGCCGCGCCGCAGGCGCTCAACTGCTCCTCCATGTCGATGGCGACCAGCGGCTCGTCCTCGACGATGAGGACCCGCGTGCCCTGGAGTTCGGCCGTCCGCCTCTGCGACAGGCCCGCCCCTTTGTCCGTCGCGCCTCGGCTCCACTCCTCGTCGCCGGGCGCCCGCTCGTCCAGCTCCGCCAGCGGCATCCTGATCTCGCAGACGAGGCCATCGGCACCGTAGCGAATGGCCGCCTGGCCTTCGAGGGCCTCCAGGGAGCGTTCGATCAACGTGCTGCCGAACCCGCGCCTGGTCGGCGCGCCCACGCCGGGCACCCCTGTCTCCGTCCAGTCCAGGCCGAGGTGCGGCGTCGCGCCCGCCTGGAGCTGCCAGCCGATCGCGAGATGACCGCTCGCCACGGAGAGGGCACCGTATTTGTGCGCGTTCGTGGCCAGCTCGTGCAGCACCAGGGCCAGTTGGACCGCGGACCGGGCATCGAGCTTCACGACCGGTCCGGCGAGGCTGATGCGGCTCGCGTCGGCTGAGCCGAGGGTCACCTGCTCGCGCACGAGGTCATGGAGGTATGCGCATCGCATCTTGCCCTGCACGAGCAGGTCGTGCGCCTTGGCCAGCGCCTGCACCCGGCCGTTGAAGCTTCTGACGAACTCCCTCGGGCTGGCCGACCGGCGCAGCGACAGGCTGGCGATGGACTGGATCGTCGCCAGCGTGTTCTTGACGCGGTGGTTGAGCTCGTCGAACAGCAGACGCTGCATCTCTTCGTGCCGCTTCCTGTCGCTGACGTCCCGGGCCACCTTGGACGCCCCGACGATCACGCCGGCGCCGTCCCGCACGGGAGAGACCGTGAGCGAGACGTCGATGCGCCGTCCGTCCTTGGTGACGCGCACCGTGTCGTAGTGGTCGATGCGCTCGCCACGGCGGAGCCTCGACAGGATCTCCGCCTCCTCGTGCTGCAGGTCGGGAGGAATGAGCCGAAGGATGGATTGGCCGATCATCTCCTCGGGCTCATAGCCGAAGATGCGCGTCGCGCCCGCGTTCCAGGACGTGATCTCGCTGCTCAGCGTCTTGCTGATGATGGCGTCGTCGGACGACGAGACGATGGCCGCCAGCCGCTCGGACGCGATGACGCCCTGCCTCTGCTCGGTGAGGTCGACCAGGAGGTTGATGGCGCCGGTGACGCGCCCATCCGCGTCCCTGAGCAGGCTCGGATAGGGCCTGAACGGGACCCGCGTGCCGTCCGGCCGCTCGGCCACGGCCTCGAGGCCGCGCACGGGGCGGCCCTCCCTCAAGGTCACCGCCATCGGGCAATCCTCGTGCGCCAGTGGCTCCCCGTCGGGCCGGAACAGCCTCCACGATCCGCACCACCGGCTCGAGCCGATCTCCGGCCGGTGGCCCCAAAGCTCGGCCGCCGCGTCATTGAAGAACGTGAGATGCCCTTCGGGGTCCGTCGTGTAGACGGGGACCGGCAACGCGGCCAGCAGCCCCGCCCCAGCCATCGAATCGCTTTGCGACAATGTCGTTGCCCCAAACCCGGGAGCCACCTGCTCCACCTGTCCAAACCCCTCGGCTCGCGCCGGGCCCCGTCCTTCCGACCGAAGAGGCGTAATCTGAAGCAACTCCTCAGGCAGGAAATGGTTGCAAGGGTGCCGTGAGACCCTGGGTACCAGCTTGCACATTCATGCTGGTTCAGGCCCCTGTCCCCCGTGCTCAGCTGAATACGACGGTGCGAGGGGCAGGGGCCGCGGCTCCGGGCTGAGAGGAGCTGACTCCCGGTGGTCCTGCCGCGACGAGGGGGCGACCAAACTCCCTCAGCGCCTCAACCATGGCGACGTGGGGAGATTCCAAGTCCTGCAATTCGCGTGCCGGAGATGTTCGCCTCCGGTCACACAGTCCTCACGGCAGCAACCACGACCCCAAAAGAGCAGGGTGGCGGCCAAGCTACCCGCTTGCGTCTCCACAGCTTGGGACCCAACGGTGGCTTGCGTCACTGGGAGCGGCATCTACTCTGGCCGGGCCCATGCGAGGTTCTGTCGATGCTTACCCCCAAGGTCCTGCGCTGTGTTCTCTCTCTTGTTGTCCTTTCCTCGGGGCCTGGAGCCGCTCTGGCCGACGCTCCAGGGACCTGCCTGACGCCTCTTGGCCTATCCTCCACGGCACGCCTGCTCGCCTGCGACGCGGCCCTGACCGAGGCCAGTGATCCTCTCGAGCGGGCGCACCTGCTGGTGAAGCGCGCCCAAGGGCAGCGCGGGCGAGCGAGACCCACAGCTTCACCGCGCTCTGGAAGCCGCCGTTCCTGTCGCGCCTGGCGGCCGAGGACCGCTGCCACCTCAACGGCCTCGCCCTGCGCAACGGCGCCCCCGCCTACGCCACGGCCGTGGCCACCACCAACGTGACCGACGGCTGGCGCGAGCACCGCACCGAGGGCGGCGTCGTCCTGGAGGTGCCCTCGGGCGAGGTGGTCTGCGAAGGGCTCTCCATGCCCCACTCGCCGCGGTGGCACACCGACGGGCGGCGGCTCTACGTCCTCAACTCCGGCACGGGGGAGTTCGGCTGGGTGGATCTGGCGGCGGGACGGTTCACACCCCTGGCCTTCCTGCCCGGCTTCCTGCGCGGGCTGGCCTTTGTGGGGGCTGCGCGGTGGTCGGCCTCTCAGAGCCGCGCGAGAACCGCACCTTCGCGGGCCTGCCGCTCCAGGACCGGCTGGAGCGGGAGCGGGTGGCGCCCCGGTGCGGGCTGATGGTGGTGGACCTCGCCACCGGCGACGTCGTGCACTGGCTGCGCCTCCAGGGCGTCGTGCGCGAGCTCTACGACGTGGCCCTCCTGCCGGGACGCCGCACCCCCTCGATGATCGGCTTCCGCTCGGACGAGATCCGCCGCGTCCTCTCCGTCGACAGCGAGCTGCCCGAGTGAGCCACAGGCGACCAGAGGTCAGAGGCACAGATGCCGGGGGCACAGGCCTCCACCAACGCACTCCGGCTCATGGGCTGAGGGAAGGCACCACCGACAGGCATGGCGGACAGCGTGTCCGCTGAACTGGCCGATCGATCGCGCGATGCTGTTCCGGAGTGCGTGTCTAGTCGGCCGGCTCGGCCGCTCCCTCTGCCGCGGGTGCCGTGGCATCGACCCCCTCGGTCGCCGTCTCGGCCGCTTCATCGCCAATGCCTACAAAGAGCCAAAGCAGAAGCAGCACGATGACAACGGCCACGATGATCGTGACGAGACGATTGCGTCCCATGTTGGTTTCTCCCTGTCCGGGTTCCTCACGCCCTCGTGAGGATAGCGCGTCAGCGCCTTTTGGTCGATTCGCTCGACGGACCCTCTGCTGGCTGTCAGCGGATCGCCGACGCCGACCCTCCTGCCCCCGGAGAGCCAGACCCCCGCGCCCCAGTGTTCTGAGCGCAGGAGTCTGTGGCGGCATCCAAGGGAATGCGACTTGGACATCACCATGCGAGGGGACCACGGACCCTCACGATCGGCACATAGAGGTCGCGCGGCTGTCGGCGAGTGAGTCTTGATCGTCTGCATCCGCCTGACGCGTGCCGCTGATGCTCAGCAGACAAACGGACTCGCTCGGCCCATCGGCGACCTGCATGCAGCTCGTGGTATGCGGGAGCACTGGGCCTACGCCCTTTTAGGTCAGAATGCCCGGTCCCGGCCTCCCAGACAGGCCGGGTGGACACCCTGTCCGCAAACCCTGCCCTTGGTCTATAGTCCCCGGACGTGGGACCCGCTCGGTGCTGGGCCGCCTGTGGAGGTCTGGGTGAAGCTTGTCCTGTTCGTGGTCGGCGGCATGATCCTTCTGCTGACGGTGCTGGCGGCCTAATGGGAAGAGCCACTCCCGGTCAGACGACCGGGAGTGGCCCAGGGCAGCCACCCCTCTCGGCCGCCCGCCCGATCAGAGCAGGAGGTCGCCTGTGTCCAGGGCATGGATCCCGTTGACCTGGATCTCGAAGTCGGCCACGCGGTCGCCCGTCACATCGCCCTTGAGCAGGATGCTGCTGCTGCTGTCGACGGTCCAGAGCCCATAGGCCTTGGCGGTGCTGCCGCCCCACTGGAAAGCTTGGTTGCCGGCCACGTGGGTGTTGGCATCAATGCCGCTCAGGCTGATGTCATCAACGCCGCGCCTGAAATCGTTGATGACATCGTGCCGCGTTGCTCCGAGGGCGCTTTCCGCGACCGCGTTGAAGACGAACACGTCGCGCGCCGAATCCGAGCCACCCGACAGGACATCGCGTCCTAGACCGCCGTTGAGGGTATCGGCGCCGGCCTGACCGCGGAGGACATCGTTTCCGGCCCCGCCCTTGAGGGAGTTGCCACCGCTGTTGCCGAGGAGCGTATCCGCACCCGAGCTCCCTTCAACGTCCTCGATGCCACGGATGGTATCCCAGCCCCGTCCCGTCCCTTGCGCGGTCGTCACGCCAAGGTTCACCGTCACGCCCGTGCTGCCTGCGGCGACCAGCCAGTCGTTGTCCGCGCCGCCGTCGAGGTAATCGCTGCCATCATCAAGGCTCAGCTTGTCGCTGCCGGCCCCGCCATACAGCTTGTCGTTGCCGAGGCCGCCGGCGAGCGAGTCGTTGCCACCCAACCCACTCAAGACGTCGTTGCCGTTGGTGCCTTTGAGAATGTCGGCGCCGCTGGTGCCCTGCGACGGTGGCGTGCTGGACACGTCGCCATCGCGCACGCTGGCGTCGACGATGCGCGCCTTGATGGGTGAAGACAGAGGCGAGTAGACGCCGGACCAGGTGTTGTAGCGCGAGTCGCCCGCCCACAGGTTGACGACGCTGCGCAGGTTGCCGCTGTACCAGACGCCGCCGGGCATGTCGGAGGCGTCGAAGGTGGCCACCGCTCCGCCGTCCACCCGGAAGACCGCGCTCTTGCCGGTGAGTGTGATGTCGTACTTGTGCGCCTTGGCGGCGGCGTTGAAGCCGAGATCCACCATCGTGCGGTCCAGGTTGCGGATGTGCTTGCCGGCGCTGTTCTCCATGTGCACCGTGACTTGCACGTGCCGGGTGTCGG
>NZ_KK088554.1:146479-151861 GCF_000600335.2 Rubellimicrobium mesophilum DSM 19309 | reverse complement strand
AAGTCTGCTCGGGATTGTCGGGAATGAGATACCGCGCCATACCATAGCCCTATCCATCATTAGGAAAGGGCCACACCGCAACAGCCTGCCAAGGGGCGTTCCACACCGAAATTCTAGGGTTCAGTTCATAGGACATCCCCCCTGCTGCCATCAGGAAGGTGGACAGAAGGGTGGATTGGAAGACGCCCAGACCGGCCGCAGGCCATGAAAGCGGGGCTGCGATGACGGTCCTTGGTGCCGGGCCTAGGCACCAGCATCATCCGCACTTAGGAAACGCACCGCCTAATCGCATGGTCGGGCGAGGTCGGCTAGCATGTGCAGAAATCAAGATTTCTGCACATGCTCCGCCAGCTTCGTGGCCTCATCGAGGAGGCGCTTTGCGGAGCCTGACCGTCGCATTCACTCGATCCGGCGAACGGCACCAACCAGCAGGAGGCAAAACGCGAGCGCGAGAATGGCCGCTCCTGCGAGCACCGTCAGCAGGAGCGTGCCGTCGCCGACCAGAAGCCAGGCTCCGAGCGTCGGCGCCCCGGCCTGAACTACGAGGCTCGGCAGCGCGAGCCGGCCGAGGAACAGGGAGTAGTGCCGGGGATCGAAGAGCACGAGCGGCAGCGCACCGCGGGCAATCGTGTGGAGGCCGTTGCCCCCGCCATAAAGCACGAGAGCCAGACCCAGCAGTGGCACGTGAAGGGCGAGCAGGGCGACCCCCGTCGCGATCAACCCGATGGAGACGGTCATTGCCGCCATTGGGTGGTGCCGCCGGCCGACGAGCATCTCGAGCACGCGGGCCCCGACCTGGGCCGGCCCGATCAACGCTCCGAGGCTCACGGCCTCGACCGCTGTCAGACCGCGCATCTGGAGAAGCGCCAGGAGGTGAACCGAGAGCGTCGAGGCCACGAGCGCGGCAAGCGTCTGGATCCCGGCAAGAAGGACAAAGATGAGGACGGGAGAGGATCCCGACGATGGTTGGACCGTGCGTGAAGCCGTGCCCGTGGCTTGGTCATCGGCGGGTTCGGCGCTGGGGATCAGGAGGAGGTGAACAGGCAGGGCGACAGCGAGGTGGAGGGCGGCGTAGGCCAGGCAGGCGTTGCGCCAGCCGTAGACCTCCACGAGCCAGGTGCTCAGGGGCCAGCAGAGGGTGCTCGCAAAACCGGCCCACAGCGTCAGCGTAGTGATCGCGCTCCGGGCCTCCCGGCCGTAGAGACGCCCCATGGTGCCGAAGGCCGCGTCGTAGAGGGCTGCGCTCATCCCCGCCCCGAGGACCAGCCAGCCGCCGAGGAAGGCCGCCACCGAGGGTGCCAGAGCCAGGCCCGTGAGGCCGACCGCGAGCAGCCCCGAGCCCGTGGCCAGGACCATGCGGCCCCCCTGGTGGTGGATGATCCGACCCACGACCGGGGAGGCCAGCCCGCTGACCAGAAGGCCGATCGAGAGACCCGATACTACCCAGGGGAGCGGCCAGCCGGTGTCCTGGGCGATGGGACCGGCCAGCACCGCGGGCAGGTAGTAGGATGAGCCCCAGGAGAGGATCAGGGTGATCCCAAGGGCGGTGGTCACGACAGGCCGGCTGGACGCAGCCGGCAGCGAGCGCATCATGGCGTCACCGCGCCGCGGGACGGGCCACGTGCTCCCCATCCTCCTTGGTGAACTTCGTCACCGGGTTCTCCAGGATCTCCAGCACCGCTTCCGAGGGTCGGCAGAGCCGGGTGCCCTTGGGCGTCTCCACGAAGGGCCGGTTGATCAGGATCGGGTGCGCCAGCATGGCGTCGAGGAGCTGGTCGTCGGTCAGGCTCGGGTCGTCGAGGCCCAGCTCAGCATAAGGCGTGCCCTTCTGCCGGATGGCATCGCGCACGGTGAGGCCAGCCGCGGCGATCACCGCTTGGAGGCGCTCCCGGGTCGGCGGGTCCGTCAGATACTCGATCACGACCGGCTCCTCGCCACTGGCGCGGATCATGGCCAGCGTGTTGCGCGAGGTGCCGCAGGCGGGGTTGTGCCAGATGGTGACAGTCATTCCGCAGCCTCCTGCACGGTCATGCGGGCTACGCGGGCGCCGCGCTCATACCAGCCCTTCGACCGGTTCACGATCCGGACCACCGACAGCATCACCGGCACCTCGATGAGCACGCCCACGACGGTCGCGAGCGCCGCCCCGGAGGTCAGGCCGAAGAGGCTGATGGCGGCGGCCACTGCGAGCTCGAAGAAGTTCGATGCCCCGATCAGGGCCGAGGGACCGGCCACGCAATGCTGCTCGCCCGCCCAGCGGTTCAGGAGGTAGGCAAGCCCCGAGTTCAGGTAGACCTGGATCAGGATCGGCACCGCGAGGAGCACGATCACCAGGGGCTGCGCGAGGATCTGCTCGCCTTGGAAGCCGAAGAGAAGGACCAGCGTGGCCAAGAGCGCCACCAGCGAGAGCGGCTGCACCCGGCGAAGGAGGCTGTCGAGGGCCGCCTGGCCGCCTGCAGCCAACAGGTAACGGCGCAGGAGCTGCGCCCCGATGACCGGGACGACAATGTAGAGCACTACCGACAGCACCAGCGTGGCCCAGGGCACGGTGATCGCGGAGAGCCCGAGCAGCAGACCCACGATGGGGGCGAAGGCCACGACCATGATGGCGTCGTTCAGCGCGACCTGGCTCAGGGTGAAGTGGGGCTCGCCCCGGGTGAGGTTCGACCAGACGAAGACCATCGCCGTGCAGGGCGCGGCGGCCAGGATGATGAGTCCGGCGATGTAGCTGTCGATCTGATCGGCCGGCAGCCAAGGCCGGAACAGCCCGCCGATGAACAGCCAACCCAGGAGCGCCATGGAGAAGGGCTTCACGGCCCAGTTCACGAAGAGGGTCACGCCGATGCCGCGCCAGTGTCGCCGCACCTGACCGAGGGCGGCGAAGTCGATCCGCACCAGCATCGGCACGATCATGAGCCAGATCAGGACAGCCACGGGCAGGTTGACCTTGGCCACCTCCAGCGCACCGATGGACGCGAAGAGCTCCGGGACGAGGTAGCCCAGGCCGATCCCCACAACGATGCACAGGGCGACCCAAAGGGGTGAGATAGCGTTCGAAGGTGGACATGGAGCTTCAGCTCTCGACGGGCTGCGCGGACAGGGCCGCGTCGTTGGCCTCAGGAACGCAGCAGGCCGCCTGGGTGACGACGTCGGCAAGGGGGGCGCAGACGGCTGGGGAGGCCGCGCAGCAGTCCTCCATGAGAAAGCGGATCAGGCCCGACAGGGTGTCATACTCGGCAGAGTAGATGACCGAGCGGCTCTCCCGGCGGGAGCGCACCAGCCCGGCCTGCTCCAGCTCCTTGAGGTGGAAGCTGACGTTCGAAGGCGAGACCTCGGCGCGTTCCGCGATGGCGCCGGCGGCCAGTCCACCACGGCCGGCAATTACCAGCATCCGCAGGATGCGCAGCCGCGTCTCCTGGGAGAGAGCGGCGAAGACAGAAAGGGCTTGACGCTCGTCCATGTTTCAACGATCCTAAAAACATTGAAACTAGGAGTAGCCGACATGCTCGATAACATCAAGACCCTTGAAGGCCGGCCCGTCGCCATTGCTGATCCCGATGACATTACCCTGGGAGACCTCCTGGCAGTCCTCGACATCCACGCCGAGCGCCCGCTGGTGTTCTTCTACGACGGCCGGCCCGTGAAGCCCGGCTACCACGTCACCGAAGTGAAGGCCGGCCAGTTCGCCGCCCTGGACTGCGGCGCCAACCCGGAAGCCTGGACCGAGATCTTTGTGCAGCTCTGGGACGTGGACGAGGACAAGCGGGAGCACATGGCGGCTGGCAAGTTCGCCAAGATCATCCGCAAGGTGTCCGAGCATGTGGGCCTCGACGGCTCAGCCAAGCTCACCTTCGAGGTCAGCGACGGCGTCGTGCCGATGGCGCTCTACCGGGCCGCTGCGCCCGAGGTCGTGGACGGTGAGGTTCATGTCGCCCTGTCCGCTCGTCCGTCGAGCTGTAAGCCGCGCGACCGCTGGCTCAAGGAGCAGCAAGCCGTTCAGGCCCAGACGAATCGCTGCTGCGGGCCGTCCAGCGCCAAGCCGTGCTGTGGCTGACCAGATGCGGATCTCTGGCTAAGTCCCGAGCCCATACCGCCTTGGGAGCAGCACAGGTTCAACAGCGCTGAACCGGGTTCGAGGCACGTTTCCATGGGAGCGTGCATACCGGGAGATCACAAGGACGGAGGACAGCATGCTGGAGTATCGTGTGGCCGCGCGCCGGATTGACGCTCATGGTTCGGTGGCCACGACGAAGCAGGCGGAGGTCGTGCTCGACACCGACGTGGCCGGTCGGGTCGACGCCTTCAACCCGGCTGAGCTCTTTCTGGCCTCCATCGCCGCCTGCATGATCAAGGGGGTCGAGCGGGTGACACCCATGCTGCACTTCCAGCTCCGCGGGGTGGAGGTCACGCTGCACGGGGTCCGGCAGGACAGCCCGCCGAAGATGATCTCGGTCACTTACGAGCTGGTCGTGGACACCGACGAGGACGACCGCCGGCTCGAACTCCTGCACACGAACGTGCGCAAGTATGGAACCATCTCGAACACGGTGGCGGAGGTCACGCATCTGGAGGGCGTCATTCGTCGAAAGGGTTAGGCTCTTGCTCGAGCTGAAGTTCTGACCCGGCTGAAGGGCACCCAACCCCATCAGACAATTCTGACCCTCCCTTGGCTGAGAGTCTCCGCTGAAAGGTCTCAGACGTGTGCATAAATCATGACTTCTGCACGGAGGCAGGAGCGTGGATGAGGGTGGTCCAAGGGGTTCGACGGACGGAGGCTCCGCCAAAGTCGGAGGCTAAACGCCCGTCCGGCAAGAAGATCGGCGAGGTGGTGACGGGCTGTCCCCCCAATTGACCCCCCATCCGGGCGGAGACTCAGGAGCTGAGCGGGCCAAGCAGAGCCTTGTGCTGAGCGCCAGGCGAAAGGACCGCTCCTCAGGATCGGCCGTGTTCTCTTCAGGAGAACCTTCGACGCGACAAGCGCGTTTCACTCAGTCGGCACTAGGGTCCGATAGGAGGCGCCAGATGGACTCGCTGCTTAGTGAGAAACTCTTCACGCTTCGCAAGGCCAAGAGCGCTCTGAGCGGCGAGATGGAATGGCGCGCTCAAACGGACATGCTCGACCCGCACGGCCTTTGGCGCCTTGGAGAACTGGCGCGGAGCTTTCAGCAGCAGGCCCGCTTACTGCTCGTGACCATGGCTCGCGAAGATGCGTCCGAATCTTCTCAGCAGGAAGCGGAAGAGCTCATCGACCTCTTCGGCTGCATCCTCAACCAGGCCGAAGCGATGCTCGCCTCAATGCGAAAGGCGAGCTGATCCGAACCACAATGTTGGTTGTGCCTGTGACAAGGCACCTGCCAGGTGGCAAGGGAACCAAAGCCTGTG
>NZ_KK088554.1:140063-146419 GCF_000600335.2 Rubellimicrobium mesophilum DSM 19309 | reverse complement strand
CGTGTTTCCGTTGTCTCGGCCGAATGTCCGTCTCTGGAATCCCAGCACTGGGTGGCCTGTGCGTGTTTCATGAAAGACGCCCAGAGACTGCCGTCCCTTTGGTCCGAGCAGCAAACTGTGCGTCAGCTTTGTCTCCCGCGCAGGCACAGCTGCGCTGACCTCGGCGAGAGGGAGCAAGGGCAGGATCTTGGAAGATCTCTGCCGCCTGCTGCGGAGCGGCCATGTCCAGGCGCAGGGGATCAACGGCACCCTGGACGCCCCCGCGCTGGCGTGCGACGTGCTCCTCCCCCTCGCGGACGTGCCGCCGGACCATCTCGATGTCGGCCTCGCCAGGGTGCGCCATGGTCCCAAGCATAGCAATCGGGAGAGCCGGCCGCGACAGCGGAGCGGTCTTCGAGAAGGAGCCGAAGCGTGCCGTCCCCAAGCGTCCGGCTCTGGATGGCTGACGTAAAGCGCGACGCTCTTCGCCGAAGTTCAGGCCAAGCTGGTTGGCCAGACCATTTCAGGTCAAGCGGCCGCTTGCGCCTCTCGGAACGAGACCAGCCGCTTCGCGCGCTCGTCCCACAGCACGAGCCTGACGCCCCTCAGGCTCTCCCGAAGCGTCACGCGACCGATGTCACGCAGTTCGGGATGGTCCTCCAGGACCTCCGGCAGGCGATAGAACGGGACCTTGCTCGACAGGTGATGGACGTGGTGGATGCCGATGTTCCCGCTGAACCAGCGCAGCGCCCAAGGCAGATCGTAGTGCGAGCTGCCATGGAGCGCGGCGTGCTGGAAGTTCCAGTCCGGACCTCGGGACCAGTGAGTGTCGTCAAACTGATGCTGGACATAGAAGAGCCACACCCCAGCGGTGGCCGCCATGAGCGTGATCGGCAGCTGGACCCAGAGGAAGGGACCGACGCCGATCCACCACATGAGCCCGATGGTAGGGAGCGCGGCGCCAGCACTCGTGGCGAGGGTCGACGCCCAGGGCTGCACGCCCGCGCGCATGAGGCCGATGGGCAGCCGGTGCTGGCAGATGAAGAGCCAGGCGGGCCCGAGCCCGAACATGACCAGGGGATGGCGGTAGAGCCGGTAACGCGCCCGACCCGACCACGGCAGGGCCTGATACTCGGCGACGGTCAGGGTGCGGACATCGCCGATGCCACGCTTGTCGAGGTTGCCGGCGGTCGCATGATGGACCGCGTGGGTGCGGCGCCAGTAGTCGTAGGGCGTGAGCGTGAGCACGCCCAGTGCCCGCCCGGTCCAGTCGTTGGCGCGCCGGCTCGGGAACAGCGATCCATGGCCGCAGTCGTGCTGCAGGATGAACAGGCGCACCAGGAGCCCGGCCGCCGGGACGGTGAGAGCAAGTCCCCACCAGTGGCCATTCACGACGGCCAAGGCCGTCAGGAGCCACAGTGCGACAAAGGGCACCACGGTGACCAGGACCTCGAGCGCACTTCGTGTGATGCTCGGGCGGTGGTAGCGCGCCAGCTTCGCAGGCCAGCTGCGGCTGTCAGTGGCGGTGTTGTAGGAAGGTCCAGCGTTCATCGTGCCGCTTTCGGGCTTGGGTTCCAGCCGTGGCTCGACACAGGACGGCAGCAGAACCCATGATCAAAGGGATGCCAATGACGGACGGGGCGGGATCGCCGTCCACGGCAGCATCAATTGGGCAAATGCCTCGGCTCGCCTCGATCCGGAAGAACACACCCGGAGGCGAGCGGTGCGACGAAGAGGCCGGCAGGCACGAACGGTCGAGCGCGTCGTGGCGTTGGCCTGGCAGGGATAGCCGCCAGGCCAGGAGCGCAGGGCTTACGCCAGCTGCAGGTTCTCGGCGGCTTCGCGGCCATCGCGGCCGGAGACGACGTCGAAAGTCACGGCTTGGTTGTCGCTCAGCCCTGTGAGGCCCGCCCGCTCGACAGCGGAGATGTGGACGAACACGTCGCGCTTGCCACCCTCGGGGGCGATGAAGCCGAAGCCCTTGGTGGTGTTGAACCATTTCACGGTGCCATTGGCCATCGTGAGGTCTCCTCTGGAGGTGCTGCCCGCAGCATGCGGCAGCCCGGCTATGTCAGTGTCACAACGAGAAACTGAAGCCGGTGAGGGAGACAGCGGATCGAGGGAGAATAACGTTCGCATGGGACACATGGGGGTGGCGGGACCACAAAGCAAGACAATTCGCCAAGGAGGAATGCCGCAGCGCAAAGACGGGAACCTACGTCAGTATTCTTTCCGGGCCGGCGCAGGGCTTAGGCGATAGTGGCCCGGCTGCCCTCGTAATCGAGGGTTCGGGCCCCATCTCAATAGCAGTCGCCGGGTATCCTCCTCGCGGCCTCAGGATGGAGGATCCCTGATGACCTACCCCACACTTCGCCAGAGTTTCGACAAGCACATGTCAACCCCGGAGCAGCCCCCGGCTCTCGGCTGGGCCGACTTCTTCCAGTGGCTCGGTCAGCAGACCGTGGTGCCGAAGCCGCGCGGCCCGCTTCCCAAGCTGATCCAGGAATGAGGGCCTGCTCATGATGATAGCGGGCCCAGGCGCCCTGACGATGGCTTCCGTCTCGCACGAGACCAGTAGGTCTCGTGCCCGCTGGGCTCTCATGAGGGCCCGGAGGAAGGTTGCCAACCTTGATCGGGAACCGCTTCCCCCTGACGCACCGGATGCCAGCCCGGTGGAGGCCCAAGCCCGCCGGCTCGGATGAAATCCCTGAGAGCTGGTCCTCGGCCGTTCGAGGTCTGTCTGGACGGCATGCTCTGGGGTGATCATGCCCCAAGGCTTGGCAGAGGGAACGAGGGCCCGTTCCGTCGAGGACGTCGGCACCAAGGAGGTGAAACAATGGAGACGCGCAGTACGAGATCGACGGTAACCTTTGCTCATCCGTTCCACATCGCAGGATATGAGGATGAGCTGCCGGCAGGCGACTACGAGGTCGTCGTCGACGAGGACCTCCTGCAGGGCCTCAGCTTCGAGGCCTACCGCCGCAGTGCGACCTATCTTCTGATCGGCGGCCGGACTGGGGGCCGGGGCATCTCGGAGATGCGCCCCATTGACCCACGAGATCTCGATGCCGCCCTGGCCCGCGACCAGGCGCAGCCCGAGCAAAGCTGAACAACTGCCAAGGCGCTTTCGGGCGCGAGCCCCGCCTCGGCTGCGTCTCCGGCGTCACTTGCCCTTCTTCGTAGGCGTGCTGTCCGACTCCGAGAGCTCCTTGGCAAAGCTCGTCGGGGCGGCTGGAGCCACCTTGTCCTTCTTGGGCTTCTTGATCTCCTTGTTGGACTTCTGCTGACCTTTGGGCATGACCTTCCTCCTCGGGATGTCCGGACGCCTCTCGTCCGTGGGTGGCCCTTGCGGCTCAGGAGATCGCAGGGTCTGAGCTGTCGTCCTGCGCGCCGCCAATGAGGCTTCCGATCAGGTGCAGCAATTCCTGCTTCTCGGGGCCAAGGCCACCTTGACCGAGAAACGCACCAAGGCTGACGTCGCTCACCTGACCGCCCGACGCCAGGTTGGCTCGGTGCCGGACAACCACCTGCCCGGTCCCCCGCTCGCCGGCCAAGCTCCAGCGATCCCCGTTCTCGCTGGCATAAAGCAGCCTCTCGCGCATAGGCACGTGGTTCGTCCTCAGCTGTGCCGCACAGGTGAAACGACCTCTAAGGTTGTCCTGTTCCGGCCGCAGTAGCGTCGTCTCGATCGCTTCTGCCGAATGCAGGTCCCCCTGGTTCGTACGTCCTGCACGCAAGCTGTGGATAAGGTCGGCCCGAGCGGGCCGTGCGTAAATCTTAATTGGCGCGCACTCTGGGGTCCTTAAGCTCAGGATTTTAAACCAATTGAGCCCGGTGCTAGGTCAGCTTGATGTTCTGATGGTCCACGACCCATGGCAGGTCGGTGTCCCCGATCGCCTCCCCAGCACGTGTGATAAGTGCATGGGCCTGACCTCGGTGGTGGGTCTGGTGGTTGAAGAGGTGGATCACGCAAAGCGCCTTAGGCTTGACCATGGGCCGGCCCGTGCCCCCGCTCACCCAAGCGAGATCCCCGTCCAGATCCTCGGCCACCAGGTGGTTAGCCCAGCCGATGATCGCGTCGTCAAAGCTCTGCCGCTGCGTCCAGAGATCGTCGAAGTCGGCCACGAGGCGATCGCTCGAGGACATCGGTACGGATGGCCGCTCGCCCACCCCGAAGCGTGACAGCCAGACCCGGTCCACCCACAGCAGATGGTTCAGGGTTCCGTGGATGGAGTGCCAGAAGGCCCCGCCCTCGGCCCGGCGTTGCTCATCGGTCAGTCGAAGCGCGGCCCCATAGACGCGTCGGTTCATCTCCGAGTTATAGGCGGCCATCGTGGCTGCATAACCAGGGGTGATCATCGCGAAAGCTCCTCGGGAAGGTAGGCCTCATCAACGAGCGGGGGTTAGGAGGGTGGAGCTTTGTCGGGCCCCAGGCGGAGGTCTGAGCCCTGGGCGAGAGGTGATGGCCACCCCCTTGTCCGAGCGAACGACGGACAGGCCGATTGCGCCGGTCCGGGAGACCCTTGGGTTGGCTCTCGCAGGTTCATTCCGCCGGGAGGACAAGGGTTCCGCGCTTCAGGCCCGTGCCCTGGTATGTCCCCTCTTTAGGCATGGCGGAAAAGGTCGTCTCAAAGGTGAACTCCCCACGAAGCCCCCTCGAAGCGGTCGGTGCCGCCGATCCAGGTCCCGGATCCGCCATAGGCAGCGCCGTTCCCCGCGGACACGCCCTCGAGCCGGTCCCAAAGCTGGTTGCCCTCTGCGTCCTGGTAGACGCAGGTTCCCGTGTCGCGCATGCCCGTGGTCGCCAGGTCGGTGACGCCCATGAAGACGCAACGCGCAGCGAGCCCGGCGAGGGGTCCCTCGGCGTCGGTGTTCACGATGTAGGTCTCTTGGACATAGGCCGCCTGCCCCTCTCCCATGGGCACCGTCGAGAGGTCCACCGCGGTCCAGGTGAAGGCTCCGTCGAACTCCTCCGGGGCGGGGGTGGCCTCCTGGGCCAGGGCGCTAGTCGCGGCGAGGAGCGTGGCGATGGTCAGGGTCCGCACGATCTTGGGCATGGGTGATCCTCGATGCTGAGGAGGTCGTCAGGAGTGGGGGTCAGTTCGCGGCCGCGATCCTGTGGGGTACGATCTCAACGGAGATGCGGATCTCTTGGCCGGACCGGGCGAACCTGTAGAGTGCGCCTTCATAGCCGGGCATCCCGAAGGCCAGGGCGTCTCCGTCCTGCATGGGCATCGCGATCCGCATGGGCTCGTCGTCCGTTGCGCGATCGCGGAAGGTGGCCGTCACCTCCAGCGCGCCTCCGGGCGCCTCGACCCAGTAGGCGACCATGTCGAGCGCACCCTCATGCAGGCTCCCTGCGGCAAGCGCACGGGAGATCGTGACATCCTCGGCCTGAGCGGTTGCAGTCGTCGCTGCTCCAAGCAGGGCGGCAAGGAGCGCGACGGTCGGGGCCGATACAGTCTTGGGCATGGTCATTCTCCGTTTGTGTCTGGTCCCGGGCCAGGGTGCGCGGCTGCCGTGTTCCTTTGACCCCAAGCGGCCGCGTGATAGGCTTGCCGCGACGTGACGCGTGGGGGAGCCGGAATGGCTCTGCATCTACCCTGGTCCGATCGGGTCGCCGCCCTGGGACGGCAAGGACAAGCTGCGGCCAAGGTCGGGGTTGGGTCCCGAAACGAAGCTCAAATTGATCCGAAACCATCTCCGAGACCGCCGAAAGGCGAGGAGGTTCGGCCTGATCCTCCATGGAATGGCGGGAGGATGAACCTTGGGGATGCGAGCCTCGATGTTGCTGGTGGCTTGCTCCTGGACCGGGGCGGGCAGCCGGTCGCGCTCCGCGCGCAGTCGATGAAGGTGCTGCTGCAACTCGCTCGGCGGCCGGGCGAGGTCGTCACCCGGAACGATCTGCTCGACGGAGCCTGGAGCGAGGTCCACGTCACCGACGACAGCCTCACGCAATGCGTCTCGGAGATCCGCCAGGTCATCGGGGACCAGGGGCACCGCGTGCTCCAGACGGTGCCAAAGCGGGGTATCGGCTGATGCCGACCGAGATGGCGGCCGAGCCGCCGGCGGTGGTGGGTGCGCGACAACGGCGCCCCTGGCTCGCAGCCGTGGCGGCGCTCCTTGTTGTTCTCGCGGGCCTGACCGCCTGGGCCACGCGGCCCGCAGGGTCCGAGGCGCTGCCCTCCATCGCGGTGCTGCCCTTCAAGAACCTTGCGGGCGAGCCACGCTGGGCGCGGCTGGGACAGGGCCTGGCGGCCGAGATCGGGACGGACCTCGCGCACAGCAAAGACATCGTCGTGATCCCGGCGGCTCTGTTGCGCAAATCCTGCGGGAGGCCTCTTGGAGGCTGAGTGGGTTAGTGGATGAGGATGCCC
>NZ_KK088554.1:103360-139850 GCF_000600335.2 Rubellimicrobium mesophilum DSM 19309 | reverse complement strand
GCGCGTTGCATAAAGCCGACGGGGGTCAGGGGCAGATGCGTCTTACGCCGAATTGCTCAACAGAGCCCCCCGTGGGGAACAGCCTGCAGGCCTGCGCCCGGTGCTGACCATTCCGCTCCCTTTCGCTCCGGAACCCAAGCGGGCGCTTGCCATTCCTCCCGGAACGGCATTTAGGAGGTCCTCATGGAAGAGAAGATCCGCACGGCAAGCATCGACGAGCGGCTGAGACAGGCGGACACCTCCCCGGAGCTCAAGGTGATTATGAACGGGGACCAGCTGATCGTCCACGGTCCCGTCGATCTCGATGTGCTCGTGGCGGCCATTGAGGGAAGCGTCGCCGGCGGCCCCTGACTCTGGCGCGGGTCTGCCTTGGCGTGCGATCCCGCGGCCGCTCTACTCGGCCGCGACCTCACGGACCGGCTGCACCCAGGATGGGGCGTTCTTCCGCAGCCAGCCAGTCAACTCTACCGCACCTCCGGCGCGCTACTCGTTTCGTGGTCTCCGGGCCCTGAGTAAGCCTGCCCAAGCGTTGATGAAGTTGATGTAAGCGTCCTCAACCCTCGCGATGACCTCGACGTCGACCAAGGCCCGCTATTCCAATGATCTGGCCGATCCTTTCAGCCGGTTACATTGGAGGCTGCCATGGACCTGGCAAGCAGCGCTGCCATTGTATCGTCACAGATCAGGCGTTTCGCGGCTTAGGCCGGCCAATTTGGGCGTTGCGGGCCATGAGGCCACCAAAGAAGATCCCTAGCCCTAGCAGGCTGCTGAAAAACTCCAACGAGCGGGGGTGCATGGCTGCCCGCGCAGAATTTCTTCCCATCAGGATAGTAACTGAGTACCGCCTGTCGTTCATCAGTGGTCGGGGTATGGGACACTGTTCCACGCTGGGGTACCCCAAGATGGTTTTTCAGCAGCCTGCTAGGGCCTTCAGCACGATCGGGAGGTTGCCATCTGCCGTTGGCACAACACCGAGCATGCCTGCGAGAACCATGACAAGGGTGAAGCCGGCCCCGAGGCCCACGGCCGCGCTCACCAAGGCGGATACGAGCACGCGGCACCAGCCACGGCCCGTCCGCCCCATCCGACTGCCCGCAAAGCCTGCAACCCCAGACACGATCGCTAAAATCACCATGGTGGATCCTCCTGCGAGGAGTTGTCACCTGCGGCCGCATTCCGGCAAGTAAGGTATCCTGCCTTCTCGACTGCGGGACGGGGTTTTGGCAGGGCTGCGGATGGGCGCATCCCGGGACCCCTTTGGGTGAAGATGTTGTACTCCGCACTGAACCTCAGTTTGCGTTCTCGCTCAGAGCACCGTGGACTCCGGGCCCGGGTCCCAGCTGGCAGCCCTCAGGGATCCCGCGATGCGCTAACCCACACCGTGGACGTTTCAGCCGACGGCGTGACCAACGAAAGCCCCGAGCGCCAGGCGGCTTGCGGATCCTATTTGCATTCTCTCTAGCTGAAGTGAGTTGCTCTAGAAACGCAGAAGGGGCCTGTTTCCAAGCCCCTTCTCTGCGCTCCTGGCGATGTCGGGCGGATCAGAGCGTCCGCTCGACCGTCTCGCGCTCGAAGATCTCGATGACGTCGCCTTGGCGGACATCGTCGTAGTTCTCGAAGGCCATGCCGCACTCTTGGCCGGACTGGACCTCGTTGACCTGGTCCTTGAAGCGCTGGAGCGTCTTGAGCGTGCCTTCGTGGATGACCACGTTGTCCCGCAGCAGACGGACCCCGGCCGACTTGCGCGCCACGCCCTCGGTGACGAGGCAGCCCGCGACCGCCCACGCCCGAGACCTTGAAGACCTCGAGGATGCGGGCGTAGCCGATGAACTTCTCGCGCACCTCGGCCTTGAGGAGGCCGGACGCCGCCGCTTTGATGTCGTCCACCAGGTCGTAGATGATCGAGTAGTAGCGGAGCTCGACCCCCTTCTGATGGGCCGAAGCCCGGGCGGAGGCGTTCGCGCGGACGTTGAAGCCGATGATCGGCGTCTTGGAGGCCTCGGCCAGACCGACATCGGACTCGGTAATGGCGCCCACTCCCGAGTGGAGCACGCGCACGCGCACCTCCTCGTTGCCGACCTTCTCCAAGGCCTGCACGATCGCCTCGGCCGAGCCCTGGACGTCGGCCTTGACCACGAGGGCCAGCTCCGCGCCCGCCGCGTCGGCCTTGGCCCGCGCCATCAGCTGCTCGAGGGTCTGAGCCGCTCCGGCCGCGGCTCGCTTGTCGCGCGCAACCTTGGCCCGGTAGTCCGCGATCTCGCGGGCCTGCGCCTCGGTCTCGACCACGTTGAGGACGTCGCCGGCCTGCGGCGTGGCCGCCAGGCCCAGCACCTCGACGGGCGTGGATGGACCGGCTTCCGTCACGGTCTGGCCCTTGTCGTCGATCAGCGCCCGGACCTTGCCCCAGCTCTCGCCCACGACGAAGATGTCGCCCTTCTTGAGCGTGCCGTTCTGCACGAGCACGGTCGCCACCGGGCCGCGGCCCACGTCGAGCTTGGCCTCGATCACGGCGCCCGTCGCTGTGCGCTCGGGGTTGGCCCTGAGTTCCAAGACTTCGCTCTGCAGCGCGATGGCGTCCAGGAGGCTGTCGAGGCCCTGGCCGGTCTTGGCCGAGACCTCCACGTCCTGCACGTCGCCCGAGAACTGCTCGACCACGACCTCGTGCTGGAGGAGGGCCGTGCGGACCTTCTGGGGGTCGGCGTCATACTTGTCGATCTTGTTGATCGCCACGATCAGGGGCACGCCGGCCGCTCTGGCGTGGGAGATCGCTTCGACCGTCTGCGGCATGACCGCATCGTCCGCCGCGACCACCAGCACCACGATGTCGGTGACGTTGGCGCCCCGGGCCCGCATCGAGGTGAAGGCCGCGTGGCCGGGGGTGTCGAGGAAGGTCAGCATCACTCCGGACTCGGCGGTGACCTGGTAGGCCCCGATGTGCTGGGTGATGCCGCCCGCCTCGCCGGAGACGACGTTCGTCTTGCGGATGGCGTCGAGCAGCGAGGTCTTGCCGTGATCGACATGGCCCATGATCGTGACAATCGGGGGCCGCGGACGCAGGGCCTCGGGCGCGTCGACGACCGTGTCGATCGCCTGCTCCACGTCCGCATCGGACACGCGAACGACGCGGTGGCCGAACTCCTCGATGAGGATCTCGGCCGTATCGGCGTCAAGCGTCTGGTTCTGGGTGGCCATGACGCCCATGCGCATGAGCGCCTTGATGACATCGGTCACGCGTTCCGCCATGCGGCCCGCCAGCTCCGCCACCGTGATGGCTTCGGGGAGCTGGACGTCGCGCACAATCTTCTCGCGGGCCTCGAAGGTCCCCATCGCCTTCGCCCGGGCGCGTTCCTGCTTGCGACGCGCGGCGGCCATCGACTGCCGGCGATCGCCGTCCCCCAGCGCCTGGTTGAGGGTCATGCGGCCGCCGCGACGCTCTTCGGTCTCGCGGGCGGGCTTCGCGGCCTTCTCCTTGGCGGCACCGCGGGCATCGCCCTTGTCGCGGTCGGGCCGGCGGGCCTGGAGCGCGGCGCGGCGGTCCTCCTCGGAGGGCGGCGGGCCGGGCTCGATCTGGACGCGGGACGTCGGCGCGGCCTGAGCCGCCGCCTTGCGGGCGGCGATGATCGCCAGCCGGGCGTCCTCCTGAGCCTTGCGGGCGGCTTCCACGGCCTTGAGCTCCGCCTCGACCCGGGCGGCCTCGGCACGAGCCGCTTCCTCCTGCTCGCGGGCCGCGATCTCGGCGCGGCGGCGGGCGCGCTCCTCCTCGCGAGCCGCCTCTTCGGCCGCACGACGCGCGGTGTCCTCGGCCTCGTTGGCCCGGGCCGCGGCGAGCGCCTTCCGGCGACGCTCAAGCTCGGCCTCCGACAGGCCGGCCGGCCGCTTGGCCGCTCCTCCGGGGGCGGCGATGCCGCGGGCGGCTGACCGCATCGGCGAGGGGTTCGGGCGAACAGGGGCACGGGCCGCTGAAGCGGACGCCTGAGCCGCGGCCCGGCGAGCGGCGAGGGCCTCCTCGTCTGCCTGGCGGCGAGCCGCCTCAGCGCGGGCCGCCTCTTCGCGCTCACGGGCCTCCTCTTCAGCCTTCGCGCGGGCGTCCGCCTCAGCCTTGATCCGTGCTTCCTCGGCGCGGGCCTCCTCGGCGGCACGCTGGGCCACCTCGGCCGCAGCCCGGGCTGCCTCTTCCTGCTCGCGGGCCTCGATCTCGGCGCGGCGGCGGGTGCGCTCCTCTTCGCGGGCTGCCTCCTCGGCGGCACGCTGCGCGGCCTCTTCGGCCTCACGGGCGCGGGCGGCGGCAAGGACCCTGGCGCGGCGCTCGAGCTCGGCGGCCGACATCCCGGCGGGGCGGTTGGCGGGCTCCTCGGGAGCGACCGGCGTGCGGGGCGTCACGCCCAGCGGGGCGGATCGGACGCCCAGCGTCAGGCTGGGCTTGGGCGAGGGAGGCGGGGCCACCACGCGCTTGCCGTCCCGGGTTTCCACCACCACGGCCTTGGTGCGGCTCGGGGCAAAGCCTGGTTTCAGGGGAGAGGGGCGGGCGCTCGATGGGCCAAGGCTCAGGGTCTTCTTTTCGCCGGTCGTGGTCATGAAGGGTATTACATCCTTAGGGTTCCGCGTTGCGTCCGCGATGGACGGTGGGTGGGGGTCGTTCGCCGCTCTGCGGAAGGGCAGCGGCGTCGGAAACGGGGCTGGCCGACGTAGCGGAGGCCACGGCCGGAGGGATCGCACGCGAGGGCTGGAGATATCCACCCCATGTGGGGCTCATCAAGCCTCTGGGCAAGCGCAGGGCCTTGAAGATTCAGGGCAGACCGAGAGATCGGGCACGAGGATAGGCCATCCAGAAACGAGGAACGGGCACGCGGCCCGTCAGCCGTCGTCCTGTGGCGCGACGGCGGCTAAGGCCGGCGGCCACAATCGAGGGTCTGTAAGCCGATGGGTGGCTCTATGCAATGCCCTGCCTTTGCTACGCCGAGGTGGCTACAGACGCATGCGTCGCGGCGCACCGGACAACCACGTCTCGATCAAGATGTCACAGGTCAGCTACTTTGGGGTGGCCACTATCCGGTCGCGGGAGAGGGATCTCACCCGGCGTCGGCAGGTCCTCCAAATCCTCCTCGTCGAAGCTGCAAATCAAGCCCGACAAGTGGTGCCGGACTCAATTGTGCTCGACGACCCGCCGGGTGCCGACGCCTGCTACTGCGAGGGACGGATGACCCAGCAAGACCGGACTGGCTGCGCCGTGCGTGTCGTGCCTTCCTTCTGCGAGCCGTGGTCTTGATTTCCTGACTTGTTGCCGAGAGCCTGCGGCGCGATAGAGCGCCTAGGTTCTGCTGGACTGACGCGGCAATTGCGCCGCCCCCATCTAGTGGCTCCGCCCGCCTGCATTTCACATGAGCCCGCGCCACCGGTCCTCCGCCGTGGCGGGCTCGCCATTTGAGCTTTGATTTTTGAGTTTCTGCCATGAACGTCCTGATCAACGCCGCGAACCTCTTCTTTGTCCTGGGCTACTTCACCACCGACATGCTTCGGCTGCGACTGCTGTCTGTGGTCGGCACGTCCTGTGTCGTGACCTACTTCTACAACCAGCCCGAGCCCATGATGAACGTGGTGGCCTGGAACTGCGTGTTCCTCGTCCTCAATCTCGTGCAGCTGGCGCACATGCTGCGGTCGCGCTGGCTGCGCATGGCCTCTGGGTGGGGAGGCGCGGTGACGCTGTGACGTCTGAACTCTGTGCGCCTAACCTAGGACATACTATCCCCGCCCCCACGCTGGACATCGTCGCTCATCTGGATCGCGTGAACGGGGCGGGCTCGGTCGAGAGCCTGTGGCAGCTGCACCTTGAGGCCATGGCGGCCTTCGGCTTTGACCGGTTGCTCTACAGCTACACGCGCTACCGCAACGGCCGCTCGGTGGGCGACCCGCAGGATCTGATTGTCCTGACCAACCTGCCGCCCGCCCATGTGCGCCCCTACCTCGGCCGGGGTCTCTACCTCCAGAGCCCGATGATCCGCTGGGCGCTCGAGAACGACGGCGCCTGCTCCTGGGCTTGGCTCGCCGAGAAGGCCCGCCAGGGCGGCTTCAGCCCGGCCGAGCTCAAGGTGGTCGAGTTCAACCAGCGCATGGGCCTGACCTGCGGCTACACCATCAGCTTCCGCTCGTTGATGCCACGCGCCAAGGGTGGCCTCGGCCTCTGCGCCCGCGCAGGCCTGAGCCAGGACGACGCCGACGCGATCTGGGCCGAGCACGGGCCCAGCATCGTGGCGGTGAACAACGTCTTCCACCTCAAGCTCCTGTCCCTGCCCCATGCCGGGTCGCGGAAGCTCACCGAGCGGCAGCGCGAGGCGCTGCAGTGGGTGGGCGACGGCAAGACCGCGCAGGACATCGCGCTCCTCATGGAGCTCTCGCCCGCCACCGTCGAGAAACACCTGCGCCTGGCCCGCGAAGCCCTGGGCGCGGAGACCACCGCCCAGGCCGTGCTCAAGGCCGCCTTCTACAACCAGCTCTTCATTGTGGACTCGCCCGAGACGGTGGTGCCTTCCGCTTAGGGGCCCCGCTCACCGGTCGTGTCCGCGTCCGCCGACTTCCTACCCGATGTGTTTGGAAGGAGCGGCCGGGCGTGTTCGTGTAGCATCGTCTATCGTCAAGCGACGTGCGCGGGCAGGAAGTGATCCCAAGTCTCAGCGGCCGAGCCCCGGCAGCGCCAGGGGCTGCTTGCGCTAGGTCAGCGGCGAGCGATTGGCCAGTCCCGCTTTATACTCCAGGAGTTGATGCCTTCTCGCCGCCCGGCGGTGTTCGGGCAACTCGAGTTCGATTGATGAGGCGTAACTGCCGCAGGTCCCCAACGCAGCCCGTTCGCTCCAGCGCGAGGACCAGCGCCCGCTTGCCCGAAAGACGAGGAGCGCTAGCCCTGGGGCCGGCGCTCAGATTCTGATCCAATATGGCTCGGCTCCCGAGTTACTCGGCTGCAATTGTGGTGGCCGGCGCCGGAGGCCCAGCCAGCGCCGCCGATGGTTCCTCGGTCGGGATCATGCCGGCCAGACCGTCCTGGACGTTGAGGCCCACCGCCGCTCCGATGGCGTTGAGGACCGGCATGGCCACCGCGTTGTGGCGGATCTGGTCGAAGACCTGTTCGACCGGGTTACCGATCGGGCTGGCCATGCCAGTCCCGCCAGTGGTGCCGGCCTGCGAGCCCGGGCCGTTCAAGCCCTCGATCTTGTTGATCGTGATGGCACCGATCCGCTCGGCTGGCTTGACCATGGCCTCGATGATTGCAGGCATGGCGGTGAGCCGCTCCTTGAACTTGCGGAAGTCGATCACGTTGGCGCCGATCGAGTTTTCGGCATCGTTGAGCGCCCGCAGGCCTTCGGCCTGGGCCAACTGCTCGGACTTGTGAGCCTCGGCGCGGATCGTGATCTGCTCGGCCTCGGCCCGAGCCGTCTCGAGGAGCGCGGCGGCACGGTCGGCCGCGGCGGCCTTCTCGGCCTCGGCTGCCACCCGGATAGCGGTCGCGGCCTTCTGGGCCTCCTCCTCGGCGGCGATCAGGGTGATCCGACGGCGACGCTCGGCCTCGGCGACCTCACGGGCCGTGGTGATGCTCTCGTTCGCCGCAACGGCCTGGGCCGAGGCCTCGTCCGCCTTAGCGCGGGCCTGGCTCTCCTCCTCGGACTTCTGGGCGATGGCGATGCGCCGATTCTGTTCAGCGATCTCGACCTCGCGCTGACGCTCCTGCTCGGCGATTTGGATCGCCTTCTCGCGCGCGATCCGGGCCTCGGCAGCGGCGCGATCCGCTTCTTCCTTCTTACGGGCGGTCTCGGCAGCTTCCTGGGCCTTGAGGCCCTGCATTTGCACGCTCTGCTCGACGCGGGCCTGCTCCTGGGTGCGCTGGATCTCGTAGGTGCGGACTTCAGCTTCCTGTTGGCTCCGAGCCACGGCGACCTGGGCCTCGGCCTCGATCTGGGCGCGCTTCTTGCGGCTTTCGGCAATCCGCTCGGCTTGGTGCTGCATGCCGACGGCGTTGAAGATGTTGTTCTCGTCGAGGCCCTCGAGCGGCGTTTGGTCCAGCGCGGTGAGCGACACGGACTCGAGCGCGAGGCCGTTCTTCTTGAGGTCCTCGCCCACAGCCTGCTGCACCTGCTGGACGAACTCCGAGCGATTCTCGTGGAGTTGGTCGAGGGTCATCTTGGCGGCGACACCGCGCAGACCATCTACGAGCTTGCCTTCGATCATCTCGCGGAGCGCGGACTCGTCAAAGGTACGGGCGCCCAGCGTCTGGGCCGCACGGGCGATGCCCTCCTCGGTAGGGTCCACCGCCACGTAGAACTCGGCGCCCACATCGGTCCGCAGACGGTCGAGGGTGATGAGCGCCGACTGGCCGGCGCGCTTCACCTCGAGGCGGGTGGTCTTCATGTTGATCTTGGTGATCTCGTGGAGGACGGGGACCACAAGGGTACCGCCGTCGATGATCACCTTGCGGCCGCCAATCCCAGTCTTGACCAGAGCGATCTCGCGAGTGGAGCGCCGATAAAGACGCGCGAAGATGAAGCCCACCACGAGGAGGGCGACGACGACGAGGGCGGCCGGAATGCCGAGGCCAAGGATCAATTCAGTCATCGAGAAAGGTCCACTTGTCAGAGGTCTTGGTTGAATGAGTCAGGCATGTCCCGAGCCCATGCCCTGTGTCGAGGCGGGGTTTTCCTACTCGGCGCCCAGGAGACGGTAGTGGCCGTCAGGACCCCGCAGCATGAGGACGCGAGTGCCCTCGCAGAATTCGTCCTTGGCATCGAGCGGCTCGGCCATGAGGTACTGGAGGTTGCCGTGCTGGTCGGTGACCCTGACCTGAGCCGGGCTTCCCGCGCGGGCGACGCCTACGGTCACGTCGCCAAAGCGGCGTCCGAACGCCTTCTCCGAGACGGCGGCCGTGGTTTCCCGAGGCAGCATCCCGGCGAGGACCCGCGCCGCCCGCGCGGTCACCAGGAGCGCGGGAACGGCCGCAGCGAGGCCAGCGGGCCACGCGGGTAGCATCCAACCCAGGGCGGCGCTGAGGGCTGACTGCGCCACAAAGCCCAAGGCAGCATAAGAGGCCGCGAGAAAAGCGAGCCAGACCGTGAGCGGAACGCCCCGAAGGCCCAGGAGGTCGAGAAGGCTGCCGCTGGTCGCGCCCGAGTGGATCCCGACCTCCTGACTGGCAGGGGGTGCCACGTGGTCGCCGACGTCGGGGGTGACGTCGAGCCCGAGGCCGCTGTCGTGGTCGCCGCCGATCTCGGTGCTGATGCCAACGGTGAGGAGGAGCACTTCGAGGGCAAGGAGGCCGATGACGAGGCCACCGGCGGCCAAAAAGGGCCGAAGGCCGTCTTGAAGGAGGAGATCAAGCACTGGTGGATCCGTAAGGTCAGGAAAGCAAAGGGCTGAAAGAACGGTCATGGGCAGGTCGAAGGGCGGCCCTCGGGCTATCCGGCCCTTGGAACCGCAGGAGAATTTATCGCGCGTCGCGGACGGATGTGGGAGTGTGGTTTCCATGACCACGCCCGATCCTAACCTTGCCTCCATGCGTGCCTCGGCCGTCGAGGCCGCCAGGGCCGAGCTCGACCTGAGCCGCTCCGCCACGGTCATGGCCTTCGGGGTGAAGGTGCAGAGAGACCTTCAGCTTGTGAGCCAGAGCCTGGTCGCCTGTCTGCGTACGGCGGACAGCGCGGCTGCCGACGAGGCGCTAAGGGCCGTGGTGGACGCGCTGCGCGGCTTCGAGGACGAGGAGAGCAACCCCAAGAGCCATCGGTCCTGGTGGGGCCGGCGGCTGCCCGTCTTGGGCAGGAAGTTGTGGGAGCGTCCCGTGCCCCTGGCCCAAACCTTGTGGCGCGTCGAGGCGCTGCAGGCCCAGGTCGATGCATTGCGCGAGACCCTCGTGGAGCATGAGCGCCAGCTCCTTCGGACGCTCCGTTCGCTCGACGTGATCTCCGCGAAGGTCCTCGCCTTTCTTGATGATCTCAATGCCCATATCGAGGCGGGCCAGATCACCCTGGCCGAACTCGATAGCGAGATCCTCCCGGCCCGCTCTGAGGAGCTTGGGGCCGCATCCAGCGAACGGCAGCCAGTCTTGGCTGCAGCCTTGCGCGATTTGCGTGGAGCTCGGGACAGCCTGGAGCGCCGAATCCGCGACCTTAAGCTGACGTGTCAGTTGGCCCGGCAGTCACTGGCGGCGTTCCAAACGATCCAGGAGAACAACAGGACTTTGACCCTACGGATCCGCTCGATGCTGACGGACACCCTTGAGCTCTGGGAGCCGCAAGCCGTACAGGCGCAGATCCTCGACCGCGCCCGAGAGGCGTCGCTTGGGCAGAGGACAGCATCTGGCGTGGTCCAAGAGTTTGACGCCGTCGCGGTTCGGGCCGCCAATGCCGAGGCCCTGACTGCAGTCGAGGACAGCCTAGCCATGGCTATGGAGCATGGCTCTGAGCAGCGGGCAGCCGAGGCTGAGATCGCCGCGCTTGAGCGGCATCTCCAGCATGTCCTGGCCTCCGCCGCAACTCGATCTGCAGACTGAGCTGGTGCCTGGCATTATGCCTACACCGGATGTCGGCGGTGTTCACCGACGGCTCCTTCGAGCCAAATAGGGCCGCCGCAAACATCTCATTCTGCCGAGCAATTCACGTAAATCCGCAGACCTCGAGAGAGTCAAAAGTTCCGGCTCGCCAGTTCCACAGAAGCGGGGTCACGTCCGTCAATGAGGTGGAGATTTCGGGTGTAGCTGGGGTGGCCATGGTCACGCGGCTTCAGTGGAGATGAGGGTAGGGTTCTCGGTCGGCGGGACATCGAGCTCGGCCATGGCCTCGACCTGCATGTAGCGGTGCTGGAGCTGCCACTCGTCGTTCTGCTCGAGGAGCACAGCGCCGATGAGCCGGATGATGCTTTCTTCGTTCGGGAAGATGCCGACGACGTCAGCCCTTCGTTTTACCTCCTTGTTCAGGCGCTCGAGCGGGTTGGTGCTGTGCAGCTTCACCCGGTGCTGGCTGGGGAAGGTCATGTAGGCCAGCACGTCCGCTTCAGCCTGGTCCATGAGGGCACCGAGCTTGGGCCAGCGGACCCGGAGCTGGTCGGCCACGTGCCTCCAGGTCTCTGATGCGGCCTTGTGGTCGGGCTGGAGAAAGGCCTGCCGGATCGCAGCGGCCACGACCGTGTGCTGGCCCTTGGACACGTGCGCGAGCGCATTCCTCATGAAGTGGACGCGACACCTCTGCCAAGTGGCGCCGATCACCCGCTGGATGGCGGCCTTGAGGCCCTCGTGGGCGTCCGAGATGACCAGCCTCACGCCCCTGAGGCCTCGCCGGACGAGGTCCTTCAGGAACGTGGCCCAGAAGGTCTCCGCTTCGGAAGGACCGATGTGCAGGCCCACGATCTCGCGCCGGCCGTCCCGGTTGGCGGCCACGGCGATTATGGCCGCCACACTGACGATGCGGCCACCCTCGCGGACCTTGAGGTAGGTGGCATCGAGCCAGAGATAGGGCCATTCGCCTTCGAGCGGGCGCTTGAGGAAGGCGCCCACCCGCTCGTCGATCTCTTTGCACAGCTTCGAGACTTGGCTCTTGCTGATCCCGCTCAGGCCCATGGCCTGCACCAGGTCGTCGACCTTGCGCGTGGAGACCCCGGCGACCCACGCCTCCTGGATCACCGAGACCAGCGCCTTCTCGGTGGTCTTCCGCGCCTCCAGAAAGGGCGGGAAGTAGCTCCCCGTCCTGAGCTTGGGGATGCGCAGGTTGAGCGGCCCGAGACGGGTGTCGAGCGAGCGGTCGCGATAGCCGTTGCGCCAAGTCGAACGCTCGCCACTGCGCTCGTATCGTCCTGCTCCGATCAGTCCCTCCACGTCGGCCTCCATGAGGATCTGGAGAACCGTCTCGGCGAGGGAGCGGAGAAAGTTGCCATCATCGGCCTTTTGCAGCGCCTCCATCAGCGCCATCCTGTCGTCGGTCATCGGGTCCTCGTGGCTCAGGGTGAAGTCGGACAACTCCACCTTAGCCGCACATCCCGATGGCCACCCCGCCTACACCGGAAAGTCCACCACCTCCGTGGACGCTACCAGAAGCGGCGGCGGAAAGGGCGCTGCGATCGCACGGCTGCCCTGGGGTGTCGTCACGTGACCTCGCCCTGACAAGAGGTCGACCTCGCAGGTCTCGCCTGCATCGAGGTCCAGCGGGTCGTACCAGCCGTAGCTGACCGCCGTGACGCGCAGGTCATCGTCATGGTGGGCGATGGTGATCGTCTCGGACCAGCGATGGCGCCCATAGCCGTCGTTCATAGCAGTGAGGAGGAGCGTGTTCTCCGGACCGACGTCGAGCTCCGGCCGGCCCGCGTCGTAGCGGCCCTGCCAGACGACGTCCTCGACCACACGGATGCCCTCTGCTGTCTGCACCGCAAGATCAGCCTTATTCGACGGGTCGGCGGCTTCGGGGTCCTCAAGGAGCAAGGTGTAGAGTTCCTCCACGCCGTCGCCGTCCAAGTCGGCCCGCACAGACGGCCCCGGTTGCTGCGCAAAGGCCGGTACGGCAAGAAGCATGAGAATTGCGCTCAGGCGGATCATGGGACCACCCGGCCGTCAAAGCAGATGTTGCCCATAGGAAGAGGCAGTTCGGAGGCACGCCAGTTCCAGAGTGGTGGCGCCGAGGGAGCCACAGGCGCGAGCGGGCCTTCATTGGTTTCGGCGACGCCCTCGCCGGTGAGCAGGTTCAGGTCGCAGTGGCCCCAGGTGTCGGGGTCCATCGGGTCGTAGAAGTCGTAGTTGTAGCCTGCAATTCGCCAGTCGCCCTGGCGATGGGCGATGGTCAGCGTCATGCTCCTGCGGTCCCGTCCCAACCCCTCGTTCATGGAAGTGAGGAGCACCGAGCCTAATACGCTGATCCCAAGGCTCGGCTGCTGCCCCGCGACAGGCCCGACAAACGCGGCATCAGAAACAACCCGCTCCCAGCCCGCCTCAGACACCACGAGGTCGCCGTTCTCACGCAGGGTGTAGGTCTCCTGCACGCCATCTTCGTCGAGGTCGGCCCGGACCTCGGTCACGAGTTCCACCCCCTGCGCCAGGGCGGGAACGGCCAATAGGATGAATAGGAGCGACAAGGCACGCATGAACGGATCCCGAGAAAGCCGCAGACCTCCGCGGCTAAGTGCGGGTCCGGATGAACCGCTTTGCGCTCTATTTGTCCACGGCGGGAAACCTGACCCGTCCTAGTCACTGAGGCGAACTCAAGGCCTCTCTCAGAGCGAAACCTTTTCTGATCTCGTCGCCTCGTGTCGGATCGCAACCCTCGTCTCAAGAGGCAGATTTGCGACCGACTCTATCGGTCATGGCCTAGGGGTCAGACTGTATTGGCTTCAGATGCGATCTCACGGCCGACCGCCTTGTTCCTTCTTGGACCCATTGGTGCGGATCTCGCGGGCCGGCACTCAAGCGGAACCTATGAGCCATCTCCTCCCCTACCCGCGAGGATGTCGCACCTCTTCAAAGGGGGTAGCGCGGCACGTTGCTCATATATTATACACTGTATCATTATCAGAGAGATGATAGTCATGATGACGGGTCACATCTTCATCGCCACGAGTCTCGACGGCTACATCGCCCGACTGGATGGCGGCCTCGACTGGCTCTTCGCCTCCGATCCTGGGGACGAGGACCACGGCTACGACGCATTCATTGCTCGCATGGACGGTATCATCATGGGCCGCGGCACCTACGAGAGCGTGCTGACCCTTGGGCCGTGGTCCTACTCGAAGCCGGTTGTGGTGATGTCGCGGAGCTTGGCGGACGCGGACGTCCCTGCCGAGCTGGCAGGTCGGGTTCGGATCACCGGCGAGCCACCACGGGCGCTCTTCGAGCGGCTCAGTCGCGAGGGCTGGCGTCGGGCCTACGTGGATGGCGGCGCGGTGATCCGGTCCTATCTCGCCGAGGGCCTGATCGAGGACGTGATCCTCACGCGCGCACCCGTGCTGATCGGCACGGGGCGGCCGCTCTTCGGACCTCTCGACCGAGACTTGCGGCTTGTCCACGAGCGAACGGAAGCCTTCCCTTCGGGGCTCGTGCAGTCCCACTACAGCGTGGCGTCGCCAGCGTAAGGCTTGCATGGTGGAGAAGAAGAGCGAGCCAGCGAGCAGGGGCCGGGGCCGGCCACGTGTAGAAACAGCTCCGCTGGACGAAAAGGCCATTGTTGCGGCCGGGCTCGCCTTCCTGGACCAGGCGGGTGAGGCAGCGGTGACCCTGCGCGGCGTGGCGCGGCGGCTGGGTGTGACCCCCATGGCGGTATCCCACCACACCGGGGGACGGGACGGTCTCCTGGCGCGGGTGATCGCGGCTGCCCACGCAGGTCTCGAGGTGCCGGCCGGCAACCAACGGGCCCCTGCGGCGGAGGTTGCGACGGCCATTCTCGCCTATGCCAAGGCAGCACGCCACCATCCGGCCGCCGTGGCCGCGCTTTTTGCCCGGCCTGACCTCATGCCCGAAGAGCTGAAGCGGTTCAGCGCATGGGTGAGGGAGCAGATAGCCTTGCGTGATCCGTCTATGGCCGACCGCGGCTTGGCGCTCCTGATTGATTATGTCCACGGGCACCTCCTGGCGGCGTCTGCTGGGCCTGAGGACCCTGGGATGGATCAGACCTTCTGCAGGAATGTGGAGCAACTCGCCCGATGGGTGCTGGCGGAGTGACGCTCCCGCGGATGCTGGCACTGCCCAATGTCGCCGGCGCCTAGACTGCGTCCGAGATCCATGGTCTACGCGCCAACCCCACTCGGTCCTTGTGAGCCTCCGGAGGGCTTCTGTCTGTCTCGGTAGAGGACGAGCTCTCCCAAAATGGGCGCGATACCAGGACGGCCTGACTCGCTCGGGCGTTGGCTCCACGTTTGTAACGTCTTGGGACGTCGTTTATGGCCCGCAGATACGTTCAAGTCTCGGGCATCCGGTTCAATCCTCTGGAGCCGCGCGCACCCGAGGATGACCTGATACGATCGTCCCTGCATCGGGCGTTTCCGCTGCCATCGGCGGACGATGTGGATGAGAGGTTTCGCGCCTTGCTGGAGGCCCTGGCTGTCGCGGTCCGCTCGAGCCGCGACGACCACTGACCGAGCCCACGTTGCCATACGGCTCGACCCCGACTTGTTGCTAATCCCTCGCCGCTGACATCAACTTGGCGGCAGCCGAGTTGGCTTCGTCGCGAACGTCATCGCCCCGATGCGTCTCTGTCCCGCCCATGTGAACTCCGGCAGAACTCAAACGGCCGGCTCGTGTCTCACCGCATCTGGCTCCTCAGGACTAGGCGGAACCTGAGAGGCGTGACCTCCATCAGGCCTGCGCCAGCCGCCGCGCGCCCGAGAGGCCGTTGAAGAGGAGGGCGGCGAGGAGGATCGCGCCGCCTGCGAAGGTGCCGGCGCTCGCAGTCTCGCCCAGGAGCAGCCAGACCCAGAAGGGAGCCAGCATTACCTCGGTATTGGAGAGCAGCGTGAGCTCGGCGGCGGGGACGACGCGGCTGCCCATGGTGTAGAGGACCATCCCGCCCGACAGCGTGACCGCGCCCATGAACATGGACCAGAGCGCGTCGGGGACCGGGACCAGCATCGGCTGGCCGATCTGGGTGGCGAGCAGGATGCCCGCAATGATGGAGAAGAGGCTGCCTAGGAGGACCACGGGCAGGGTGTCGTCGAGCCGGCGCCAGCGCAGTGTGACCGTGAAGATGGCAAATCCCAAGGAGGAGAGGAGCGCGGCGACGTTGCCAACGATCGCCCCACCCGCGAGCCCGTCGCGGACCATGACAAAGATGCCGACCAGCGCCACGGCGATGGCGGCCCAGGTCTGGGGCGTGACGCGCTCGCCCAGCGCCACCCGGCCCAGGAGCGCGGCCAGGAAGGGCGAGGCCGCGAAGAGGAACACGGCGTTCGCCATGGTTGTGGACTGGATCGCGGTGATTGCGCCGCCAAAGGCGCCGATCAGGCCCAGGCCGCCCAGCACCCCGGCGACGCCCACCTTGCGGATCGCGGGGAGCGGCGAGCCGCCCGCGCGCCAAGCAAGGAAGCCCAGCAGCACCGGCAGCATGCCGGCCGAGCGCCAAACCATGACGGCCCAGGACCCGGCCTCGTCGATATGGCGGATGATGAGCCCCTGGAACGACCACAACACTCCCGCCGTGAGCACCAGCGCCATGCCTGTTCCGTAACGCATCATCGTCTCACGCTTGATCCTGAACGAGGGACCCACGTCAGATAGAGCTTGCGTCCAGGAACAGGCAAACGAATAGAACTGAGATATCATCTCAACCCGATTGATACATTATGCCCGAGCCTCTCGACCTCAGCCTTCTGAGAAGTTTCGTGGCCGTGGTGGAGTGCGGCAGCGTCCTGCACGCCTCCTCCCGTGTCGGGCGCAGCCAATCGGCGGTGAGCATGCAGATGCAGCGGCTGGAGGAGGAGATCGGACGCCCGCTGTTCCACCGCGACGGCCGGACGCTCCGGCCCAACCAGGCCGGGGAGGAGTTGCTCCTTCATGCCCGCCGGCTCCTGCGTCTCTCCAACGAGGCCCTGGCGAGCTTGCGCCGACCCGAGGAAGCCGGGCTGGTGCGCCTGGGCGTACCCGAGGACTACGCGGCCTTTCTTCTCCCGCCGGTGCTGGCGCGATTCGCGCAGGAGCATCCCCTCGTGGACATCGAGCTTTCCTGCGATCCCTCGCCGGCGCTCCTGAGGCATCTCGAGGCCGGCCGGCTGGACCTCGCTCTTGTCACGCGTCAGCCGCATCAATCCTTCGTGGTTCTGCGCCGAGAGCGCTTCGTCTGGGCCGCCACGCCGGAGCACGGGGCATGGCTGCGCGAGCCGCTTCCGGTGGCGCTCTTCGTGCCGGGCGACATCGCGCGCCGGCACGCGGTCGAAGCTTTGCAGAAGGCGGACCGCGCCTACCGGGTGGTCTGCTCCAGTCCGAGCCTCCTGGGGGTCTTGGCCGCAGCACGGGCGGGGCTCGCGGTTGTCGGTCTGGTCGAGGCCTCTGTTCCGCCCGGCCTGACGCGGCTCGGCGAGGCCGAGGGCCTGCCGCCCTTGCCCATGTTCGACCTGAGCCTCGTGTCGGGGCCCGGCGAGCCCAGCCGCCTCGCGGCACGGCTGCGCGACTTTCTCCTGCAGGAACTGGGACGCGAGCCTGCTAAGGACGGGCCAGCCATGCAGGAACTCTAAGTCAAGAGGTGGAGCCTCATGGCGAAATGCTCCGCGTTTGCAACGACGCTGGGCTTCGTCTTGGGGGCAGGCGCTTGTCGCACCTAATGTTCGTCCCGCCAAGACGATGTTCCCAGAGGAACAGCACGACATCCCGCCCCAGTGTAGAGGCCTGCTTAGTTCAGCAAGTGACGAGTTGGCCTTAGCGCCAAGTGTGCGACCCGAGCGTTTTGACGACCGCCATTTTCGGCTCTTTTTCCTAGACCTATCTCTTTGCCACTTGGCCTCCCCCTGCCCTGTCCCTTTCCCGACAGCGGCAGGGGGCGAGCGGCCCAGGCCGATCAGCTCTTAGGGCATGTTCTGGAACAGGGCGGGGTGAGAAAGCTGGTCCGCTGACAGGGTGTCCATTCCGCCCCTGCGAGAAGCGTGGCCCGCTCGGCCCGCTGGGCTCACCGGCGTGGGTCGAGTTCGACTACTACAGATCCCTCACCTCACACCCGGTCGTCTCTTGGATCATCTCGGCCACGATCCGGCGGTGGCAGCCCGAGGCGCAGGCCTCGAAGCACAGGAGCGCCGCGGGCCGGTCACGGACTATCGCCGTCGCCAAGGCTAGCGCATCCTGCGCCTCAGGGGTCGCCATGTGCTCGGCGAAGATCGCCTCCATCTCGGCGATGAGTCCCTTGCGGGCCGCTTCCCGACCCGGTTTCGGCGTGCCGAGCCCACGCAGGTGCTCGTAGCCGATGCCCTCGACCGCCAATGAGGCGCGCAGCATCGATTTCGAGAACCCCGCCCGGCGGGAGGCTGCGACCGCGCGCACATCCACGACGACTTCCACACCTGCCGCCCGCAGCTTGGCAATCACCTCGGGCAGCGTCGCAGCCTCATAACCGATGGTGGAGAGGATCATGCTCATGTGGCCTCCATCGCACGTTCAACCGGCCTTACGACACACATGCTTAGCTCTGTTCCAAAGTATGGGAAACTAGAGGCGTCGAACGCAGGCGGACACAGTTTCGCCGTTGAGCAATCCGCGAGATGAGCATCCGGCCGGATCGACCGTACTTGCCCAGCTGAACTGGGCAACGGGCCCACTGCGTCCGCAACGAGCCTCGGAGCGGACAGCGCCGGCCGCATGGGCCACCCCTCGGCGGATCAGGTATAATCTGTCTGCCAAACCATGGATGGTTATCGCCTCAGTCACTGGCGCTTTCGGAGACCTTAGCAGCCCTGATCCACACCCGAGCCTCAAGTCCGGCCTCGGCTCCCAAGCAGCACTACTGACTAACGCCGCGTCGCCTTGCCTGGCAGGGCACCGGGCCGTAGTCGAGGGCGCAGGGCGTCGGGGCACCGGTGCTGTGTGACCTAAGGAGACTTCTTCGATGCGCTTTCATCCGTGCAGTCTTTTCGCGGCCTTCGCTCTGTCCCTTGCTGCCCTGTGGGAGCTCCGGCCGGCCCAGGCAGACCCGGTGGCCCAAGGCGCGGAGCATTGCGTCATCAACGTCCGCAGCGACGACGTGCTGAACCTGCGCACCCAGCCCAATGCCCAGGCTCGGGTCCTGACCGGCCTGCGCTACGGCCAGTGCGGCGTCGTGGTCACGGGCGCGTGCCGGGGCGAATGGTGCCCGGTGGACGACGGCCACTACGCGGGCTGGGCGCACAAGCGCTACTTGGGCCAGGTCTCGCCCGCGCGCTACTGCGTGACCGGCATCGGACGCAACGAGCTTCTCTCCGTCCGGGCCTACCCGGCGCACACCTCCCGCATCCTGGTCGGGCTCAACCTCGATCAGTGCGACGTGGCCGTCCTGCCTTATGCGCGGGACGGCTGGCAGAAGGTGCGAGCCGAGGGATGGGAGGGCTGGGTCCCCAGCCGCAACCTGACCTGGCAGTGATACTGCCAGACCCAGCTCGCCGTGCATGGCCGCCCCACCAACGAGGCCGGCGGAAGGTCCTAGGGCCGTCCTTGCGTGTCGCTTCGAGAAGTCGAGAGTTTCTTCGATTGGGAAGCAAGCGATAGACGCACAGCCGACGTCAGAACCTTGTTTGCTCGAGCCGTTGCTCAAGGGCGTGTTCATACGCTCGTAGGCGGCCACCTGCCTGGCCCGTCGTTCGCGTGTCCAAGTCCAGGGCACCAGGCCCGACAGATCCTCGCCGTGCGTGAGTTCAGTGCCGCCCTGCGCGGGTTCGAGGTCGAAGAAATGTACGCCGGTGAACAGCACCGGGATATATCCCCGCCAGGCCAGCCGCCGGGGCGGGTCAAAGGCTACCACGGTGACGATCTGCCGGATCGTCGCTCCTGGCCGGCCCGGGTCGATGAACGTCATCGGGATCCTGGCGCCCGGCTCAGCTCGGCCAACTGCGGAAAGGTTGAGCGGGTTCCAATCGGCGTAGCGATCGAAGTCTGCCAGAACGGACCAGACCCGCTCGGGCAGATGGGAAAGAGAGCGGCGCGTGAGGAGCCTCATGGTGACTAAGGATACCAGCTTCGGCCCTCGCATTCATGGAATATCCCGGAGGATCGCCGGACGGCAGCAGATTCCGCCGAGGCCCAAATTCACGTTGACAGGAGCCCGCCGATCGTGGATGCAACGCGCGGCTGCTGACGCCTGCCGCCCGCCGGTACATCCGATGGTGAAGTCAGCTTCGACGGACCTGATCGCACCTCCTCCGAGGCGGTTCATGGCAACGCGGGCCCCATGAGATGATCCGCCTCACGGATGTGGGGACGACCATGACGTCGCATGAGACGGCTCGTAGCCGCGAAGTCCTGAAGACCGAGGCCAGGATCTGGCGGGAGCAGTGCCAGGCCCGGGGCGAGCCTGTCACGCATGGAGCCGCGCTCGAGGCCGTGGCCCGGCGGCACGGCTTCCGCGACTGGAACGCCGCCTGCGGCCTCCTGCCCGAGCGGGACCCCGCGCCCCTGGCGTCCGGCGAGCGCGTGGCCGGGACCTACCTGGGCCATCCGTTCGAGGGCGTCCTCGTGGCCGCGACGCCGCTGGGCGCGGGGCAGAGCCGGGTGACCGTGCTGTTCGACGCGCCGGTCAACGTGACGGCCGGGAGCCCCTACGCCCACCTGCGCCAGCGCGTGACCGCCACGCTCGACGAGGATGGAACGTCGCCGGCGCGGACCGGCAACGGCGAGCCTCACATGCGGCTGCGGCGGGCCTGAGCGGCGCGTCGCCAACGCCTCCCGGCGGCTGCGCCGGACGTTCCGCCCCTCTCCAGCCGACGGTCCCTTCCGTCGGCAATCTCCCATGACAGGGCTGATTTCCATGCCTCATTCCTCCGGCAACCCCTACCTGAGCGGCACCGTCCTGGCGACCTTCGTCCGCACGGCGCTTCCCATCATGCTGCTCACCAGCGTCAACGGCCTGCTGACGGTCGCGGACGCCATCCTCCTGGGCCTGTTCGTCGGTCCCGAGGCCTTGGCCGCAGTCACCTTGGTGTTCCCGCTCTCCATGCTCCTGATCGCTCTGGCCACCATGGTGGCGAGCGGGATGGCCACGCTCCTGGGACAGCGGTTGGGCGCGGGCCGGGCGGAGGAGGCGCGCCGCTATCTCGCGGGGGCCCACGGCCTCGCGCTCGTGGTCTGCGCGGCGGCGGTCGGGCTGTTCGGGGTCCTGGGCCGGCCGCTCACCCTGGCTCTGGCGGGGGGCTCGTCGGAGCTGGCCGGCATGGGCCACGGCTTCATCGGCATCGCGGTCCTGACCTCGCCGCTGCTGTTCCTGCTGTCGGTCCAGTCGGACGCGCTGCGCAGCGAGGGCCGGATCGGGTTCATGGCCCTGGCGGGCCTTCTGGTGTCGCTGGCCAACCTGGGCCTGAACGCGGTCCTCATCGTCGGGCTTGACCTCGGCGTTACCGGGTCGGCCTGGGGCACGGCCCTGGCGCAGTCGCTGGCGCTGGCCGCGATCCTCGCCTACCGCGCCCTCGCGGGAACGCCTCTCGGCCTGCGTCTGGACCTTAGGGCCGACTGGCGCTTCGGATGGGGCGGGATCCTGGCCCTCGGGGCGCCGCGCAGCCTCAGCTTCATCGGCATCGCCCTGGGTTCCGCGACCGTCATCGCGGCGTTGCGCCTTGATGGCGGGTCGGACCAGGACGCCACCGTGGCTGCCTATGGGGTGGTCACCCGCCTCATGACCTTCGCCTACCTTCCCTTGCTCGGGATGGCGCTGGCTCTGCAAGCCATGGTCTGCAACAGCCATGGCGCGGGCCTGCGCACGCGGTCGGACGCCACGCTGCGGCTGGTGCTGAGAGTGTCCCTGGCCTACTCGGCCCTGGTCGAGGCGGGGCTGATCGTGCTGCGGCACGCGATCGGGCGGGCCTTCGTGGAGGACCTGGCGGTGGTGGCCGAGGTGGCGCGCATCCTGCCGGTCTATGTCGCGCTCTATGTGGCCTTCGGCCCCTGCTTGATGATCGCGAACTACTTCCAGAGCCTCGGCGACGCACGCCGGTCGGCCCTCCTGTCCCTCGCGCGGACTTACCTGTTCGCGATCCCGCTCAGCTTCGCCCTGCCCCTGGTCCTGGGCGAGTCCGGCATATGGTTCGCCCAGCCGGCGGCTGACGGGCTCCTGCTCGCGACGACCGGTGTCGTTCTACTTCACACTCGTCGAGCTCAGGGCCAACTGGGCCGGGTCGAGGGTCCGGAGCGGAGCACTGGAGCACCGGGTCAGGACCGAAAGCTGGCCCTGTAATCGCTCGGCGTCTGTCCGGCGAAGTCGCGGAAGGCCGCGTTGAAGGCCGACAGGGATGCGTAGCCCACCGACATGCCGACCTCGGTGATGGACAGGCCATCCTGGGCCAGGAGCTCCACCGCGCGGACCATCCGCAGGCGGCGGAGTGCCTGGCGCCAGGTCAACGCCATCTCGCCCGAGAAGCGGCGGGCCAGCGAACGGGGCGACAGGGCGACCTCGGCTGCCAGTGCTTCGAAGCCCTGGTCCTGATCGAGCCTCGCCTCCATGAGAGCCAAGGCGCGCCGGAGCTGGGGGCTTCGGGCAACGGGCATCACGGCGGGCGACGGAGTCCGGGACAGCGCCCAGGCCACCTCGGCCAGAGCTCGGAACAGGGCCGTCGCGTGGCTGTCGAGGGTCTCGTGCCCGTCCACGCCGCGAAGCGCCTTGAGCAGCTCCCGGCCCAAGGGACTCATGTCGAAGACAGAGAGTGGAGTTGGGGGATCCGACACGAAGCTCGGCGAGAACAGCGCCGAGCAGGCGACGACCCGCTGGGGCAGGCTGACGAGCACCGGCTCGTCCGCGGCGACGAGCGCCGCCCGCGCCGGGGGCAGCGTCCAGCGCAGGCCCCCCGCCTCAAGGAGCAGGGCGCCCTGCTCGGCATGGAGCAGGTAGTGGCACGGCATCTGGAAGCGCTGCGCCGGAGCGGGCTCAAAGACCCGCGCCACGACCTGGGCCTCAGTGGCGGTCATGCGAGCCCATCGTCATCCTGGGTACCCCGTCACGCCACCACCTGCGCCAGTTCGGCCTGAAAGCGTCGGCTCAGGGGAGCTTTGGTCATCAGCGGCCGGAGCGCCGCACCCAGCCGCGCGAAGGCCGGGCTGTCCGTGTAGGCGCGGAAGCTCGGCTGGTCCTCCCATTCGTGCAGCAGGACGACCTGGCTCGCCTTCGCCGGGTCGAGGAAGGGCCGGAAGTCGATGTTGCCCGACATGGCCCGGACCTCGTCCGCTTCGTGCGACAGCGCGTCGAGCGCGCGGGTCCGGTCGGCCTCTGCCACTTCGAACTCCAGTATAGCGATGAACATGGGATCCTCCTTGGGCTGGTGTTCGGCGCCAGAGTAGAGGCTTGGGATGCTCCGGGCTTGCTACGAGGTGACAGACTTCCGCTCCGAACGGACAATGTCGGGAGCATTTGGCGCAATCGGGTCCGAGGTGGTCAACTGCGGCCCGGTCAGCAGCATCAAGGCTGACCTGGTCAGACTAATGAAAGCCTCTCCGTTCTACTGCTTTTCTCAAGCATTCTCTGCTAAGCTGCGGGACGGTGCCACACGGGCAGGCTGCCGATCGGCTCGAAGCCGATCGACTGGAAGTCGGCCAGAGCGGCATCGCGTTCATAGCCCACGAGGCTGGATCGGCCGAGCCGATCGGTGATGAAGCGCACCATGGCAGCCCAGCTGGCCCTCGGCTCCTCCAGTGCGAAGCAGTTGGAGATCCCCAGGACATCGTCGGTTCGGTTCACAAGGCAGCCGCAGATCAGGCGGTCGCCGTCGTATCCCGCGACAAAAGCAAGATCCGGGTCGTGCAGCAGCTCCGGCCCGAAGAGGAGCTGACCCAGCGGGAGGTTGGGGTCCCAGGCGGCTCGCCAAAGGGCCAAGCCCTCCTCCTCCGCCACGAGCTCGAATCGAAGATCGTGCGAGGCGGCCGGCAGGATGGCCGCGTCTAGGTGGATCCAACTGGCGCGGAGCAGCCTTCGGAAGCCATGTGGGGTGAGATCCAGCACGTCGTGGCTGTCCTTGATCGACCAGTCGGCCCAGGAGTTCGTTGTGGCAGCCTCGGCAATGCGCTGGAACCGGTCGTCGGGCCGCCACCGCTCTGAGCGGGTAACCGCGTTCGAGTAGTAGGGAGGAGCCTTCTCGCCTGTGTGGGCCAGGTCAGCCTCGACGTGCCAACCGATCCCAAGGTGGCCGAGGATGGTCCGGTAAAGGCCTACGTTGTTGTCGATCGCTTTCTGCAGTAGCTTGCTCATCTCAGATCCTTGGAACTCATTACTCGTTCCAGCAGCTGTTCGGGCCCTTCCCTAGACCATGGTTCTGGTCCGCTGGGATAGGCTCACCGTCCCTGCCGGTCATGCTTCGGCTCAGCCTAGGTGGGCGTCAGCCCAGCGAGCGCTCTGCGTCCGCCCGCCATAGCCATAGGCGTCCCCATCCACCGCCTGCACGAGAACGTAGCTCTCCTCACGAACCGGACCGAGCAGCTCCAGCATGCTGTCGAAGGCGGCCCGGACAAAGGCGGCCGTCTCGGCCTTCACGTTCGTTCCGGCGGTGATCGTGATGGTGAGCCAAAAGGCGGAGAGCCCGAGCTGTGTTGGGTTCTGTCCGGCGACGAACCACGATCCCGGTGCGGCCAGCTCGACCACCACGGCCGTGACCTCCGGGCGCTTGCCGAGGTGGTCGGCTGCCAGCCGGGTAGCCAGGGTCGCGACCTGCTCGGGAAGCTCAGGGCGTGGCTCAGGGGTGACGTACCGGACTGTGATCATGGGCATGGGGCGTTCTTCCGATCAGGTAAGCGGTCATTCGGCGGCCCACTGATCTCGATGGCCCGCCGCGTGGTCTGGTCAACGCCTCAGGTCAGGCGGCCTGCTCGACTCGCAGTGCGAGCTGGCCCAGGTGCCCGCCCTGCCGCACAACAAAGGCGTGCAGGCGCTCGGGGTAGTCGGGCGCGACGGCCCCCTGCACACTGGCCCGGGCCGCCAGTCCGAGCCGCCAGGCATGCACTTTGGGCCGCCCGTCGAAGAGCCCCAGGTCCACGAAGCCGTCGAAGACGTCGAAGTAGCGGAACACCGGTCCAAAGGCCGCATCCACCAGTGAGAAGCTCTTGCCTCCGAACCAGGGCCCCTCGCCCAGGATCGCTTCGATCTGGTCGAAGCGGGCGGCTAGGTCGGTCCGGCGCGCGTCGAAGCCCGCCTCGTCCGCCGCCGTGTAGAGCCGCCAGATGTCATTGAGCACCGTCGAGGCAAACTCGATCCAAGCGCGGTGGCGCGCCCGCTCCAGCGGATCAGCCGGGTGCAGCCGCGGCTCCAAGGTCTCGTCGAGGTAGTCGCAGATCACGGCGGACTCGAAGAGAACAGCGTCGCCCACTCGTAGGAGGGGCACCTTGCCCAGGGGCGAGATGGCGGTGAACCAGGCTGGCTTGCTGTCAAGGTCGACGATCGTGCGGGTGAAGGGTACTCCCTTCTCAGTCAGCGCAATGACGGCGCGCTGGACGTAAGGGCAAAGGGCATGGCTGACGAGCTCCAGGCGGGGCATGGGAGGTCTCCAGAGGATACGGTGAACGAGAGGGAGCGCGGGCCGCCGCACCCCCGATCTTGCGGAGGTGCCGATCTCAGGCCGCCTCCGCCTTGAGCAGCCCTTCGGCGGTCAGTGCGGCGCGCACGGCTGGACGAGCGGCGATGCGACCGAGGTAGCCGTGGATCGCCGGATAGGCCGAGAGGTCGAAGCGGAGGATCCCGGCCCAGTTCAGGATGGTGAACAGGTAGGCGTCTACCACGCCGAAGCGGTCGAGCACGGTGTCGCGCCCGGTGAGGTACCGGTCCACGAACTCCAGGCGGGTATGAAGCTTCTGGACCACCTGCTCACGTGTGGCGGGCTCCGTCTCCTTGTGCCAGAGCCAGGGCGAGAAGCCCTTGTGCAGCTCGGTGGCGATGAAGTTGAGCCACTCGCGCGCGCGCTGCAGCTCCAGAGTCCCCGAAGGCGGCAGGAGGTGGCTGGCGGGCGCCTGCTCGGCCACCCATTGCAGGATCGCCGCGACCTCGGTGAGCACGTCGCCGGCTTCGGTCTACGACGGGAACGTAGTTCTTGGGGTTCACAGCTGTGAGCAGAGAGCCGTCGCCCAACTGATGTCGGCCGAGATCGACCTTGACGAGGTCGAAGGCCAGCCCTGCCTCGCGCAGGGCGATGTGGACGGCCAGGGAGCAGGCGGCCGGGGCGTAGTAGAGCTTCATGGGTGCAGTCCTTGTGCTGGACAGGGTGTCGGGATCAGGGGATGGGCCACGCGCTCAGCCGAGGCGGGGCTGGGGGCGAGCGAGGCCGAACAGGCGCCCGAGGGAGATGGATGGGCTCAGCGCCCAAGCGCCGTCGCCCAGAAGGGCCTGCGCGACGCAGAGCACGAAGAGGTAGGCGGGATACTCCCAGCCGCCGCCCGGCGCGGTGAAGACCCAGCCATTGACCCAGTGGACGGTGGCCAGGGCGCCCAGCAGGAACGGGCTGAGGAGTAGCGCCACCCAGCGTGTCTGGACGCCGAGTACGAGCGCCGTGCCGCCGGCGGCCTCGGCGGCGAAGGTGACGTAGGCGAGCCAGCCGGGCAGGCCCACACCTTCGAAGAAGGCGGCGGTGCCCGGGAGGGTGTAGGTGAAGAGCTTGAGGATGACGCTGTGGGCGAGGAACATCGTGCCGAGCGACACCCGCAGAAGGGTAACGCCGGCCCGGCCCGCCCGCGCATCCGGCGCGAGAGGAGAGGTCATGGGAGGGGTCCTGTCGAGGTTGGCCCAAGGCCGTCGTGGCCTCGGATGACCGCAATCTGCCGGCCCACGACGCGCAAATCCATCGCGAGTTCGGCAAGGTGAGCTTGCAGGATTGCAAGCGCGCGACTGTTGGGGCTGGACTAGCATGAGGCACCGCTCGGAGGGACCAAAGCCATGGACGACTGGAACGACTTGCGCCTCGTGCTGGCCGTGGCCCGGGCCGGCTCCCTGACCGGTGCGGCCGAGGCTCTGCGCGTGAACCACTCGACCGCGTTCCGTCGGCTGGGGAGCCTGGAGCAGCGTCTTGGCGTCCGGCTGTTTGAGCGCCTGCCCGGCGGCACCTACCTCGCGACCGCCGCGGGCGAGCGGGCCGCCGCGGCGGCCGAGCGGATCGAGACCGAGGCCGCCGCGCTGGGCCGCGACATCGCCGGCCAGGATGTCCGGCTCACGGGGCGGCTGCGCGTGACCTCGTCCGAGACGCTGGCCTTTCGCCTACTCACTCCGGCCATCCGTCGCTTCCGCGACGCCCATCCGGGCATCACCGTCGAGCTCGTCATCGACAATCGCATCCTGAGCCTCTCGCGTCGCGAGGCCGACATCGCGCTGCGGGTCATGCGACCCACCGAAGGCGACCTCCACGGCCGCAAGCTCGCCGACATCGCTTGGACGGTCTATGCGTCCCGGGAGTTGGGCGTCTCGGGCGAGGACGGCCTCGGGATCTTGTCTCACCTGCCGGTCATCGGCTGGGAAGACGGCGTGCGAGGCATCAACGCCGCTGATTGGCTGGGCCGCCATGTCCCGGATACGCAGATCGTCTACCGGACCAACAGCGTGGTGAACCAGCTTGTGGCAGCCAGGGCGGGCCTCGGCGCGGCCGTGCTGCCCTGCTACTTGGGCGACCCCGAGCCCGACCTCGTGCGTCTGCTCGGCCCCGTGCCGGACCTCTCGCGCGAACTTTGGATCGTCACCCATGCCGACCTGCGGCGCACGGCTCGGGTGCGGGCGTTCTTCGACATCGTGGGCGAGGCGCTGATGGCAGAGCGCGCCTTGCTGACTGGTATGGACCAGCCTGGGGAGCAGACGACGGGAGAAGATCAGACGGGCGCGATGGAGTCAGGCTGAACCGACAACCTCACCGCGCCGGCCCTCAAGCCGCTTCGACCAAGTGGACCGGGATCTCGTCGAGCGAGAAATAGACCGGGATGCCCCGCATCTGCGCGATCCGCACGTCATTGTCGGCTCCCGTCGAGACGCCCGGCAACCGCAGCACGGCATCGCAGTGCTCCAGCAGGCGATGCGCGGTCGGGTGCATCACCCGGTCGTAGAGAGCGTCGCCCACCTGACCGCCGCCCGCGCCGTGCAGCACGGGAAGCGCCACCCACTCGCCGATCATGGGGACATGGCCCTTCTGAAAGATGGGCCAGGCCGCCTCCTCCAACCGGCGCAGGTTGGCGGCCATCCGGTCGGGGTCGTCGTCAGTGCCAGAGCGGTAGGGACCGGCGATCAGGATCATCATGGGCATCGGCATGGGAGTCTCCTTGGTTATCGACGCTCACTTGCCACGCTCCTCAGCTTCGCGCAATATCGTTCATTATTGTGCATACTCATGCAGGTCGGACCATGCTTACCCGTGAACGCAAGGCCCTGCTCCTCGACCGCCTTGCCGTCGAAGGCCGCTTGGTCGCAGCCACGCTCGCGGTCGAGCTGCAGGTGTCGGAAGACACCATCCGGCGCGACCTGCGCGAACTTGCGGCCGAGGGACGGCTGACCCGGGTCCATGGCGGTGCCCTGCCGGCCTCGCCCACGCACCGGCCCTTGGCCGAGCGCGGGGCCATGCAGCCAGAGGCCAAAGTCCGGCTCGGCCGGCGGGCCGCCGAACTGATCCGGCCTGGGCAGATCATCATCGTTGATGGGGCACGACCCACTTGGCCCTGGTCCAGGCCCTGCCCCGCGACCTTCACGCCAGCATCGTGACACACAGCCCGACGATCGCCGCCGCCCTGGAACCCTTCGAGCATGTGGACGTCATCCTGATCGGCGGCACGCTCCTCCGGCTCTCCATGGTGGCGCTCGGGGCAGCCACGGCCGAGGCGTTCGGGCGCATCTCGGCGGACCTGCTGTTCCTCGGGGTCACGGGTGTGCATTCCGAGGCAGGCTTGACCACGGGCCACCCGGAGGAAGCCGCTCTCAAGTCGCGCCTGATCCGGTCGGCGGCCGAGACGGTCGTGCTGGCCACGCCGGACAAAGTCGGGGCCACGTCGCCGTTCCAGATCGCCCCACTGGAGGCCGTCAGTAGCCTCTTGACGCTCTGCTCCCGGCCGGACTGGCTGCCCCAGCGTGTAGAGCACGTAAGCGCATAGCTCCCGGGCGGATCAGACCCGGTGAGCAGCGTCTTGAGGCGCAGCCGAAGCCCACACTAAGCGGCGGGATCCATGGCATCCGCGTCGGGCGGCCCGTACACTTCCTCAACGGGAACACTGCCCGCGATTACTCCCAAGAACCGGGTGGTCGCAACTGGGTCGCCCGCAGCCACTGCCATACCCGCGAGTTGCTCGGGCGGGGGCGACTGGAGGCGGGCGAACCCGGCCGTGAGCTCATGCATCGGGCCAGCCCGACTGTCGCGCTGGCGGCAGAAATCCGTGAGAGCGTCGTCGAGGGAACGAGTCCCTCCCAAGCCCTGCAAGATCGCCCGAGCCAGCAGTTCCGCATCCAAGAGCGCATCCGTCATTCCCTGCGCAGTGATTGGGTCCTTGTGGTGGCCGCTGTCCCCCAGGAGTGCCCAGCCCGGGCCAGAAGCGGTCCGGAAGAATGCGTCAAGGTCAGCAGTCCCCACGTAGCGCTCGGCCTGTCGGGCCCCGACCAGACGGTCGGCCAACCAGGGAACGCGGGCCGCGGCGCGATGATAGGCGCCATCAATGTCCTGCCTCACTTTGGCGAAGACGCTCCTCGGCCACACGACCGCCAAGAAGGTCAACCCACCGCCACAGGGGACGGCCACAGCGAAGAGCCCGTCGCGCACAAAGAGGCGGGTTTCGGTCACGACCCATGCCCTCCCAGTACGTGTAGTAGGTGCAGGTGGTGGCCTCGTGCGCCTTGTAGCTTTCAGCTCCAACTGCTCGAGCCACGCGCGAGCGCTTGCCGTCAGCGCCAACGACCACCCGGGCCGGAACGTCGTCGACTGCTCCCGCGGGGGTTGTGGTCCGGATCCCAGTGACCCGGCCCGCCTCCATTAATGGCTCGACGAAGCTCGTGCATTCCCGCAGCACCGCCCCGGCGGCCACGGCCGCGTCTGCGAGCATGGGATCGAAGCGGAAGCGGCGCGGGGCGTAACCTGTGGCCGTGCCGTCGGGCATAGGTGCGGGAGAGCCGGACAGCACCACTGGGCCGAAGTCCACGGTCATGCGCTCCAGTGGCGGCGAGCCTAGGGCCTGGAGTTCCTCAGGAAGGCCCATGCGGCGCAGGCAGGAGACCCCGGCTGGCTGGATGAAGTGGCCCGACATGGTGTCACTCGGGAAGCTGGCGCGGTCGATGAGGAGCACCTTGGCCCCCTCGCGCGCGAGCCGAAGAGCCAGGGCCGAGCCGGCGCAGCGCGCGCCAACGATGGCAACGTCGTACATGGTGGAATTCCTTGTGCGTGAAAGCTAGAGACGGCCCGTAGCCCCGGGCCGGAACTGCGGCCCGACGCTCGGCAAGGTTCGTCAGGAATGGTTGTGCTGGTGCCCAGCGCCGACCTGGAAGTCATAGGTGACGAGAGGATTATACTGAGCGAAGACGCCGCTCGGGTTCTCCCGATGTAGCCAGACATGGCGGTCGTAGTGCGGCTCGAACATGTGAGCCTCGTCTACGGTGGTCGCGGGGTCGTCGACCATCAGGTCGTAGGCGACCCCGTGAAAGCTCGGGGGCTCCGCGTGCCCCGCCACCTCCCAGGCCTCCACGAATACGAGGTTCTCGACCGCCACCAGGACCAACGACCCGTCAGGTTGGGGCTCGTAGATAAGGACGGCGGGCTTGCGGAAGTCGGTGTGCGTGCCCGTGCCATCGACTCGGGGGTTGGGTGGCGCGGTGACGCCGAGCAGGTCCGGGCGGAAGTAGTGGACGCCCATCGCGCCGAGCTCGGCGGGCCGGCCCATCATCTCGGCGGTGTCGCACACGTTTCCGGGGTCGCGGACATAGCCCTCGGCCAGCGCCACTTGAACATCGAGGAAGCGCTCGGTGGCCGCGCGGACCTCTGCAAAGGTCGGCTCTCCTTCGGCCGGCGTGGACGACAGGTCGATCCGAGCGGCGACGGCCTCGAGGAGCTCCGGCTGAGCCAGGGCATCGCTGGCTGCCGCGGCCAAAGCCAGGGCAACCGCGTGATAAAGATAGGTGGGCATGAATCGTCTCCAAAGTCATGATGTGAACGTCAGCTGCAATCCGGCCCGGCAGACGCTTTGGGGTGCTCCGGGCGCCTAATGTGGTCGCTTGGCTGATCCTCGGGCTTGGCGCCCCGGGCAGGACAAGATTTACTCGCGCCAGACGCTGCCTAGAAATCGAATGATGGTATCGAGGTTATTGGCCGCATGAATTTCGCCGCCGTGGACCTGAACCTCCTGCGCGTCTTCGATGCGATGATGCTCGAGCTGAACACGACGCGAGCGGGAGAGCGGGTAGGCCTGAGCCAGCCGGCCGTGAGCTCGGCCTTGGGTCGGCTGCGTCACATCACTGGAGACGCTCTGTTCGTGCGTGAAGGCAACTGTATGGTGCCGACTGCCCGCGCGCAGCAGATCTCAAGCCCGGTCAAGGCGGCGCTGCAGCAACTCGAGGAGGCTCTGGCTTCCGTTGTGCGATTCGATCCGGCTTCGGCGACCGAGACCTTCCGGATCATTGGCTCGGACTATTTCTCAACCTTGCTGATGCCGGGACTTGCCCGGGTGGTGCGCGAGCAGGCGCCTGGCGTGGTCCTCCAGATGCTCGACGTGCCCTCGCGCGAGATCGTGGCTCGGCTGGCCGACGGGACAGTGGACATGGCGGTCGATGCAGAGTTCGAGACCCCAGACTGGATCTGCCAAAGGACCCTGCATCGTTCCTTCATCGTGACGGCGGCCCGCAAGGACGATCGCCTACTGGCGGCTGCCGGTATCTCACCCTGGCAGAGGATCCCACCCGAACTCTATTGCGCCATTCCGCAGGTGCTGATGTCGATGGACGGGGGACGAACCGGCACTGTCGACCGGGCTCTGGCAGAGAACGGCTTTGTGCGACAGGTCGCGATGACGGTTCCACATTTCCAGGCGGTCGCCCTTGCGGTCGCCGAAGCCGGGCTTCTGGGGAGCCTCCCTGTCCATTATGCGAGGCGGGTAGCCCCGGTCCTCGGGCTCGACCTCTTTCTGCCGCCAATCGACCCGCCTCTGCTCGATGCGAGACTGTTCTGGCACCGACGGCAGGAGGGCGACGCGGCCCAGGTCTGGCTACGAGAGCGCGTAGCCCAGGTACTAGACCTGGGCCGTCCAGAGGCTGTTTCCCTCGCCATGGCTTGAAACGCCGCCTTAGCTGGCCAATGCCATCTCCTGGTCGATCTTCCGCCAGATGGCTTCATCCCGCGAGAGGTCAGCCGGCAGGCCAAAGACTTCGGTAAGAGCGGCCGAGAGGTCCGCCCTGCTCTGCAACTCGCGCGTGCCCTCCGGCCGCTTCAGCGCGCGATCGAAGAGGCTCGCCCGTCCGCCTGAAAGCAAGCGATGCATCATGAGGCGGTTCGGGAAAGGCGACTTGTCCCATGTGGCGCAAACCACGTTGGCCGCTACGACGTCGGGGGGCTGTCACGGGTACACGGTCGAAGCCGTAGAGCGCGAACCAGCCGTCCGGCGTCTGCCGCTCCAGGACCTGCTCGCCGGTCGCCGCGTCCGGCCTCAGCCGGTACGTCCCGCAACCCTGCTCGGCCGGAGCCTCCCAGCCCAGCATAAGCGGTGCCTCAGGGCCCGGCCCGCCAAAGCCTGCATCGACCAGCCATTCCGTTCCGTCCAGCGTCACGATGTGGGCGAGGTGCGCCCGCGGCCCCCCCGAAGCAGCCCCCATTCGCACGCGGCCCAGGATGGGCGTGGCTTGGTAGCCTAGCACCTCAAGCGCCTGCCCGAGGAGCGTGTTGAGTTCGAGGCAGTAGCCGCCGCGCTTCTCGACCACGAGCTTGCGCCAGATGGCGCTGGGCGCGAGGTCAGGGACCCGCCCCAGCAGAGGCTCGCTGTTCTCGAAGGGAATGACCCGCAACTGCGCGATCTGGAGCGCGGTCAAGCCCTCCGGAGACACAGGCAGGGGGTCGTGGTCGATGCGGGCGAGATAACCAGTCAGATCAAAGGGCATAGCGGAAACTCCAAGCAGCTATGGCCCGATATCTGTGGTATTGACCCTCTTGCCTCAATCCGCAAAGGTGCAGAGACCCATCCGCTTTTGCATGGCCCCCGATGCCACAGCCTGACCTGCCTGACTGGAACGACCTCCGGGACATCCTCCTGGTTGCGGAGACGGGCAGCCTCTCGGCGGCGGCACGCCGCCTCGGCGTGAGCCAATCCACGATGTCGCGCCGCATGGCCGCCGTGGAAGCCGGAGGACGACCGGTGTTCCGGCGCAGTGAGGCGGGCCAGCTGGAGCCTACCGCGCGCGGCGAGGTGCTGCTGCGGGCCGCCCGAGCAATGCAGGCCGCAGCCCGTGAGGCAGAGATAGAGCTGACCGCGAAGCCCGCTCCCATCCGCATTGCCGCCTGCGAGGTCACGGCCCGTCTCTTCGTCAGCGATGCCGTTGCAGCCTGGAGCGAGCGGTCCGTGGTCCCCGCCGAACTCGCCGTCTACGAGAACCTCTTTGACCTCCCGGCCGCGGCCTACGACCTTCTCGTCTGCCCCGTAGACGCGCCGCCCGAAGGTCGCGCGGGCTCCCGGATCGGTTCGATCGAGATGGGGATCTACGCCGCTGTTTCCTATCTGGACCGATATCCCCTCCCGCCAGGGGTGACCGATCTTACCGGCCACCGCGTGATCCGCGCGTCGGGCTCACTCGCCCTGGTGCCCGCCTACCGGCGCTTCGCCGAGTTGGGAGGCACGGTCGCGCTGCTCTCGTCCAGCCCGCTGGCCCAGCTTGACGCCTGTGCTCGCGGACAAGGCGTCGCGCTCCTGCCCACACGTCTGGCCGAAGCTGACGAGCGTCTCCAAGCGCTCGACCTTTCCTTCAGCTCAGCCGGCGAAGTCTGGATCATGGCCGATGCCACCGAGGCGAGCCATCCTCGGCTTGCAGGCTTCCTGCGCTGGGCGCGACGGCACTTCGGGGCTGGAACGAAGGGTGCAGAGCCCCCGGAACCGGCCCTGATCGGGACGTGTGGCGCCTCCGCGGGGCAGCTGGAGAGGAAAGCGGCGGCCGATGATGGGCTACTTCACCCCAGGACCGCCCGGACCATCGCCTGAACCGCCGCGTCGGGCTCGAGCCCGCTTTCGCGCACGAGGCTGCGCCAAGTGTGGAAGCTGAGCGCAAGTCGCAGCTGGGCAAGCTGCTCGGGTCGCAGGCCTTCCCCGAGCACCTCGCCCATGGTGGCCATGACCGGTCCCATTCGCAGCTGAGCGATCTCCCGCGTCAGGGCATGATGCTCCATGTCGCGCAGCACGCAGGCAACCAGCGGCGCGTTGCGCTCGTACCAGGCGTACATCTCCCCCAGAGCTGTTCGCAGCCTGTCGCGCTGGTCGGGAATGGTCCGCCAGGTCTCCGGATCGGGCAAAGGGCTGCGCTCGCCAAAGAACAGGCCTGAGCAGGCCATGTGGAGGCTCCGCTCATCGGGGAAGTGGGCATAGAGCGTGTGGCGCTGCACACCTGCCCGCTCAGCGATCTGGCTCAGCGTTGTGGCGGCGGGACCGACGGTGCCATGCAGCTCGACTGCCGCCTCCACGATGCGCTGGCGCGTCTCGGCCAACTTCTCTGCGCGCTTCTTGAGGGTGTAGGTCCGGGTCATGGATTCATTACCTGCACATGCCCGTGCACCGAATTGACAGGCCGGGAGTATTTCGCTATACATGTATGTACTTTGAAAGCGCCAAAGTCCAGCGCCCGAGGGCGGGACGGGCCGAGGCGGACCTCATTTGATGGAGACGTTCATGGAAACCCGTATCAGCGAGATTGCCGATGGCATTTACCGACTGTCCACCTTTGTCGCCGGCATCGCCCCTCCCGCCGGCTTCACCTTCAATTCCTTCTTGGTCCTCGGAGACGAGCCCCTCCTCTTTCATACCGGCCTGCGGAAGATGTTCGGCTCCAATCGGGACGCCCTGTCCCGCCTGGTCGCGCCTGAACGGCTTCGCTGGATCGGCTTCGGCCACTACGAGGCCGACGAGTGCGGCGCGATGAACGAGTGGCTGGCTGTCGCGCCGGACGCGCAGGTAACGCACGGCCAGACCGGGGTCATGGTGTCGCTGAACGACATGGCCGACCGGGCCCCACGGGTGCTGAAAGACGGCGAGGTCATCGACCTCGGTGGCAAGCGGATCCGCTACATCGACACGCCGCATACGCCGCACGGCTGGGACGCAGGCGTGATGATGGAGGAAACGACCAGCACGTTGCTCTGCGGGGACCTGTTCACGCAACTGGGCGACGGGCCGGCGCTGATCACGGGGGACATCGTCTCGCCGGCCGCGGCGGCCGAGGACCTGTTCGGCTACTCGGCGCTGAACCCCACGATGGGGAGCACACTGCGGCGGCTGTCGGATCTCGCGCCGGGGCGGCTCGCGCTCATGCATGGGCCCTCGTTCGAGGGCGACGGCGGCGCTGCGCTGCGGGCCCTGGCCGACGAGTACGACCGGCGGGCCGGGCTGCACCGCACGACAGTGATCGAGCGGCCCGAGTTCGCCTGACGAGTCCATGGCGCGGTCAGATCGTGGAGTGCTGGTGACCTCGGCACCGGCGCCCCACCTGATGGCCGGGCCTAGGAGCAAGCCTATTGGTCAGGATTGCCCTTGTTCGCGAGTTGTGCGCCAGTCAGGCCACTGTTCTGGAGACACCCCATGATCCGTCACGCTGCATTGTTCCGCCTTGTCCATGCCGAAGGCTCAGAAGAGGAGGCCTGGCCCGCCTTGCCGCATCTCGTTGGGGCGCGACACTGATATCTTCACACGCGGCTCTTCTTGGGCGGGAACGGGACGATCCTATTCAGCAGCGCTGAAATGGGCTTCAAGCCTAGCTGCCCCTCTTCCGGCGTTCACGCAGGCTGGGCCCCGAGCCGCGCGCGCTTGGTAAGTATTACGGCGATCCCGGCGGCCAGCACCGCCGCAAGCGCCAGCACCCCCGCGACGACGGCCATGGCGGTCCCGCCGCTCGCCATCTGCCCCGGAAAGACCTCGACCGCGGTGGGCTCCTCGGGCAGGTAGCGGATCTCGGCCTGCTCGCCGACACGGACCGCGTCGTAGACCTCCTCCGGCACCCCCACTTCGACGCGCTGGATCTCGGAGTCGACCTCGAAGAGGTAGGTCACGGTGTAGGAGGTCTGGGTCTGGTGGCGACTGCCGCTGCCCGAAGAGCGCCGGGTGGTCTCCCGCTCCTTGTCCATCACCGTGGCGATGGCGGTCTGGCCGTGGTCAGCGAGGGCCTGCGCCGTCGTGCGAGCGTCCTGCGCCAGGCAGGCAAAGCCCAGGGCCATGAGGCCGCAGATGAGGGTGACAAAGCCACCCCGCTTGAAGAGTTCGATGAACATGGGACCAATCCTTGAGCTGCAATGCCAGCACAAGGCCACCGGCCCTGCCGTGCCTCAAGTCAGGATGACCTGACCTCGCACCCTCGCCGGCGCCCCCAACTCCTATCTAACTTCGGCCCTAGACTGCACGGCTCGCCCGTAAAGGCAGTGAGCAAGAGACGTTCTTAACGGGCTCTGTTGCGCAAATCCTGCGGGATTCCTCTTGGAGGCTGAGTGGGTTAGTGGATGAGGATGCCCAAGCCTGACCCTCCGACCTACCGCACGACCAACTGGCGCGCCTACAGTGAAGCCCTGAAGCAGCGCGGCTCGCTTTTGGTCTGGTTTGATCCCGAGATGGAGTGGATCGCCGCCCCGAGTGGCCGGCGCGGGCGTCCGACCACCTTCTCGGATGCTGCCATCCAGGCGTGCCTGATGTTGAAGGCGCTCTTTGGGCTGCCGCTGCGCCAGACGACCGGGCTGG
>NZ_KK088554.1:28191-103300 GCF_000600335.2 Rubellimicrobium mesophilum DSM 19309 | reverse complement strand
AAAGAGCGCCTTCAACATCAGGCACGCCTGGATGGCAGCATCCGAGAAGGTGGTCGGACGCCCGCGCCGGCCACTCGGGGCGGCGATCCACTCCATCTCGGGATCAAACCAGACCAAAAGCGAGCCGCGCTGCTTCAGGGCTTCACTGTAGGCGCGCCAGTTGGTCGTGCGGTAGGTCGGAGGGTCAGGCTTGGGCATCCTCATCCACTAACCCACTCAGCCTCCAAGAGGAATCCCGCAGGATTTGCGCAACAGAGCCGGATAGGCGAGCCGAAGAAGATCACTATTCATTATCACAATATCACATGAACTACTTGGAAATGCCGTAGCCTGTGTGATATTCGTTCCGGCGACGGAGGTTGCGATGAAGCTCGAGGATCGGCGCCAAGCGATCGTGGAACTGCTGGTGGAGCGCGGCTCTGCTGGGCTCGACGACCTTGCCGCCCGCTTCGACGTCAGTCGCATGACCATCCACCGGGATCTCGACGACCTTGAGGCGGCGGGCCTGCTGCGGAAGGTGCGCGGCGGCGCCACCATCGAGGCGTCCTCCCAGTTCGAGAGCGACTACCGTTACCGCGAGCGTCAGGGCGCGGCCGAGAAAAGCCTCATCGCCGCCCACGCCGCCCGCATGGTCGAGCCGGGAATGAGCGTGATGGTGGACGACAGCTCCACCGCGCAGGCGCTGGTGCCGTACCTTGCGGCACTGAGACCTCTCACCGTCATCACCAACAACCTTTCGGTCATGGCCGGACTGGCCGACAAGCCGGGCATCGTCCTGATCGGGCTCGGCGGCACCTACTCGCGCAAGTTCAACGGCTTCTTCGGCCTGATGACCGAGGAGGCGCTCGAAGGCCTGCGCGCCGACGTCGCGCTCGTCTCCACCTCGGCCATACACGACCTCGCCGCCTTCCACCAAGACCAGGAGGTCGTGGGTGTGAAGCGACGGATGCTGCGCTCCTCGAAGACCCGGGTGCTGATGGCCGACCACGCCAAGTTCGGGCTCACCGCGCTGCACTTCTTCGCGGAGCTGGACAGGTTCGACGCGGTCGTCACCGGGCCCGAGTTGCCCGAGGTAGCGCGAAAGGGGCCTCGGGACGCTCGCGTCGCCCTGCAGATCGCTGAGATGGAGGGAGCGGCATGACGAGGACCCCGTGGGTCGGCACCAGCTGGAAGATGAACAAGACCCGCGCTGAGGGGCTGGCCTTCGCCCGCGCCCTGCGCGCGGGGGAGGAGAACCGCGACCCGCGCGTGCAGCGCTTCATCGTCCCGCCCTTTACCGCGCTGGCCGAGGTCTGCGCGGCGCTGGAGGGCACCTCGGTTCGTCGTCGGAGCCCAGAACGGTCATTGGGCGGACGCGGGCGCCTGGACGGGCGAAGTCTCCATGCCCCAAATCCGCGACTGCGGCGCGACCTTGGTGGAGCTCGGTCACAGCGAGCGGCGGACCCATTTCGGCGAGACGGACGAGACGGTCGGCCTCAAGGTCGCTGCCGCGCTCAGGAACGGACTCACGCCTCTCATCTGCATCGGCGAGCACGCCGAGGACAAGGACGCGGGCCGCGCGGACGCGGTGCTCGCCAGCGAGGTCACGGCGGCGCTTTCTCCCGTCGCGGGCGCGGTGGACGAGGTGCTCCTCGCCTACGAGCCGGTCTGGGCCATCGGCGAGACGGGCGTGCCCGCCGAGCCCGCCTACGCCGACGAGCGGCAGGCCCGCATCGCCGAGGTCGCGCGGGGGATCATGGGGCGGCACGTCCCGGTCCTCTACGGCGGCAGCGTCAACCCCGGCAATTGCGAGGAGCTGGTCGCCTGCCCGCATATCGATGGCCTGTTCATCGGCCGCTCCGCCTGGGCGGCGGAGGGCTACCTCGACATCCTCGCGCGCGTCTCGCGCGCCCTTTCCAAGGAGCCGACATCATGAAGATCGCCATCGCTGGGGACAGCGCCGGGGCCCCCCTCGCCAAGGCTCTGGCCGACCATCTCAAGGGCCGCGAGGGGCTGGACGTAGCCGAGCTCTCAGCCTCGCCCACCGGGCAGGATGAGTTCTATGCGAACATCTCGGACCGGGTGGCGAGCCAAGTGAAGGACGGCACCTACGACCGCGCGATCCTCTGCTGCGGCACGGGCATCGGCGTGGCCATCGCCGCCAACAAGGTGCCTGGAATCCGCGCGGCGCAGACCCACGACACCTACTCGGCCGAGCGGGCGGCGCTGTCGAACGACGCCCAGATCATCACCATGGGCGCGCGAGTGATCGGCACGGAGCTCGCCAAGGCCATCGCCGACACCTGGATCGCCAACACCGAGAAGTTCGACCGCGAGGGCAAGTCCGCCCCTAACGTCGCCGCCATCGGCGAGGTGGACGCGAAGTACCACAAGGCCTGAGCGCACCTCAGACCGCTCCGGCGAGCCTCATCCGGTGCGCGCCCTCGAGCCGGGCGCGCACCGCCTCGATCTCGGCTCGGGTGCGGGTCTCGGCCCAGCCTAGAGCGAGGGCGGTCACTTCCGCCACCGCGTCGAGGTCGCGAGCGGTCAGCGAGCCCGTGACCGCCAGCGAGGTGCGCCGCATCACCACGTCGGCAAGGTGCATCGCGCCCTCCTCCCGCACGATCCAGTCGATCTCGGCCCGGCTGTAGCTTCGGGAGTCGGGCAGCCGGTCGGCATCCATCCATCGGCCCCGGTGAGCGGCCACAGCGCGGGCCGTCGTCCCGTAGCGGGCCAGGAGCTCGCCGATCCGGGCAGGGTCGAGACCGGTGGAATGGACTGTGTCGGCGATCCAGTCGGCGCGGGCCTCTCCCGTCGGGAATCCGTGCCCGCCGCCGATCGCCTCGTCCCGGGTCGGCAATCGTCTCGCCCGGCCGAGGCGCCCGAGCACCGCGTCGGCGACCTCCTCGGCGAAGCCGCGGAAGGTGGTCCACTTGCCGCCCACAAGGCTGACCACAGCGAAAGGCCGTCCGGGGGCGGGCTCTGCCACGGGGGCCGAGTGGTCTCGGCTGATGAGGCCCGGGTTGCTCGCGCCCGAGGCGGGGAGCGGCCGGATGCCAGAGTAGACGTGGACGACCTGCTCGGGCCCGATGGCGAGGGCCGGAAAGAGCGCGCGGAGGCTCTGGAGGATGTAGGCCACCTCCTCGTCGGTCGCCCGCACCCGGTCCGGGTCGCGGTCGGGGATGTCCGTGGAGCCGGCCAACGCCTTGCCCAGGTAGTCAAAGACAAGGCAGATGCGCCCGCCGTCAGCCTCGAAGTAGATCATGCGGCCGTTCAACTGCCGGACGAGTTCGGGGTGGTCGAGGACGACGTGGCTGCCCCGCGTCCCTCCGATCAGCCGCCCGCCGACGCCCAACGTCGCGTTGACCGCGTCGATCCAGGGACCGGCAGCGTTGGCGACGATCAGGGGCCGGACGGCGAAAGGGGCTCCCTCTCCCCGCTTGAATCGCAACTCGCCACCGTCAGCCGAAACCAGGATCGCGTATGTGACGGCGGCCGAGCCCTGGCAGGCGGCGAGGCCATCCTCGACGAGTTCCATTACCAGACGCTCGGGCTGGGTGATGCGGGCGTCCCAGTAGGTCCCTGCCGCGACGATGGACGGGGTGAGGGCCGGGAATTCCCGCAGGGCGCGGGACCGGCTCCAGAAGCGGTGACGCGGCATGACGCGGGCGCGGGTGCCGTAGAGGTCGTAGAGCCAGAGCCCGACCTCGATGAGCAGCGCCCCCCGCGCCCGCGGCGCGGTGGTGGAACCGAAAAGGGTCCGGAGCGCCGCCCCGATCCCCTTGGTCCAGGAGAAGATGGGGATCACCGTCGGCAGCGGCTCAACCAGGTGCGGCGCGTTCCGGAGGAGCAGATTCCGCTCCAGCGTGGACTGGGCGACGAGTCCGAGCTCCCCCGTCTCCAGGTACTTGATGCCCCCATGGATTAGCCGCGAGGGGGCCGCCGAGGTGCCCGAGGCCCAGTCGCCCCGGTCCACGAGGAGGCAGGGCACCCCCTGCAGGCAGAGGTCGCGGAACAGCCCCGCGCCGTTCACCCCGCCCCCGAGGATCACAATTTCGACCCCGTCCCGGACGGCGGCCTGCAGTCGCGCCTCCCGTGCCTCGGGCGTCATGCGCCGAGCGCCCCGATCGCGGGCCAGAGCGGCGCCAGGGCCTCGCTGATCCGGCAATGGAGGGTGTAGCGCTCGTCAAGCCCGGCTCGCCGGGCAGCGTCGGGCTCGTAGGTCGTCTCGAAAGCAGACATGTCGCGCGGGTCGGCGTCGAAGCGTGGATAAAGCCCCACCGCCGCGCCGGCGCAGAGGGCGGCTCCCCAGGCAGCGGCTTCCTCGGTCGCAGTGACGGTGACCGGAAGCCCCAGCACGTCGGCAAAGAGCTGCACGACCAGCGGGCTGCGCGAGGCGCCCCCGGTCAGGCGGCAGGCGTCGAAGGCGAAGCCCTCGCGCAGGGCGTCCACGTGGACGCGGTGGTTGAAGGCGATTCCCTCCAGTACCGCGCGAAGCATGTCGCCCCGGTCATGCCAGCCCTGGAGCCCCATGAACCCTGCGCTCGCCTGCTCGCCATGGGGCGAGCCGTAGAGGTAAGGGTGGAAGAGGACCGAGGAGGGCCGCGCGAAGGCGGCCGCGATCTCCGGGGCGAGACGGTCATGGATGGCCGCGCCCGCCTCCGCCCGCTCGGCCGCGCAGAGGCGGTCCAGGAACCAGTCGTAGTTCGCCGTCGAGGCAGGCGAGATGGACATGGCGTGCCAGAGCCCCGGGGCCACGGCGGCGCGGCAGAACCAGCGCGGGTCGGTCAGGGGGCGGGCGGTGACCACCTCGTTGATGGAGTAGGTTCCGGCGACGACGGCCACGACCCCCTCGCGATGCCCGCCGATCCCGAGCGAGGAGGCGGTGACGTCGTGGAGCCCGGCCGCGACCGGCGTACCGGGACGAAGGCTGGTGATCGCCGCGGCCTCCGCCGTGACCTCCCCCACCACCTCAGCCGAGTTCGCGATCGAGGGGAGTGCGCCGTCCAGGGCCTCCAGGCTGTAGAGCCTCAGCGCGTCCACGGACCAGCCCTGCGTCCGGAGGTCGGTGAAGGAGGTACTGGCCTCCGTTCGGTCGGTGCCAACCTGGCCGGTGAGGCAGGTGCGGAGCCAGTCCTTGCAGGAAAGAACGTGGCCGATCCGCGCGTAGCGTTCCGGCTCCTCGTCCCGGACCCAGGCGAGCAGGGCCGACGGGGCGGAGACGTGAGGCCGCTGCCCGGTCAGCGCGAGCGCGCGGTTGGCGGTGCCGTCCGCGACCCAGGCGGCGAGCGGCGCGCCCGCGCGGCTGTCGAGTGACAGGATGCCTGGCCCGAGCGGCCTCTGCTCGCAGTCGAGCAGGTAGACGCCGTCGCCGTGGGCCGTCGCGGCCACGGCGCGGATGTCCGAGGCCGGACGTCCGCAGGTCGCGACCGCCTCCGCCACGGCTTCGGCGGCGGCCCGCCATAGGCCGTCCATGTCGCGCTCGATGTGGCGGGGACGTGGGATCGACTGCGGCAGACGTCGGCGCGCGACGGAGAGCGGCGTCCCGCCCTCATCGAAGACCACCGCCTTGGTGGCGGTCAGGCCGCTGTCGATGCCGAGGATGGAGGGCACGGGAGATCCTGGGCGAAGGATCGGGCCCGAGGGCCCGACCAGAGAAGAAGGCGCGACCCCCGGAGAGAGCCGCGCCGGGGTCCTTACTCGGACAGGGTAAACGGGCCGGTGTACTTGTCCACGTTGTCCTTGGTGATGAGCAGGCAGTCGAAGAGCTGCTTCTCCGAGTCGACGCCGGTCGAGCCGTTGGTCAGGTAGGCGTCGACCTGCTTGATCGCCTCGGCCGAGAACACGGCGACGGGTTGGAGCACGGTGTAGGCCATGGTGCCGGCCTTGACCGCCTCGACCGCGTCCGGCGAGCCGTCGAAGCCGCCGACGATCACGCCCTCGAGCTTGCCGGCCTCCTGCAGGGCCGCGATGGCGCCGAGCGCCATCTCGTCGTTACCCGAGATCACGCCCTGGATGTCAGGGTTGGCCTGCATCAGGGCCTGCATCTTGTCGTAGCCCTGGGTGCGGTCCCAGTTCGCGACCTCCGAGCCGACCTGCACGAGGTCGGGATACTGCGACAGCACCGTCATGTAGCCGTTCGAGCGGGTGGCGGCGTTGTTGTCGGAGGGGGCGCCGACGAGCTCCACGTAGTTGCCCGTGTCGCCCATCGTCTCGACCCACTGCTGGGCGCCCAGCGCCGCACCCTGGGCGTTGTTCGAGACGAGCTGGCCGATGGTCAGGCCTTCCTGGTTGATCTCGGCGTTGACGAGGATCACCGGGATGCCCGCGTCGACGGCCTCTGGATGTTGCCGATGGAGCCGTCCGCGTTCGCCGGGTCGAGCACGATCGCCACCGACTGATTGGTGATGGCGGTGTCGATCAGGTTCGACTCGGTGTTGGTGTCGCCCTTGTGGGCGCCGACGGTGGCCGAGTAGCCCATCTCCTCGGCGGTGGCCTGGGCGACGTTGCCCTCGGTCAGCCAGTAGGGGTTCGCCGGGTCGTTGACGATGATGGTGATGAGGCCCTTGTCCTGCGCCCAGGCGGAGCCGGCCAGCAGCGGCGTGATGGCGGTGGCGGCAAGCAGGAGCCGGCGGGTGATGGAAAGCGTCACTTTGTCCTCCCTTGGACGTCTGGTTGGGGTGCCGACATTGCGGCGGTCTTTCCGCGACGGGCCGGCCCTCAGGCCGGGCGTCCCGGCGGCGGAGAAGCGGGGGAAGCGGCGGGCTTGCGGGCCCGGCCGCCATAGCGGATGGAGTTGAGCAGCACGGCCAGCACGATCACCGCGCCGGTGAAGACCGTCTGCCAGTACGACGACACCCGATGATGACGAGGCCGTTCGACAGGAAGCCGATCACGAAGGCGCCCAGCATCGTGCCCCGCACGGTGCCCCGGCCGCCGGTGAGCGCGGCGCCTCCGATCACCACCGCCGCGATGGCGGTGAGCTCGTAGGTGGTGCCCGCCGTGGGGCCGGCCGAGTTGAGCTTGGAGGAGAGCATGAGCCCGGCGATCGCCGCGCAGATGCCCGAGAGCACGTAGACCGAGATCTGCACGCCCTTGACCGGCACGCCCGACAGCTCGGCCGCGCGGGCGTTCCCGCCCGAGGAGTAGAGCCAGCGGCCGAAGGCGGCGCGGGCCAGCAGGAGGCTCGCCGCAAAGGCGACCACGGCGAGGATGATGATGCTGATGGGGATGCCCGCCAGCTTCTCGCGCCCGAGCCAGGCGAAGCCCGTGTTGCCGAGCGCGGGGTCGCCGTCGAGCCCCGTTGTAGGTGAGCCCGTTGGTCATCAGCAGCGCGATGCCGCGCGCCACGTACATCACCCCCAGCGTGGCGACGAAGGCCGGCACCTTGAGGTAGGCGACGAGGACGCCGTTGACCGCGCCGATGGCGGCGCCGAGCGCCAGGGTCAGGACCACCACGGCCCAGACCGGCGGGTAGAGGATGACGCCCATCGGCGCGATCTCCACGCCCTTCATCATCGCCCCCGCGACCACGCCGCAGAGGCCCAGCACCGAGCCGACCGACAGGTCGATGCCGCCGTTCAGCACGACGAGGAGCATCCCCACGGCCAGCAGGCCATAGATGGCCACCTGGCTCGACATCGTCAGGAAGTTCGACGCCGAGAAGTAGACCGGCGACAGGATCGAGAAGACGACGATGATCGCGATCAGCGCGAAGAAGGCCCGTCCCTCGAGGAGGAGGCGGCCGAGGTCGAAGTTGCCGCCGAAGAACCCTGGGCGCTTTCCGCCGCTGGCCGCCAAGTCTGCCATGGGTTCCTGCTCCTCAGTGATGTGTCGCGGCGCCTGTCGGCGCAAGGTGGGCGCCCTCGGCGCGCATCAGGTCGCCGATGGCGCGGGCGGTGTGCTCGTCGGTGACGAGGCCCGAGAGGAAGCCGCTCTCCAGCACCGCCTTGACGGCGGACACCTTCACGCCCCCCCCCGGCCACGGCCAGGATGCGGCGGCCCCGCAGCCGGTCGAGCGACAGCGTGACGATACGGCGCGTGACCTCGGTCTGCACCGGCCGGCCCTGGGCGTCGAAGAAGTGGCCGAGCATCTCGCCCACGCCCCCGGCTGCGGCGATCGCCGCCATCTCCTCGGGCGTGACCATCCCCGCCGTCACCAGTTCGGCCTCGGGGACGGTGGTGCCGACACCCACCAGCAGGAGGCCGGCGCCCTCGGCCAGGGCATAGGCCGAGGCGACGTCCCTCTGTCCCATGAGCACCTCGCGGTCCCGTTCGCTGTTGGCGGTGAAGGGCACCGGGATCACCGTTGCCTCGGCCTTGGTCCGCTCGGCCAGACGGTTGACCACCTCGTGCGGGTTGATCCCGGCGCTGCGTGTCAGGCCGCCCATCAGCCCCACGACCTTGAGCCCCGGGACCGGCAGGGCCGGCAGGTTGCCCACGCAGGCGAGGAGCGTGCGGCCATGGCTCACGCCCAGGACCATTGGCCCGCGCGCGAGCTCGTCCGCCAGGACCCGCCCTCCGGCCACGCCCAGCGCCTCGAGCGGCAGGTCGTCGCGGTGGAGGTCCGACGCGATCTCGCAGGTCTCGAGCCCGTAGTGCTGCGCGATCTGCTGCTTCAGGTCGACCTCACCCGAGGCGGCCATGATGCGCTCCTTGGGCACGTCGGGGCCGAACTCGGCGGCGATGCGGCCCTTGCGCATGACCAGAATGCGGTGGGCGACCGACAGGCACTCGTTGACCTCGGAGGTCGAATAGACCACGGCGAGGCCCTTCCGCGCGCCCTCGGCGAGGAGCCGGAACACCTCGGCCTTGGCGCCCACGTCGATCCCGCGCGACGGCTCGTCGAGGAGCACGACGCGGGGATGCGTGGCCAGCATCTTGCCGATCACCACCTTCTGCTGGTTGCCCCCCGACAGCGAGCCGATCATGGCCCCCGGGCCGGAGGTCTTGACCTGGGTCTGCCGGATTCCGTCGTTGATCACCGCCCGCTCCCGCGCCCGGGAGGTGAACAGCCCCTTGGTGAAGTCCATGATCGAGGCGAGCGACAGGTTCTCGCCCACCGTCATGGTCTGCACGAGCCCGTCGCGCTGCCGATCCTCGGGTACGAGGACGAGGCCCTCGCGGATGCGCTCGCCGATCGAAAGGCGCGAGACGTCGCGGCCTTCGAGCAGCACGCGGCCACTGGTGAGAGGCAGCCGGCCTGCGACCGCTTCGAGGAGCTCGGTGCGCCCCGCGCCCATCAGCCCGTAGATGCAGACGATCTCTCCCTTGCGGACGCTCAGTGACAGCCGGTCCACGAGGTCGGCGCCCGAGGCATCGGGCACCGAGACCTCCTCGATGGCCAGCGCCACCTCTCCCATGGCGTAGCCGGTGGGTGGGCTCCCCAGGTCGAAGTTCTCGCCTACCATGTGGCGGACGATCCATTCGAGATCGATGTCCTTGCGTTCCGCATAGGCCGTCATCGCACCGTCGCGCAGCACTACCGCGTGGTCGGTGATGGTCAGCGCCTCCTCGAGGTGGTGCGAGATGTAGACGATGGCGACGCCGCGCGCCTTGAGGTCGCGGATCACCTTGAACAGCACCTCCACCTCCGAGGCCGACAGCGCCGAGGTGGGCTCGTCCATGATCAGGATGCGCGAGTTCACGGAGAGCGCGCGGGCGATCTCCACGATCTGCTGCTGGCCCAGGCGCAGGTCCTCGACCGGGGTCAGCGGGTCGATCTCCTCCTCCAGCTCCTCCATCAGCGCGCGGGCCTGCTGCGCCTCCTCGGCAAAGTCGACGCCTCTTGGCCCCCGGATCTCACGGCCCATGAAGATGTTGTCGCGCACCGACATGTTGGGCGCGAGGCTCAGCTCCTGGTGGATGATCGAGATGCCCTGCGACTGCGCGTCCGATGAGGAGACGAAGCTCACGGGGGCGCCCGTCGAGGAGGATCTCGCCCGAGGAGGGCTGGATCACGCCGGACAGGATCTTCATCAGCGTGGACTTGCCCGCCCCGTTCTCGCCGAAGAGCGTGGTGACCTGACCACGGCGGACCTCAAAATTCACGCCTTTAAGCGCGTGGACGGCCCCGAAGGACTTCGCGATGTTCCTCGCCTCCAGCACCGTCTCGCCAAGGCCCTGGACCTCGCGAGAGGGGCGGCGGACCTGCACGGCGGCGGTCATTGGACGCTCATCCGCACGGGGGTGACGAGCCAGCTCTCCGGGTTCACGAGGCGAAACACGCCGGTTAGCGTGACGGTCTTGCCGGTGAGGTTCGTCGTGTCGATCCCCTGGAGCACCTGCGCCTTGACCTGATTGTTGAGCGCGCTCCCCGCGTCCTGGTACTCGATCTGGTTCTTGAACTGCCCGAACTCGACGGTCCCCGTCGCGTCGCGCACGTCGGTCCCGTTGATCGCGGGTCCGGTCTGCACGCGGACGCGGATGCCCTCTAGCCCCTCCACCGCCACGTCGTAGACGCCCGAGCGCGCGTCGCCCGCCACGCCGGTCAGGTTCACCGCGAAGACTGGGGTGCCATTCGAGACGACGCCGTGGTCGGCGGCGGCCTTGGCCGGGTCGGCAGCGATGGCCTGAGCGAGTTCCGGGGCGTCCACCGCCCGCTCTTCGATGAGGCCCTGGATGCGCGGGAACTCGGTCTCGCCGTAGGTATCGGGCGAGAAGGCCTGGACGCGGGCGTCCTGCTCGGAGCCGACGCGCACGACGGTGGTGTCGATCGCGATGCCGGCCAGCACAGCCAGGGCCACGACGGCGATGATCCCGGCGCGAAGGCCGCGGCGCGGGGTCGCGCGGCGGGGCGGGGCATCGGCACGGGCGCTCATGCCACGCGCCCCGCCCTGCGACGAGTCCACGACGATGATGGAACGTGAGTCATCCGGGCCGCTGGCTGCATGGCCTTTTCCTCCTCCTCTCTCGTCGCGGCAACGACGTTGGATGCCGCGCTCCTCCCATGATCCCGGCGCCGAATCGGTCCCCTTATCTGGCGACCGAGCCGAAAGGCTCTTGGAAATCTTGCGTCTCCAAGCCTGTCGGGTTCTCAGCGACGTCGCCCAGGTCCGAGAACCAAGGCGTCGATCACAGCATTACCTTGACAGATCGCAGTGCCTTATGAAAGAACTTTCTAGCGTTGAAAATTTCTGCAGTAGCGAAGTCAGCGCAAGGGAGGAGCCATGACCCGGGGAGCGACGCGGCGCGACAGCGATGCAAGCCTCGCGATCCGTGCGGCGTGGCTGCACTATGCGGGCGGCCTGACCCAAGCTGAGGTCGCGACCCGGTTGGGGGTCTCGGCCGTCAAGGCGCACCGACTCGTCGCCTGGGCCAACCAAGTGGGGGCCGTAAAGGTTTCCATAGACGGGGACGTGACCGAGTGCCTGCGCCTCGAAGGGCGCCTCACGGCCGACTACAAGCTGACGTCCGCCGAGGTCGTGCCCGACCTAGGCGAGGAGGGCTTGCCTTTTCGCGCCCTTGGCATCGCTGGGGCGACCTTCCTGACGCGCGAGATCGAGGCAGCCGAGGGCGGGGTCATCGGCATCGGCCACGGCCGCACACTCGCGGCGGCGATCGCAGCCATGCCGCGGCTCGACGGGGTCCGGTCACGTTTCGTCTCTCTGCTCGGCGGCTACACGCGAAACTACGCGGCCAATCCCCATGACGTGATGCACCGCCTCGCCGAGAAAACGGGGGCCGAGGCCTACGTCATGCCTGTGCCATTCTTCGCCAACACCGTCGCGGACCGAGAGGTGTTCCTGGCGCAGCGGGGGATGCGAGAGGTTCTCGACCTCGTGGAGCGGGTCCGGCTCATGGTCGTGGGCATCGGCACCACCGATCCGGGCGCGCAGCTCGTCGCCTCCCGCATGATCGACGAGGCCGAGATCTCCGAGGCGCAGGAGAAGGGGGCCGTCGGCGAGTTCCTGGGCCACTTCTTCGACGCCGGAGGACGGACCGTGGAGACCTCGCTCGCCGCGCGGACGATGTCGCCGGACCTCGCCTCGCTTGCCAGTCGGCGGATCGTGGCGCTGGCGGGAGGAGGGGCCAAGGTGCCGGCCATCCGGGCGGTCCTGCGGTCGGGGCTCCTGGCTGGGCTCATCACCGACGAGCGCACGGCCGAGGCGCTGGTGGAGGTCGGCGCCTAAGGGCGTCCGGCAGGAGGAGGACGTTCATGCCCAACGGCTCAGACCTGATCCTCGGAATCGATGCCGGCACCTCGGTGATCAAGGCCGTGGCCTTCACCCTGTCCGGCCGGCAGGTCGCGGCGGCGTCGGTGCCCAACCGATACGACGCGGGCCCGGGCGGCGCGGTCACACAGCCCCTAGACCGAACTTGGGAGGACTGCGCGCGGGCCCTGCGCGACTTGGGCGAACGGGTGGAGAACCTCGCCGAACGAACCGCCGCGCTCGCCGTGACCGGGCAGGGCGATGGCACCTGGCTGGTCGGCGCGGACGACCGGCCGGTGGCCGATGCCTGGCTCTGGCTCGACGCCCGCGCGGCGCCCACCGTCCGCCGGCTCGCCGCCGGCGCCGGGGAGCGGGCGCGGTTCGAGGCCACCGGCACTGGCCTCAACACCTGCCAGCAGGGCTCGCAGCTTGCCCACATGGCGGCGACCGCCCCCGACCTCCTGGGCCGGGCCGAGGCCGCGCTTCACTGCAAGGATTGGCTCTACCTCAACCTGACCGGAGTCCGCGCCACCGACCCGTCCGAGGCCTCCTTCACCTTCGGCGATTTCCGCAGCCGCACCTACAGCGATGCCGCCATCAACGCGCTCGGGCTAGGCACTTGGCGTCGCCTCCTCCCCCCCATCCTCGACGGGACCGAGGTCACGCACCCGCTCACTGCCGAGGCCGCCAAGCAGACCGGGCTCCGGGCGGGCACGCCGGTCTCGCTCGGCTACGTGGACATGGTGATGACCGCGCTCGGCGCCGGCGTCCATACGGGCGAGCCCGGGGTGGCCTGCTCGACCGTCGGCTCAACCGGCGTCCATATGCGCGCCGTCCGCTCCGAGGACTTCCACCTCAACGACGAAGGCACCGGCTACGCCATCCTCCTGCCAGTACCGGGGATGGTCACGCAGGTGCAGACCAACATGGCAGCGACGTTGAACCTCGACTGGGCGCTCTCCCTCGCCCGCGACGTGCTGGCCGACTGGGGGATCGAGGCGACGCCCGCCGACCTCGTGGGCCGGGTCGAGGGCTGGCTGGCCTGCAGCGCCCCCGCTCAGCTGCTCTTCCACCCCTATATCTCCGAGGCCGGCGAGCGCGGACCCTTCGTGGACGCCTCGGCGCGCGCGGGCTTCAACGGCCTCTCGCAGCGGCACCGCTTCCCCGACCTCCTGCGCGCCGTCGTCGAGGGGCTCGGCATGGCGATGCGGGACTGCTACGCCGCCATGGGCCCCCTGCCCTCGGAGCTTCGCCTCACCGGTGGCGCTGCACGGTCCCGGTCGCTGCGGGGCGTGCTCGCCGCCGCCACCGGCGCGCGCGTCCGCGTCTCCTCCCGCGAGGAGGCGGGCGCTGCCGGCGCCGCAATGATGGCCGCTGTCGCCATCGGCGCCTATCCTTCCATGGCAGCCTGCATCGACGAGTGGGTCGTCCCCCTCCTCGGCGCGCCCGAGGCGCCGGACTCGTCCCTCGTCGCCGCCTACGACAGCCTCTTCCCCGCCTACCTCGCCGCGCGTCGCGGCCTTTCCCCCGCCTGGGCCGCCCTTGGCCAGCGCAGCACAGGAGACGCCCCATGAAGGACAGCGTGGATCTCGTCGTCATCGGTGGCGGCATCAACGGGGCGGGGATCGCTCGTGACGCGGCCGGGCGTGGCTTGTCGGTGATCCTCTGCGAGAAGGACGATCTCGCGCAGGGAACCTCCTCGCGGTCGGGCAAGCTCGTCCATGGGGGCCTGCGCTACCTCGAGTATTACGAGTTCCGCCTGGTGCGAGAGGCGCTAATTGAGCGCGAGGTGCTGCTCAACGCCGCCCCGCACATCATCTGGCCCATGCGATTCGTGCTGCCGCATTCGCCCGACGACCGGCCCGCCTGGCTCGTGCGCACGGGGCTTTTTCTCTACGACCACCTGGGCGGCCGAAAGAAGCTGCCCGGCACGCGCACGCTGGACCTGCGCCGCGACCCCGAGGGGGCGCCACTCCTCGACAAGTATACTCGCGGCTTCGAGTACTCGGACTGCTGGGTGGATGACGCCCGCCTTGTGGTCCTGAACTCGGTCAGCGCCGCCGAGAAGGGGGCCGAGGTCCTCACCCGCACTGCGGTCACCTCAGCGCGGCGCGAGAACGGGGCTTGGACAGTCACGCTCCACGACTCCCTCTCGGGCGAGGATCGCGTGGTCCGTGCCCGCGCCGTCGCCAACGCGGCGGGCCCCTGGGTCGCCGACATCATCAACCGCGTCACGGGGTCCAACTCCAGCCGCAACGTGCGGCTCGTGAAGGGCAGCCACATCATCGTCCCGAAGTTCTGGCACGGCGAGCACGCCTATCTCGTGCAGAACCACGACAAGCGGGTGATCTTCATCAACCCCTACGAATGGAACAAGGCGCTGATCGGCACCACCGACATCCCCTACGAGGGCCGGGTCGAGGATGTGACCGCCTCGGAGGAGGAGGTCGCCTACCTCCTCGCCGCCGTGAACCGCTACTTCAAGGAGAAGCTGCGCCGCGAGGACGTGCTGGAGACCTTCTCGGGCGTCCGGCCACTCTTTGACGACGGCAAGGGCAACCCCTCGGCGGTGACGCGCGACTACGTCTTCGACGTGGACGACACGGGGGGCGCCGTCCTTCTCAACATCTTTGGTGGCAAGATTACCACCTTCACGACGCGAGTTGGCCGAGCGGGGCATGGAGAAGCTCAGGGGTGTCTTTCCGCAGATGGGGCCTGCCTGGACCCGCGACGCCCCCCTGCCCGGGGGCGAGGTCCGCGACGCCGACATCGTGCAGTTCATGGAGGAGTTCCGCGCCGCCCATCCGTGGATGCCTCGCGCGCTGTCGCACCACTACGTCCGGCTCTACGGCGCCCGCGCCACGCAGGTCGTGGCGGGCGCCACCTCCCTCGCCGGATTGGGCCGCCATTTCGGGGCGCAGCTCTACGAGGCCGAGGCCCGCCACCTCCACGCTCATGAATGGGCCCGCACAGGCGAGGACGTGCTCTGGCGGCGCACCAAGGAAGTGCTGCACATGACTCCCGAGCAGCGCCGCGCCTTCGACGAGTGGTTCACGGCCCACGTCGCGGACTCGGAGGACCGGGCCGGCGCGCGCCGCGTCGACGCCGAGGCCACGCCCGCCCCGCAGGTGAGCTTCTGACATGACCCTGACGCTCTCGCTCAACACCAACCCCTTGGTGAACCGCTTCGCCGAGCCCTCGGACCTGATTGAGACGGTTGCGCACGACATCCGCATCCGCGACCTCCAACTCACGCACGAGTTCATCAACCCGTCCTGGCCCGCCCCGGTGGTCCGGCGGCTGGCGCGGGACATGGACCGGGCGCTGGAACGGACTGGGGTGCGCGTCACCTCCGGCATGACCGGGCCCTACGGGCGGCTCAACCACTTCGGCCACCCGGACCGCGACGTGCGGCGCTACTACGTGGACTGGTTCAAGACTTTCGCCGACATCACCGGCGACTTGGGCGGCCACTCGGTCGGCACCCAGTTCGCCATCTTTACCTACAAGGACTACGACGACCCCGCCCGTCGCGAGGAGCTGATCCGGATCGCCATCGACTGCTGGGCCGAGGTCGCCGAGCACGCGAAGTCCGCCGGCCTCGCCTACGTCTTCTGGGAGCCGATGTCGGTCGGCCGCGAGTTCGGCGAGACCATCGCGGCCTGTTTGGAACTCCAGGCGCGCCTGTCCGCCGCAAACATGGCGGTGCCGATGTGGATGATGGCCGATATCGACCACGGCGACGTAACCTCTCCCAATCCCGACGACACCGACCCCTACGCCTGGGCTCGCGCGGTGCCGCCCTTCTCGCCCATCATCCACATCAAGCAGTCGATGATGGACAAGGGCGGTCACAGGCCCTTCGTTGCGCGCCACAACGCAAGCGGCCGCATCCGGCCCGAGCCGCTGCTCGCCGCCTTCGCCGAGGGCGGGGGCCCGGAACAACGAGATCTGCTTGGAGCTCTCCTGGAAGGAGCGCGAACCACGACCACCGCGTGGTCGCCGAGTTGGCCGAGAGCGTGGCCTTCTGGGCGCCGCACATCGACAGCGGGGTCCAGGACCTCAAAGTCTGATCTGGCAGCCCGGTCCGCCGCCCGGCAGGATCGGCGGAGGGGAGGGACCGACATGGCCGATGAGACCAAGAAGCTCATTAACGCGCCCGAGGCGGTGATCGACGAGATGCTGGAGGGCCTCGTGGGCGCCTTTCCGGACCTCCTCCACCGCCCAGGCCCCACAGGCCGCGCCATCGCCGCGCTCGACGGGCCGCGCGACGGCAAGGTCGGCATCGTCATCGGCGGCGGCTCGGGGCACGAGCCCGCCTTCGCCATGTACGTGGGGCGCGGCCTCGCCGACGCGGCCGCCGTGGGCAACGTCTTCGCCTCGCCGGGGCCGAGCCAGGTCATGGACGCCGCGCGGGCAGCCGATGGCGGCGCCGGGGTCCTGTTCCTCTACGGGAACTACGCTGGCGACGTGATGAACTTCGATATGGCCGTCGAGCGGCTGGGCCGCGAGGGCATCGAGGCGCGCACCATCCTTGTGACCGACGACGCCGCTTCGGCCCCGCCGGGGCGCGAGCACGAGCGACGCGGCATCGCCGGGGGGTTCTTCGTCTTCAAGTGCGCGGGCGCGGCCGCGGACCTCGGCCTGCCGCTCCCGGAGGTCGAACGGCTCGCCCGCCACGCTAACGCCAACGTCCGCTCAATGGGCGTGGCGCTCTCCCCCTGCTCTCTCCCTCAGACCCGGCGCCCGAACTTCGAGATCCCGGCGGGCGAGATGGAGGTCGGCATGGGCATCCACGGCGAGCCCGGTATCGCCCGGATCGCGCTGGAGACTGCCGACCAGGTTGCCGACCGCCTGCTGGACCCGCTGCTGCGCGAGCTGGGGCTGACGCAGGGCGATGCCGTGGCCGTGCTGGTGAACGGCCTCGGGTCGACGTCGCTGATGGAACTTCTCATCCTGCACCGCCGCGTGGCGGCGCGCCTGCGTGACTTGGGGGTGACGATCCGCCGGTCCTGGACAGGGGAGTACGTCACTTCGCTGGAGATGGCGGGCGCCTCCGTCACGTTGATGAAGCTGGACCCCGACCTCGACCGCCTCCTCGCCCATCCCTGCCGCACGCCCGCGCTCGTGGCGGGCGAGCCTGCGCCGGCCATGGCAACCCCGCGCCGCCCAGCTCGGGAACTCGTCGCGACGGTGCCGACACAGGAGAGCGAAGGCGCGCTTGAGGCCGGCGGGGCGATCTCGCCCGCCCGATTCCGCGCCATGCTTGGCCATGCCGGCGAACAACTCGTCGCCGCGCGGGACCACCTCTCCGCTCTCGACGGCGCGCTCGGCGACGGTGACCACGGCGTCACCATGGAGACGGGATGGCGGGCCGTGACGGCGGCGCTGGCAGCGCTGCCATCGGACGCCTCGATTGCGAGCCTTTGCCGGGCCGCGGCCGATGCGTTCCTCGACGCTGTCGGGGCCTCGGCCGGGCCGCTCTACGCGACGGCCTTTGCGCGGGCCGGCGAGGCCGTCGCACATCGGCGCGACCTGGACGCCCTGCACACGACCCTTTGGATCGAGGCCATGGCCAGGGGCATCGCCGAGAGGGGTGGCGCGTCCGAAGGTGACAAGACCATGCTCGACGCTTGGGCGCCCGCGGCCCGAGCGGCGCGGGCGGCCCTTGAGGCGGGTGAAGACGAGGCCGCGATCCTTGCAGCGTCAGCCCGGACGGCGGCCGAGGGGCGGGACGCCACCGGCCCTCTCCTGGCTCGCCGTGGCCGGGCTGCCAAGCTCGGCGAGCGCGCCCGGGGCCATGTGGACCCGGGCGCCGCCTCGACGGCCCTGCTGCTCGCCGCCCTGGCGGACGAAGCGCGCCGCGACCGGACGGCTCGGGGCTAGGGCAGCCCCCTTCATCTTCGATGCCGTCTGCCTCCTCGTAGCCGGCGGACTGCTGCGCATCAGGAGGCTCCCCGGAACTTTGCGGCCGCGCCCCCCCGAGCGGGACGGGCCCGGTCCGTCTCCGTCCAGAGGAGCCAGGACGAGGCGCCGAGGATGAGCAGCGCTCCCGGCCAGAACAGGGGCCGGCACCTGGGACAGCACGATCCAGCCCAGCAGCGTGTTGAGCGGCAGCTTCAGGTCATCGAAGGGCTGCAGGTAGGTTGCGTCCGCCACCTTGTAGGCAAGGCTGAGGAGGTACTGCGCCGCTGCCGTGACCAGCCCCAAGAGCAGCATGAGGCCAAGCGCCTGGCCGTGCGGGAGCGCGAGGCCGGAGCCCGCGCCCAGGCCGGCTGGCAGGACCGCCGCGGCAAGGCCCACGAGGAGGCCGATTAGGAGGTGGTTCGGCGTGATCAGCACCAGCATGTAGAGCGTGAGGGACTCGGGCGCCTCGTCGCGCGACAGGTACTTGGTGAGGACCGAGACGCTGCCCCAGCAGGCGGCGGCCAAGACCGGAAGGGCTGAGCCCCAGGTGAACTGCTCGGTCCCGAGCTGCGCGACCATGACAGCGCCGACGAAGCCCAGGGCCGTCGCGCCGATGCGGCGGGCCGAGAGCCGCTCGCCCAGGAAGAGCGTGGCGCCGGTGACGACGAAGAACGGGCCGGTCATCGACAGCGCCACCATCTGCCACACGGGCACGCCGGTGGCGAAGCCGAGCGCGAAGACCTGCACGCCCAGCGCCGACAGGAAGGCCCGCGCCTCGTGCCAGGCGGGGTGGCGGGTCCGCAGCGCGCCGAGGCCGATGCGGCAAATGAGGGGCAGCGCGAACAGGGTGGCAAGGATGTACTGCCAGAGCACGACCGAGGTCGACGGCAGGCCCAGCCGGTAGGTCAGCGCCAGGGTCAGGAGGTTGGTGACGGCGAAGGCGAGGCCCGCGCCGAGCATGAAGGACGCCCCGAGGACGGGGGCCTTGGGGGACGAGGAAACCTGGCTCATGTCGATCCTTTCCGTAACCAGTTTCCCCAGGGTTACGGGAGGTCGCCACGGCAGGGCGGCGCCCGTCCGTGGGCGCGCCCTTCCCCGGCGTTGTCCCGTTCTCTTTCATCCGGACTATACCGTCGGCTCCGGAATCGCACCGGATCTGCTGACCACCGTGTCGCGGCGCGCTCGCGGGCTTGGTGTTGCCACCTTACCGCCGGTGGGGACTTTCACCCCGCCCTGAGAACGTGCGCCGACCTTGCGACCGGCGGACCAGACTTAGGAGGTCTGCCCGTGCGGGTCAACGCCGCCCCGAGGCGTCCAGCGGCACGAAGACGTCGTTCGAGGCTGGCTCCGCGTAAGGCATCATCCCTAAGGCGCTGCTACGAGGACGACGCGCGCAGGAGAGGTGGAGAGGCCTGGGCTCCCTCGCGCCGAAGGCGGCAGCCTCCTCCGGGTCGCGTTGTCCCGTCGTCTCCCCTGCCCAGCGTTTCCGCCCGGTCCGTTCCTCAGTTCAGGGCCAGTTCGGCCAGACCCGAGGGCCCGGTTCGAATCCAAGTGACGATCTTGGCCCGCTCCTCCTCTATCCCGCTCACGTCTGCGGGCGGCATGGCATGGGTGACACGGTCTCCGGCTGATCAGTTCGGGACGGCACGATCGGGTCACCAGTGGAAGCCGGCTTGGCCTCTGATCCGATCGCGATCGGCGGTGAGGCGAACGCACTGACGTGCGACGACGGCGTCGAGTTCGGCGAGGCTGTCGAAGTGCCGGTTGACGACCGGCTCGTCGAGGTGGACCCACAGCGTCTCGGCGGGCTGGAGCTCGGGGGTATAGGGCGGCAGGTAGACGAGGAAGATGCCCTCGGGGATGGTGAGACCGGGTGGGCTGTGCCAGCCGGCGTTGTCGAGCACGAGGAGAATGATGCGGTCCCGGCCGGCGCCGGCTTCCCGGGCGAAAAGCGCAAGCATGTCCTCGAAGTCGCGCTTGGAGACGCCGGTCGAAAGATACCAGAAGCTCTCGTCGGTCTTGGGTGAGACAAAGGCGGTGACGTAGAGCCACTCGAAGCGGTGATGTCCGACCGCGACGGGCCGCTCGCCGCGGGGCGCCCAGACGCGGCGCAAGATCGGCTTCAGCCCGAGGCGGTGCTCGTCGGTGGCGAAGGCCTCGATGACTGTGCCAGGATGGCGCTCCGCCTCCCCCGCGACGGCTTTGGCAAGGCTTTTTTGAACTCTGCCTGCGCCTCGGCCCCCGCCGCGCGGGCGTGCCGAGGCCGGGGCCGCTGGATCGTCCAGCCAATGGCGCGCAGCGCCTCCCAGCCGCGCTGCTCAGCCACCTTCGCCAGCCCAAGCTCGGCCGCCATGACGGCCGCCACCTTCTTCGCGGTCCAGACCCCGCCGTCGTCGGGCGGACTCGTCAGCCGCTCGCGGAGCACATCGAGAACAGCCGGCGTCAGGATCGTCGCCTTGGCGCCGTTGCCTCGCCGCCGGTCGCCCAGCGACGACGGTCCAAAGGCGTTGTAGCGGGCCAGCAGTTTGCTCGACCCAGCGCCGCGCCAAGCTCGTCAGCTGCGCGACGTCCGCACAGCTCCGTCCCTGCGCCAGCAACCAGATCACCTGGTAGTGCCGCGCCAGCTTGGCGTCCCCGCTGGTTCGGTATCCCGCCTGAAGCTCCGCCAGGCTCAGATGTGCCACCACCTTGGCCATGCCCGCCTCCGTTGATCGTCGGAGCGGACGATAAACAAGCCGGGCCAGCCCGGGAATCCCGTCCCCCGCGACTCAATCAGCCGGAGTCCGTCTCAGGCCTCCTGAGCGTCATGAGGGCGGCCCTGGCCCTGGGCAGCCTCCTCTTCACCGGTCATGTGGTCACCGCCGGGCCGCACTGGCTCACTTGGCCCCCGCTGCTCGCGCACGTGAGCCTCGCGGGCTTCTGGGTGGGCTCGCTCGTGCCGCTGCACCGGGCTCTGACGGGACGGCCCGAGGAGGCCGGGCGCCTGCTCCAGCGCTTCTCCACGATCGCGGTCTGGGCCGTGGCTGCCCTGGTTGCGACGGGACTGGCCCTGGCCTGGTTGCAGGTCCGCCGCCCCGAGGCGCTGGCGACGACCAACTATGTATGGACGGGTGCTCCTGGTCAAGCTGGCGCTGGTCGCAGGGCTCGTCGGCCAGGCTGCTCTCAACCGGCTGCGACTGACGCCGGCCCTGAGGCGCGGGGACCCCGACGCGCCGCGCCGGCTCGGCTGGTCCATCGTTGGCGAAGTGGGACTGGTCATCGGGATCCTGATCGCGACGGCGACCCTGGGCACGACCCCGCCGCCTCGGGCTCTCCTCCCCGATGGGACAACGGAGGCTCAGGACGCCCACGCCCACCAGGAGCACGGGCACATGCCCACCGAACAGCGCCTGAGCCACATGGCGACGAACTTCATGGCCGAGGTGACGCTCGCGCCAGGCCGGATCGGGATCAACGACGTCGCCATCGCGGTCACCAACCACATCGGGCAGCCCCTCGACGTGGCCAAGGTCATGCTGCGCCTGTCGAACCCCGAGAAGGGGATCGCGCCGCTGTAACGGCCTGCCCAGAAGGACGGCCCTGGAGCGTGGCAGGTCAACGATCTGGTGCTGGGGGTTCCGGGCGAATGGGAGTTCGAACTCCAGGCGCTGATCTCCGACTTCGAGCGCCAGACCGCGAGAGTTGCCATCGAGATAAGATAGGCCGCAGCATGGCTCCTGCGTTACAGAGAACGGCCGCCCGATGCGGGTTCGGAACCCTGACGATCCTGGCCTGGAGCTTCTCCCCGCGTCCCATCGCAGGTGCCCGAGCTCAGGACATCGAGACATGAGGGATCCCGCACGATGACGAGGTCGGGCCGCTCTCATGTCGAGGGGCGCATCCCAGGAAACAGCCCGGCTCGCGCCGGGACGGGTCTCCATGATCCATCCCGAAACCGCTGTCCCGGTTTGCGCTAGGTCAAGGTGGGCGGGCGCCGGCAGCGGTATCTCCGACGAATAGAATGCGCATCAGAGCCGTCCCAAGACGGCCAGCCATGGAGACAGTGATAACTTGGACGGCCTCTTTCTCGATCGCCACCTAGGCCCTCGGTGAGCCTGGTCCGCCGTCTCATCGACGTGGCTCTCGTGCTGCTGCTGGCCGTCGCGCTGGCGGCCTCGGGCAGCATGTCGATGTCGATGGCCCTGGCGGACGAGGCGATGGCCGACGGCGCTCCGACGACCTGCGCCAAGCCGATGGAGCAGGTCGGGCACGCGATGCCGATGGGCGCGACCTCGGCGACCTGCGGCACCTCGCACCGGCCGATGGACCACCATCAGCAGATGCCGGCGCATTGCTCGATCTGCCTCATCGCGGGCGCCTTCGCGGAGATGCCCGGCCTGGGCCTGCCACCGCTCATCGTGGTCCGGCACCCGCTCCCCTGGATCGCCGCCGCCGCCGCCACCCCGCCGGAGATCCACGCCCGCACCCCGCCCGCGCGCGGCCCGCCTGTCCTCGCCCTCTGAGACCCGACGCCAGGGCCGCGCTCCCCGCGCCCGCTTCCGGGCCGTGCTTGCCACGGCACCTCAGATGACGAGACATCCATGACTGCCTTCCCTGACACGGCTGCGGCCGCCCCCGACTCGGCTGCGCCGGCCTCCACCTCGCCCAAGCTGAACAAGCTCTACTTCGCCGCCTGGCGGTGATACTTCTACGCCGGGCTGTTCGTGATCCCGATCCTCCTCTTGCTCGCGGTGACGGGCTTCGGGATGATGATCCTGACCACCGTGCTGCCCGAGTACGGCGACCGCCTCGCGGTCACGCCCGCCGCCCACGTCCTCTCGGTGGACGAGCAGGTCGCCGAGGCCATCGCCGCGGTCTCTAGCGGCACGGGCATGAAGGCCTACGCCACGGCCTACGGACCCACCAACCCGGTGCTCGTCACCGTCTCCGGGCCCGAGACCCCCGTCGTGGTCGCGCTCGACCTGTCACCGGCCATGGCGATCTGGGTCGCGCCCTCACGCCTTTGCGGCGGCGATCAGGCCGGGCACCCCGACCAGGCTGATGGCGCGTCGGATGTGGTAAGCGAGCGCCGTCAGGCTGAACTCGCCACGGACGTTGTCCAGCCGGCGCACCAGGAAGGCGCCCTGATGCATCCATTGCTTGATCGAGCCGAAGGGGTGCTCCACAGAGATCCTTCGCTGATCGAGGATCTCGGGACGGGCGGCGAGCCGTGCGGCCATGCGGTCGAGCACGGCCTCATTCTCCAGGCGCGAGACGTGCCGGTAGATCTAGGTGCAGCGCGGTCGCAAGAGGCAGGCCAGACAGGCTTTGCGGTTGCTGTAGTCGATCTTGACGTTGTTGCGTGACCTTCCGCGTCGACAGGGCCGCAGGGTCTGGTCGCCAGGGCAGATGAAGGTGTCCGTGGCCGGGTCGAAGCGGAACTGCTCCTTGGCGAAGAAGCCCTCGCGCACGGACGAGCCTCGCACCGGTTTGGGGACGTAAGGGGTGATCCCGGCCACCTCGCAGGCCTCGATGTCCTCGATCTTGAAGTAACCCCGGTCGGCGACGGCCTCAATCGTCTCGACCCTGAGCGCCTCCATGGCGGCCTTCGCCGTGGATGCCAGCAGCCCCAGGTCGAGGACCTGGTTGTGAACCTCTTGCTCGGCGATCAGCTTGTGCTTGGTGTCAACGGCGACTTGGACATTGTAGCCCACGCCCACCTTGGTCATGCGGGCCATGACCCGGCTGTCCGGGTCGGTCAGAGATATCTGGTCCTCGCCGGTGCGGTCCAACTCCTCCAGCAGAGCCTTGTGCCGCTCGCGCTTGCCCCGGACGGCCGTGATCTTCTCGGCCAGGCGTGGGCCTTTATGAGAGGAGCCATTGCTGGCGCCAACTCGGTCCTCGTCAGTATCGCCTGTGTCTAGGTCCTTCAGGTATCCAGCCAGCTTCTCGTCCGCTTGTTGAACGAACCTGGTCAGCGCCGCCCGGGTGAAGCTGCGGTCATTGTTGTTGACCGCACTTGATGCGGGTACCGTCCACGGCCAGCAGTTCGCGACCGAACAGGTCAAGCTGGCGGCAGAGGACTACGAAGGCCCGGAGCACGGGTCGGAGGGCCGCGCGGTTGTCACGGCGGAAGTCCGCGATGGTCTTGAAGTCCGGCTTCAAGCCCCGAAAAAGCCAGATCACCTCGACGTTGCGGTGGGTCTCCGCTTCCAGGCGCCGGCTCGAGCGCACCCGGTTCAGGTAGCCGTAGATTTAGAGCTTCAGCAGGTCGGCGGGGTGGTAGCCCGGCCGACCCGTCGCCTTCGGCACCACGCGCGCGAAGCCAGCGGCCCCGAGATCCAGCTCATCCACAAAGGCCTCGATGAAGCGGACCGGGTTGTCCGGACCCACATAGTCATTGACTGCCTCCGGCAGGAGAAGAAGCTGCGAGCGGTCATGTCCAGCAAGATGTGCCATAGTCGAGGATGCCACGGCGGCCCACTCACCGGTCAGAATAGCCCGCCCGGTTCTCACACGGTCTGCTTAATTGATGCACTCGCTCATAGTGACGCCGGCTCTCGAACTTCGAAGCGCGCACCACGTTCACCGTCGTGTCCAACACCCTTGAGACGGCTGAACTGGCCGGCTCCGCTCAGGGAGTTAGGTTCTCGGCACTACCCATGCTCCGAGGGACGGCACGTCGCCCATGTTCGAGGCCTATGCTCAAACGCCAGACGCCGGCCCCACCGTCGATCAGACGCCCGACACGCTGAGCGAGGCCGTCCAGCGCGACCCCGGGGTGATCCTCGACAAGATCCAGTCCTGGGTGGAGGGCCTCCAGCGGCTCCTGCCCAACCTCGTCGTGGCGCTGGTACTCCTGCTCGTGGCAGCCGGGATCGGCTGGTCCGTTCAGCGCTCGCTCCAGCGCTGGGGCAAGCGGCACGACCGGGACAACCTGGGCGCGGTGCTGGGCTCCTTCCTCAAGTGGGTGGTGATCCTGGCGGGCGCCTTGGTGGCGTTGATCATCATCGTTCCGACCTTCCGGCCCGGCGACCTCATCGCGGGGCTCGGGATCGGCTCCGTCGCCATCGGCTTCGCCTTCAAGGACATCCTCCAGAACTGGCTGGCGGGGCTCCTGCTGCTGATCCGCAGGCCCTTCCGGGTCGGCGACGAGATCGTGGTCAACGGCTACGAGGGCCGGGTCGAGTGGATCGAGACCCGCGCCACCATGATCCGTACCTACGACGGCCGGCGCGCGATCATCCCCAACGCCGACGTCTTCACCAACGCCGTGACGGTCAACACCGCCTTTCCGAAGCGACGCTCCGAATACCTCGTGGGCATCGGCTACGGCGACAAGATCCCGGCCGCTCGGGAGGCGATCCTGGCCGCCATCCGCGATCTCGATGACGTGGAGGCCGACCCGGGCCCGGACGTGCTCGCCTGGGAACTCGCCGGGTCGAGCGTCAACCTCAAGGTGCGATGGTGGACCGACAGCCACCGCACCGACGTGGTCCATGTCCAGGGACGGGTGATCGAGGCGATCAAGGACGCGCTGGACCGGGCGGGGATCGACATGCCCTTCCCGACGCAGGTCGTGCTCCTCCACGACCAGACCGAGGAGGTGGATGGAATCCGGGGCGAGCAGCGCGAAGGCTGGCCGCCCCGCCGCGACGGACCGCAGCCCCGACCGGCGCGCCAGAACAGCCAATCCTGATCAGGCCCGCTCGACCTCCCCGGCCAGGGCGCGCAACTCCTTCAGCTCGCTGGGGAGCCCCTGGGCCTGCTCGGCCCGCGCCAGCGTCTCCCGGGCGAGCGCACGGACCGGCGGCCCGAACCGATCCGGATCCTGGGCCATCAGCATCCGAAGGCACTTCAGCAGCCAGACCTGCACCTCCGCCGTCCCGGCCGCGTCCCGCGCGATCCAGCGGAAGGCGTCCTCAAGGAGCTGCTCCACGGTGATCGGCCGCACGGAAAGGCGGGGACAGCGAACCTCGGGCCGGGCCTGAGCCGCCGCGGTGCTCCATTCGCTCAGGAGGCGCGTGGAGGTGGTGATCACGTCGATAGCCGTGCCGGGGTCGTTGACGGCGGGCGAGAGCGCGCGAGAGGCAATCTCGGACAGCACTACGAGGCCGAAGCGCGGGTCCGCCTCGAAGGTGCGCTGGTGGCCGATCACGAATGGCTTGCGCAGGCGCTCCTGGTCCTTTGCCATGAGGGGTCGGCTGGTGAGCAGAAGCGGCTGTCCGGGCCCGACGAAGGCGCCGGGCCGGGCGAGGAGGTGGAGGTCCACGTCAAGCTCCTTCGCGAGGACGCCAAGCTCGCCCACGTCGACAGCCTGCACGAAGCCGGGGGCGCCAGGGCCGATGGCGTGGCCTCCAGACAGGGGTCTGGCTGTGGGTGTTCCGCCCAGCACAGGCCCCGCCGCAAGATCGAGGAGCGCGCGGCGCGTGGCCTCCTCCGCAAGGTCGATGGACTCGGCCACGCCTCCCAGCCGGCTCAGCCGCCCGATCCAGCGCACGAGCGCCACGATCAGCGCCAGGATCAGGACGCAGGTGACGAAGAACATCAGCACCTTGGCGGCGTCGCTGTAGTAGCCCGTGGACAGGATCACGATGCCGACCACGGCGAAGACGAAGCCGCCGATGAAGGTGGAGATGGCGTTCCGCGCCGTCCGGTCCTCGGACAGGAGCGGCCGCACCCGGGGCGTGGCGCCCTGGGCCGTGGCCCGCAGCGAGGTGGCCAGGATCCCCAGCGAAAAGATCGCCACGGTCAGCAGCGTACTCGCCAGTGCATTGAGGAGATCGTAGACCCCGCTCAGGCCGATGACCTTCATCAGTCCATCGGGGAGCAGCCGGGCCACGTCGGGGGCCACCAGCAGCACCGCCAGAGCCGCCGCGGCATACAGCGCCGGACGGAACCATAGCGCCCGCAGGATGCGCGAGAGGAAGAGCTGGAGCCGCGAGCGGGTCACGGGTCCCGATCCGGATCGCTCGGCTGGGCCATATTGGCCAGGCTGGAGGGCCCTTCGCCCAAGGGCGAGCCGGCCAGGACCGACAGGGAGCCGTCCGTCTCGATCACCACCGTGGTGGTGTCGTCGACCCTCTTGGCCCCCCTGGCTGCGCAGGGCCGCTAGCACCTCCTCCTCGGTCACCCGCTCCCGCGTCATGGCCGCGCGCTGCCAGGCGCCCCGGTGAAGCAGGATCGTGGGCTGTGCCTTCACGAGTTCCTGCACACGGTCCGACCGCACCGAGAGCCAGGTGACGGTGAACTGGAGCAGCACCAGGAGCGTCATGCCGACCAACCCTTCGGCCAACGGCACGCTCTTGGAGAGCATGGTCGACGCGAGCGCCGAGCCGAGAGCCACGGTGACCACGAGGTCGAAGGCGTTCATCTTGGACAGGGTGCGCTTGCCGGTGACGCGCAGCACCAGCACGAGCCCCGCATAGGCCAGCGTGCCTACCAGGAGCACGCGACCCACGCCGCTCCAGCTTTCGAAGAGATCGATCATAGGAGGTCTCTCATGGTGGCTCTGGCGTTACGGTGTCCGTAGTCTGAGATCCCTTAGCCCCCCAAATGTCGCTTCCCCAGCACCCGATCGCCCCCTTCCCTACACTTGCGTGTCAGAGGGGAACGGGATCACACCCGCACTGTTCCTGACAGCCACGGCGTGCCGAGGAGATGACTGACGAGCGAGACCCTGCGCCAGCCGGAGCTGTCGTGTCGACCACCTGAGCGAGATCTGGATCCGCCGCGTAGTGCAGCACTGAACGCGTTACGAGCAGGAGTTGTGCGTTTCTCTTGAAATTTTGCACCAGGCACTGGTGATCGTGGCTATGCTACGATGCCGAATGGAAAGCACAAACACAGACGTGGACGGCCGGCCTGAGGTGCATGTCAGAAGAGTCGAGCAGCCGGACCTGCCAGACCTGCTGCGCATGGTGACGGCGTTGGCGGCGCACCACGGAGACACCGCTCGCGTGAGTCTCGACACTCTCGCACGTGATGTTCTGGGGGATGCACCTTGGCTGTGGACCCTGGTGGCTGAGGTGGGCGGCTCCCTCGTGGGCTACGCCGCGTCCTGTCCGCCTGCGCAGACGCCCTTCGGCCTCAGACGCATGTACCTCCAGCACCTCTACGTCGATCGTAAGCGCTGTTTTCAGGCCACGGCCGTGAGGGCGGATGGGCTGGGATAGGCCCAGGGCAGGAGTTCATCGAGGCGGCTGTTCGGGTGGCCCTCGACGATGCGGGTGATCACGTCGGCCAGGTAGGCGTGCGGCTCGACGCCATTGAGTTTGCACGTCTCGATGAGCGAGGCCAGCACGGCCCAATGCTCCGCCCCGCCATCCGAGCCGGCGAACAGCGCGTTCTTGCGACTGAGGGCCAGCGGGCGGATGGCCCGCTCGACCACGTTGGAGTCGATCTCGACGCGGCCGTCCTCAAGGAACAGGCTCAGGCCCGCCCAGCGGGACAGGGCGTAGCGGATCGCCCCGGCGAGCGTGCTCTTCTGGCTGAGGAGCGCGAGCTTCTCGCGCAGCCACGGCTCGAGCGCCTCGACGACGGGCCGGCTTCGCTCCTGGCGCGCCGCACGGCACGCCTCGGCGTCGCGGCCGCGGATCTCCGCCTCGACCCTGTAGAGCGCGGCGATGCGCGCCAGCGCCTCGCTGGCGATCGGCGCCGGGCCGGCGCCGGCGAGTTCGTAGAAGCGGCGACGCACATGCGCCCAGCAAAAGGCGAGCCGCACCTCCCCGCGCTCGGCGAGGACCTTGTAGCCGCCGTATCCGTCCACCTGCAGCACGCCCTGGAAGCCGGCCAGGTGCGCGATGGGCCGCTCGGCCTTGCGATCGGGGGCGTAGACATAGGCGACACCCGGCGGGTCCGCCCCGCCCCAGGGCCGATCGTCGTGCGCATAGGCCCAGAGCTGGCCGGTCTTCGTGCGGCCCCGTCCGGGATCGAGCACAGGCGCCGTGGTCTCGTCGGCAAACAGCCGCGGCGAGGCCTTCAGCTTCTCCAGCAGGCGCGCATGCACCGGGCGGAGCAGGAAGGCGGCGCGCCCGACCCAGTCGGCGAGGGTCGAGCGATCGAGCGCGATCCCCTGGCGGGCGTAGATCTGCGCCTGGCGATACAGCGGAAGGTGGTCGGCATACTTCGAGACCAGAACCTGGGCGACAGCCGCCTCGGTGGGCAGGCCACCCTCGATCAGGCGGGCGGGCGCCGGCGCCTGCACGATCATGTCCTCGCAGGCACGGCAGGCGTATTTGGGCCGGCGCACCACCAGGACGCGGAACTGGGCCGGCACCACATCCAGGCGCTCGGCCACATCCTCGCCAATGCGATGCAGCGCACCCGAGCAGCACGGGCAGACCAGGCTCTCCACGTCGACCGTGGTCTCGAGGCGCGGCAGATGCGCGGGAAGCGCCCCCCGGTTCGCTCGGCGCCGGGCCGCGTGGGCGGCCCGCTCGGCCGGTCGGCTCTCCTCGACCTCGGCCTGGCCAGCCGCCTCGACCTGCTCGACCTCTTCCAAGGCGAGCAGGAGTTGGTCTTCGGACAGCGCCTCGGCGCGGCGCCCGAAGCGATGGCGCTGCAGCTCCTTGATGATCTGGCGCAGCCGCTCGCTCTCGGCGCGCTCGGCCAGGAGCATCGCCTTGAGCCGGCCGGGGTCGTCGGGGAGCATGTCGGCGGGCGTGGTCACGGCGCGCAGTGAATCACGCCGCAACGCCCTTGGCGAGCGTCTCGATCCTCGCGGGGCGCCGCAGCTCAGCTCGCCGCCACCGGGGCCCGGGGGCGCTGCGCGGCATGGACACGCCGCCAGTCCAGCCCTTCGAACAGGGCCGAGAACTCGGCGGCCGTGAGCCGGATGGCGCCGTCCTGCACCTTCGGCCAGCGGAACTCCCCCTCCTCGAGCCGCTTGGAGATGAGCACCACGCCGCTGCCGTCCCAGAAGATCAGCTTCACCCTGTCGGCGCGCTTGGCCCGGAACACGTAGACCGCCCCGGAGAACGGGTCGGCGCCCATCGTCTCGCGCACGAGCGCCGCCAGGCCATCCGCACCCTTGCGGCAGTCCACAGGACGGGTCGCGACCAGCACCCGGACCTGACCCGAGGGACCGATCACGGTCCGGCCTTCAGGGCGCGGATCACCGCCGCGATCGCCTCCGGGCTCGCGCCAGGGCCGATCCGGACCGCCACGCCCGCGATCTCCAGTTCGATCCCCTCCGCAGCCGATCGGCGCGCGGATCGCCGCCGCGGCTCCGGGCACGGTTGAGGCTCGGGCCGGGCGGAGGGCACCTCGACCAGAGCCGGCACGAAGGCTGCCCCCTCGAGCGCCGCGGCTGACGCGCGCCGCGCCTCCCGCCTCCAGCCAAACACCTGCTGGGGCGTGAGCCCATGCCGGCGCGCCACCTCCGACACCACCGCGCCGGGCACGAGCGTCTCCTCTAGAATGCGCGCCTTGTCGTCGTCCGACCAGCGCCGCCGCCCGCCAGCCCCGTTGATCACCTCGATGCGACGCGGCACGCGCATCGGCCCAAGCGTAGGTTCAAGTCCAGACACGAAACGATCCCATATCAGAGACCGTCAGCCTCGCCCCTCACATGCCCAAACGAAAGGTGCGGTCCAGACACCGCTTACCGTCGATCCGGACGTCCGCGGCCTTGGCATCGGCCGCAGCCTCATCGACGCGTCCACCCGTCTCGCGCGGGCCCTCGACTGCGACGTCCTGGTGGTCGGCACCAAGCCGGACAACCACGCCGCCCAAGCCGTCTATGCGGCCTGCGGGTTCGAGGCGCCGCCAGGCGACGGTTCACACTTCTGGAAGAAGGTGGCTCTGCCGCAAGATGCGGATGTGCAAAATTCTCGAATGCCGTTGAAAAACCCCGCTCCGATTTCCCCTGAGGTATGATCCCGTCAGGTGAGGGGTGCGGGACCATGATGGGGCGTCAGGTCGAGGTGGCGCAGCTCTTCTACGAGTTCAGCCTTGAGCGGCATGTCCCAACAGGACACCTGCTTCGGCGCATTGATGAGGTGCTGGACCTGTCGTGGCTCCGGGCCGAGCTCGCGCCCTTCTACAGCTGCACGGGCCGTCCCTCGATCGACCCCGACCTGATGATCCGGAAGCTGCTGGTGGGCTACTGTTACGGCATCCGGTCCGAGCGCCGGCTGTGCGACGAGGTCCACCTCAACCTGGGCTACCGCTAGTTCTGCCGGCTGGGGCTGGACGGCGCCGTTCCTGACCACTCCACCTTCTCCAAGGCGCGGCATGGCCGCTTCCGGGAAGCTGAGGTGTTCCGCCGCGTGTTCGAGCGGGTGGTCGGGTCCTGCATGTCGGCTGGCCTGGTCGGGGGCGAGGTCTTCGCCATCGACGCGAGCGTGATCTAGGCCGACGTAAGCTACGCCCAGCGGGTCGAGGGACCCACGCTGCCTCCGGAGCAGTCGGACCCGGACAGCGCCACGCGCCCTGTGCGGGAATACCTGGCCGCGCTGGATGCGGCCTCGGCCCAGGCTGGCTAAGCGACGGCTGAAGAGGCTCAACCCGAGCGTCTGTCGGCCGAGCCCGCCCCGGCCAAGGCGCTGTCGCTCACCGACCCCACTGCGGCTTGGACATCCAAAGGCTCGCGCAAGGTGACCTTCGCTTATGCCATCAATTACCTCGTGGATCTCATACCGCCCAGCTTATGAATTCAGGCATGGCGGCCAGGGGTAGCTGGTGAGGGACTGGATGCGTCCGGGCTCCTGGATGAGGGCAGTCCAAGCGGCGCAACACGCGTCCACAACGGCCCCGTAGTCCTCGAGCAGGCGGTGCGAGAGATACCGCTCGCGTAGGTAAAGCCACAGCCGCTCCACGGGGTTGAGCTCGGGGCTGTAGGGCGGCAGCGGCACCAGGGTGAGATTTGGAGGTACGACCAGAGCGCGTGCCCCATGCCAGCCCGCCTGGTCGAGCACGAGCACGGCGTGGGTGTCCGGAGCGATCTGGGTGGACAGCTCGGCCAGAAAGCGGCTCATCGCGGCCGTCGAGACGGTGGGCAGCACGAGCGCCACCTCGGCCCCGGTGGCGGGTTCCACGGCGGCAAAGAGGTAGGCCGACGTAAAGCGCTTGTCGCACAAGCCCGACGGGCGCTGACCACGCAGCCACCAGCGGTGGGTGGTGCGCCCCTTCTGACCCACTCGCGCCTCGTCCTCGAACCACAACTCGATCCGGCGGTCCGGATGCGCCGCAGCCACCTGGCTCAGGGCCTCGAGGAGACCCCCCTTTGAAGGTCTCCTGCGCCTCAGCGTTGGTCTGCGGGTGGCGCGGCCGGGTCTTCTGCTTGGACAATCCGAGCCGCCTCAGCACCCGCGACAGGCTGGCCGGGTGCAGCCGCTTGCCCCACCGCTGGGCAATCTCCTCGGCCAGAGATGGCTGTGTCCACTCGGTGCGGCCATGGCGGGCGAGATCAGGGCCGGCGAGCACGAGGTCCTTGTGCATGGCACTCTCTTTGTCGCTCAGCACTGGCCGGCGGCGGCCCTTGGGGCGGTCGTGCAGCCCGGCCAGGCTTTCCCCGTTGTAGCGCACCACCGCGTCATGCAGCGCCTGCCGCTCCATGCCCGAGAGCCGCGCCGCCTCGGCCCGGCTCAGCCCCGCGAGCGCATGGGCGATGGCATACATCCGCGAGGCCGCCCGCGGGTCCTTCTCCCGCCGCCCCAAAGTGCGCAACTCCCCTGCGCTCAGGTCCGTCCGGATCTCCAATGCAACAACCATCGGCTCCTCCCTTCCCGATCAGGCAAGGGAATCACCAAGCCAGTCAGGCAGGAAGAGCCAAACGAGTCAGCTCAGGCGTTGGCCGGTATGAGAGCTTGCCTTGCTCCTTCAGCTTGAAGACGTCGCAGCCTTTGGAGCCACCTTTGAGGCGTGGAAGTGAGTGTCATCTTGGTCATCGAGGCGAGATAGACCTTCACTGCTCTGGTCGCGTCGATGATCGCCGCGGATGTCTATGCGAGGGTGGGCCCGAGGTCGGCGAGTTCCTCTGCCGAAAGAAGAGTCGACGCGGGGGCGTGGCGTCGGCTGTCCAGGGTCATTGAATGCCATCGTGTTCGCGTCCTCCAAGGAGCCGGTTGGAAGGCGGTCCAAACCGCGCGCGGTCCCGCAGGCGGCCTGATCGCCCCCGCGCCCCGCCCCCATCCGGGGACGGGGCGCAGACCTCAGCCCGTGTGCCGACCCTCCAGCCGGTCGCGCAGCCGGTCCACGAACCCCACGCCCGGTCCCACGAGCTTGTGGAACAGCGCCGAATGCGGCGCGCTCGGGTGCGGACGGGTGGGCGCGATCCGCTTCACCCCTCCACCTTCCCGCCCATTTCCAGAAGCTCCTCGCGCGGGATGTGGGCGCGCAGCTTCGGGAACTGCTCTCCTTCCTCGCTCCCCGCGTGCTCGATCAGCAGGTCCCGCAGCCGCACGACTCCCTCCATGAAGCGCGGGTCCGAGGCCTCCACGTCCTCCATCTGCTTCATGGCAAGCACGATCTCCTGGTGCTCCTCCTTGTCGTGCTCCACCTCGGCGGCGCCGTTCGGGACATGCTTCTTGATCGCCGGGTAGACGTACATCTCCTCGGCCACGGCGTGGCGCATGATCTCGGCGATCAGCGTGTCCGCGAGCTCGCGCCGCGCGGCCGGGCTCGTCTCCCCCTCGATGGAGCCCACCAGCGCCAGGAACTCCTTGTGCTCGTCCGCCAGGATCTCGGTGGCGTCCCGCGTCGATCCGCCGTCGTGCTGCTCGGCCATGGTGTCCTCCCTTGCTCAAGACGCGGGACAACCCCCCCCCGCCGCGATGTTCCGGCCGCGCCAGAGCGCCGCAGTCCCCGTTCGACTTTTTACGGCATGAGGCACCCGGGATCGTAGTTCCGGCCACGTTGATCATGCAGGGAGTCACTCGTGCCCTCACCTGACGAAGAAGCTAAGGCTCTCGCCTCGCCGAGGCTCAGCCACCAACCGCGAGCACGTGCATCGCGCCCAGAGCCATACCCAACAATAGAAACGTTTCGAGTCCGACCACTGCCAATCCGCGTCCGCCGGTAGCGAACACCTGCCCAAGCGAGGTCTTGACGCCTAAGGCCGCAATGGCTGTCACCAGGAGAAAGCGGGAGGCGTTGTTCACGGCGGACAGGACCACCTCCGGCCAGGGAAGTAGGTTGCGCAGGACCATGAGAAGCACGAAGACCACCACGAACCAGGGGAGGCCCGCGCCCCGGCTGGCCTCGCCCCGATAAACGAAGGCGATCGTCAGAAGAACGACCGGGAGCAACGCCACCCGCTCGAGCTTGGTGAAGGTGGCGATGTCGCCCGCTCTCTCGCCGACCGAGTAGCCGGCCCCCACCACCTGCGCCACGTCGTGGATCGTCGCCCCGATGAGATAGCCTTGCTGCACCTCCGTGAGGCCCAGCATTCCGAAGAGCACTGGATACAGGATCATGGCGAGCGTGGAGAGGGCGGTCACCCCTACGACGGTGAGCAGCACGTCCTCCTCGCGGAGGCGGGCCTTGGGGATCACGGCGGCGATGGCCAGCGCCGCCGAGGCGCCGCAGATGGCGACCGCGCCCCCGGTCAGAAGGCCGAAGGCGAGCGGGCGGCCCAGAACCCGGGCGATGACGAGGCCAGATAGCAGTGTCAGCGCAAGGAGCGCCACGATGCCGAGGACCGGAGGCCAGCCGAGTTGGGAGACATCGGCGAAGGTAAGGCGCAGGCCCAGGAGCGCAACGCCAAGCCGCAGAAATGTCCGAGAGGCCAACCCGAGGCCCAGAGCAGCGCGCGGGTCGACGGCCATGAAGTTGAACGCCATACCGAGCAGGAGCGCGAAGAGCATCGCTGGCGCGCCGTAGTGCTCGGAGAGGAAGCTCGCCGCCATCGCGATCGTCACGGCCAGTGCGATGCCGCCCCAATGGTCACCGATCCGGCCCTTGAGCCCAGAGGGGGGAGTTCCGCAAGATCAGACGGCGTCATGCGGGGCCGCAAGGTCGAAGCGTTCGCTGGGAAAGAACCTCTCAAGCCGGACGTCTGCGGAGCGGGCGTGGCCCTCCATGCCTTCAAGGCGCGAGATGCGCGCAGTGGCCAACGCCAGGGGCCGGGCGGCGTCGCGGGTGGCGCGCTGCCAGGTCACCGTCTTCAGGAACTTGTGGACCGACAGCCCGCCGGTGTAGCGGGCCGCCCCCGAGGTGGGGAGCACATGGTTCGGGCCCGAGGCCTTGTCGCCGAAAGCCACCGTGGTCTCCTCGCCGAGGAAGAGGGACCCGTAGGAGCGGAGCCGCCCGAGCCACCAGTCGAGGTCGGCGGCCTGGACGTGTAGGTGCTCGGGCGCGGTGGCGTCGGCGACCTCGGCCATCTCCTCGCGCGTGGCACAGAGGATCACCTCGGCGCAGTCGGCCCAGGCGGCGCGGGCGCTGGCCGCGTTCGGGGCGGGGAGTTCTTCTATGAGTCGGGGGGCGAGGTCGAGCACACGCTCGGCCAGCCGCCGGTCGTCGGTGACGAGCCAGACAGGCGAGGTCGGGCCGTGCTCGGCCTGCCCGACGAGGTCCCAGGCCACGAGGTCCGGGTCTGCGGTGGCATCCGCGACGACCATGCTGTCGGTCGGGCCCGCGACCATGTCGATGCCCACCCGCCCATAGAGGAGGCGCCTTGCCTCGGCCACGTAGGCGTTGCCCGGACCCACGAGGATGTCCACGGGCGGCAGGCCGAAGAGCCCCTCGGCCATCGCGGCGATGCCCTGCACGCCGCCCACTGCCAGGATCGCGTCGGCGCCGCAAAGGTCCATTGTGTAGAGGATCGCGGGCGGGATGCCCTGGCCCGGACGCGGCGGGGAGCAGGCGGTGACATGCGTCACGCCCGCGACCTTGGCGGTGGTGATGGTCATGATCGCGCTGGCCACGTGGGAGTAGCGACCGCCGGGGACGTAGGCGCCGGCCGCGCTGACCGGGATCTGCCGCTGACCGGCGAGGAGGCCGGGGACGATCTCGACCTCGCAGTCCGAGATGGTTGCGCGCTGCGCCTCCGCGAAGCGGCGGACGTTGTCATGGGCGAAGCGGATGTCGGCCTTCAGCGCCTCTGGCACCCGATCGGCCGCCATGGCACGCTGCTCGGGGGTGACGAGGAGGTCGCCCTCCCACCGGTCAAGGTCGCGGGCATAGTCACGGACCGTCGCCTCGCCGCCCTGGGCGATATGGGCCAGCATGGCGGCGACAGTCGCGCTGACATCCTCCTGTCCAGATTCAGGGGTGCGGGTCGCCGTCTTGAGATGAACGATAGTCATGGCACTCCTCACATCCGGCCTTTCCAAGGGACCACCCGACGCTCGACGGCGCGCATCAGGAGGTCGAAGGCGTAGGCGATGGCGGCGATGACGATGATCCCGACGATCACCGTGGAGGTTTGGAGGAACTGGCTCGCCGAGAGGACCATGTAGCCCAATCCCTTCGTCGCCGCGACCATCTCGGCCGCGACCAGGGTGGTCCAGCCGAACCCCACGCCGATGCGCATCGCAGTCAGGATTTCGGGGAGTGCCGAAGGCAGGATGACATGGCGCATGACCTGCCAGCGCGTCGCCCCGAAGGAATAGGCGGCGTGGATCTGCTCGATGGCGGCGGACTTGACGCCGGCGCGGGCGCCCAGGGCCACGGGGGCGAAGACCGAGAGGAAGATGAGCAGGACCTTGGCCGTCTCGCCGATGCCGAACCAGATGATCATCAGCGGCAGGTAGGCCAGCGGCGGGATGGGGCGGTAGAACTCGATGGGCGGGTCGAAGATCCCGCGCACCAGGGGGCTCATGCCCATGGCGAGGCCCAGCGGGATGCCCAGGGCGCAGGCGAGGACGAAGGCCCCGAAGACCCGGGCGGTCGAGATGGCGATGTGCTCCAGGAAGGACGTGTTGGTGAAGCCGTTCTGCCAGATGTCGGCGAACTTCTGGAGGATCGCGCCCGGTGAGGGCACGAAGAGCGGCTTCACCCATCCCGTCGCGGTGACGATCCACCAGAGGAACAGGAGCAACGCGATAGAGGCGAGGGACAGCCACGTCGTGTCGCCGGAGCCGGGGACCCCGTAGGTCTCGCCCGGGCGCGTCGGAGCCGCGCGGGTCAGGCGGGTCAGCCAGCCGGAGGAGGACGGGCGGGCGCGCGTCGGTGCCTGGGTCTGGTCGGTCATGCCGCGGCCTCCTCGTCGGCGAAGATGATGCGAAGAACTTCCTCGCGAAGCCGGATGAACTCGGGCGAGGCCTTGACCTCCCGTGCGGGCGCCCCCGCCAGGAACTGCCGCGAGAAGGGAAGGTCGAAGCGGTGCGCGATGCGCCCCGGCCGGGGCGACATGACGATGAGGCGCGTCCCCATGAAGAGTGCCTCCTCGACCGAGTGAGTGATGAAGAACACGGCTTTGCCGGTCTCGTGCCAGATCCGCAGGATCAGTTCCTGCGCCTTCTCGCGTGTGAGCGCGTCTAGCGCGCCGAGGGGCTCGTCCATCAGGAGGAGGCGCGGATCGCAAGTGAGCGCGCGGGCGATGCCGACGCGTTGCTGCATCCCGCCCGAAAGCTTGTAGACCTTGGACCTGCGGAACTCCCCCAGTCCCAGGAGGTCGATGAAGCGGCCCGCCGTGGCGTGGCGCTCGGCCTCGGGGAGGCCGCGCAGCATCAGGCCGAAGGCGACGTTGTCGATCACGTCGAGCCACGGCATGAGCGCGTGCTTCTGGAACACGACGGAGCGGTCGGCGCCGGGCCCGTCGACCGGGCGGCCGTCCAGCATGATGCTCCCCGAGGTCGGGGACAGGAAGCCCGCGATAAGGTTCAGGAGCGTGGACTTCCCGCAGCCGGACGCCCCGAGCGCCACGACGAAATCGTCCCGCTCCACCGACAGGTCGATCCGGCGGAGCGCCTCGACGGGCGGACGCCCGTCCGCCGCCGGATAGACCACTGACACGTCGGCGATGTTCAGGCCCATGGATTGCCTCCCCGATGTGATCCCTTGGAGGCCGAGGCCCGGGCTCCTCCCGGCCCCCTGGCCGCCGCGCTACTGGCTGGCCGCCGTGCCGATGGAGGTGTTGACGAAGCCCGAGTAGTCGTCGGCCGCGGCGTCGATGCGTCCGGCCGTCACCAGGAAGTCGGCCGTCATCTTCATCGTCGCGGGCGCCAAGCCGAGCCAGGTCTCGCCCAACTGCTCGGACAGCGGGATGAAGGAGAAACCCGCGAGGATGCCCGGCACCTGCGCGGGATCGGCCCCGGTCTGCTCGGCGATGGTCGCCACCTGCGGGCTGTCGGCGGTCCAGGCGGCCGGGTCGGCGAGGTAGGCCGCGTTCGCCGCGTCCATGGTGCGGGCGAAGGCCGCCATGGCCTCGGCGTTCTCCTCCGCGAAGGCGCGGTCCACGACCCAGCCGTCGAAGGTCGGGTAGCCCCAGGCGGCGGTCTCGTCGGCGCCGACGAGCAGCGTGCCCGTCTGCAGGATCTGGCTCTGGACGGGCTGCCAGATGAAGGCCGCGTCGACGGCGCCCTGCTCCCAGCCGGGCGGCGGATGACTGTGGGTCGGGGGGCATGTTCATGATGGTGACGTCGCCCTCGGCGACCCCGGCATGGGCCAGCGCGCCCATCAGCGAGAAGTGCGCGGTCGAGCCCACCGGCACGGCCACGCGCTTGCCCGCGAGATCGCCGAGCGACGCGATGCCAGCGTCGTCGCGGACCACCAGGCTCTCGGCCTTGCCGATGACCTGCGCCAGCATGAAGAGCTGGAGGTCGACGCCTTGGCTCGCTGCGATGGCGAGGGGCGAGGACCCCAGCTCGGCGATCTTGACGTCGCCGGAGGCCATGGCGGCGATCACGTCCGCCCCCGAGGCGAACTGCCGCCATTCGATGTCCCAGCCGGTCGCCGCCTCGAAGGCGCCCTCGGCGCGGGCGACCTGCATGGGGGTGGGGTTGCCGAACTGGCCGATCACCACGGTCTCGGCCGAGGCGGCGGCGCTGCAAAGCGCAAGAGCGGCCGCGCCGGCCAGGAAGGTCCTGGTCGTCATCTCGTGTCTCCTCTGTTGATGGGCGGGCTCTGGCGGCCCCTTGTCGTCCCTCGCTAGGAGGCTTCCCTCCGGGCGGCGGTGGTCTGGGTAGAGGCGAAGTCGAGGATGCCGTCCACGAGGCAATCCAGCGTGTCGATCCCGGCGGCCCCCACGGGGACCGCGTCGGCGATGAGCGAGAACTCGGTGCAGGCGATGAGCTGGACCTTGGCGCCCTGCGCCAGGAGCCCCGCCGAGGCGGCGGCGAGCGCGCCTCGGGCCTCGGCCCCGGCCCGCCTGGCCTTGATCGCGCGGATCGCGGCGAGGAGAGAGCCCTCGTCCTCGGCATAGGCGGCGACCAGCCCGCGCCGCGCGAGGGCCGCGTCGAAGAGGCCGATCCGGCGCAGGGCGGGCGAGGCCAGCACGCCCACGCTCTCCCCGGCTCCGGCCCGCGCGGCGGCCGCGTCGGCCGCGAGTTCGATCATGTCGATCAGCGGGATGCCGACGGCGGCCCGGATCGCGGGCGCGTAGTAGTGCGCGGTGTTGCAGGGCATGGCCAGCGCCTCGGCCCCCGCCAGCTCCAGCCGCTGCGCCATGGCGGCGAGGACCGGGGCCGGGTCCTCGCCCCGTCCCTCCAGCAGCCGGGCGATGCGCGAGGGGACCTGGGGGTTCTGGTCGACGATGAGCGGAACGTGATCCGAGTCGTCGCCGGCCGGGGTAGTGTCAATGAGCCGGGACATCAGGAGGACTGTGGCCTCCGGCCCCATGCCGCCAAGGATGCCGACACGGCGGGGTGTCATGCGGCGGCCCCGAGGTCGAGCGCCGTCGCGGCGTCGAGGATGTGGCCGGAGATGAGGTCGCAGTCCTCCAGCGTGAAGGTCAGGGGCAGGCGCATGTCGAAGAGCCCGGAGAGGATGCGGTCGGTGCGCGGCAGGCTCTGGGGGGCCACATAGCGCCAGCTCCGGTGCGCGGAGGTGAAGCCCACGGGCTCCGCCGCGCCGAACCACTTCAGCTCGACCCCCCGCGCCGAGCAGTCCGCCAGGAAGCCCCGGGCGCCCGATTCGGACAGGCCGGGGACCAGGAACTGGATCGAGGAGCCGACATAGGCCTCGTCGCGCGGGCGGCGGGGCAGGCGGATGGCGTTGTGGCCGGCGAGATAGGCGGCCACGCGGTCGTGGCGCTCGTTCCAGGCCGCGACGGCGCCGTCGATGTCCCGGAGCTGCGGCCGGAGGAGCGCCGCGCGCAGATTGTCCATGCGGGCCGACAGGTTGGGCGTGTCAAGGCGGACGTCCTCGAACGCCTCGGCCCCCGGACCGGCGCCATGCCCGGCATAGAGCATGTAGGAGCCCGACAGGATCGTCGCGCGCGCGATCAACTCCGCGTCGTCGGTGACGAGGAGGCCGCCCTCGCCCGAGTTCATGTGCTTGTAGGTCTGCGTGGAGAAGCATCCGGCGAGGCCGAAGCTCCCCGACCGGCGCCCGGCCCAGGAGGCGCCCATCGTGTGGGCGCAGTCCTCGATCACCTTCAGGCCCATCCCGGCCGCGACGGCCATGAGCCGGTCCATGTCGGGCAGGTGCCCGCGCATCAGCGACAGCAGGAGGACCCGCGCCCCCGACGCGCGGGCCTTGGCGGCGAGGTCGTCGAGGTCGATGACGAGGTCCTCGTTGATCTCGACCAGCACGGGCTCGGCACCCACGCCGGCGATGGCGCCGGGGACCGGGGCCAGGGTGAAGGCGTTCGTCAGCACCCGGTCGCCCGGCCGCACGCCGGCGGCGCGCAGCACGATTTGCATGGCCTGCCCGCCCGAAGCCACCGCCAGGCAATGGCGCGAGCCCTGCCAGGCCGCGAACTCCCGCTCCAGCGCCGAGGCCTCCGACTCCTCGCCAGGGGCCACGTTGTAGCGGTGCAGGCGCCCCGACCGCATGACCCTGGTCGCCGCCTCGATCGCCTCCTCGGGGATGGGGAGCTGCTGGGTGAAGGAGCGGGTGAAGCGCGGCCGGTCCATGGTCTACTCGGCTGCCAGGGTCTCGGGCGTCCGGCGCAGGGCGGCGTCATAGCCGAAGAGCGCGGCCGCCCCGCCGGTGTGCAGGAAGACGATCCGCTCGCCCTTGGCGAAGCGGCCCTTGCGGCAGTAGTCGATGAGCCCGGCCGCGCCTTTCCCGGAATAGACGGGGTCAAGGAGGATGCCCTCGAGCTCCGCGAACATGCGGATGGCCTCGATCGTGTCCTCGCGCGGGATGCCATAGCCCGGGCCAACATAGTCCGAGTCCGCCACCACATCCTCGCGCACGACCACGCCCGGGCAGCCCAGCTTCTCGGCGGTCCGCTGGGCGAGGCCAAAGACCATCTCCTCCTGCTTCTGCTTGGGCGCGCGGACCCCGAACCCCAGGCAAGGGATGCCCGCGTTCAGCGCCTTGAGGCCCACGACGAGGCCGGCATGGGTCCCAGCACTCCCTGTGGCCGTCACCAGCCGGTCGATGACGAGTCCCCGGTCATTCGCCTGCGAGACGAGCTCGAAGGCGCAGTTCACGTAGCCGAGGGCCCCCGTCGGGTTCGACCCGCCACCGGGGATGGCGTAGACCTTGCGGCCCTTGGCCCGCTCGGCGGCCGCAACCGCCTCCAGCTCGGCGTTCATGTCGAGGCCGGACGGGCGCTCCTCCATGGTAGCGCCGTGCAGAAGGTCGAGAAGGACGTTGCCGTTCCCTTTGTAGTTCGGCTCCTTCGACGCGGTCCGGTCCTCGAGGAGGAGATGGCAGGCCATCCCGAGCCGGGCTGCCGCGGCCGCCGTCTGGCGCGCGTGGTTCGACTGGGTGGCGCCCTGCGTCATCACCAGGTCGGCGCCCTGAGCCTGCGCCTCGGCCATCAGGAACTCCAGCTTGCGGGTCTTGTTGCCCCCCGTGGACAGGCCCGTGCAGTCGTCGCGCTTGATCCAGATCTCGGGGCCGCCCAGCTCGCGGCTGAGCCGGTCGAGCCGCTCGAGCGGGGTAGGAAGATGCGCGAGCGACACGCGCGGAAAGCGGGCCAGGTGCATGCTTGGCTCCTTCTACCTTGCATCTTTGGACCTTACTGCCCGGCAGCGCTTGCTACAAACGCGAAGATCAGCAGATAAATTGCCGAATCTGCAACTTAATGGACGATCATGCGGCTCGAATGGCTTGAGGATATCTTGGCGGTTGCCGAAACGGGCTCCCTCGCCGAGGCCGCCGAACGGAGGCATCTCAGCCCCTCGGCCTTCTCGCGGCGGATCCAACTCATTGAGAATTATGTGGGGGTGGAGCTGTTCGACCGCTCCCGCAAGCCTGTCCAGCTGCACCCGGTGGCTGCAGACTACCGGGACCGGATGGTGGAGCTGGCCGGGGCCTTGCGCCATCTTCGCGATGACCTGCAAAGGGGTGCGCGCCTATCCAGCAATCGGTTGGTGCTGGCGAGTCAGCATGCGCTCACCGCCGCCCTGACGCCCAGCCTGATCCAGAGCATCCAGCAGCGTCATCCCCAGGCCTATGTGCGCCTGCGTTCGGCGAATCTCGACGAGTGCTTCGGCCTGCTCCTGTCAGGGCAGGCGGACATCGCGCTCGCCTACCGAGTGCCGGGCGAGGAGCACCCGATCCAGGCCGACTTCATCGAGGCCGTCGAGATCGGCCGTGACCGCCTCATCCCCGTGCTGGGCATGAACACGCCGGCAGCCGCTTCCGACGAGGTGGGCGTCGTAGCCTATCCGGCGGATGTCTTCTTTGGTCAGGTCATGCAGCGACATGTCCTGCCTCGTCTGGAGGAAGGACCTCGCTATGTGCCCCGCGTGGAAACCGCCTTGACTCTGGCGGCCCTAGAGCTCGCGATCGAGGGGATCGGCATCGCTTGGGTTCCGGCCTCACTGGCCCGAGCCGCGGTTGCGGAGGGACGTGTTGCCGACCTATCGGACCAACTGCCAGGGTGTGAGCTATCGGTCACGGCTGTTCGACTTGCTGGACAAGGGGGCGAAATCTGTACGTCTATATGGAGTCACTTTATGGGCCTTGTCGCGACCTGATGTGGTCCACCCCCATTGAGGTTCTCTCATCGGGTGGGTCAAGACGGCCGTTTTCCATCGGTTTGGTCGCTATTGCGGGGGGCCGGCGTAGCGACCCCGAGATAGGAGACCCTGCACGCGCGACAGGGCCGCAAGCCGGTTACGTCGGCCCCGAGCCTGTGCTCCCCGTCGAAAGTGGACCGCCATCGTCTGACACCAGGGTTCGGAGCCGCTGGAATACGCGGGCCGAATCGCGGATGCCGTCGTGCTCGTATTCATTGGTGACCCAGGGACGAAGATTGCCGACGTGACGGGCGGTGTCGAGCGAGAGGCCGGCGTCGACGTACATGTCGTCGAAGTACACCACCGCCGAGACCGGCACCTCGTTCGACGCCAAGCGGTCGAGGTCATAGAGCGGGCTGTAGGCGTCGCACCGGGCCAGCGCTTCGGCGGCGTCCCGGAACGGCTGCAGCGACCTGATCTCCTCGAACATCCAGGGGAACATCATCTCGCCGGTGAACATGAGGGGCCGGCGCTCCGGAGCGAACTCCGGGAACTCGCGGCGGATTCGCTCGGCCGCCCAGTCCGTCGCGCCGGCGCCGTGGCCGTAGATGCTCTCCTGCAAGGTCGCGAACAGCGGGTTGCCGTCGAACGAGGTCGCCACGCCAACCGCCGACAGGAAGTGGTCCGATAGGCGCCCGTCCTCGGGGGAGGCCTCGTCGACTAGCCAGTGGACGTTCTCGAACCCCGGGCCCATCCCGAAGTCCAGCCCGAGGGTCTGGAGCCGGCGGACGGATAGGCGGTCACCATCCGGGAGGTGGACGTCCTCGGCGCCGAGGAGGTCCGCGATCCGGCCCACCTGGGCAACGTCCCCTGGGAAGCGCGCATAGTAGCGCGCCGTCTTCGCGGCAACTCGGGGATAGGTGCGCCGGTAGACCTCGTCCGCGGAGGGACGAAGGCTCGGCAGGCCGCCGGCGACGTAGCAGGCGGCCAGACCTTCCGGCGCCTGCGACAGGTAGGTCATGGTGAGGAAGCCGCCGTAGCTCTGGCCCAGTGTCTCCCATCGGACGCCGTCATAGAGCGACGTCCGGATATGCTCGCAGTCCCGCACGATGGAATCCGCGCGGAAGCGGAGGAGGTAGTCGGCCGAATCCCTGCCGTTCGCAAAGCGGGCCATCGTCGCGGCCTCCACGGGGTGGCTGCGGCCGGTGCCGCGCTGGTCCACCAGGATCACGCGATGGGTCTTCAGGGCCTCGGTCAACCAGGGGCTGGCTCGGGGACGGGCGCGGCGACCTGCCGCCCGGGCCGCCCTGGAGGAAGGCCAGAAGCGGCAGCGACTCGTTCCGGCGGACCGGATCAACGACCTCGCGCGCGAAGACCTGTAATGTCGGCCCATCGGTGGCCCCGAACCAGTCGAGGGGCACCGTCACGACATGGTCCCGGATGTGCATCCCGGGGATGGTGTATTCTGCGATGGGCATCAATCCGTTCCGAGAAAGGCAGGTTCCAGTGCCCGACGAACGTGCCATCCTTGGAACATTCCGGGCCTGGACACCAGATGGGACCCCGGCAGCCCCGGGGGGCAACGGCAGGCACTTACCGACCCAGCGGCTCCGTCGCACGGATGAGATAGCTGCGCGCCTCCTCGGACACCCTGTCTGCCAGCGCCTGCCGGACGCGGGCGTGATAGCCGTCAAGGAACGCAACCTCGGCCTCAGTGAGCGACTCCCTATCGGCAAGGGACAGATCGATCGGCACCAAGGTCAGGCTGCCGAACCGCAGAAAGCCCTCCCCGTCGGCCACGACCTCGACCTGGTTCTCGACCCGCATCCCGAAGCCACCAGCCTCGTAGTAGCCGGGCTCCACCGTCATCACGAGCCCTGCTTCCATCCGATGGTTGTTGGCGATCTTCTCGATGCGGTGCGGCTGCTCGTGCACCGACAGGAAGTGGCCGACGCCATGGCCTGTCCCGTGGTCGAAATCGAGGCCGAGGTCCCACAGCGGGCGACGCGCAAAGGCATCGATCTGGTGGCCCATGGTGCCAACCGGGAACCTCAGCGTCATCAGGGCGACAAAGCCTCGGAGGACCGCAGTGTAGGCACGCCGGACCTCTGGCCCGACCTCGCCGAAGGCGCGGGTGCGCGTGGCATCGGTGGTCGCGCTTAGATACTGGCCGCCCGAGTCGAGCAGATAGACCCCTTCGCCAATGGGCGCGTCCGTTTCCTCGCTGGCCGCGTAATGGCACATGGCGGCATTGGCCGATGCTGCGGAGATCGAGCGGAAGCTGGGATAGACGAATCCTGGACGCCGGCGCCTCGCCTCGATCATCCAGGCCTCGGCCTCCAGCTCCGTTACAGGGTTGCCCGCCGCCGCACGCGGGCCGGCATGTGCGTCGATCCAGGCCAGGAACTCCACCCAGGCCACCCCGTCCTCTAGGTGGGCGGTTCGGAATCCGTTCAGCTCCACCGGGTTCTTGACCGCCTTGGCGAGCGTGATCGGGCTGGCGCTGTGCAGCACGGCTCCTTGCCCTCTTGTGACCTCCAGCCCCACAGCGGCCGAGGTCAGGTCCGGGTCGAGCAGCACCCTGGCTCCCGCCGCACGCTCGCCGAGGCGAGGCAGCAGGGCTTCGGGCGGGCGCAGGACCGCGCCGTCGAGCTCATAGGCCGAGCGGTCGTTCGGCAGCTTCCGTTCGTCGACGAACCACTCGACTCCGGCATCAGCGCCGAGAAGGAGGAAGGACTGCGGAAACGGGTTGAACGCCACGTCTCCGCCCCGCACGTTGAGCAGCCAGGCGATGTTGTCGGGCTGTGTCTCGGCCAGGAGATCCGCCCCCGCCGCGGCGATGGCGGCCGCTATTCGTTGGCGCTTGCTTGCTGACGTCTCGCCAGAGAAGGACATCGGGAACGGCTCGATTCGGGCAAGGGGACGCTCGGGCTGGTCCGGCCAGATGGCGTCGACCGGGTCGACGTCCAGGGCGACCAATTCGCCGCCCCGTCGCGCGAGAGCCTCGCGCAGGCGGTCGAACATCCGGGCGGGAACCAGCATCGGATTGCAGCCGATCCGAAGCCCGGGAGCACCATGGCGCTCGAGCCACTGATCCACGGGCGAGTCGTCGTAATGCTCGATCCGGTATGAGCCCAGATCCACCTGCCGGCGCACCTGCACCTGGTAACGCCCGTCCACGAAAATGAGGCCGCCGTCGCGCAGCACGAGCGCCAGCCCCGCCGAGCCCGTGAAGCCGGTCAGGAACGCCAGCCGCTCGTCGTGGGGGGCGCAGTATTCTCCCTGATGTTCGTCGAAACGCGGTACTATGACGCCGTCGAGCCCGAGCTGCTCGATATGACGGCGCAGCGCCGACAGGCGCTCGCCGAATTCGGAATGGCCGTCCTTCACGGAGTTCTCCTGTCCGATACGAGGAAGCACGCCTTGAGTAAGCCTCCTTGCGCGGCCACTCGCAATGATCGCGGAGCCGTCGCGACCTGTGGCCTTCAGGGCCCGCATTTTCTCTTGTCGGTTTGCCGACTCGTTTCATACAGTTTTCGGGACGTCTCGGACTAGCTGTTCTGGAGAGCAAAATGCGAGCTGGCCTTCCCCGTCGTGCTTTTCTGGCCCTGAGCTCCGGAACCTTCCTGGCGGGCAACTTGGGCCTGATCCGCCCTGCCGTCGGGCAGGAGGCCATCGAGGAGATCACCTGGGCTCTCGCCAGCATCCCCGAAACGCTGTTCGTCCCCCATGCCTGGAGCACGGACAATGGGGTCATCATGTCGCTGGTCCAGGAGGGGCCGCTACTCTTCGGGGACGACCTGTCGTTGATTCCAGGCCCGGCGGAGAGTTGGGAATACGTGGACCCTACCACAGTGGTCTACCGGCTGCGCGACAGTGTGACCTTCTCGGATGGAAGCCCGCTCACGGCTGACGACGTGGTGGCGACGATCAAATTCCACCTCAATCCCGACAACGCCTCGCAGGTTGCCTCGTTCTACTCCGCCGTTGAGAGCGTCGAGGCGACCGCTCCCAACGAGGTGACGGTCAAGCTCAAGGCCCCAAACGCCCAGTTCCAGTACTGGGCGGCACACATGGCGGGGTTCCTGTTCAAGGCCGACCAGCTTGCGGACCCGATCGACCTCGGGACGCCCGACGACATCCCCCTCGGGACTGGCCCCTACAAGGTGACAGAGTTCGCGCCGGCCGAGCGGGTCGTGCTCGAGGCGCGCAGCGACTACTGGGGAGGCGCGCCGGTCGTCCAGCGGATCGTCCTAGTTGCCATCCCCGACGCGCAGAGCCGGATCCTCGCCATGCAGAACGGCGACATCGACGGCACCTTCGCCGTCGCGCTCACCGACCTGGAGCAGTGGCAGGCCGTCGAGAACGCGGAGGTCTACACGGCACCGTCGCTCGCGACCTTCGTCCTGACCCTGGATCACGAGGCCGAGCCCTTCGACGACGTGCACGTGCGCCGGGCCATCGCCTACTCGGTCGACCGCCAGGGGCTCGTGAGCGCGCTCCTCAAGGGCAAGGGCGAGCCCCTGCCCGCCCTGAACCCGCCCGAGATGTGGTCCGGAATCCTGACCCCGGACGAGGTCCGGGCCTTCTACGAGACTATCCCAGGCTACCAGTTTGACATGGACAAGGCCCGCGAGGAGCTTGCCCAGTCGACCCATCCGGACGGGTTCGCCTTCACGGCGCCGGTCTCGTCCGCCATGCCCGACCTCGTCAACTCGCTCCAAAGCTTGGCGCAGAACCTCGCGCAGCTGAACATCGACATGACCGTTCAGGAGCTCGACGCCAACCAGTGGCTCGCCGGCTACTTCCGGCACGAGAACCTCGGGATGCAGGCGATGAACTACTACCCGGACTTCAGCGATCCGGCGGCATACCCCTACCTGTTCTTCCACAGCGACAACGCGAGGGTCGACGGGATGAACGCCTCGAACTTCCGCAACCCCGAGGTGGATGCGGCCATCAACGAGGCCAATGAGAACATCGACCCGGCGGTGCGGGCCCAGGCTCTCGAGAAGGCCTTCAAGATCGCCAACGAGGACGTCGCGGTCGTTCCGCTCTATACCCCGTACAACGCCATGGTGCTCAGCGACCAGTACCAGATGACCGGCTACAACGCGTTCTGGTACAACATCCCCTGGGCGATGCGCGGGTTCGGGCCGAAGGGGTCCTGAGCATCTCGGCCGCAGCCGCGACGCGCGGCTCCGGCAGTTCCGGCTGATTTCTGACCCGCGGGCGGAGGGCCCCCATGGATCTTCCCGAGGCGGTCCGCTGGCTCGATCGCCTGAGGACGATCACCGACCTGTCCTTCGACACGGGAGGCGACGCGCTCCTGGCCACGGTGTCGCCCGCCAGTCCGCCGAAGGGCGTGCCGCTGGCCAGCCGCATCTGGCGCTTCGGCCTGGACGGCACGGCGAGTGCCCTGACCGACGGCCCGAACAGCGACGCCCTGCCCAAAGCGTCGCCCCATGGCCATGACATCGCCTTCGCCTCCGACCGGATCACGCTGGGCAAGCGGGATCTCTTCCTGCTCGACGGCGAAGGCGGCGTGCGCAAGCTCGGTGACCTGCCCGGCTCCGTCGAGGACATCCAGTGGACGCCCGACGGGCAGGGCCTCGTGGTCCTTTCGGCCGACCGGGGGCTGAATGGCGGGGCCACAACCGGCGCTACGCGCCTGTGGTGGGGCAAGGACGAGGACCCTGAAGTCACCTCGCCCCGTCCCGCCCTGCGCCGGCTGTTCCACGTCACCCTCGACGGGGGCCGGACGACCGAGGTCGGCCCGCCCGACCTGACCGTATGGGAGTTCGCCTTGACGCCGGAAGGCGCCGTGGCGGTGGTCTCCCGCGATGCCAGCGAGCGCGGCTGGTACCATCCCGAGCTTGTCCGGATCGACTTTTCGACCCGCGTGGCGCAGGTCGCGCACCGGACCGCATGGCAGCTCCAGGGGCTCTCCGCCGACACCATGGGACGACGCGTCGCCTTCCTCGAAGGCTGGTCCAGCGACCGTGGCCTCGTGGCCGGCGAAATGCGCGTGCTCGACCTCGACACGGGAGCGCTGTCGGTCTTGGCGGCGGATCGGCAGTCCAACGTCACTGCCCTGCAATGGCGCGACGACGACTCCCTTTGGTTCACAGGCTGGCGCAACCTGGGCACAGTCCACGGGGTCGTCCGGCTCACGGGCGAGATCGTCTGGCAGCGCGAAGACGACGCAATCCTCGGCGAGAACCCCTACGTGGCCCGGATCGCAGTCTCGCCGGACGGCCAGGCCGTCGCCGCCATCCGCGAGGCCATCGGCGAGCCCCAGGAAGTCGTGCTCAGGGGAGCGCAGGAGCAGGGCTGGCATCGGCTGAGCGATCTCAACGGCGAGGTAGCGCGCGGCTACCCCGACTATCCCGAGATCCGGAAGATCGGCTGGAACGGGCGCGACGGCCTGCCGCTCGAAGGCTTCGTCTACATCCCGCGCAGGCTCGGTTCCGGCCCGCATCCGATGGTCGTCAACATCCATGGCGGCCCTTGCATGTCCACCAAGCACGCCTTCGACCCCTATAACGGCCTTGCCCTTGCGGCCGCCGGGTACGTGGTCTTCGTGCCCAATTACCGGGGCAACGTCGGCTGGGGCCAGGCGATCACGCGGATGAACCTGGGCGACCCCGCGGGCGCCGAGTTCGACGATATCCTCGCCGGTGTCGAACGCTGCGTCGCGCTCGGCCTCGCCGATCCGGACCGGCTGGGGATCACGGGGCACAGCTACGGCGGCTATCTCAGCGCCTGGGCCGTCGCGGCGACCGACCGGTTCAAGGCCGCGGTGCCGGTCTCGTCAATCTGCGACCAGCTCAGCAGCCACTACTCGTGCGAGCATGACTTCCACGAGTTCATCAACGGCGGCTCGCTCCGGCTCGAAGCCCATCGGCGAATCGCCGTGGAGCGGTCGCCCCTGAACCGGCTCGAGTCCCCGACCACGCCAACCCTGCTGATCCAGGGACGAGAGGACCGCTGCACCCCGGTGGGCCAGGCGCAGGAGTTCTACGCAGCGCTGCGCGAATGCGGGGTCGAGGCCGAGTTGGTCGTCTACCCGCGCGAGGGCCATTTCCTGTCCGAGACCGAGCACCGGCACGATGCCCTGTCAAGGCAGGTGGAGTGGTTCGACCGGCATCTCCGGCAGACCGCCCGTGCCTAGCGCAGTCCTACGGCTCGTCCTCGTCCGCCTCGCCCAGGCGGTCCCGCTACTGGTGGCGATCACCTTCGCGGTCTTTGCGCTGGTCTACCTCGCGCCCGGCGACCCGGTCCGGGCCCTCCTAGGCGCCCGGGCCTCGACACCGGAGACGGTCGCGGCCATCCGTGATCGCTACAACCTCGACGACCCCTTCGTCGTCCAGTACCTCAAGTGGCTCTGGCAGGTGCTGCACGGCGATCTCGGGCGCTCCATCGTCGGCAACCGCAAGGTCCTGAACGTCATCCTCGAGCGCATGGGCCTGTCCCTCGTCCTCGCGGGGATAAGCTCGTTGATCGTCCTGCTGGTGGGGATCGGCCTCGGCGCTCTCGCCGCCTTGCGGCGGGGAGGATGGATCGACCGCGGCAGCGTCACGCTGGGCGTCGTGGGAATCAGCTCGCCAGCCTTCGTGACCGGCATCTTCCTGCTCTACGTCTTCGGCGTGGTGCTCGACTGGTTCCCCGTCTACGGGGCCGGCGACGGCGTGCTCGACCGCCTGTGGCACCTGACCCTGCCCGCCCTAGCGCTCGCTTTCTCGGTCATGGCCATCGTAGTCAAGATCACCCGCGCGGCGATGATCGAAGCGCTCTCCAAGGATTACGTCACCTTCGCCCGCGCCCGGGGCCTGAGCAGCCGCCGGATCCTGTTTAACTACGTCCTGCGCAATGCCCTGATCCCAGTGACGACGGCGGCGGGACTTGTCGTCGTCGGCCTCGTCGCGGGCTCCATCTACGTCGAGGCTACTTTCGCCCTCCCGGGCTTGGGCACTCTCACGGTGGATGCGGTCAGCAAGCGCGACATCCCGCTAATCCAAGGAACGGCGCTAGTCTTCTCCGTCTTCGTCGTGGTCGCCAACCTCGTGATCGACGTGCTTTACACGTTGATCGACCCGCGCATCCGCTACGGAGGGTCCAAGTCATGACCGCCATCGGGGCCGTTCCTGCCGTCAAGCGCCGCCGCCGGGGCTTCCGCCTGCCGATCCCCGTGGCGCTGGCCTGCCTCGTGATGGCCGTCGTCACCGCCTGCGCGATCTTCGGGTCGGCCCTCGCGCTCAAGGATCCCTATGAGCAGCGCCTCGACGTCGCGGTCTCGTCCCCATCAGCGGAGTTCCCGGCAGGCACCGATACCCTCGGACGCGACATCCTCTCGCGCGTGATCTACGGGGCCTCGAACGCCCTCATCGGGCCCCTTGTGATCGCCGCCGGAGCCTTCGCCATGGCAACGGTCCTCGGGCTGCTCGCGGGATATCTGGGCGGATGGGTCGACACGATCATCATGCGTTGGGTCGACTTCATGTTCGGGTTGCCCTCCACCCTCATCACGATCGTGGTCGTGGGGGTCGTGGGTGGGGGCTACTGGACGGCGGTATTCGTGCTGCTCGTGCTCTTCGTTGCGCCCGACACCCGCATCGTCCGCAGCGCCGTTCTCGAGCAGCGGCCCCGGACCTACATCGACGCGGCCCGCACCCTGGGAATCTCCCGAACTCGCATCATCTTCATCCACATCCTGCCCAACATCCTGCCCATCGTCCTTGCCTACGTGGCCATCGACTTTGCTTTCGCGCTGGTCAACCTCGCCGGCCTCTCCTTCCTTGGCCTCGGGGTCGAACCTGGCACGCCCGACTGGGGCCGGATGCTCTCGGAGAATCGCAACCTCATCGCCTCCAATCCCCCCGGCATTCTCCTCCCTGCAGCGATGATTATCCTGACCGCCGTGAGCATGAACCTGATCGGCGACTGGGTCTTCGAGAGATTCACGAAATGAGCCTGATCTACTCCTCGGGCAACCTCCTGCGTGTCGAGGATATGTCCCTGTTCCACGATGCGCCTACTGGCCGGCGCACACTCACCGTCGCGACGAGCCTCCAGCTCGAGCGGGGCGGGTCGCTGGCCATCGTCGGCGAGTCCGGCTCCGGCAAGTCGCTCACCGCCAAGGCTATCGCGGGCCTCCTGCCTCCCGGCGTAAGGCTGAGCGGCTCGATCCGGCTTGAGGGAGAGGAGCTCACCGGCCTCGCCGAGCGGGACTGGCAGCGCATCCGCGGCCGACGCATCTCGATGCTGCTCCAGGACCCGTTCACGATGATGAACCCGGTCATGCGATGCGGAGCCCACATAGAGGAGATGCTGCGGGACCAGCCCGAGTTCAGGAGCCGGTCCGCCCGAAGAGCCGAGGTCGCGCGGCGCCTGGCAGAAGTGGGGATCAACGATGCGTCTGTCGCCGACCGGCTGCCCTTCCAGCTCTCGGGTGGAATGTGCCAGAGGGTGGCCTTGGCAGCGGCACTGGCACGCGATCCCGAAATCCTTATCGCCGACGAGCCGTCCACGGCCCTGGACGTAACCACCCAGGCCGAGATCATGAGGCTTCTTAATCGCGCACAGGCCGAACGCGGCATGGCGCTGATCCTCATCACCCACGACCTGCGCCTCGCCTTCTCCGCCTGCGAGCGGGTCTGCGTCTTCTATGCCGGCCAGATGATCGAGGTAGGCGCGGCCCCGGCTCTCGCGGCGGCTCCCTTCCACCCCTACACCACAGGGCTTCTTCTCTCGGAGCCGCCGGCCAGCCGACGCGTCAGCACCCTGGTCGCCATTCCCGGGCGCGTGCCACCCGCCGACGCGGTGGAGAACGAGTGTCCCTTCTCGGACCGCTGCCGATGGGTGGTCGACGCGAAGTGCCGGACCACTCGCCCGCCGCTGGTCGAGCGCACCCCGGCCCGCTTCACCGCCTGTGTCCGCCAGCCCGAGATCCAGGGCGAGCTCGATGCCCTTCGGACGGCTGCCTTGGAAGCCGCGAACGAGCCGGAACCTGTCACCCCGGAAAACGGGGCTCTGGTCCACGTCGCAGGTCTCTGCAAGTCGTTCGGCGGCAAGAGGCCGATGCACGCGCTCAAGGGAGTCAGCCTGTCGGTCGGCCGGGGCGAGTGCCTGGGCCTTGTCGGCGAATCCGGATCGGGCAAGACGACCCTAGGCCGTTGCCTCGTCGGCCTAGAGACGCCGACCTCGGGCCAGATCGTGATCGAAGGCATCCCGAGCGCGGACTTCGAGGCCCTCGCCCGCAACGAGCGCGCCCGCGTGCGGCAGACGATCCAGATGATCTTCCAAGACCCCTACGCCACGCTCAATCCCAAGCACAGCGTCGGCCGGGCGCTGGAGGAGTCGCTGCGGATGTCCCAGCGCACCGGCCGCACTCAGGATCATGTCCGAACGCTTCTGTCCGAGGTCGGGCTGACGGAGGCCTATGCCGGCCGATACCCGTCCGAGCTCTCCGGCGGCGAGCGCCAGCGCGTCGCCATCGCGCGGAGCCTCGCCGTCGACCCCGCAGTCCTCGTATGCGACGAGCCCGTCTCGGCGCTCGACGTGTCGGTGCAGGCGCAGGTCCTGAATCTGTTCAAGTCGCTGATGGCGAGCCGCGAACTTTCGCTGCTCTTCATCACCCATGACCTCGCGGTGGTGCGGCAGATCGCAGACCGTATCTGCGTTATCTACCTCGGCGAGATCGTCGAAGAGGGTCCGTGCCAGCAGGTTCTGAACGATCCGCAACACCCTTACACCCGCCGCCTCATCAGCGCGATTCCCGCGCCTGCGCACTGACCCGGCCATCATCGCAGTCCGCCCTGACCGGAACCCATGCAAGAGCTCGGACGCGCATTCAGGCCCAGAAGAGAGCCGTCGCATGGGTCGGCTGGTCTGGCGGGACCGGGCGGGAGCTACGGGCGAAGTCCGACCGTAGCGGTGCCGCGCTCGCCCACGCGGCTGGGGAAGCGGCGTCCGCTCGAGGACAGCCCACCTCGCGTAGGCTTGCGGGATCAGGCAGGTGCCGACGCCTCTGACGAGCCGGGACGCCAAGGCCATGCCCGAGATGGCCGAGGTGGGCGCGAGAGAAGAGCTTCTCTGGCAGTGCTACCCCGGCTGGCGCTGGCCGCGCCAGCAGCCGGCCCGCTTCGACTGATCAGGACCCGTGCTACTCCGCCCGATGAGGATATTATCGGTTCACGAGGCTCAGCCCGCGTCTGCCGCGTGTGGTCCCGGCAGGGAGGGCACATCGTGACTTACCGCGCGCCCCAGGTGTCGGTGAGCCGGTAGCCATGGGTTCTCGGGGTCGAGCATGTGCTGGTGCGTCCCCGTGATCCAGCCCCGCCCGGAGATTTCTGGCATGATTGCGGGCTGACCGCCGACGATGGTCGTCCCAAGGATGCGCCCCGTGAAGGTGGAGCCGATCAGCGACTCCGATGAGAGCGTCTCGCGCTCGGCCATCAGACCGCGCGCATGCAGGACCGCCATGCGGGCCGAAAGCGCGGTGCCGGTGGGTGAGCGGTCCACCTTGCCCGGCCGGATCGTCACCGCAGAACACGCGCGCAGGCCCTCCGCCCCGCGCTTCAGCGGCCCCGCGAAGAGGCAGAAGCAGAAGGAGAACTGCCGCCAGTCCAGGCTCTCGGGGTGCGAGAAGCCCCAGCGCCTCATCCGCCGCCCTGGTGATGCGCACGCCGAGCCGAGCGATGTCGTGCGCCTCGTCGGGGGTGAGCGACAGGCCCAGTGCCGCCGGGTCCACCAACACGAAGCTGTCGCCGCCATAGGCGGTATCCACGGTCAGCGTCCCCAGCCCTCGACCTTGGGCTTTGCGTCGAGCTTCTGTGCAAAGCTCGGCAAGTTCTGCACGAAGATGCGCTGCGCCTTGCCGTCCCGGCACCCGCACCCGCACCCGCACGAGCCCACCCGGCGCCTCCAGCACCAGCTCCGTCACTGGCTCCTGCATCGGGAGGATGCCGCCGTCGAGACGCGGATCGAGTTCGAGCCCGACATCGGTGGGGTGTCCTCGGGCTCCATGATGTTGAAGCCCATCTGTGCGCGCGGGTCCTTGGGCGGCACCAAGAGGTTCACGTGCCGGAAGACGCCGCCTCGGGGTTCGTTCAGCACGAAGTTCCGAAGCGTCTGGTCCCGGGCGATCCAGCGGCTCTGTTCCCAGAGCGCTTCGCCCGGCGGCGGCGCCACGCCGCCCACGATGACGTCGCCCACCTCGCCTTCGGCATGGGCCGAGTTGACACGGAGGGTCTTGCCGCTGCGCATGAGGGTCTCCAGGAGGTCAGGCCAGCCAGGCCGGAGGTGATGAGGGCGCTTGGCCGGTCAAGGCAACCGAAACGCAGTCCTCCAGAGATCCGAAGCGCACGGCCCGGCCGCTGAGACCCGGAGCGTAATGGGCATACTTGCCCGAATTGGTCATCAGCACCCGAGCCGAGGGCGGAAACACCGGCTCGGAGATCGAGCACCAACAGATGTCGGTCACGACCTGGACGCCCCAGCTCTCCAGCCTGGCCAGCGTCCCTTCCGCTCTGGCTTGGTCCCGGATGGCACGCCCGGCGGTCACGATGATCGGGACGGACGGGTGCTGCGCCACCCCGTCCAGCAGGGCAGCGAGCGCCCGGAACTCGGACAGCGAGACGTGCGGGCTGCCAATCGCGACCAGGTCCACGTTCTCCGGCCCGGAATTGAGCTCCCGCCAGACTCTTGCGAGGTCGGCGCGCATCACGACCACCTCATCGGCGTCTCCGGCCATGCAGCCCTCGGCCTCGGGGGTGTGGCCCGCCACGTGGAGCATCGGCGCCCCCGAGGTCGTTCCGAAGGCAGCGCAGAGCGCCTTGAGATCGTCGTCGGAGGGCGAGGCTCCTTCGAGCCCCGCCAGGAGCGGGATACGGTCGGGCGCGAGGAGACCCGCCAGATATCCGAGCATCGGCCAGAAGGCGTCGTTGTGTCCCTCCGGGGCGCCGACATGGATCCGGCGGCGGGCCTTGCGGTTCTCGTCCAGATAGACTCCAGACAGCGGGACGCGTCCGGTGAGCGCAATGCAAAGATCGAGGAAGTCCGGGTGCTTGACCGTGCGGGCGGCCAGGACGCTGTTGGCATAGATCACCGCGTTCGACTCGGCCCAGCCCACCGCCTCTCCGGCGGCGGGGACGCTGTCGAGCAGGTAGGGCGCGCAGGTGAAGCTCGGCCGGGCGCCCATCCGGACATAGGCGTCAGCCAGCCGACTCGCCGGGCGGCCGAAGTCGGGGGGCGTACCCTGCCGCTCCCAGTTGGCGCGGTCCACCGAGATGGCGTTCATGGTCGTGGGAACCCGGACTCGCGCGCCCATGTCAGCCATCCTCTCCGCAAAGGTGAGGTTCGCGGGGCTTGCATAGATGCATCCGTCGATATGGACCTGCGTCACGTCGGTGAGGCGCGCAGCCCCCTGCTGCGCGGCCATGGCGCAGAGGATTTCCATCGCGAGGCGCGGGGCCTCGCCGCTCTCGCCCGCAAGGAAGGCCCGATCCCCCTCGGAGAGGTCGAGATGCTGAGCACCGACCGATTCCAACTCCCGCGACAGCGGGCCCGCCTCGATCCGCGTTTCGGTGATGCCGGCCCGCTCGGCCCCCGCGAGCAGGTCGAAGTCCTCGGGGCAGAGGCGCAGGACCGGGATAGCCCGGCCAAACAGCAGCCCCGCGACCAACGCGCCGAGGGTCAGCACGTCCTCGCCCTCGCGGAACACCAGCGCTGCCGGGGCATGGGCGTTCAGCGCGAGTTCGAGGAGCACGCCGCTCCCCGTGCAGGACCCGCGGCTCGTTGGCAAGGCCAGCACCGCGCCGGCGAGCGTCCGCCCATGCAGCGGATGGTGGGCATCGATCACATGACCCGTCGCTGGATCGACCCCGCCCCAGAAGCTCAGTCCCTCCTCGCAGGCGATCACGGGACCTTCGGCGGCGCCGGGGATGATGGCCAGGCCCACCCTCATTTGACCACGAACCCGTGGGCAAAGGGATCGCGGTCGTCGATGAAGATGGTATTGATGCCGGTTATGCGGGCCCATCCGGCAATGGACGGGATGATGGCGTCGCGGTTGCCCACGCGGGCCGTCCCCTCAACGTGGCCCTTGAAAAGGGACCCGATGATGGATTCGTGCACGAAGTCGTCGCCGACTGCGAGCCTCCCCTTCGCCGCAAGCTGCGCCATGCGCGCCGAGGTTCCCGTTCCGCAGGGCGAGCGGTCGATCGCCTTGTCGCCGTAGAGCACCGCGTTCCGTGCCTGAGCCTCGGGGTGGCGCGGGGCCCCGGTCCAGAGGATGTGCGACAGGCCGTTGATCGCGGGCTTCTCCGGATGCACGAACTCGTACTTCTCATTCAGGGCGTCCCGGAGCCGCCGCCCGCAGCTCCACGAGCTGCCCCGCCGAGAGGTCGGCCATGTCGCGAAAGTCCCGCTGCGGCTCCACGATGGCGTAGAAGTTGCCCCCATAGGCGACGTCCACGGCGATCTCGCCCAGGCCCTCGACCTCGGCCGTCAGGCCCTCGGCATGGAGATAGGCCGGCACGTTGGTGAGCCGCACCTCCTCGATGAAACGGCCCTCCTCGCGGTAGGTCACGTCGACGCGCCCCGCCGGGGTGTCCAGCCGAAGGACCCCGGGCGTCGCTGGCCGGATGAGCCCGTTCTCGAGCGCAATCGTTACCGTGCCGATGGTCCCGTGCCCGCACATCGGCAGGCAGCCCGAGGTCTCGATGAACAGGACGGCGATGTCGCAGTCGTCCCGCGTCGGCGGGTAGAGGATCGCCCCCGACATCTGGTCATGGCCGCGCGGCTCGAACATGAGGCCCGTCCGAATCCAGTCGTACTCGGCTAGGAAGTGCGCGCGTTTCTCGAGCATGGTCGCGCCCGCGAGCATCGGCGCTCCGCCGGTGACGAGGCGCACCGGATTGCCGCAGGTATGGCCGTCGATGCAGGGAAAGGTGTGGACGCTCATTGCGATCTCCCGAAGCGTGCGGGCGAGAAGGGTTTCATGTCGATCCCGGGCGCCTGCCCGGTCAGGAGGTCGGCCACGAGCTCGGCGGTGCCGGCGGACTGGGTCAAACCCAGGTGGCCATGGCCGAACGCGCAGATCACGTCGGGCCGGTCCGGCAGCGGACCGACGGCGGGAAGGCTGTCCGGCAGCGAAGGGCGGAAGCCCATCCATTGCTTGCCGCCCTCGGTCCGCAGCCCCGGCAAGAAGCGCGCGGCCTTGGTCAGCATCGCGTCGGCCCGGGCGAAGTTCGGCGGCAGTTCGAGCCCGCCGAGCTCCACCGCCCCGCCAACGCGCAGACCAGAGGTAAGCCTCGACACAACGAAGCCGTGTCCCTCGAAGGTGACGTGGACGCGCAGGTCAAAGGCATCCGCCGGAAGCGTCGTGTTGTAGCCCCGCTCCGTCTCGAGCGGGATGCGGACGCCGGCCGTCCGCGTCAGCCGGTGCGAGAAGGCGCCGGCCGCCAGGACCACGCGCCCCTGCATCCGGCCAGCGGTGGTCTCCACCCCGCTCGGCACGAGCGACCGGGCCTCCGCGATGACGATCTCGCCGCCCCTGGCACGGACCCGCTCCGCCAAGGCGAGCGTGTAGTGCTTGGGGTCGCTTATGGAGCACCAGCCCGGCGTGAAGGTCGCGTGCGTGAAGCGCGGCGACAGCCCCGGCTGCACCTCCGCGATCTCCTCGCCCCGGAGATGTCGGAAGGCGATCCCGAGTTCCTCGCGCAGAACCCAGGACGGCAGCGAAGCGCGCCAGGCCCTCTCCCCCTCGTAGACTTGGAGCTGGCCATCGCGGCGCAGCATCCCGGTCAGCCCCTCCCGCTGCAAATGAACTTCCAGCGCTTCCTTGGAAAGGTCCATAAGCGCGGCCTGCGCGACCGTCGAGGCCTGCACCCGCGCGGGCCAGCTCGCCCGCCAGAAGCGCAGCATCCAGGGCGCGATCCTGTGGGCATAACGCGGCGGCACAGACAGGGGCCCGAGCGGGTCGAGGAGCCACTTCGGCGCCCGCCGGATGATCCGGGGCGAGGCCAGGGGGAAGATGTCGGTGAAGGCGAAGGCGCCCGCGTTCCCAGCCGAGGCGCCAGCCGCTGGCCCCTCCCGGTCGATGACGCGGACCTTCAGGCCACGCGCCTGGGCAGCCAGCGCCGCGGAGAGGCCGATGACGCCGGCCCCCACCACGATCACGTCAGGGGAATCCATTCAGCGCACGTTCGAAAGAAACTTCCGCGTCTCGGCGCTCTGGGGAGCGCCGAAAATCTGCTCGGGCGGGCCGATCTCGGCGATGACCCCCTGGTGGAAGAAGGCCACGCGCTTCGACACGTCGCGGGCGAAGCCCATTTCGTGCGTGACGCAGATCATGGTCATTCCTTCCTCGGCCAGCATCTTGAGCGTGTCCAGCACCTCGCCCACGAGCTGAGGGTCGAGCGCCGAGGTCACCTCGTCGAAGAGCATGTAGGAGGGCGACATCGCGAGCGCCCGGGCGATCGCCATCCGCTGCTGCTGTCCGCCCGAGAGCCGGCCGGGATAGACTTTGAGCTTGTCGGCGAGACCGACATGCGTGAGTTGCCGCACGGCGATCTCCTCGGCCTGGGCCTTGGGCATCCCCAGCACCTTGCGCGGAGCGAGCGTCACGTTCTCGAGCACCGTCAGGTGCGGGAAGGCGTTCCATTGCTGGAAGACGATGCCGACCTTGCGCCTGAGCTTGTTGAGGTCCGTACCCCGGGCGTGAACTTCGGTCCCGTCGATCAGGATGCGGCCGGCATCGATGGGCTCCAGGCCGTTGATGCAGGTCAGCAGCGTGGACTTGCCCGAGCCGGAGCCGCCTATGATCGAGACGACCTCGCCCTTGTTCACCGTCAGGCTCACGCCCTTCAGGACCTCGAGCGGACCGAAGGACTTACGGACGTTCTCGATCTCAATCATTCTCGCGCCACCTTCGTTCGAGACGGCGAGCCGGGCGATGGGGAAGCTCAGCAGGAAGTAGATCGCGCCCGCGACCGACAGGATGAACAGCGGCTCCTGAAGCCTCGTGACCAGGATCTGCGAGGCGCGTAGCAGCTCGATGATTCCCAGCCACAGGACGAGGGCACTGTCCTTCATCACGCCGAGCGTCAGGCCGATCCAGCTCGGCAGCGCCACGCGCAGGCCCATCGGGAAGACGATGTTGGCCATGTCCTGCCGCCAGGTGAGGCCGAGGGAGCGCGCGGCGCGTCGCGTGGTCTGGGGAACCGCCTCGATGGCCCCGCGCACGATCTCGGTCGCGTAGGCGGAGGTGTAGAGCGACAGGATCACGCAGGACGTGACGAAGGGCGACCAGCCCCAGCCCGCGATGGCTTGGAAGGCGTTGCCGAGGATGAGCTGAATCAGCAGCGGCACCGAGCGGAAGACGTCCAGCACGAAAATCAGGGGAAAGGTGACCCAGGCACTGACGTTGCTGCGGAACACGCCGAAGACCACGCCGAGAAGCGTGCCCGCCAAGACCGAGATCGCGGTCACGGCCAGAGTGACCAGCGCGCCCTGCGCGAGGAACAGGAGGTCACTGAGCGTCAGGGCGGTGTCGAACATCGCGGATCCCTTCAGTACCGGAACAGCCGCCAAGCGACCAGCCGCGCCCCAAGCCCTACTGCCTTGGCGATCAGGTAATAGAGCACGGCGGCCAGCGCGAAGAGCTCGAAGGTGCGGAAGGTCCGCGAGTTGAGGTCCTGCGTGACGCCCGTGAGGTCGGTATTCATTCCGACAGTCACTCCAAGCGAGGTCATCAGGATGGCCCAGACCGTCTGGTTCATCGTCGGCAGGAACGCGATGCGGAACATCTGCGGCAGCATGATCATGCGGAAGGCCTGAGCCGCCCCCATACCGAGCGACCGGCCGGCCCGCGCCTGGGTGGCCGGAATGGCCCGCAGCGCGCCCCGGAAGGTCTCGCAGAGGTAGCCCGCGTTGTTGAAGGTGATCCCAGCAAGCAGCGCGGCGAAGGGGCTCAGGTGGATACCGAAGCTGCCGAGCCCAAAATGCGCCATGTAGATCTGAAACAGGGCGGGGGTGTTGCGCGCCACCTCGACCCAGGCGGTCGCGGGCGCCCGCAGCCAGCGCGACGAGGAGTTGCGCGCAACGGCGAGCAGCACGGCGACGACCACGCCGATCACCATGGACAGGATCGCGATCTCCATGGTGACGAGGGCGCCCTCCAGCATCTGCGGAAGAGTGCGAAAGGCCTGACGCCATTGGAAGGTATAGTTGAACATGGTCGACTTCCCCGCCCTGGCCCGAGGGGGGACGAGGGCCCGACGGCCCCCGCCCGGTCAGCGCCTAACTCAGCGATAGACGCCCGGCACGGTCAGGTCCACGGGCTCCCCGCCGACCCACTTCTCGTAGAGTTCCTTGTAGCGGCCGGTCCGGACCTGCTGGTTCACGAAAAGGTCCAGATAGTTCAGCAGGCCGTATTCGTTGCGGAGAGCGATCAGGGCCACGTAGTCGACGAGATACGGGGCGTCACCCTTGATCGCGAGGCCTGGGTATTGCCCGCTCTGCACGATGGACGAGGCGACCGTCGAGGTGACGACCGTGGCGTCGATCTGGCCCTGCGACAACGCGAGGAAGACGTCGGCCTGCGTCTGGTAAGGCCGGAACTCCCCCTCGCCCCATCCGGTCACGTCCTTCTCGAGTGCGATGCCTTCGTAGGTGCCTGCGACGGAGCCGACCGTATGGCCCTTGAGGTCCTCGTAGCTGGCGATCCCTGTGTCCTCGCGCGTGAGCACCACGTTGGTGAAGGCAAAGTAGGGGATGGAGAAGCCGACGGTCTTGGCCCGCTCGAGTGTGTCCGAGGTGGAAGCGACACCGATGTCGGCTCGTCCCGAAACCAGGGCCGGGATGCGGTCGGGGAACGGGGTCTCTACGATCTCGGCCGTCACGCCCAGGGCGGTGGCGAGGTCGTTGCAGTAATCGACGTCGAAGCCCACGGGATTATTGCTCTCGTCGCGCGAGCCCATGGGGGGGAAGTCCAGGGTCACGGCGCAACGAAGCGTGCCTGAGGCGATGATGTCGTCGAGCTTGTCGGCCTGCGCCGTACCGGCCAGGCAGGCCGCGGCAGCGATGCCACCGACGACGAGCGAGATTCTCATGGTCTCCTCCCTTTGTTGGCGATCCCGATTCGAGATCTGGATCAACTATCATCTCGCCATCTTGCAGGATCAATCCAAAATACAGCAGGTATACAAGACGTATGCCGGATCGGAGGATCGGCACGAGCTATCAAAACAGGTGTCCCATGGATCAAAACGACAGTAGGGCTGGCCCCCTAGAGGGTCGATGCAGGAGACAGATCACATGAGCATCGTCACTGCCCTGCCTGTCGCGGAGCTGACCGACCGCATTGAGGAAATCTTCCGGAAGGCGGGCCTCTCGATCGCGCAGTCCGCTGCCATCGCGCGAGTCATCGCGGCCGGAGAGCAGGACGCCTGCAAGTCACATGGGATCTACCGCATCGAAGGCTGCCTCCGCACGTTGAAGGCTGGCAAGGTGGTCCCCTGCGCCGAACCGGTGGCGGTCGCTGACGGGTCAGCCATCGTGCGGGTTGACGCCCGCCAGGGGTTTGCACCTCTGGCCTTTGAGATAGGCCTGCCCCATTTGGTTGAGCGGACGCGCGCGCTCGGCCTTGCCGCACTTGTCATCAACGACTGCACGCATTTCTCGGCACTCTGGCCCGAAGTCGAGGCGCTCACGGAGCGTGGACTCGCAGGGCTCGCCCTCTGCCCCAGCTACTCGGCCGTGGCGCCGGCCGGCGGTCAACGTCCACTCTTCGGCACGAATCCGATGGCGTTCGGCTGGCCCAGGCCTAGCGGCGCCCCCTACGTTTTCGACTTCGCGACCAGCATGGTGGCGCGGGGCGAGATCGAGCTCCACCGCCGTGCCGGCCAACCGATCCCCGAAGGCTGGGCCATCGACACCGAGGGAGCCCCGGCCACCGATCCGGAGCGTGCGCTCGCCGGGGCGCTCCTGCCCTTCGGGGGCCACAAGGGCTCGGCGATCTCGACCATGATCGAGTTGCTGGGCGGCCCCATGATCGGCGACTTCACCAGCGCCGAGGCTCTAGGCGTCCTTGGGAGCACGTCCCTCCTGCCGCGCCACGGCGAGTTGATCCTGGCCTTTGACGTGGAGCAGTTCGCGCGGGGCCGTCCTGGTGATCCGCTCGCGCGCGCGGAGGTCCTGTTCGACGCGATCCTCGGCCAAGGCGCACGCCTGCCCTCGCAGCGCCGCTTCGCTGCGCGCGCCCGCACAGAGGTCGAAGGCATCCCGCTGACCGCGGCCGAGCTGGAACAGCTCGACCGCTTCGCGAGGCTGGGTCTCGACGCCCTGCCCTAAGGGCTCCGATCAGGCAGCGTCCCTCACCTGGGTACCGGGCTGTTGGCTCCACTCGGCGTACCAGGCTTGGAACAGGGCGAACTGCTTCTCGCAGTAGCCGCGCTGGCTCTCGCTGAGCTGGTCGGTTTCGTTGAAGTGGAGCCGGTACTCCTGCTCGCCCCTGAGGACCAGCATGTGCTTGAAGAAGAGCACCAGATCCGGCCCCTCGTCGAAGGATGAGAGCACTCGCATGGCCTCGTCAAGTTCCTTGGCCCGCCGGCGCGCCTCCGCGTCGCCCTTTGCCGCTGCCTCGCAGAGCCGGACAAGGTGCAGAACCTCGCGCGGGAGAACATTGCCGATGCCGGTGATGGCACCAGTCGCTCCGCAGTTGACGAAGCCGTGCACGACCTCGGTATCCACGCCCACCATGAGGGTCACCTGGTCGTCCCGGCTGGTGATGTTCTCGGCCGCGTAGCGCAGGTCGTCGCCACCCCCGAACTCCTTGAAGCCGACCAGGTTCGGGTGCTCGGCCCGCAGCGCGAAGAACAGGTCCGCACGGGTCGCGAAGCCGTAATAAGGGCTGTTGTAGATGACGGCAGGCAGGTCGGGAGCGGCCGCCAGGACCGCCTTGAAGTGCGCCCGCTGCGCGGCGGCCGAGGGCCCGCGCGACAGCACCCGAGGAATGACCATCAGCCCCTTGGCTCCGACCCGTTGGGCATGGGCCGCATGGGCCACGGCCTTGGCCGTATTCACTGCCCCCGTGCCGACGATCACCGGCACGCCGGCCTGGACAAGCCGCTCCACACCTTCCATCCGCTGCTCGTCGGTCAGGAGCGGCCAATCGCCCATGGAGCCGCAGTAGACCACCGCCGACATACCTTCCGCGATGAGCTCACGTCCCTTGCGGACCAGGGCCTCGTAGTCGGGCGTGCGATCGGCCTTGCACGGCGTCATCAGCGCGGGGACACAGCCGGAAAAGACGCTGGACATCATGGTTTTCTCCTTCGTTCGGGGCCTGTTCGTCGTCTTGCATTCGCGTCCGGGGCCAAAGACCTGCCCCGCCATCATCGCGCTCGGGACCGCACAGTAACTGCTGTATGCCTTTTGTCGACAAGAAACGATGCAGGGCTTCGGGGCGAGTAGGTCAGAGAGGCACCTTCTGTCGACGGTCGCCGGCGAAGAGCTGCTGGATTTGACCGACGATCTGATCGGCATGGGCGCTGGCCAGCCGGTCAGCAGCGTCGACGTCCTGGGCTTCGATGGCGTCGATGATGTCCTCGTGCTCGACGACAATATGGTGCGGCAGGCGGTCATCGAATGACGAGTAATAGAGTCGCAGGAGACGTCGGCCCTCATCGAGGAGGCGACAGAACAGGCCGGTGAAGTAGAGATTGCCGCCCGCCTCCGCGATCGCGGCGTGAAAGTCGCGGTTGGTGGCGATCATGGCGAGTGCGTCCTGCGCCTCGACCGCGCGGGCGAACGCCGCCTGACGTTCCCGGATCATGGTTAGGTCCTTGGGCCGGCGGTTCTGTGCTGCAAGCCGAGTGGTGACGCGGTACATGAGCGTTAGTGCGTCAAAGAAGGCGTGCAAATTCATCATGTCGATGTTCGATACGACCGTCGACCGGTTGGGCAATGTTGTCACAAGCCCCTCGCCCGCCAGCCGCACCAGAGCCTCGCGGATCGGTGTACGCGACATCGCGAAACGATCCGCGAGCTGAACCTCGTCGATGGGACATCCTGGAGGCAGCGTCAGTCCAAGGATTTCGTTCCGCAAAGCCTCGTAGACGACCTTTGCGCCCGATCCGCGTTTCCGCACAGGGGCTGGAGGCGGAGGGAGTTCATTCATGGGCGGCCCTATGTGTCGACAGTTCGAATACACAGATTAGCTGGGGACGACCCGCTGGTCCAACTCGGATATTGACCATCTCCACAGATGCACCCTGCCTTCCACACAACGTCTGGCCGTGCGCGTGGGCGAGTTCCGTCCCATTGGCATCATCGCCCGGCGGGTCGGCACCTACCGCTTCGTCTGCTGCGTCTCGCCGACGTTCCTGGAGCGGCATGGAATGCCGACCACGCCGAACGAGCTGGCCGGCATGCGCTGTGTCCTGAACCTCAGCATCCAGCCCCACGACCGCTGGCGATTCCGAGACCCGGCTAGCCAACCAGTCTTGGTGGAAGTCCGTGGGCCACTGGAGATCGCCGACGACGAGGCTCTGCGAATGGCGGCCATCGAGGACGCGGGAGTGATCTACGTGCCCCGTGATCTGGTCCTCGATGATCTCAGCTCGAGCCAGCTGGTCGAGATGCCGATCCATGGCGTGCATCCCTCGCGCCGCCTCCTGCCCGCGGGTGATGGCGCTCATCGAGGCGATCGCTGGAGACTTACGCAGAGAGTAGTGCCTGCCTCTCATCGCCCGGTTTCGGAGAGCGAGGGTACAGGCGTGGCGGCGCTCTCCCCCGCCGTAGATGCGGGGCCAGCTCGCCGTGAGCCACCTGCTGGGCCGCATGCGCCACGCCCCGGGCCACGTCGGTCGCGGCGATCCGGGCCGCCTCGCCCAGATGCCCGCGCTCGATGCGGACGGAATGGTCGGGGTCATGGCCCTCGACCGCGCCCACGCCGTGCCGGTAGATCATCTTGCCGCCAAGGTAGCCCGTGTAGGTCATCAGCGCCGCCCCAGCGAGACCGGCCAGCAGGTAGCCCCGGCCGGGCCGTTCTTGTCCCGACCTGAGAACGGCGGGCCCTGCGGACATGAGCAGGAGGCCCACGTTGAGGTTCCTGTGCGTGACCAGCATGTCGTGCGCCTCGCCCTCGGCGCGGACCTCCTCCTGGGCGGCAAAGCCCGCCACCCCGGTCGCGGCCATGCTGGCCACCGCGAGCGGCATAAAGGTCTTGCCCATGTCCATGAGGGCCCGGTTGTCCGTCATGGCCCCCACCGCATCGGCCGCAATGGCCGTGGGCAGGAGCGCCAGCGGGAAGTGGACGCGCAAGGGGTGGATCACCGAAAACGAGGGACTCGTCGGCACGACAGGAAAGTTCGATGGTTGCCGCCACATCAGGCCGGCCTTCAAGTCGTGCCGTCGCCGTCAGTCCCGCCCCCGGAAAGCCGAGCCACGCCCCTCTGGGCGTGAGCACCGTCAGTTCCTTGTTGATGATGACTTGGGAACCAGCCGCATCAACGAACGGATCCACACACCATTAACCTTGGGTACATCGTTCCATCCGGCTGTAGTCCCGGCGTAGTCCCAAGGTCTCCCTCACAGACCAAAAGGTCCGATTCAGGCCTATGAAGTTCAGTAGAAACAGGGGTTTTCTGGTAGCGGAGGAGGGACTTGGGCATTCCCCGACGATCCCCCTCCTGAGACGCGTTATCTGACGTGCGGGCCGTGGCCTCCACTGGCAACAAAGGCGACAATCCTGAGCCCTTGAGGGCTTGCGGTGTCCCCCGCTTGAGCCTCTCCGCCATCACTGTTCATTCCCCGCGCGCCGGTACCCCGCACGCGGTGGTCTTCGATCGGCTTCCCAGAGCGCAGCCGGTCCCCTCGCCGGTCGTGGACCGAGACTGACAGCCACACCGGCCGGCCCGCTTGGACCGTCCCCTTTAGCGCGCCTTCGGCTTGGGCCACGGTTGAGAGCGTCTCGAGGAGAATGAGATTCACATGGGGCGCCAGAAGGCGCGCGATTTTGGCCACCTTGGGCGCGGCCTCCTCCAATGGGAGAACTACGTCGTCACGGTAAGTGGCCATCAGCAGCCCGATTAAGCTGGCGATGCGCCCAGATCCGTGGGCGTCGCCCGCCGCCCGAGCCGCGGCGAGGGCTGCTAGGTGCAGCTCCTCGAAATGGCCGTCGAGACCGAAAGGTTGAAATTGTTGTTCCGCGTTGTACCAATCTTCTTGACTGCCTGCCGGGATGGTGTAGCTTAGATCTCGGAACAACGTGGAACAACAACATGGCCAGCACCTACTCTGCTTCGAGGACGCGAACCCAGAACCGACCTGGCTGGGTTCTCACCTTCCGTCATCCGCTTCGTCCAGACTCCCGTGGCCGCCCTGGTCTGAAGATGCGGCGCGGTCTGGGCACCACCGATCCCACTGAGGCTGATCAGCTCGTCGAGCAGATGAACACTCTTCTGGGTGACCCCTCGTGGTGGAACGCCACGCGTCGTGTCGATGCCGAGCGCCATTTCGCCCCTGCGGTCGTTGCCGCTTTCTTCGACGATATCCAAGCCGGCCGTGCAGATCCCTGGGCCGTTCGCGAGCAGCACATTCCCCTTCCCGATCGCGACGATGGCTTCACGCGCGTGCTGTTCGTCGGCACCACTGGGGCTGGCAAGACGACGCTCCTGCGCCATCTGATCGGCTCGGACCACGAAAGAGATCGCTTCCCGTCCACTTCCACGGCCAAGACCACCGTTTCGGATATCGAGATCGTTCTCGCCGACGGCGACTTCGAAGCTGTGGTGACCTTCTCGTCTGAGCATGAGGTGCAGGCTAACATCGAGGACTGCGTTGCAGAAGCCTGCGTCGCCGCGTTCGAAGGCAAGAAAGATGCAGACGTGGCAGACCGGCTTCTGAACCACAAGGATCAGCGCTTCCGCCTCAGCTATGCCCTCGGCAGCTTCGTCGATGAGGCGAGCAAGGCTGTGGACGACGACTTCAGCTTTGACGAGCCCGAGGAGACCGCGCCAGCCGAGGACGAGGATGCTGTTCCGACCGACGAGCGGGAGAAGAACGCTCAACGCTTACGGGACTACATCAAGCGCGTGCGTGATTTACAAGCTAGCGTCGAGAAGAAGGTCTCCGACGACCTCGGCGAGGATATCAGCAAGCTTGTCGGCCCGGATCGTGACGCCGCCCAGGATCTGTTCGAGAGCGCCCTTGGCGATGACGAAGGCTTCGGGAGCATCGTCCATGACATCCTCGACGAGGTGCGGTCACGGTTCGATCTCTTGTCTGAGGGACACCTTGTGTGCAACCGGTCCGGATGGCCCGAACTCTGGACGATGACGAGCGACAATCGCGACGAGTTCATCCGGGCGGTCCGCTGGTTCGCCAGCAACTACGCCCCTCAGTTCGGCCGCCTGCTCACACCGCTTGTAGACGGGATCCGGGTGCAGGGGCCCTTGTTTCCCACCTTCACGGAGACCAAGCCCAAGCTGGTGCTGCTGGATGGGCAGGGACTCGGCCACACACCGGACTCCTCCGCGAGCGTGACGACCCAGATCACCAAGCGCTTCACCGATGTCGATGTGGTGCTCCTGGTCGACAACGCGCAGCAGCCCATGCAGGCAGCTCCCCTGTCGGTGATCCGGGCTGTGGCGACCAGCGGGCACCAACGGAAGCTCGCCATCGCCTTCAGCCACTTCGACAGCGTAAAGGGCGCCAACCTTCCCGACTTCCAGTCTAGGCGGGCGCACGTGATGGCGTCAGTGACCAATGGCCTGACCAGCCTTCGCGATGCCCTTGGCGGCTCATCGACGGTGCGCATGATGGAGCAGACCATTGAAGATCGCTGCTTCATGTTGGGCGGCTTGGATCGGCGCAGCAAGGAATTGCCCAGAGGGTTCCAGGGAGAGCTGATCCGCCTGCTTCAGCATTTCGTCCGTGCCATCGAGCCGCCGCCCCAGCCGGTTGCCCATCCCGTCTACCACTTCGATGGCCTACCCTTGGCAATTCAGGCGGCAGCTCGCTCCTTCCAGGGACCCTGGCTGGCACGTCTCGGCCTTGCCCCTCATGGGACGACCTCAAAGGAGCACTGGACGCGCATCAAGGCGCTCAACCGTCGCATCGCCGGCGAGATGAGCAACAACGAATATGACAATCTCCGGCCAGTGGCGGATCTCGTCGCACGTCTCACCGAGGAGGTCTCACGCTTTCTGTCCAGCCCGGCATCTTGGGCTCCCACCACACCGACCGAAGCGGAGGCGGAGGCGGCGTTGGACCTGATCCGTGAGGCCGTCAACATCAAGTTCCACTCCCTGGCCGCGAGGCGGCTGGCCCAGGAGCAGCTTGAAGTCTGGCGGGACGCCTTCGAGCTCAAGGGTAAGGGCTCGACCTTCGAAAGGGCTCAGGTGATCCGCGACATCTACGAAGAGGCGGTTCCCGTCCCGAACGCGGTGATGACTGAGGTCTCCAAGGCATTTCTGGACGAGATCCGCCAGATCGTTGGCGATGCGGTAAAGCAGCAAGAGGAGGTGGGCCGAGCAGCCGCCTAGGATAGGAAGAAAGCACCGGTAGTGATCCACGAAGCAGCATCTTACTTCCCGCCGGTGCTCCCCTGTTCAGCGGGCTTCTTCCTAGTGGTCTGAGTTGGAGATCCTTTGGCAGAAGCGTCTGACGCTGGCGAGGATGGCATCGGCTGACTTGGTCCAGACTAAGGGCTTGGGCTCGGCGTTGGTCTGGTCGATGTAGGTCTGGATGGCGGCCTCGAGATCGGCGGTGCTGGTGAATACGCCCCGTTGCAGGCGTTGGCGTGTGAGGAGCGCGAACCAGACCTCGACCAGGTTGAGCCACGAGGTCGAGGTGGGCGTGAAGTGCAGATGCCAGCGCGGGCGCTTGAGCAGCCAGTCGCGAACGAGCTTGGTCTTGTAGGTGGCGGCGTTGTCCAGCACGAGGTGGACGTCGAGGTCGGACGGCACCAGGGCTTCGACCTGATCCAGAAAGGCGCGGAACTGGACCGCGCAGTGGCGCTCCTTGCAGGCGCCGATCACCGTCCCGGTTGCAACGTCGAGAGCGGCGAACAGGTCGGTCGTGCCATGCCGGCGATAGTCATGCGTGTGGCGCTCGGGTTGCCCAGGTCGCATCGGCAGCAGGGGTAAGGTGCGCTCGACGGCTTGGATCTGCGGCTTCTCGTCCACGCACAGGACCAGAGCGTGATCGGGCGGGCTCATGTAGAGCCCCACGACGTCCCGGACCTTGCCGACAAAGGCTGGCTCGGAGAGAGCTCGAAGGTCTCCTGCTGGTCCGGCTGGAGACCAACGCCCGTTATACCCGCAAGACTATGGTCTGGCCAGTGGCCGTTGGTATTAGACTGCCACTCGACGAGCAGGTTCCTTGAACATGCGAGACTTGTGGGTTATATCCTGCATTAATCGACTTATCGTAGGTTTTAACAGACATGAAGAGGTCAAGTACATCTCACCTGTCCCGCGTTTCGACGGCGCTTCTCGAGGCTTTGGCGGCCGAGGTCCGGGCGGCCCGCAAGGAGCGAGGCTGGACAGAAAATGATCTAGCTGAGCGCCTCGGCTCCTCGCGCGACACCGTCCGCGCGATCGAGGCAGCTCGCCCAAGCGTGGCCGCTGGCACCCTCTTTGAGGCTGCCTATGTCCTTGGCCTTCCTCTCCTCGGTGGGGACGCAAACGTGGCGCGCATCAAGAGCGAGGCTCAAGCGCGCCTAGTACTCCTTCCTGGCCGCGTGCGGCCCCGCCGGCTCGAGGTGAACGATGACTTCTGACCAGGGGCTCTTCGTCTGGATATGGCTGCCCGGCGCGCCAGATCCCGTCGTCGCCGGGCGCATCGACCGAACAGAGGAAGGTTACGTCTTCACCTATGGGCGCAGCTACCTTCAGCGCAACATAGCTATGCCGATCTACGACGCCGACCTGCCACTCGTAACAGGGCCGATCCGTCCGCCTGCGGGGCACGATCTTGCCCCCTCCCTGAGGGACGCTCTGCCAGATCAATGGGGGCGCCGGGTGATCGTGAACCGCCTCCTAGGCAACCGTCGCGACCAGATCGACGAGGACGCCTTCGACGAGATGACGTTCATGGTCGAGTCCGGCTCTGACCGGATCGGCGCCCTCGACTTCCAGCGCTCGCCTACGGACTACGTGGCGCGCGAAGCTGAGGAGGCAACGCTCGAAGAGCTGCAGACCTTCGCCGACGACGTAGATGCCGGACGGCCAGTCTCGCCCCTGCTCGACCGTGTCATACTCCACGGCAGCTCCATTGGAGGCGCACGCCCCAAGGCGCTCGTCGTTGATCGCGGCGCCGAACGGCCCGTGAAGCTCATCGCGAAGTTCTCAGCGACCAACGACAGCTTCGCGATGGTGAAGGCCGAGTTCGTCACCATGCGGCTGGCAACGCGGGCGGGTCTCGACGTGGCCCCAGTCCGCATCGCCTCAGTGGCAGGCCGCGACGTCCTACTCGTCGAACGATTTGACCGTGTCCTTGAGAAAGACCACTGGAACCGCCGCGCAATGGTTTCGGCCCTGACCTGGGCGCAAGAGCACGAGCTCGCCGCCCATCACATCGCCTATACCGATCTCGCGGACCTAATCCGGGCCCGCTTCGGGCGCGTAGACGCCACACTGCGCGAGCTCTTCGGGCGCCTCACTTTCAACATCTTGGTCGGCAACAGCGACGACCACGCCCGCAACCATGCCGCCTTCTGGGACGGCACGGCACTCGAGCTCACACCTGCCTACGATATCGCGCCCCAGCGTCGCGCGGGACGACAGGCTAATCAAGCTTTGAACATCCGCCCCGGTGAGCGCGACGCGCGCCTCGCCTTGGCGCTCGAGGCAGCAGCCGCATTTCACCTGTCCGTCCAAGAGGCCCGCGAACTCATCGATCATCAGGTCGCAACGATCCTCGGAAGCTGGGGTGAGCTCTCTGAAGAGGCGCGTATGGCGCCTGTCGAACGGGCTTTCTTTGAAGGCAGGCAGATTCTGAACGCCTATGCCTTTGAAGGCTATGGCGCGGCCCCGAGTTTCCCGCCTGCGGCCTGAGAGAGACCACAGTGGCATTCCCAGATGCTCCCGCTCACAGCCTCATCTGACGGACAGCTCTGGCTGACCGGGGATCGGATCGAACGGCCAGGGTCACACCATCCGCAGCCTACAGACACGCCCAGTGTGGCTGACGTGTGGACGCGTAGCGGGGTCCTTCACGTTCTGCGCAACGGCCTGCGCTGGTTGGACGCTCCGGCCGTCCATGGATCGCACAAGACCCGTCCAACACTCGCCTCTTTCGGTGGATACGGCTTAGATCTCCGCCCGAATCGTCCGTGAGTTGACCCAACATGTTCCGGATGGAGATACGATCAAACCGGAACGCAGGCTGCTCAAGGCACACCACTCGGCAGCAACCCTTAAAGAACGCACGGCTGGCAGCATCGACAACCTTGGTCGCACGCGACGTGTCCTATCGATGCCGCCCGGCTCAAATCCCAACGTCAGCTTCGCTTCAGCAGCGCATCCCAAACTCACAAGACGAACCCGATCAAACAGACGCCCGTGAGCCTCACCTTCCGCCACGACCTACGCGACCTGACTGGCTTCGGGCCCTCTGGCCACGGTAACAAGCTCAACATCGGCTCCCGACTCGTACGGCCACGCCGAGCAAAGGTAACGTACTACGCCGACGCTTTGAGGAGAGCAGCGCATGAGCGTTCAAATCGACCAAATCTTCACGGCTAAGGCTGAAAACATCTGGCAGTTCCTCCATACGGCGGGTCAAGGTTGCTATATTCCAGCTTATCAACGCTCCTACGCCTGGGACGACGAAAACGTGAATCGCCTTATTGAGGACGCGATTAGCGGGCTTAACCACTTGATTGAAAGACCAAACGCGATTAGCTTTCTGGGCACAGTCATCGCCATTCATGACACAAACAACGTAACGGTGAAGCCGGTCTTCCAAGCCGAAGTCGCCCAGCGCGTCATGACCCTCATAGACGGGCAGCAAAGAATTAGTACTTCCGTGATGATGAACGTCGCGTTACATCACCACATCAACACCCTACTTCGACGTTTTGAAAAATTGGAAGATGAACCTTTCGAATGGATTCGGGAGCAATCCGAGCGAGCGCTCGCTGAACTCTGGACAACTTTCGCACTCGACCAGACCACAGGGAATCCTCACGTAAACCGCTACTACCCTAGAGTTATTCGAGCCTTCGACGACGTCTGGTCAAAGAAGGGCTCGCAAGCAATATACCAGTCACCAATCGCTCGCCTCATCTGGACGTACATCAATCATGCTGACGCAAAGAAAACCGAGGATTTCGCCTACCGGGTAGCTGACGAAAACGGCGTTTCTGATCCAAAACATGAGCCACTTGTTAAGGTGTTTCGTCACATACGAGGACAATTGCGTGCCTTCACCAGCAAGAAGAAGGCTGAGCAGTTTGACTTCCCGAACGTTCAGCAAGTGATTCTGAAGGAATCCTTCATGAAGGCACTTTGGTCCTTTACGCCCCCCAACCAGTCGTCAGTTACGTAACGGAGCAATCAGATCACCCGCAGCATGACAATTTCTGTGCGCTACTGCGCAGCCTGATTTTTCACAAGTATTTCAACACCCGTATGGCATGGACAATTGTAACTACTCGCTCCGAAGACGACGCATTCGATATGTTCGAGGCGCTCAACACCACGGGCGAGCCGCTGACCGCCTTCGAAACACTTAAGCCGAAAATCATTGAGGCAGAAAGCCTCGAGCATTACCAAGGATCCGCGTCCCACAAAGACGTGCAACGCATAGAGGTGTACTTGGATGCCTTCAAGAAGGCCGACGACCGCCAACGGGCGACGTCCGAACTTTTGATCCCAATGGCCTTGGCAGAAACAGGCGATAGGCTTCAGAAGAACCTCAGTGATCAGCGCAGATACCTACGGGACTACTTCGACGGATTACCAAGCTTAGATGATAAGCGCGGGGTGGTCGGCTCCTTAGCAAATCTTACCGACTTTGTACGCACCGGCTGGCAATCTGTGGAGGACGAACCCGCGCTCGAAGCTTTCGGCAAGTTTGACCAAGAGGCCGGGTTTTGTTTCCAATCCCTCCGACAACTCAAGCACGTGATCGCCATAGCGCCGCTTTCGCGGTTTTATGATCAGTATAGGCGGAGTGACGACGCGACGCGCGCTCAGCGCAGGCAAGATCTTATCACGGCCATCAAGGCGACGACTGCGTTTTCAATGTTGTGGCGCGGCGGGCATGGCGGCACCGAAAACATTGACGGTGTTTATCGCGCCGTCATGCGTGAAGGGGCGAGTGATCAGGGCATCCCGCCGCTTGCCAGGCAGACAGACAAACAGCAGGGCGTTGTTTCAGTCAACAATTATCGTCGACTGCTCTGGAGCCGATTTCTCAAGAGTTTTAGCGACAAAGACGCATGGATTAAAGCTGCGTCGCGGGTGCCGATTTACGACCACTCCGCCGTCGTAACTAAGTTCCTCCTTATCGTAGCGAGCGATGATGCAGCGGCGGATCCGCTGGATCCCGTGTTACTTGTCCGCGGAACTAAAGGCTTAGCGCCGACCATTCGGACCGACGCTTGGGACTCTGCGTCGCATTATTCCGTCGAGCACATTGCTCCTCAGTCCAGTAAAGCGAATGGCTGGAAGGAAGGTCTATATGACGATCCAGGGACTATCAATCGAATAGGTAATCTTATTCTTCTGCCTGGAGAGCCAAACAGTTATATTGGGAAACGACCGTGGGACCACAAGAAATTGATTTACAAGTATCTCTGCGCTGAGACAGCCGCTGAAGCAGGGACCATCGCTGGTACGTTTGGCAGCGCCGGACTTACTTTGGGTCTAAATGGTGAGAAAATCCTTACTGGAACAGGTTACCTCCCGATGTGCAAGGGCATCAGTAAGTGCACGGAAGAGTGGGATGTGGACATCGTGGATAGGCGGTCGAACCGACTTGCTGAGTTGGCGTACGAACGAGTAATCGATTGGCTCAAGGTTTGATCTCTCGGTGGATCTGAGCGGCGTTGTTGCATAACTCGGTCTGAGGCCGAGCTTGGCCCTTTCCCCTTCGGTTCAGACGGCGCGC
>NZ_KK088554.1:0-28131 GCF_000600335.2 Rubellimicrobium mesophilum DSM 19309 | reverse complement strand
ATGAGTGCCCAGATAGGCGCCACGGGTCCCTACGCGAGCACCCGCCACAGGGTTGTGCAACAACGCCCATCACAGAGCTTGATTTAACCTCTCACACGACGCCTGGTGCGGGTGCCGCTCTGGGCCGTTGTTTCGAGCATCGCTGGAGCGGATCGTCAGAAGTGGGGGTCAATCTGATGCTTTTCGGACGTTGCCGGGGCACGTCTGAGTTACTGGTAGCGTTCCTCCGCGGGCCGCACGATCCCTTGACAAAGACGGGTTGCCAGTCACCGGAGGTCTGAGTTCAGGCTTACCCGGCTGAGGTCGCTTAGGCCATGTTCGATGTCGATTGCAATGTGCCGGCGCACCATGAGGGCGAAGGTGGACGCTTGAGGGTGCGGCGACGGCAGCCGACGAGCGAATTCGCCCAAAGCGACTGGCCCGTCCTTTAGCATTTCTTGAGCAGACAAGACTTGCGCTAGTGTTGTCTCGGCCAAGCGGTAAAAGGCGATAGTGCGGATTGCATCGAACTGAGGTTGAGCCAGAAGCGTTGAGCGTGTTGCCACCTCAAAGAGAACTCCCAGGTTGCTAAAGACCTCCTCGGCCTCCTCTAGCATTGCAGCATCAGCAGGGTCGTGCTCCCGGTAGTCGTCCTCCCGAAATACGGTCATCATGATCGTTTTGTCTCGCAGGTACTCGCGAAGGTTCGGGGTGCACATGGAGTTCACGCCCTTGTAGCCATCGATCCAAGCCTCGCCGAGCCCCTTGAGGACCGCGCTGATGTTCATGTGCTTGCGCTCTATAGCGACCTCGGACCTGGCTCCCAGCCTTGGAACCAGCGCGCGGCGGTGTCGGCTCTTGTTATAGGGTTGTCGGGACACCTCGGAGGCCAGCATCGCGAAGTAGTCCGCGACAATCAGGTCGTTTTCGTGGTCGGTCCAGGCCTCGTTCGGCATGATGCCAGCCTACGGACGTGCCCACCGGTTGTCATCCACCGCCCCTCGAACGAAGGCCTTTGATCCGCGATTTGATCTGCCGATCCTCTGACAAGGCGACTCCACGAGGCGCGGCGCAGGCGGGAGCCCCGGCTCAGGACGTGCGGCCCCGGGACAGCCGTGCGGATTGGCACAGTCAGTTCTTGCCGCAGCCCAAAGGGGCATGTCACTCTTTTCGTGTGACGATCGCCTCGAGGCCCCCTGCTTTCGCGTGCCCATTCTCCACTCCAGGCCTCCGCCTCGAGGGGCCTTGCGAAGCTTTCTCGAGCCGCTGTCGCATGACCTTGCGCCCGGGCTGAGAACGTCGGGGCGGACGGAGACGGCTAGCCATCCCTAAGGAGCAGAATGTTCGCGTACTTCCAGATTAAGGACTTCGAACGGTCGCTCCAGGAAGCGATCATAAAGGGCGGCAAGGGCAAGCCCGCCGCCGAGAAAGTCCAGGCGCTGCTTCACCGCCTCAAGAGCGAGGAGGATCCGTTCCGAAACTTCCTGCGGACGACGCATCATGGCGAGTCGAGGATCGCTCATTGTGTGAAGTACGACCTCCCCATGACTGGCGTCTCGTCACGGTCCAGAACAACCACACCTGCGGCTTGCTGTTCGTGGGAAGTCATGACGACACCGACCGCTGGCTCAACTCCCACAAAGGTATGAGCTTCGGGGTCAGCCGAGGAGAGGCGGTTCTCGTGCCCGGCGTGGGAGAGGACCTGCCTCACGGCCAAGGCTATGCGGCGAACGGCGTCGACCGTCCTCTCGTGGACCTGCTTCCTTCCGAACTTTCGGATCTGCTCTTCGAGGGCATGTCGCGCAGCGCGATGCGGCTCTTCGAGGCCCTCGATGGAAGGGCCGGCACCGGAGACATCCTGGCGGTCACGCAGAACCTGGAGGATCGGGAGCGAGCCGACCTCCTCGAGCGTGTCTTCAACCAGCTAGCGGTCGGGAACGTCGATGGTGCCGGCGACATCATCCGCTACGCGACGGGCCAGATGGAGGATCTGCCGTCCGTTCCGGACGACCAACTTCTCGAGGTGGAAGACGGACCCGATGTCCGTTGGCTCCGGATCGGCTCGCCGGAGTACGAGGCCTGGATGAAGGCCTTCGAGCTTCGATCCAAATGGCAGGAATGGTTCCTGTTCTTGCATCGTGACCAGGAGCGTGTCGTGAAGGCCGACTATCCCGGGCCCGCCCACCTGTCGGGCGTATCCGGATCGGGTAAGACCTGTGTGGCCGTCCGGCGCGCGTTGCGCCTTGCCGAAACGCCCGGATCAAAGGTCCTCCTCGTGACCCTCAATCGGAGCCTCGCGGGCCTCCTCAACCAGCTCGTTGAGGCCATCGCCATTGATCCCGAAGTCCGTTCCCGCATTGAGGTCTCGAGCTTCTTCCAGCTTGCGCAGAAGCTTCTCCACAAACTCGAGCCTGCCAACGCACTCATGTATGACGACGTCACTTGGAAGCTCGAAGAGCACGTCGACGAGGTCTTCCGGGAGTTCTACCGTTGCTGGCTCAACTCGGACGCGGCGGCCGTTCTCATGCCCCTGCACATCTCGCTCAACGCCCGCGGGATTTCGGCCGAGGTCTATCTGCGGGAAGAGTTCGACTGGATCCGGAGCGCGTTCCTGCTGGAGCGGAGGTCGGAGTACCGTCGCATCGAGCGGCAAGGGCGCCGGGTCCCGATCACGAGCGACCGTCGGGAGGCCATCCTTCAAGGTCTCGCCGGCTGGGAGGCCAAGATGAAGGCCGTTGGCGTGATCGATTATCTCGGTCTCACCGCCGCGCTCGCGCAGCACCAGGGCGACCTCAAGCCCAGCTATACGAACATCCTGATCGACGAGGCGCAGGACTTCGGGACCACGGAGCTCGCGATCCTGCGGACGCTGGTGCCCCGCGGCGACGACGATCTCTTCCTGTGCGGCGACGTGGCCCAGACCGTCCTGCCGAAGCACCGGTCCCTGGCGGAGGCGCAGATCCAGGGCGGCACGCGGGCCAAGATCGTCCAGAACTACCGCAACAGTCGCGAGATCCTGTCAGCCGCCTATGCCGTTCTTCAGCAGAACCTGACGGAGGACATGTTCGACTCCGAGGATTTGGAGATCCTGGACCCGAAGTATGCGAGCTTCCGAGGCTCGGCACCGATGGCGTTGAGCGCCGACAGCTTGAGTGAGGAGATCCCCTTTGCTCTTGCCTATGCCAAGAGCAGCCTGAAGCAGGGGGCTCGGTCAGTCTGTATCGCCTTCGCGGGGTTCTCGGCACGGGACGTGGCCGCCTTCGCGCGCCGGTGCGGCATCCAGGCCCTGGACGGGGCCTACGAACCGAGCCAAGCGCCTCTCGTCTTCAGCGACCTCGAGCAGACCAAGGGCTACGAGTTCGACTGCATGATCATCGTCAACTGCGCGGCTGGCGTCCTGCCGCCGCGTGACGGGCCCGAAGAGGAGGCCTATCGGATCGCCTGCAAGCTCTATGTGGCGATGACCCGCGCCCGGCGGGAGCTCATCGTATCCTTCAGTGGCACGGCGAGCCCTTGGATTGTCGGCGCGAAGGACTCGTTCGGAACAGCGTTCTGGTCGGCTGTTGAAGAGCCCGACCCGGAGCACAGGGCGGGCGTGCCCGAGATTCTGCCCGAGATCCAGCCGGAAGGCGGGGTCGAGAGCCTTTACGCGCTGACCGGGCGGGCCTTCCTTTACACCTCCCTAGGCCTCGGGCTGTCGGTCGAGACCCAGCAGAAGCTCCTCGAAATCGTCGACGGTCAGGGCTCGCTTCGCGGCAAGGTCCGGCTGAAGTGGCGAACCGTGGGCGCGCTCCTCAACGACCTCCATCAGTCGCGTCGAAGCGACGTGATAGTGGGCCCGGTGGTCGCGGCCGAACTCCGTTCGAAGCTGCCGCTGAACCTCGAGGTCCGTGCGGGAGAGCTCGCCTGATCGAGTAGGTCTCAGGTTCCGACGACGCTCTCGCCCCACGCCAACGGTGTGGATCGGCGCGTCGCCGGACCCCTATAAGCTTCCAACTGGGGCTCTGACTCAAACTGTGTGACGCAGGTTGGGCTTCTGGATCATGCGCGCTCTCAGGAGGTCGAAGTTGGCGCGGCCGTACATCTAAAGCGGTTTGCGTTCAATCGGGCGCATAGCCTGCGGCTCGGAAGTAGTTCTCGCACTCTGTGGGGGTGAACAGGTCGCAGATGCTGCCCAGGGCCTCGAAGATGCGCTCGAAGCTGCGCGCCTCCAGGCGCCGCAGGTGGGCCTTGAGCTTGGAGAAGGCCATCTCGATCGGGTTGAGGTCGGGACTGTAGGGCGGCAGGAAACGATGGACGCGAGTCGGCGGTCAGGAGTTCAGGCATGATGCCCGAGCAATGAGCTGCCTGTAGTGGAGGAAGGAGGCTAGCCAGTCTCGCTGGCCGTCGCCAAACCGCAGCTCACTTCACTTGTGGCAGGAGATGCAGACCTTCGCCTGCCCATAGAGTTCATCAATGTCCATCATGTCATTCCCGCTTCGGAGCGGATTAGCGACCATGCGCGCGCGCTGCCGCTCAACCCGTCTGTCGTGATCGACCTTAATCGCGTTCACCCGCTCCGGCCGCTCCAGATCCTCGAGCGACTCGCCCGCACTCCATGTGAAAGGCGAGCCGTGCTCGAGAGCATTCTTCTCATACGCCTTGGCGGCTTCGAAGCGGTCTGGATGTCGCTCCTTGAGCCGGACCCACTCGATCTTCTGCTGATAGAAGCAGAAGAAGCATCCGGATCGGGAACGCCATTCATAGTATTTCGGCAGGCCAACACCGGCGGCCTCAAGAATTTCGTTTACCGCGGCCTTGTCGATGCCTTCTTCGCGGAAGGGCAGCCGGACTGATAAGTTCGGGTGCGTGGAGGAATAGCCCTCCCGATAGTCCTCGTCCGAACGGATCGCGACATAGCTTACGACGTGGTCGCCAGCATCTAACGAGGGCCAGAGCCACTTCTCGAACGGCTTGATCTTTAATTGGCGCGTGCACCAGCGCGTCTTTGGACTCGGAAGGAAAGTCTTGTATTCCTCCAACCAGAAGTCGAAGCCACGATCCGGGTTCAGATAGGCGATGGGTCGACCGAGGAATCCTTCGAGTTTGCCCAGGAACTCGTAGACCTCGGGAAGTTCCTTCCCTGTATCGGTAAAGAAGTATTCGATATCGAGCGACGGATGGGACTGGCTCATGTGCACGGCAAGCGCCGCGCTGTCCCTGCCACCCGACAAGCCGAGAACATGACGCTCCCTCATGCTCGCGGCACCGAGCGACGGCCTTCGGCGAGCGTATGGACGCTACCCTCCTCGTCGGCGAAGCTCGTGAGTGCTTCCGCCAAAGCTGCGAGGATGACCGAGCGGGGCAGGTCGGCGCTGCGAAGCCTCGCCGCCATATCACTCGCTAGCTCGTTCGCCAGCGCGCGCTCACGATCACTCACGGAAACCTCCTGTGTCGTGAGGGCGGGCCTGCCCGGTTCGCTGACGAAGACAGCGATGCGAACGCGCTTACCCCGCCGGCCTTTCACGTGGGCCAGGCCCTCGGCTCTAAGAAATTCTTGCGCGAGCGCCGCAAGCTCCACTTGCGCAGCATCGACGTCGCGATCCACCCAGTCTCGAGTCGGCTTATTGGCAGCGAGGCTGGCCAGTCCCTCGATCGCCTCTACGCTTCGGTCGAAAGTGGAGAGACGGGTAGCGAACGCGTCGAGCCGGTAGTTGCCAGTCAGCGCAATGACCGTCCGGGCACGCTCGTGAAGGTCTCCATAGTCGTCGCCGATCTCGGTGACACGCAACTCCTTGAGCATCGTCGATCGGACATCTTCAAGCATCCTACCGTATGCGCCCAACACATCGCGCAATCCGGAGTCCACGATCGACCCGAGATCAGTATCGTCGCCGGAGCCTTCCCTGCCTGCAAGGAGGCGAGGTAGGTCGTCGAGGAGCAGCTTGTTCGGATCTGACGCCTTCTTGGCGAGATCACGCACATGGCGACCATTCGGCGCAAGCCTAGTGGTACGGAGCGTCCAAGGCTCAGCAGACATGACCATAGCTACGAGCGCGCGCGATACCGCCAATGGGTCGCCTGGGGGCACGAGGGTGCCAGAGAACGCCGACACGACGCGCGCGACAGCCGCGACATCCTCGACCTGCTGATTGTTGAACTCGCTCCAGCGCAGCCTAATGGCCTCGGGGTTCTGTAGAAGGCGATCCACCAGGAATTCCGACGGTAACAGCGTGAACATCTCGTCAAGATAGATCGTGACCCTGTCGAGCCGCGACATAAGGTAGGCCAGAGCAAGGATCGGGAGTACACCGTCGCGCATGCCGAACGGCCGCGCCCGCCACAGGCCATAGAGGCCACCAATCGACATGCCAGATCCCGCGGCGGCGAACATCGCATCCGCCTTCATCCAAGCATGACGAAGATTGCAAGGGTCCGACCCGGCGGGCTCGGCGAACCGGAAGATGTCGCCATCCTCTCGGTGCAGTCCCGCCGAGGCCAGGATGGACTCGTAAAGTCCACCTTCGGCCGGATAATCTTTGATGCCTAGGCGCAGATCCGTCGGTTTGCCCACCATCGCGTGCATAAGCGCTCGGGCTGCCGCCACAGCGTTGGACGATGGCTTTGTGCGGTTTAGAAGCTCATTCGAAATGCGCGGGCTGTCCGGGAAGAGCTTGCCGGCGATCTCTGACGCGATCGCAGCGAGCCCTGCGGCGCCGCCGGGCTCGCCGCCGGCGAACTCGCCACCATTCTCCATCAACACCGGCACATGCCAGACCGTGGCATCGAGACTCGCTCGCAGACGGTCCTCCAACTCCGCGGAGCAGCGCGCCATCGCGCCGGCCAGCTCACGCCGCGCGACAGGATCCCCGCGCAACTCGGAGCGGGTGGCCTGGACTCGGTCGTAAGAGACCAGCTCGATCGATAGTTCACGAATATAGTAGCCGTCCGACGCCAGCCCGAGGGCGATCGGACGCTCACCCACTTTACTGCAAAGGCGCGAGAAAGTGCGGCCGAGCCGACGCTGATCCTCACCGGCCGTGTTGAGTAGAAGGAGAAAAAGGCCGGTCGCCCCATTTTGCGGAACGTATTTCTCAATGCGTTCAGCGGCTTCGTCGGTCGTAGCGATGTCCACATCAAACCAGCGAAGGGCGCCAGTCTTGTGGTAGTGCCGCTTCGCTAGCACGGGCGCCAATACGCCCATCGATCGCAGATGCGAGAGGTCGAGGTCTCCAGCCTCCGCACGCGCGCGCAGCAGGGCTTCATCGAGATCGAAGTCGGACCCAGCGTAAATCGAGACAGAGCCCAAGTGCCGACGATCGATCAGAATCGACCAAGACTTCAATCCTTCGATCAAGCTTTCGATCTGCGTCGGCTTGAGATCTGGATTGGCTGCTCCGATAACCTGAAGGCTCGGGACGAGCCCCGAACGCTCGCGCAGCATGTCGACCAAGGCCACGGTCTTTACAATGCGCACTTGCGCCGGGTCCGCACCCCGCCCCTCACACCGCTCGACCGCATCGACAGCCGTCGACCATCGGTGCCCGTCAGGAGAAGCGAGGATGGAAGGCTCCAGGTTTGCACGCAGATAACTCCAAAGCCACTCGGCGTCGTAGAGAGCACCCTCTTCGAAATTGGTAGTCGCAAGGAAGTCTTGGAATCCGAAAGGCTCGGCCGAGTTAAGAAAGCCGAAGATGCTGCGCTGGTTCTGCCCAAACCGGCGCCGGGACAGCGGCCCTAAGAGGCATGCGATCACGGGGTTCAGCGGCCAGCAGCGCTCCAGCCTCTCCCGCAGCCCCTCGACGGAGCCACGGCGTCCCGCTGTGACGGCCTCCGCCACAGCCTGCGCACTCGTAGCTTCGGGCGCGCCGCCACGCGATACGATCGCGCGGGAGATGAGTTCTAGCTGCTCCTCGCCAGCTAGATTCACGGGAATGTCGACGAAGCGGCCCTGAACCTTGAGCCACTCGTCACGAGCCTCGCGCGCCAGCCTATGCGCATAGTCATCGAATGCCTGATGTAGAATCCCAATGACAAGCAGGTGCCCTTGGCTGCGCGACGCAGCCTCCGCCAACTCTTGGAAGATATGGACGTCGCCGCCGCCCATAGCGACATGCTCGAGGATCTTCCCCATCTCGTCCATGAGAAGGAGTAGCCGGCGTCCCGACCGGGTAGCACGGACAAGATCCGAGACGACGCCGGACTTTGAGGGCTTCACCCCGGCGGCTCGCAGCGCTTCCGCAATCGAGCCTTCGACATCTCGGCGCGCCCCAACGACCGGCACCACAAGATACTCTGGGCCGCTACCACCCAGTGCGGAGCTACCACCTAATGCGGAATAGATCTCGGCTGTGAGATCGGGCCCGAGCACGTCCGCAGCCGCCGCGCGCGCGGACGGCTCCGCGCCCAACAGCGCCGCGAAGACCGACGCGAGACTAGATTTTCCGCAGCCGTAAGGGCCCGTCCACGTAAATGCCCCTTGGCCGCGTTCCCCGACTTGCCGCACGGTCGACTGGAGCACGCTGACAGCCGTCGGTGTCGTGATGAAGCCTTCCAGCGACGCAGCGGACACGTCGGAGTCGACGCGCGTGGCCCGCTGAAAGCGTCGGGCAACCTGCACCGTATCAAGGAGCTTCATTCCGCAGCCTCTAGAAGATCGACAACATTGAGGCCCAGCCCAAGCGGATCGACGATCTCAGGATCGCGGCACGCGATCTGTCGCAGGCCGGAGGATTCGTCCCACCAAACCGCGCCGCCGGTGACGCCATCGATGCGTTCGAGTCGCTCGGCGATCGAGTCCTCGTCTAGCAGGAACACGCGACCGGGAGACCCAGGATCGGAGGCGACCGTCTCGATAGATAGATGCCTACGACTGGGATAGCGGTCCCGCCAGAACTCCATCAGCGCGTGAGCGAAGACCTTATCAGGTAAGGTCGCCTTGGGCCCGCGGCGAAACTGAGCAGCCGAACCGACGTCGACGGTCGAGATGAGGCCGAGTTCGGCGAGCGGAGACTCGAGTGCATCCTCTCCAGCCCGGGCGCTCCGACGCCGGACATAGGTGCGCATGAAACACTCTACGTCGCGGGTGAGCGTCACCGCGGCCGGCAACTTCAGATCCGGAATTACCTCGAGCCGCGCCGTCAAACGGCTTCGCAAGGTCTCCCTGCTGAAGATCGTTTCATTGAATTCATTAAATGCGAAATACCAGACTGTAGCCCTTCCCGGTGCGCGAACAAGATTCCAATGTAGCAACCACAACGACGATGGCTGCTCAAGATATGGGTCGCCCGTCTGATCGTCGAATATCGCCCGAGCGATGGAAGTGGTCTGATAGTCTGGATTTCGGCTGTCACCGATGGGCTTCAGTATCCCGCAGGACATCGCCCAATGCCGCATCGCCGGGACCATGTTGCGCCCCACACCAAACCTAGATATGGCGTCGCCGGCTGCAAAGATTGACCTGGTATTCGGCTCTCCTGCATGTTCCATTTCACGCACGGCGTCGTACGCCTTCTTGAACCAACCATACTTGGGCGGGAAGGTCTCATGCCCCGAAAACTGCAGTCTCAGGCCACTCTGATCCAATAAGCTCTTCATGAGATCCTCGGCACTGGACGTTCTATCCAGTAGGGCTTAGTCTCATGGCTTCGAGCCGTCAACGAGAATGTGCTGGTTGTGTTCCCCAGTGCGTCCGGAGTCAACGTGAGCGACAGCCCCATCTACCTTGACCATCAGGCTACCTCAGAGCTCGCGCCGGGTGTTCTTGATGCAATGATACCTTTCTTTTCCGATGTTTACGCAAATCCGCACTCAAGCGAGCATGCGCAGGGATGGCGCGTGTCGGATGCCGTCGAGAGATCGCGCACCCAAATCGCGGCGGCGGTCGGTGCCGACTCTGACGAGGTCATCTTCACATCCGGTGCAACGGAAGCCAACAATATGGTCATCCTGGGGTACGAACGGGATGAAGCCCCAACCCTGATTACCACCGCCATCGAACATAAGAGTGTAATCGCGCCGATCCGGGAGCGTGCGCGGCGGGGCTCGCGCACCACGGTGCTCAGTGTCGATGGTCGAGGGTACATCGATCTCTCCGCTCTCGAGCTTGCGCTCTCATCTGGTGCCGCTCTCGTGTCCGTGATGGCGGTCAACAATGAAATTGGGTCAGCGCAGCAAATTGCCGTCATCGCCGAACTCTGCCATGGAGCCGGCGCGCTGCTGCATGTCGATGCAGCGCAGGCGCTGCCGTTCGCCGCAATCGACGCCTCCTTCGCCGATTTCATCAGCCTCTCTGCTCACAAGGCCGGTGGTCCCAAGGGCGTAGGCGCACTGATCGTCGCGCGGCATGCGAGAGGGAAGCTCTCCCCTATTATCTTTGGCGGGGGTCAGGAAGATGGGCTGCGCCCCGGCACTCTGCCCGCGCCGCTGTGCGTCGGTTTTGGTGCGGCCTGTGCGACGCTTCCCGATCGGGACGAGGTCGCCGACTGGAGGAACCGAGCTGATCGCTTGGCGGATCTCCTTCGGGCGGAAGTCACCGGGCTAATTCGCAACGGCGGGGGGGAGGGCGCCCACCCCGGAAACGTCAGCGTGACCCTTCCGGCGGGAGACGCGGACGTCGTGATCGCGCGTCTTCAGCCGGTGCTCGCCGTCTCCACGGGTTCGGCCTGCACGACCGGGATCCCCGAAGCGAGCCATGTCCTTCGTGCAATCGGGCTAGACGTCGCGGCTGCGGATCGGACTATCCGATTCTCAGTCGGCCGATTTACCACCCTTGCGGACATCGAGCGGGCGGCCCGCCTGTTCGGCGCGGCCGCCCGGCGCAACACCTAGGCGGCCTCGCGCTCGAGCAACTCTATGGCCTCCGAGAGATTCCAGATCGGCTCAGCCGAACCGTCCTTTAGCATGTCTATCACATGAGGAAAGCCGGCCGTGGCTAGCCCGTTGGCGAGGTTCATCATGCGCCGCGGTTCGATCACGATGCCGATCTCGTCCGATCTCGCGATCGCTATGAGCATGAGGGTGTGCACACGCCAGGGATCGCTTGAAAAGATGCTACCGTCGATGATCTTGTAGGTATCGCGGCGATCCATTTCCGCCGGCTCGAGGCCCTTCCGCGCCGCGACGCAAACGGCCAAGAACCAGAGGTCGACCATGCGCGGGAACGGACTGTAGTCGATCACTGCTCGACCGCCAGTCTGACAATATCGTGCGAAGTCATCCTTGAACTCAGCCGGGACAAGGATGTCGACGCTGGCGAAGGGGTTGAAGTATTTATCCGACAAGGCTTACTCCTCAGGCCACCGAAGCCACAGTTTCGTCGTCGATCCGCTCGCATAAGGAGCAGTGCGAGCGATGATTGCATCCGCACGCCAACACTTGCCGGACAGGAGTCCCTGGATCGTTTACCAGCATCCGCGGGAAGTGGGCAGGGTTGGTAAGGGTCACTACCTTGCCTGCCATCTCATCCAAGATCGTCTCGCAGCCCTCGATTTCGGAGTGGGTCAGAAACAGGATCAACTGCGAGCTGAGGCCCGCCGCCTTGCGGAGCGCCGACCTCTTCACGAAGCCACTCATCATCCCGAGCGGCGTATCGATCACGTTTGGTGCCTCGACCTCGCTCACCTTGGTTAGCGCAAGGATGAAGGCCAGCGTCAGGGCCCTGCGCGATGCGCCGTTGAGGTCGCGATCCGGGTCGAGCTTCCTGTTGCTCGGCCCGAACACGAGGATGTCAAACTCCTTGCTGACCTCGGCTCGGCGAATGAGCGCGCCTTGGTCAGGATCGGCACCGATCATGTCTAGGAAGATCTCGTTGGTCAAATTGCTGACTTTGGCTAGTTCCTCGCTTGTGATGCGGTCGTAGGAGCGGCGGAGCACGCCAGAGATGTCGGTCGCCACCTCGAGTTCTGCGAGGATCCGCGCGCCCTTCGACTGCTCCCGAAGGAGCGAGTCACGTCGTTCGACTAGGCCGGCGCGCTCACTGCCGAGACCTGACAGCTGGGTGTCGATCTGCCCTTCGCGGTACTTCACACGTTCCTTCTGGTTCTCGAATTCCCTACGCGCCTTACGAAGGTTGGCCACGTCGGTGTCGGGCATTTCGTCGAGCTGCAGCTCGAGCGCCCGCAGCTTGCGGCCGTTCTCGTCGCGCAGGTCTTGGAGTCCATCGCGCTTCTCCACGACCGCTCCGAAGGCTTCGCGGAAGGCGCGGCTTTCACTATCAGTAGACGGCCCAAGTGCCTTTGCACCGAAATAGAGCGCCGTGACCATCTTCTGGATGTCGTCGGCTTGTCGGCTCTTCTCAATCAACTCGCACACGTGGCGGCGGCGGCTGGCTCCTGCCTCGTTGTCATCAGAAAGGCTCTCGCCGCAGATGCACGATCCAAGGCCCAGGCGGTCCTCCAAGACTGGGATTGTCGCACTAGGGATCTCCTTGCGATCATAGAGCGCGTCCAGCTTTGCGTAGGCGGGCGCCAGAGCCGTGCCGAGCACGCCGCGAGCCAGATCAATACCGCGGAAAAGAGCAGCATGCTCCTTGACCGCCGCCTCGAGCTGAACGTCGATCTTGTCAATCTCCTTGCGGGTCGACGCGATATCGCTCGCCAGCTTTTCGCGATCGCCCTTCTCTAGCGCCGCCGTGACGCGGCGGTCGATGTCCACGATCTGCCCGTCGAGGTTCGCATGCGAGCTACGCACGTCAGTCAGCTCGGCGATCAGCCGCTCCCTGTCGGTCTCGATTTGGTCAAGCCGGTTAGCAATGGTGCCCAGCTCCTCGCTGCCTCCGAGCTTCCGCGCTGCCTTGTTAATCTCGACCGCCGTCTTCTCAATGTGTCGCATGGCGTCCTTAATGACGCCCAATCCTAGCAAGGACCGGATCGCCCTCTGCACCCGATCACGCTTCGTAGAAACCGCGACATCCGCCTCGATGAAGCTCAGCGCGCGGTCGCCGTCGGTGAAGAACACATCGCGCAGCTCGAAGGGCAGCTCATCTGCGATAACAGCCTCAGGCTGGGGAAGCGGAGTGTCACCAGCGTCAGTCAGTGCGAACAACCGCACCGATGACTGCGTCCTGTTGAACCTGTGCCCATCGACATCCTCGTTGGCCGATCGGATGAGCCGATACCGCTTCCGGGTCTCCTTGAAGCCCGTCGGCGATCGCCGGATCGAGGTAACCTCGAATTCGATGGTCACCATAATAGGAACGCGCCCGCCATCAGCTTCTGCGTCCCAATCGATCGGGTGCAACCGCATGCCCTCGCCGCCGTTCGGCAGCGCTGTGTCGCCGTATAGGCCCCACTGGAGGGCGTTCAACATCGTCGTCTTGCCGCTCTCGTTGGCCGCCCGCACTACGGTGAGCGGTCGCTTCGGATCGGTGGCGAAGTCGATCGTCAAATCCCGCAGCAGGCGGAAATTCGAGAACTGCGCGCGGATGAGCTTCAATCTACGTCTCCCCCAGCCGCGCCGCGGCGGTCCGCGAGGAACCTACCGGCGGCGTTGCACTTGTCGGTAATCTTTTGCTGAATGTTTGTGCCGGCGACACGGTGCTGCCGTTCATACTCGAGAATGTCTCCGACGGCGGCCACGACCTCGTCGCGGTAACCCTCACACCTCTCGGGCAGCGACTTAGCCTCCTCAAGGATGATGGAGATGATTTTTCGATCGTTCATTGGCATTTGGCCTACCCCTTCACCCGAAAGCAGCCGCGACAAGCTTCGCGGTCAGCACCAACGGCCCCTCCGTCGAGCCGGCGTTCCGCGCGAGGGCACCGAACTCCTGAACCCGCTTCAACTCTGACCTTACGAGGGCCTTTGCATCGTCGTCCAGATTGGCTGAATCTAGCCCCGGTGGGAGCGCCAAGAAGTCTGTAATATCCGCAGAAGTTTTGCCAATCGCAGAGCAGGTACGAAGCAGTCGTCCACGCCGCTGAACCCACTGACGCTCGACTGTGGTTGATGCGAGGACGTAAGCACGCCGGATCTGCGGAATGTTCACCCCCTCGTCCAAGACGCGCTTGGCGGTCAGGACCTGGATGTCCCCCGCTTGGAATGCTGCTATTACTGCGCGCGTCTTGGTGCGGTCGCCCGTCTCCGCCGCGGTCAGTTGATGGAAGGCGACCCCACGCCGGCGAAGCAGGGCGTTCACCTCGTCGAGCTGCGAAGGACTCTTGTCCGTCGCGTAGATCAGCATGTGACGAAGGTTTTTGAGATCGACACCATCCAGCGCCCGGTCAAGCGAGACGATCTTGCCCGCACTCGTCTCGAGCAGCTCGCGCCGGTCGCGGAAGAGCTTGGCTAGGTAATCGTCAGGCTTGCCCCCTCTGTCCGCCACGCGTTCTGCCGAATTCTCGCGGTTAGATCGTACCAGCGGTCCATCTCATCATCGTCGAGATAGGTGGGCCTGAGATGGTAATCGTATTCGACCAGGCACTTCCCAATCGCCTCCTCTAGCGTGAAACGGAAGACCACCTCACCGAAGAACCGGGTCAGTCCCGCCGTCCCGACGTCGTCATACTGCCGTATCGGCGTCGCGGAGAGAGCAAGTCGGTAGGTGAACTGCTCCGGTGGTTCGGAGATGAAGCCGACGCGGCCGAGATTATGCGCCTCGTCAGCGATAAGTAGAAGATTGACGCCGAGCCGCCGGGTTGCGTCCGAGAATTCTGGCGTGCAGAGCGTGTCGTGGCTGACCACGACCGCTTCGGCACGCGAGAGGCCGTGCTTCAAGCGACGTGCGGTCTTTGCCAACGCGCTCGCGCGGGCGGCGGCTCCGGAGAGTAGCGTCAGGTTGTTCGGACTGATGCCGAAGGGGGCGATTTCCTCGCACCACTGGTCGATCAAAGGCCGGTAAGGTGCCGCGACCACGATAAGTGTCGGCCCCACCGCTTCGACCAAACGGTGCGCAGCGATCATGGCGGTGATCGTCTTACCCGACCCCGTCGCCATCTCGAGGATGCCTCGATGGCCGGCTTTGACCCATGCGACTACTGCGGCGCCCTGATGTGCGAATGGGCCGTCCTCGTAGCGCAGACCAGCCGGGATCGTGAAGCCCGTAGGCTGCGGCCCGGCAATGGCGGCGGGAGCCACCTTCGCCGCACGTTGGAAAAGATCACCAAAGTCCGGCTCGGTCGGCCTTTCGGACCCTATGGCCGACATAATGCCCGCTCGAAGCGCGTCCGAGGCGCCGAGAACCACGCAGTGATCGTCCCCGTTTCCCCACAGCCGCTCGAAGCGATGGTCAAGCTTCGCAACAACGAAGTTCTGCGTCGCGTCAGCCCAACCTTTTGAGATGGATACCTGCTCGTAGTTCGACGTCATTCCCGCCGAGGTCATATTGCTTGAGCCGTGGACCGCCAGCCGGTCGTCGCCGTCCGAGAAGAGCCACACCTTAGGGTGGAAAAGGCCGTTGCGCATGACGGCGATACGGATCTCCAGCCGCCCCATCCTCAGCAGATGCGCAAGGCAGTCGAGCGTGTGCCGTGCAAGTGCGTCCTCGGTGACGACGAGGTTGGCGAGCGCAGCGTCGGCGACGCCGGCCGGATCAGCGGTCCCGGCTTCGATGGCGGCCTGGTCTTCCGGCGCAATGAAGGGACTCGCGATCAGCCGAAGGGCGCCGCCGGTCTCGTTCAGGAACGTCGCGAGGCCGGGCGCCAGCGCTGCGAGCGAAGCGGAGGAGAAGAACCCCATCATGCACGCGGCTGAAGTGCTCGCCCGGAACGCGGGAATCAGTACCTCGCCGGGCAAGTCGTCGTCAGGTAGAATCAGCAGCGGCCGAAGATCGTTAAGGCGTGAGAGACCGCGCCCCACGTGAGGAGAGGAAAGCTTTGCTGGGCCGGTCATTCGCTCATCACCTTCGACATAAGTGTGTCGAGGAAGATGCCCCAGTAGCTGCTCAACTCCTCATACTCTGAGGGATCATCGTTCATGGCCGTCGCCCGCGCATAAGCGATCACCATAAGCGTGAACGCGTCGGTGGCACGACGCGCGAGCGTTTTCATGTCATCAGATGCCTCGACCTCACCATTGTTCACGGCAAGGAGCGGGGCCCAGATCTCGCGGTAGAACTTATGCCGCTTGTTCACGCGCACGACGACTTTGCTTCCGCCGAGATAATGGATGTCGAGAAACTGCTTCCCTGCCACATCCACGGTCTCGACCGTGAACGGACGCGCGCTCACCCTATCGACATAGTCCTTAACAGCTGCGGGGTCCTCGTGACCGACATCCTTTGCAAGATCCCGGTAGATCTGCAGCGCCGCGGCTTCAGATAAAGCAACTGCCCTCGCCTTGGGCAAACCCTTGTCCACCTCAGCCGCAGCCACGACGACGGACTCGTGTTCGCCGCCATTAACCTTGTTCTTCCGATCTTGCTCGCGCCACTGCTCCTGGATCACCTTTCGCGCCGTGTTGATGTAAGGCTTCAGCATGGTCCGGATGCGATTGCGCAGTTCGAACTGGGGGACGACTCCATGCTTGACGTTTCGTACGCCAAAATATTCATCGAGGTCAGGATCGAACGAGACCTCGATGCCGATAAAGCGGTCCGACTCGCGAATGCCGCTCGGGAACATGCGTGGCACAATCGTGTAGGAGATCTCTCGCTTGAACCGCACAAAGCTTATCAGACCCTGCGCCTCGTTGATGTGCAGACTTCGGGCGAGATCGTCGCCGCCTTTGCCGCGCTCGCGTAGAACCGCTGCTGGCGCCACAGTGACTGTCAAATAGGCTGATGCGTCGGCATCTTTGATATAAATCTCCTCGCGATCTGCAATGACGAGCTTCGGAGGATAATGGTCAAGTACCGCGCGCTTATTCTTCTTAGCTTCCTCTGCAAGGATCACGTCGGCGAAGCTGCCAGACATCTGGAAAAGCGGATCGGCGGCCGCGAGGACGTAGCCGTTGACCTTCAGCTTCACGCCGCCGTTGATGAACTCGCGAAAAATGCGCGCCAGTTCGCGACGGGCCTCGCGCACGAGCCCGTCGAAATTGTCATGCGCACGGCCGGCCTCGAGCCGATCAACGTCGCTCCAGACCACAACGGTGCCCGAGCCTTTCGGCGGCTTCGGCACCCACTCCTCTAAAGGCGGCGTATCGTCGGGCGGCGCGATCGTGACCGCATCCGACTCGCCACGTTTTTCCGCCTCGTCCATGGCGGTCAGATCCATACTTACATGCAGCCAAGGGGACTTGCCGTCTTGGCGGCTCCACACGTCGATGCAACGTCCAAAGTTTAGCGCGGCGAGCTTGGCTCCGACCCCATATTTGCCAATCGTATCCTTCCGCATCCAGCGGGTGCTGAAGCCGATAACCAGATACTTTGCGAGGTCCTTACGTGGCATGCCGATGCCGTCGTCGACGATGGTGATGTAGTCGACATGACCCTTACCGCTGCGGCCGACGGCCTCGTGCAGTGTCACTTCAATGTTGCGCGCCTTAGCCTCGATCGAGTTGTCGACGACTTCGGCCAATGCGGCGGGCAGGCTGAATCCGGAGTCGCGCAGCGCGAGAAGGGCCTGCACAGTCTGGATAACCGGCTCACGCTTCTCGGCCGCAGGGTTCGGCTTCAAGATCGAGTTCGTCATTCTTTGCATCCGGTGATGTGCCGACGGCCGAGGCCGTCGGCACTGTTGATACTGCGCCCGCTGCTGCGGGCGTCGGTCAGGGGCGAACTTCGTCAGCCAACTGCTCGGCAATACTCCGCACGTCCGCACGCAGGCGCTTGATCTGCGCAGTTGAACAACCGAGATTGGTGGCAACCTCATCGATCGGATCCAGGTAGCGGCTGGCCACCTCGACGCCTTGGTCGCCCAACTGCTTCTTCACTTTATTGAGAAGCATCTTCAACGCGCCGCGCATAATCAAGGCGCGCTCAGGCGAGGGCGGCCGGGCCATGGCGCTGATGGTGTCGTTCGCCATCACCGCGTCGAAGGAACCGTCAGGCGGGCCGTCCGTCCGGGACAACTCGGCGCGGCGCGCGACGTCGCGCCGGAGGCGGCGAAGCACAGTACAGCGCGCGTTGCGGATAGCGCTGCGTGCGAGGAACGGATCGGGGCGGCGTTCGCTCAACGCCAAGCCAAGGGCGTGCTCGCCGATGTCAGCGCTCAGCTGATCGCGGCGACTCGCAGCGAACTGATACAGGTCGAGCATCGCGCGAGTGCGCGCGGTGGAGAAGTCGGTCATCATTCGCTCCCATTGGAGGCGCCAGCGGCGCCCGGAGAGTTGGACTGGTGGCCGCTCAAGGGTGGCCACGAGCGAAACGACCGGCAAGCCGATCATGTCCGCCTAAAGATCATGGCGCACGATTTCGGGAAGGAGGAGCAGAATTTCACGCCCGATCTCCGAAATTCGGAATTTGGTGGTTACTGACACGTCCGCGCGCGCCTCGCCGTTTCCCTGCCGGGGATCGACAGCCATCCCATCGCTGCAACTGACGCCTCTGGAGGGGGTTGTGACGTACTCGGGCTGAGGGTGGAGTTACCCCCTTACTCTTGAGTTGAGGCGATGCACCCGGACTCAGCCGTGCCGAGCTCTAAGGATCGGTTGATCGAGGCTATTCGGGTGTAGACCTTGGCGGTTTGATGGTCGGGGTTCTTGGCCATGACGTGGTTTCCGAAGCACTTGAGGCACAGCATCTTAGCTTCGACCCGACTCCGGGCACGGTAGCTGGTTCAACGTTTCCGACGAGGCCGTCCAAAGTGCTGGGTCGCCCGCAGGGTCTCGCTCCGCGCCCGGCTGGCGGGACAGTCTTCTTTCCGGGCACGACCGTTGTGGCGGATCGGGGGCGATCGTCGTGGCGCCTCGTTGAGGGACGGCCGAGTGGCACTTGCGGGTGTCGCAAGCGCCGCCGGCTGTGACGGTGCCAGCGGGCTGGGCGGCCGATCTGCGCGAGCAGGCCCGGCAACACCGGGCTGCAGCCCTCACCACCCTGACATCCCCAGTGGCGATGTCCACGGCCAAATGCACCTTGCACCCCTGTCGCCGGCGGCTCGCGCCGTGCTTGCGCTCTCGCCCTTCGTCGTTGCCACACATTATCGGCGCAGACGAAACCGCAGAGTATCATTATCAATTATTTGCCGCCGTAAGAAATACCTCCAACGAAACATCGCGCGAGAAAACCTAAATAACGAACACGGCATAGAAATCAAACCAGCACCCTACTGCATCAGCAGGAATCGTCTAGAAAGACTCCTGTCGAGAGACGATCTAACTTCTGACCAACCGACGTTCGTCAACCCTGAACGCTTCGCCAGGCAATCTAAGGATCTTACACGCCGGTTCGTCAAAGTAACTGGTTGATAAGATTAGGAAGTGGTCTTCCCACCAAAAGGCCCATGAACGCTGAAAGTCGTCAGAAATCAATGGATTGAAGAACAACTGTGGCGAACGCTTGCAGTGGTTCGCCAATGATCCCGCTTGAGCGTCTTATCAGCCTGACAACAGCGCACAGATAGCTCCAAAGAAATTTTCTGGCCACGCTGAAAATCTATTGCGTCAACGACAAACGTAGTTAACTTCAGATCACGATGAGAATCGGGGTGCCGGAGCGCTGCAACGCTCCAACACCCCTAACCGGAGACCGAGGTGCAAGCTCGATCGCGGCTGCGCATTACCTTATAGGTGCGCGCTCCCCACATCAAGCTGGCCCTCCTTGCTTAAGGAGGACGAAATGATTCCTGAATACATCCCGTTCATGGTGCAGACGGAGCTGACCTTTCCCCGTCGGCGGCGCACCTACATCGACGCCTCGTCCTACCGCCCGGGGCGGCTCGTCGGGTCGGAGCCGTGGACGTCCGGATCGGTCGAGGTGACCCTCGACGACGGTACCCACCGGGTGCCGGCTTACCTTCACGACGATGGCTCCATCGAGACCGAGGAGGTAATCCATGCGGAGTTCCCGTTCGCCGTCGAACAGCGGCTGGGGGCGCTGGTCCTGTCTCCGGGGCGCCGGGAAATCGCCGTGATCTGGTGGCCGTGCAACAAGGCGCCGCTGGGTCGGACCCGCACCCGCCTCACCCTCGCCCAATCTGGCCTGACCTCGCACACGGGCATGGAGGGGTAGCTCGGATGAGCGTGTTCATGGTCAACCTGCGCGGCTGCTCCGAGAGGCTCATCGTGCGGTTTGCGTCGCCCACCCTTAGCGACCTCGCACAGGAGCTCCAGTTCAGTCGGTTCGTCGTCGGCGAGCTGCTCGAAGTCGATGGTGAGGCGATCGACAAGGGGATCGTTCTCCCCTCGAATCAGATCGCGATGATCCGCGAGCCGGAGTAGCGGCACTACGATGATTTTCAACCAGATCAGCCGGTGCCTGCGCACCGGCGCCCGCCGCATGACATCCACACGGCTCCCTCGGGCACATGTTGGTGATGCGTTCGCAGCTTCGGACGGCAGCGTCACTCCGCACTGCGATCTGGGGTCCCGTGGCCTCTGCGAACTGTGCCGGCTGCGAGTCCGCTCAAGGTACTTGTCCGGACAGGAGACACCCCGTGGCCCCGGGATGAAGACTCGCCGAGGAGACCAGCCTGACTGGGTCGATCACGCACTCCCGGAGGCCCCTTCGTCACATACATCGACGGGTACCGATCCTGAACCCCTGTGAAGTCGGCCGGCTCTGTCGGCACTCCAACTTCGCTGGGTCGGAACAGACCATCGGAGGCACCTTCTCGTGTTAGTCACACCCACGCTGGACCGGCCGGGGCTTATGCGCTGGGCAACGAACTCGTTGGCATGGCTCCAGGAGCACGAGGCACGTGGCAATCTGGTTCACGTTAGATGCCGTCCGGGACGGGGCCTGGTTAGCTCCTGGTCGGGATCGAATCCTCGGCCCGCCAGGCCCCTCATCTGGTCTGCCCTTCACTTGGTCTTCGTCTTGCGCTTGAACCGGGGTTCGTTGAGTAACAGGTCAGTCCGGGAAGTGTCGTCTGGAGACCCGCTTGGCGGCACGAAAGCCACAGCCGTGTGTGTGCCCCGAGAGAACAACTGCAGGGTCCACCCAGCCAGTTCTTGGCTCGCGCTAATCCGGCGGTTGACCTCCTCGAGTCTAGCTTGGCGATCTGCCCCGTCTGCTCCCTGAAGGACGTAACTTCCGAGGTCATCCAGGTCGCTGAAGGCCATAGAGGCTGGGGCAGGCGGGTACTTCTCCTCCAACGTGGCTACGATCTCGGCGTTCATCGAACGGTTGTTGACCTCCGCCGCCCTCCTGATCCGATCCCGCATCCCGTCAGGCAGCCTCACGATGAACTGGTCCTGCCGTTCGCTGGGGTACTTCTTATCCACCATCGCCCTCTCCGCTTCCGATGATCGCGAGTTGATACAGATCAGCCCTTGACACAATCATCGCAAGTAGCGATATAATCATCGCAAGTAGAGATGCCACAAGGATGGAGAGAACTTAGAGGCCGCCTCAGCACCGCAACGCATCCCAGAGTTATTGCTGTCTCGGCGACATTACCGCCTCTCTCGGCGTCCCAACGCGGGCTCGCTCCCGCGTCAAACCGCTCGGAGAGCACCTCCCCTATGGCGGATTTAGGAACCAGAAACCGCCCTAGCCCAGAAGCGTCCACTTGACGGCTGCCCGAGCCCCGCCGGGGCTAGGGTCCAACTGTCCTTGCCTTCACACCCCAACCTCGGAGGACCGATGCCCGCCCGCCCCGCCCTCATCAAGCAAGCTGACCTGACCCGCATTGCGAAGGCGATGCGGTTGGCCGGCGTCACGGACTGGAGAGCCGACATCGGCCCCTCCGGCACCGTCTCTATCATCGCTGGGAAGAGCTCCAACAACCATCGGAAGTGTGACTGGGACTGAGATGCCGCACCGCAGGTCTTACCCCAACGTATCCTCCTACCGCGATCGTCACGGCCAACTGCGTTTCCGCTACCGCAAGAACGGCAAGTCAGTAGACCTCGGGACTGACTACGGTTCCGAGGACTTCATCCGCCGGCATCAGGAGGCGGTGAGCACCGTGAAGGTCCTCGACTGCGCTCTCGAGGACCATGATCGCACGGACACCATCCGCTCCTTGGTCAGGCGCCTGAGGCCGGTCCTCCTCGCGGGCAACAATCTCGCCGACAGGACGAAGCAGAACCTCGGCTACATCCTCACGGCCATCGAGCGTGAGTACGGCGACAGGAGCGTGAAGGGAATGACTTCCATTCACGTGCGGGAATTCATGGCAAAGAAGGCGAAGACCCCGGCCGCCGCGAACCACCGTTTGCGGGTCCTGGCTCAGGTTTTGGACTTGGGTGTCGAGTTGGCGCACTTGCAGTCGAACCCCGCTCGCGAAGTGAATCGCTTCCAGCTTGAGAGCGACGGACTTCACACCTGGACCGAACAGGAGATCAGCCAGTACTTGGCCTGGCATCCGAGCGGGACAGTCCCGCATACGGCCATGATGCTGATGCTCTGGACCGGCGCTGCGACCGTGGACGCGGTGAAGCTCGGCTGGAAGAACATTATACAGACTGACCGAGGCGAGAAGCTGGTCTACGTTCGACGGAAGACGGCGAAGGCGAAGGACCACGTCGAGGTCGTCATCCCCATCATGCCCAAGCTTCGGGAGGTGCTTGAGCTCTGCCCCCGGGATCAGGCGACGTTCCTTCAGAACAAACTTGGGCAACAGCGGTCTGCCAAGGGCTTGTCCCACTCCATGCGCACTTGGTGCAACAGGGCTGGGCTGTCACACTGTTCGGCGCACGGCCTGCGGAAGGCGATAGCCCGGCGGCTCGCAGAGGCAGGAGTGGGAGCCTGGCAGATTGCGGCGATTACCGGTCATCGGACCCTGAGTGAGGTGCAGCGCTACGTCCAGGCGGCAAACCGCACCGCCATGGCGGAACTGGGGATGTCGCAGCTGGACAGTATCGGTCCGTCGCTCGGCGACGATGATGCGACTGATGGCAGGCGGCCCAGTGAGTCCTGATGGTGCTGACAGCATTTCTCCTCTCGGACCGGCCGCCTGACCCTGAGCTCCTGCGCTTCGTTGAGGCCTTGGCACGAGCCCAGGCGCGCGCCGATACTGCCGCCGAGTCCTCGGGAGCCTTTCCATGCCAAAACCGACCGTTGGCCGTCGCGCGGCCCTGTACGCCCGCTACTCGACTGACCTCCAGTCGAACCGCTCCGTCGAGGATCAGCTTGAGCTTTGCCGGGCCTACACCGTCCGCGAAGGCCTGAGCGTCGTCGAGACCTACGCCGATCGCGCTCGGACCTCGGCCTCGCTCATCGGCCGTGAAGGTTTCTCCGACCTTATGGCAGACGCCAAGGCTGGCCGCTTCGATGTTGTGGTTGTAGAAGCGCTCGATCGCATCAGCCGCGACCAAGGGGATCTCGCGGGCGTCCACAAGCGTCTCGAGTTCCTCGGAGTGGACATTCTCATCGTCGGTATGGGGCGCGCCGACATTCTCCAAGTGGGTGTGCACGGCCTCGTCGGTCAGCTCTGGATGGAAGGTCACAAGCGCAAGGTGCATCGTGGGCTTGCCGGTGTCGTGCGGGAAGGGCGCTCGGCAGGCGGGCGTGCCTATGGATATCGCCCTGCCCCAGGTCGTCCGGGCGAGCTCGTCGTCCAAGACGAAGAAGCGGCCGTGGTCCGGCGCGTTTTCGAGGAGTACATCGACGGCCGCAGTCCACGCGAGATTGCAGGCCGGCTGAACGCCGACCGTGTTCCTCCACCGCGCGGGACGCGCTGGAACGCATCCACGATCAACGGGCAGCCGGAGCGAGGCTGCGGCCTCCTGCTGAACCCCATCTACGGTGGGATGATCGTCTGGAACCGGGTGTCGATGGTCCGCAACCCCGACACCGGCAAACGGGTGAGCCGGGTCAACCCCGAGTCTGATTGGCAGCGCGTTCCGGCGCCACACCTTGCCATCGTCCCGCCCGACCTCATCGAGGCCGCACGCCGGCGCAAGGAAGCGCGCCGTCAGAGCGGCGGCCCTGGGGCATACGGGCGAGCCCATGCCAAGCCCAAGCGGCCCTTTTCCGGGCTTCTGCGCTGCGGCTGCTGTGACGGTGGCCTGGCTATCTCGAAAAGCAACGGGAGCGCCGTCTGGGGGCGGTGCACAACCAGCAAGGAGAGCGGAACCTGCACAAACCGCCGGGAGGTCCGCATCGACCGGATCGAGGCGGCCATCTTCGCCGGCCTGCGCGAGGAACTCGCTAACCCGATCTACGTAAAGGCCTACCTCAGCGCCTATCACGAGGAGCGTCAACGTGCTCGGGCCGCGGCCAAGCGCGACCGGGTCAAGCTCGAGCGAGCGGCGGCTCAGGCGCGGTCCGCCTACGACCGTGCTCACCGTCTCTACATCCAGAGCATGACCGACGGACCCGAAGCCGAGCGCACCATCCGCGAGCTGTTGGATGCAGCGCGCAAGGCGGAAGCAGCGGCAGCGGAAGCCACGACGGACACCGAGGTCGTGGAGCTTCACCCCCGTGCCCTCGACCGGTATCTCGCTGCCATCGAGGATCTTGCGGCACACCTCGCCACCGGCGAGGCATTGGAAGCTGTCCAGGTCCTCCGCGAACTCGTGGCCCGTGTCGTAGTCACGCCGGAGGCGACGGCGACGAACGTAGTGGTGGAAGGCCACCTCGCGGCCATCCTAGGCAAAGAGGCGTCGCTTTATCGGGGAATGGTGGTAGCGGAGGAGGGATTTGAACCCCCGACACACGGATTATGATTTCGTTGGTTCTAGGTTCCTGTCGCTTCCTATGGGTTCATTCTCTAAGGTTTCTGACGTATTGTGCAACCCAGGAAACCATCAGGAACCGATGGGAACGCACAACTTTGCACAAGATCCGCACAAGATGGCAACCAGGTTGAACGAGAAGAAGGCGGCCGACCTTCGCCCCAGAGCGGAGGGCTATGAGGTCCGCGATGAGGTGGTCCCCGGTCTGGTCCTCCGGGTGGGCAAGAAGGGCACCAAGGTCTGGGACGTAGTGGTCCAGACCGGTCCCAAGTCGCGGAAGCGCGTCCGGCTAGGCACTTTCCCGAGCCTGTCGGTCAAAGATGCCCGCAAGGCCGCTGAGACAATCAAGGAGAACTCGATAGGTGCCGGCCGAGCCCGCGAGGTCCGCACGGTCGGCGAACTGTTTGAGCGCTATGCAGCGGCAAGGGCTCCTCAGATGCGATCTTGGCACGACGTGCAGTCGGTCTGGCATGTCTGGGGCGAGCCTCGCTTGGCCCGTGTCCGGCTGAGCGACCTCTCTATCCACCACGGGCTCGACCTGCGTGACCACGTCGCGCTCCACTCCTCGCCTCTCCGCGCGGCGAGCGTCATTCGCTACCTACGGCCCATGTTCGCCTGGGCGGCCGACGAACGGATCATTGACGTGAACCCCTGGGCTACCCTCAAGGCCCGCGAGAAGGCTCCCGCTAGGGAGCGGGTTCTCTCCCCCAGCGAGTGGCAGGCCCTCTGGGAGGCCGCTAGACGGGAACCCTATCCCTTCGGACCATTCCTCAAGGTCCTGATGCTCTCGGCGCAGCGCCTGAGCAACGTGGCCCAGATGCGTTGGGACGAACTCCACGGCGACCTCTGGATCATCCCGCGCGAGAAGATGAAGGCCACTCGGACCGCCAAGGCAGCGGCCCATGAGGTGCCGCTCTCAAGTGCCCTCGCTGCACTCATTGCTGAGCAACCCCGGCTGGGACCGTATGTCTTCACTACCCGCGGTGACCGGCCCATCAGTCCTGGCTCAAGACAGAAGGACCGGTTCACGGCAGCCGTGAACGCTGCAGCGGCCCAAGCCAACGGGCGACCGCTCCTGCCCCAGGAGGTTCTGGCTGACTGGCGCTTTCATGATATTCGACGCACGGCGGCAACGCTGATGACAGGCGGCGGCGTGTCACGCTTCATTGTCGAGCGGGTCCTGGGCCATGCCGACAGGGGGGTCACGGCAATCTACGACCGGAACATCTACCGCACAGAGAAGCGAGCAGCCCTGGAGGTCTTGGCTGCAACGGTCGATCCCTCTCACCCGACCAGTCGCTGACTGCCAATGGCAGTATAAGTCATTGATTTTTCTAGATAGTTCCTGACGACGCCTATTGAAGTCAGGCGATACCCTCCCTTTATCCAGTCGTGGAAACCTAGAACGCAGGTGCCTGCGCGGACACCGCTCCGTCCGCAAGGCAGCCGCAGTCGCCGAAGGGAACATGCGCGATGGCGCCTCGGACCGAAGATAGACGGCTTGAAGGACAAGGCCCCGCTACCTCCGTTGCGGCTGGCGCCAACTTGAGGCGGATGGCTCGACCTCGAACTCAACTTGGCAAGGTCGAAGTCGAAGTCCATGGGTTTGAGCCCGACTACCTCGATCCTCAACGGGCAGCGGAATACCTCGGCCTTTCGGTCTCATTCTTGGCCAAGTTGCGGATGGCCGAGAACCGCCATCGCGGCCCGGCGTTCGTGAAACTGGGCAAGGTAGTTCTCTACCGCAGGACCGACCTGGACCAGTGGCTCGCCTCCCATGTCGTAGGAGGTGTGTGATGTGTCCGGCCCGCAGGTCCTCGGTGAGCAACCGCACGTATCTGACGCCGCTCCGGCCGCTGCGACCCATGGAAGGGGGTTTGGATCAGAGGAGGACGCCCAGGTCGCTCCCCCACTTCCTCACCTACCCCGAAATGGTCGCCCTCCCCAAGCCCGATTGGCTGATCAAGGGCCTGCTGACGCGCGGGACCTCGGCTCTCCTGTTCGGCAAGTCCAACACCTTCAAGTCGTTCCTGGCCATCGACATTGCTTGCTCGGTCGCGACCGGCCACACGTGGCATGGACAGCCGATCCTGGATCTTGGACCGGTTCTCTACATCGCGACTGAAGGGGGTCGCGGCGTGGCCACGCAGCGCATCCCGGGGTGGATGGAGGCTCATGGTATCCCGCCGGAGGAGCGGAACAACATCCACCTCTACCCCCAGGAAGTCGCTCTGGACGACGATGATGCAGTGGAGGATCTGCTAGACGCCTGCGCCTCCATGCGGGTGCAGCGCGACGTGGTTCCCGGTCCGGGAAGTCCCAAGGGAGCCTTCCGCCTCATCGTCGTAGACATATTCGGCTCGTCTATGGAGGGCTCGGAGACGGACCATGAGACCGCGCGGGCGTGGGTGCGGAACCTCAACCGCATCGTGCGCGCGGTCGGATGCACGGTTCTGGTAGTCGCGCATAGCGGTTGGGGAGACGAGAAGCGTCTTCGCGGACACTCCCACTTCTGGGGGTCGTTCGACACCCGGCTCAAGGCCGAAGGAGACATGAAGGCGCTGACCACGGTTCTCACAGTCGACCGGCACAAGGACAGCGACAGCCAGGGACGCTGGGGCTTCCGCTTGCAAACGGTCCCAGTGCCTGGCCACGAGGACCAGACAACGCTCGTGCCTCTGCTGAGCAACGACGTGAAGATCGCGCAACACCAGCGGCTCGGGGGTCAGGCCGGCACGGCTCTCCAGGCTCTCTCCGAGGCGCTCGAGCATCATGGTCAGGCGATCACCAAGCCGGGTCTTCCGAGCGACCCTGTCGTCACGATCGAGCAGTGGCGGGAGCATTGCCGGCACCGCAGACTGGCCGCGAACGGCAAGCCAGAGGCGTTCAAGAAGGCGTTCGACCGGGCCAAAAAGGGCCTGATCGAGAAGGGCCTAGTGCAGCAGTTGGACGACTACGTCTGGAAGGTTGATGGCTCCACATGATCAAAGAGACAGACAGGGACAGGACAGGGACAGGCGTCGTTGTCCCTGGAGGGAGGGACAGACAGGGACACACCCCTATGGGGTGTCCTATGTCCCTACCGAGACCCGCCAGGGGGTGGTGGACCGGAACCGTATCAGCGGCACGGATACGGCTGCTCCCCTCCTCCTGGAGGCCCCTCGCAACGCCAACGGCCGGTTCGCCCTCGGCAATCCTGGTCGCCCTCGGGGCAGCCGCAACAAGACCACCCAAGCTGCCCAGGCGCTGCTGGAAGATGAGGCCGAGGCCCTGACCCGCAAGGCGGTGGACCTGGCCTTGGCCGGCGACACACGGCCCTGCGCCTCTGCCTGGAGGGCTCCTCCCGCCCCGCAGGGACACGCCGGTCACGATCGACCTCCCGCCGCTGCACTCGGCCCGGGAGGCCGCCCATCGTCCTGAACCTCCCGCCCCTGCACTCGGCCCGGGATGCCGCCCAAGACGCAGGCGCCCACCAGAGGGCTCTCCGGTGGGCGAGGAACCCCGTACAACGGCT
>NZ_KK088553.1 GCF_000600335.2 Rubellimicrobium mesophilum DSM 19309 | reverse complement strand
GCCCCCGCCGCGGCGCCCGCCGCAGCCCCGGCGGCCGCGCCCGCGGCGGCCACGTCCGAGGCGCCCTCGTCGATCGCCTGGTCGGTCTGCTGGGCGGCCTGCTCGGCCGTCATCTCGCCCTGCTGGCCGGCGTTGTAGTCGGGGGCGTTCTCAAGCTGGTCGCGGGTGGCGTTGATGACGAGGAAGTAGTCGTCCGCGTTGTCCGCCGTCTCCGAGTCCGACAGGAACTGGAGCGCGTCCATCGACACCGCCACCGTGCGCTCGCCGATGCCGAGGAAGCCCCCGATGTCCACGAGAACGGCCTGCACCTGGCCGTCACGGTTGAAGACGACGTCGTTCACCTCGCCCACGTCGTTCCAGCCTTCCTGGACGCCCTGGAATTCCTGGCCCTCGGGGGCGGTCTCGGTGGCGTAGAGGCGCATTCCCATGAAGTCGGAGGCGCGGATGTCCAGGGCCTCGGGGGCTTCGCGGAAGATGGACTGGTCCTGCGCCAGGGCCGGGACGGCCATGGCTCCCATGAGGGCAGTGGACAGCAGCAGCTTTTTCACGAGCGTTCTCCCAATGTGGCAATGATGATCCGGCTCGGAGAGCCTGGGCGCGCTAGTCGCGCTCGGCCCCCCAACGCCGAAGCGCACCGCCGGTTCCGCCGGCCTTCGGGGCCCGCGCCCGGGCGCCATTCGGCGCCCCTTCAGCTCGCCACCGGCATCCCGCCGTTGACGTGGATCGTCTGTCCCGTGACGTAGGTTGCGTCGTCCGAGGCGAGGAACAGGTAGGCGGGGGCCAGCTCATGGGCCTGCGCGGGCCGGCCCAGCGGCACGTCCTTCCCGAAGCTCCTGATCTTCTCCTCGTCCATGGTCTCCTTGATGAAGGGCGTCCAGACCGGCCCCGGCGCCACCGCGTTCACCCGGATCCCCTTGGGCGCGAGCTGCGCGGCCAGCGAGCGCAGCAGCGCGAGCTCCGCCCCCTTTCCCATGGCATAATCCACGAGCTGCTCGTTCCCCTTGTAGGCCACCACGGACACGGTGCCGACGATGCAGCTCCCCGCCCGCATGGAGGGCAGCGCCGCCTGGATGGTCCAGAGATAGCCCAGCGCGTTCACGAGGAGCGTGTCCCGCGCCTGCTCGGGCGAGACGTCCAGAACGTCCTCCTGCACGATCTGCATGGAGGCGTTGCAGACCAGGATGTCGAGGCTCCCGCCCAGCCTCTCGATGGCCTCGCGGGTGGCGCGGGTGTTCTCCCCGTGGACGCCGGCGTCCATGCCGACCGACACGCCCTCGACCCCGAACTCGCGCATCCGGCGCAGCGTCTCCTCGGCATCCTGGGGGTCCGAGTAGTAGGAGATCGCGACCCGCGCGCCCTCTCGCGCGAAGAGCAGGGCCGTCGCGCGCCCGATCCCCGAGGAGGCGCCGGTCACGAAGGCGGTCTTGCCCCTGAGCTTGCCGCATCCGGGGCCTCGGGGGGCTTCGTCGAAGGGATCGTCGGGGTCGGGCATGGGCACGCTCTCCGTGTGGGGACTGGCCGGGCTCGGAGGAACGATGCGCCCCTGCCACCGGGTCCCGGAACTTCGCCGCGCGGATGTTGTTCCAAGAGGGCGAACGGTTCGGGGGAACCGTCCGGGAGGCGGCAACCGCTTCCATCGAAAGGAGAGGGACATGCTCGACGCTGGGACCGCCAACGCGCGGCGGATGACGGCCGCTCGGCCCTATGCGCTCCACCACCCCAAGGCCTGGGGCGCCGAGCCGCTGGGGCAGGGGCGCTGGCGCTTCGCCCTCTGGGCGCCGCAGGCCGGGACCGTGGATCTCGACCTGGGCGGCGCGAGGCAGCCGATGGCGAGGGACGCGGAGGGCTTCTGGCGCGCGACGGCCGAGGCCCGGGCCGATGCGCCCTACGCCTTCGTGGTGGACGGGCAGGCCACGCCCGACCCCCTCGCGCGGGCGCAGATGGGCACGGACGTCATGGGGCCCTCGCGTCTCCTCGACCCGCGCCGCCACGCCTGGACCTCCGAATGGCGCGGCCGCCCCTGGGAGGAGGCGGTGCTCTACGAGCTCCACGTCGGGACCTTCACCCCCGAGGGCACCTGGGAGGCCGCCACCCGCCGTCTCCCCGGCCTCGCCGCGCTCGGGATCACCGCGCTCGAGCTCATGCCCGTCCCGCACGGGCCGGGGATGCGCGGCTGGGGCTACGACGGCGCGCTCCTCCTCGCGCCGCATCCGGCCTACGGCAGCCCGGAGGACATGAAGCGCTTCGTGGAGGAGGCGCAGCGGCATGGGATCATGGTTCTCCTCGACCTCGTCATGAACCACTTCGCGCCGCAGGATTCGGACATGCACCGCATCGCGCCCGGCTTCTTCGATCCCGAGCAATCGAGCCCCTGGGGCGCCGCCATCGACTTCGGCCAGCCCGCCGTGCGGCGGTTCTTCCTCGACCTCTGCCTCGGCTGGATCACCGAGTACCGCCTCGACGGCCTCCGCTTCGACGCCGTCCACGAGATCCGGGACCCCGACTCGCCGGTGCACTTCATGGAGGAACTGGGACACGAGGTTCGCGCCCGCGACTTCGGCCGCCCGATCCACCTCGTCAACGAGGACGCCCGCAACGCGCCGACGCTGATCCGGGACGGCGCCTCGACCGCGCAGTGGGCCGACGACTTCCACCATTCCATGCACCCCCTCCTGACCGGCGAGGGCGGCGGCTACATGGCCGAATACGCCGAGAACCCCGTTGAGAAGCTCCGCCATGTCCTGGGCGAGGGCTTCGCCAAGCCTGGGGACGAGGCGCCCGAGCCCGAGGAGGGCCTGCCGGTCTTCGGCCTGCCCTGGACGGCCTTCGTCTGCCACAACCAGAACCACGACCAGATCGGCAACCGCCCGGACGGCGCGCGCCTCATCAACCTCGTCAGGGACGAGAGGGGCCTGGAGGTCGCCCATGCGCTCCTCCTGACCTCGCCCTTCGTCCCGATGCTCTGGATGGGCGAGGAGGAGGGCGAGCGCGGCCCGTTCCACTACTTCTGCGACGTGGACGAGGAACTGGCCGAGGCCATCCGCGAGGGCCGCAAGGAGCAGTTCGGCAAGATGTTCGGCTCCGACGACTTCCCCGACCCGAACGACCGCCGGACCATGGAGGAGTCGCGCCCCTTCACCGACTCGGGCAGCGAGCACGCCCGCCACTGGCGCGACCTCACCCGGCGGCTCCTGGCGCTCCGGCACGAAAGGATCGTCCCGCTCCTCAAGTCCGGCCGCGCCGGGCCCGCGCGGATCGAGCGACGTGGCCCCGCCGCGCTCTCGGCCACCTGGCCCTTCCACGACGGCTTCGTCGTCGCCCACGCCAACCTGGGCACGCCGCCCGACGAGCCGCCGACCAGGACCGAGCCCCACGACATCGCGCTTGGCGACATCGCCCGCGATCCCTACGCCTTCGCCCTGCTCGTGAGCCGCCCATGACCCTTCCCCGCGCCACCTACCGCCTGCAGCTCCGCGAGGGGATGACCTTCGCCAAGGCCCGGGAGCGCCTGGGCCCCCTCAAGGCGCTGGGGATCACCCATCTCTACCTCTCCCCGATCTTCACCGCCGCCACCGGATCGAGCCACGGCTACGACGTGACCGACCCCACCGAGGTCGAGCCTTGCCTCGGCGGCCGCGAGGGCTTCGAGGCGCTGTCCCGGGCCGCGCAGGACCATGGGCTCGGCATCGTCATCGACATCGTCCCGAACCACACGGCCTTCTCGCTCGACAACCCCTGGCTCCGCGACGTGCTCCGCCACGGCGAGCGAAGCCGCTGGGCGCGCCACTTCGACATCGACTGGGGCGCGGGGCGGCTGGTGCTCCCCTTCCTTCCCGAGCCCTTCGAGGCCATGCTGGAGGCGGGCCGCATCGAGGCCAGAGAGGGCGAGGACGGCCCGATCCTCTGCGCCGGCGACCTCGAGATCCCGCTCACCCCGCACCCGCTCACCGACGAGGAGCGGGCGGGCGAGCCCGGGGCGCTGAGGGACCTCCATGCGCGCCAGGCTTGGCGGCTCGCCCATTGGGAGCTGGAGCGCGACGGCGTCACCCACCGGCGCTTCTTCAACGTGACCGGCCTGATCGGGATGCGGGTCGAGGACGAGCAGGTCTTCGAGGACACCCACGCCCTGATCCTCGACCTCGTGCGCGGGGGTTGGATCCAGGGCCTGCGGGTGGATCATGTGGACGGCCTGGCGGACCCGGCGAATATCTGGGGCGGCTCCGCGCGGCGGTGGGCGACCTCCCCATCTGGGTCGAGAAGATCCTCGTGGGCGAGGAGCGCCTGCCGACATGGCCGGTCGAGGGCACCACCGGCTACGAGGCCTGCGCGGCCATCGCCCGCGTCCTGACCGACCCGGAGGGCCTTCGGCGCATCGACGCCCTGTGGCGCGAGGAGACCGGCGAGGAGCGCGACTGGCCCGAGGTGCTGGCCGAGGCCAAGGCCCAGGTGATCCGCCAGGACCTCGCGGCCGAGCTGGCGCAGCTCAAGAACCTCGCGCTGGCCGCCGTGCAGGCCTCGGGCGAGATCGAGGCCGGCGAGGAGGCCATCCGCGAGGCGGTGCTCGCGCTCCTCGTCGAGATCCCGCGCTATCGCACCTACCTCGAATCCGACGACCCCGAACGCCGGGCGGAGGACGCCCGCCTCCTCGACGAGGCCGCCGACCGCGCGGCCGAGGGGCTCGTCAGCGACATGGCGCTCCGCTTCGTCGCCCGCGCCATCCGCGACGGCGACACAGAGGAGGCGCGGCGTCTGCGCACCCGCTTCCAGCAGGTCACCGGCGCGCTCATGGCCAAGTCGCAGGAGGACACGGCCTTCTACCGCTTCACCCGCTGCCTCGCCCATTGCGAGGTGGGCGGCGAGCCCGGCGACCCCGTTTGGACGCCCGCCCGCTTCGGCGAGTGGCTCTCCGAGCGGACGGGGCGCGACCTGACGCTGACCTCCTCCCACGACACCAAGCGGGCCGAGGACGCGCGGATGCGGCTCGTCGCCATGACGCATCTCCCCGACGCCTTCGCCCATGTCTGGCAGGCGTCGAAGGCGGTGGACGGCGCCCCGAAGGTGGACCCTCGCATCCGCTGGTACGCCGTCCAGAGCCTCCTCGCCCTCTGGGAGGACGGCCGCCAGGATCTGGAGGACCGCCTCGCCGGCCACCTAGAGAAGGCGCTGCGCGAGGCGCGCGAGGTCACCAACTGGACCCACCCGCGCGAGGAGGCCGAGGCGCGGCCCGAGGACTTCGCCCGCGCGCTCGCGCGAGAATGGGGCAGGGGCCTCCCCGACGGCGCCCCGAGATGATCGCCCGCGCGGACGAGCTGTCCCTTGCGCAGCTCGCCCTCAAGGGCCTGATGCCGGGCATCCCCGACTTCTACCAGGGCGCCGAGGGGCCGCTCCACCACCTGACCGACCCCGACAACCGTCTCGCGGTGGACTGGGACCGGCTCGGCTGCCCGGAATCGTCTCCCGGGCCCGGCGGCTTCGCGCGACGCAAGGACGCGCTCACCCGCCGCCTCCTCGCGCTGCGGGCCGAGCACCCGGACCTCTTCGCGGCGGGGTCGCTAGCCGTCGAGGGCGCCGACGGCTCCTGGCGGCTCCTGCGGGAGGGTCCCGAGGGGCGGCTGTCCCTGACGCTGGCCTGGGGCCTGGGCGAGCCGGTCGCGCTCGAGTGGTCGCCGGCGGGAGCGGCGCAGGCGGCGGAGTGAGTCGCCCGCCCCGAGGCCCGCGCGCCACGACGTGACGGGTCCCGCGCGGAACCGGTGGAACCCGCCGTCCCCGGCGATGTTGACCCCGGTCTCCCCTGCCTCCTCGGAGCTTCCGCTTGGCCCGACCCGACGTGCCCAACCTGTCGCGAACCCTGGCCGTCCTCCTGGCCGGCGGAGAGGGCACGCGCCTCCACGAGCTCGGCGCCCTGGAGGCGAAGCCCGCGCTGCCCTTCGCCGGGCGTCGCCTCGTGGACTTCGCCGTCGCCTCCGCCGTGGCGGCGGGCGTCACGCGGATGGCCGTGGCGCTCCAGCATCGCCCCGCGACCCTGGATCGCCACCTGCCCGGGCAATGGGGCCGGGACATCGAGCTCCTCCTGCGCGACGGGCCCCGGCTGGGCGGCTTCGCCGGCACGGCCGAGGCGCTGGCCCGCTGCCTGGAGACCTGCGGCGGCCCACCCCCGCGCGAGGTGCTGGTCCTGCCGGCCGACCAGGCGCAGGCCCTCGACCTCCGGGCGCTGATCGCCGCCCACCGCGAGTCCGGCGCCCCCGTCACCCTGGCCGAGCCGCCCTTCACGGGCTCCAGCGAGATTCTGGGGCCCTGCGTCTTCGAGGCCGGCTTCCTGGCCGAGGCGCTCCGCCGCGACGCCGAGGACGAGGCCTCCACGCGCGACCTCTGGAACGACCTCCTGCCCCTCGCGGCCGGACGGGGCGACATCGCGACCTGGCAGGTGCCCGAGGGGACCTACTGGCGCGACATCGACACGCTGGACGCCTTCCGCGACGCCTCGCTCGACTTCACGAGAGGGGCGCCGCCCTGCCCCCTGCCCCCGGCCGAGAGAGCGGGCCCGATCGACGAGGACCGCCAGGCCATCGCTATCGCCGCCGGGGGCCTGACCTTGACGGCGCCGCGCTTCGGCGCGAGGACCCCCGGGCGCTGGACTCTTCTGGAGGACACCATCATCATGCCCGGCGCCCGCGTGGCGTCCGGCGCCCGCCTGTCGCGCGCCATCGTGGCGCCCGGCGCGATCGTCCCCGCCGGCCTCGTGGTCGGCGACGACCCCGCCGAGGACGCCCGCTGGTTCCGCGTGACCTCCGGCGGCACCACGCTCATCACCGCGCCCATGCTGGCCGCCCGCGCGGCGGAACGGATGCGCGCCCAATTCGGAGGCCGGCTCGCCGGACTCGCCACACCAGGACACCAATAGATGCTGAAACGACCCTCGCCCGATCTCTCCTTCGACCGGGAGTCGGCGCATGCCGACGCATTGGGCGCCGAGTTCGACGGGCAAGGCACGAACTTCGCCCTTTTCTCCGAGAACGCCACCCGCGTGGAACTCTGCCTCTTCGACGACGCGGGCAGGACCGAGACGCACCGGCTCGACCTTCCCGCCATGGAGGGCGGCATCTGGCACGGCTTCCTCCCCGGCATCGGCCCGGGCCAGGTCTACGGCTACCGCGTCCACGGCCCCTACGACCCCGCGAACGGGCACCGCTTCAACCCGAACAAGCTGCTCCTCGACCCCTATGCCCGCGAGCTCCGGGGCGAGATCGCCTGGGACAACGCGCTCCATGGCTACGTGGTCGAGACCGGCGACGACGACACGCCCGACCCCCGCGACTCGGCGCCCTTCATGCCCAAGGGCGTCGTCGTGGACCCGGACTTCGACTGGGAGGCGGACAGCGCCCTGCACACCCGCTGGCAGGACAGCCTGATCTACGAGGCCCATGTCCGCGGCCTGACCATGGCCCATCCCAAGGTGCCCAAGGCGGACCGCGGCACCTTCCAGGGGCTCGCCTCGCGCCCCGTCATCGACCACCTCGAGGCGCTGGGCGTCACCGCCATCGAGCTCCTGCCGGTCCACGCCTTCGCCAACGACCGCTTCCTCCAGGAGAAGGGCCTGTCGAACTACTGGGGCTACAACACGCTCTCGTTCTTCGCGCCCCACGCCCGCTACCTGAAGTCGGGCCATATCCGCGAGGTGAAGGAGGCCGTGCGCCGCTTCCATGCGGCGGGCATCGAGGTGATCCTGGACGTGGTCTACAACCACACCTGCGAGGGCAACGAGAAGGGCACGACCCTCTCCTTCCGGGGCATCGACAACGCCAGCTACTACCTCCTGTCGCCCGAGTCCCGGCGCCACGGCTTCGACACCACGGGGACGGGGAACACGCTCAACGTGGCCCACCCGATGGTGCTGCGGATGGTGCTCGACTCCCTGCGCTACTGGGTGCAGGTCATGCACGTCGACGGCTTCCGCTTCGACCTCGCCTCCACCCTCGGCCGCGAGGCCACGGGCTTCGAGCGCGAGGGCGCCTTCTTCGCCGCCATGCGCCAGGACCCGATCCTGAACCGCGTGAAGCTCATCGCCGAGCCCTGGGACGTGGGCGAGGGCGGCTACCAGGTCGGCGGCTTCCCCTGGCCCTTCCGCGAATGGAACGACAAGTTCCGCGACGACACCCGAGGCTTCTGGCGCAAGGACGCGGGCAAGATCCCGGCCATGTCCGAGCGCCTGCTGGGCAGCCCCGTGCAGTTCCGCCACTCGCAGCGCCCGGCGACCTCCTCGGTCAACTTCGTGGCGGCGCATGACGGCTTCACGCTCTGGGATACGGTGAGCTTCAACGACAAGCACAACGAGGCGAACGGCGAGGGCAACCGCGACGGCCACGGCAACAACCTGTCCGACAACATGGGCGTGGAGGGACCCTCGGACGATCCTCGCGTGGTCGAATCGCGCGAGCGGCGGGCGCGCGCCATGCTCGCCACCCTGCTCCTGAGCCAGGGCGTCCCGATGATGCTGGCCGGCGACGAGATGGGCCAGTCGCAGGACGGCAACAACAACGCCTACGCCCAGGACAACGAGATCGCCTGGATCGACTGGTCCGCCCCGCGCGAGGGGCTCCTCTCGGCGGTGCGCGACCTCGCCGCCTTCCGCAGGGAGGCGCGCCTCGCGCGGCTGCGCTTCGCCTCGGCGCCCGGCGAGGGGGTGGGCGACGGCCCGATCGCGCGCTGGCTCCACCCGGAGGGGCGCGAGATGACGGAAGGCGACTGGAAGGACGCCGGGCTCCGCCTCTTCGGCGCGGACCTGGCGCTCCCGGGCGGGCCGCGCCTGCTGATCCTGCTGAACGCCGGCGACGCGGCCGAATTCGCCCTGCCCGAAGGCCTCTGGCGTCTTCGCATCGACACCGCGCGGGAGGGCGTGGCCTGCGACGAGCCGGCCGAGCCCAGCACGTCGGTGGACTGGCAGAGCGTTCAGGTCTTCTGGTGCGAGGAGGCGCCAGGGGACGACATGGCCGAGGGCGCGAGCCCTCTCTGAGCCAGCAGGTCCCGCACGTCGAGGAAGGCCACGCCCGCCCGCCGCGCGGCCTCCCGGTCCACCTCGGCGTCACCCACGAACAAGGCGGCGCCGGGGGGCACGCCATAGAACGCCATCGCCTCGCGCAGCAGCCCCGGCTCGGGCTTCCGGCAGGCGCAGCCCGCGTCCATCGCATGGGCGCAGAAGCGCACCGCGCCCTCGGGCGGCCGGTAGCCCGTCGCCACCTCTGCAGCGTCCATCAGGAGCCTGCGGGCCATCGCCTCCGTGAGGTGCCCGTAGAAGACGTGGTCCTGGTTCGACGCCAGGCCCATCCTGAGCCCGCCCTCACCCCAGCGCAGCCCGGCCAGCGCCTCGCGGATGCCGGGCAGCGGCTCCCACTCCCCGGGCCCGTGCGGGCAGGGCTTCCCCGGCACCGTGACCCGCCGCAGCGTGCCGTCGGCGTCGAAGATCACGACGCGGATGTGCGGCGGGAACGGCGAGGTCACGCCGCCTCCCGCTCCAGCGCACCTCGCAGGAGCGCCGCGTAGCGGTCCCGGGCGCGCCCCATGCGAAGGCCGTCGTCGCTCCCGCCCAGGGTCTCGGCCGCGAGCGTCGTGTAGCCCAGCCGCCAGGCGAGGTAGGCCACCTCGTAGAAGGGCAGCACCTCGCGGGCGCCTCCGTCTCCGCTGCGGGCCCGGAACCCGGCCAGGAGCCGCTCCCGCGCCTCCGCCCCCATGCCGAACTCCACCACCGCCCCGGCGAGGTCCCAGGCGATGTCCTGCGCCCCCGGCCAGAAGTGGTCGTCGTGATGGTCGATCCCGTCGCACTTCAGGACGCCGGCCCCGGTCCGCAGCCACTCGTAGGGCAGCATACGCCCGTCCCCGGCGAGGGCGGGTCGGGCGAGCACCGGCCCCCGCAGCCCCTCCATCCAGCCGGTCCGGCCGGCCGCCGCCGGCCCGAGCCCCTCGGCCACGTTGAGGCGCGTCATGGCGAGGAGGTCGTCGAAGCGCGCCGGCCCCGATGCGGGCCCGGCGGCCAGTTGCGCGAGGTATCCCGTCATCGCCCCGAGGAGCTCCGCGTCGAGCGCCTCGGCCGGGCGCCCGTCCTCGAAGCGATGGGCCAGGAACCCGTTCGCCAGTCCCACGACCTCCGGCGCGAGACCCGCCTCCGCCTGCGCCTCGGCCCGCACGAGCGCCCGCGCCCCCCGCGCCCCAAGCCCGGCGAACTTGAGGAGCAGCGGTCCGTCGTCCCGCTCCACGAGATACTTCCGACGCTCGTGCTGGGGCTGCACCGCAGGAAACCGTCCCGGCGAGCACAGCCGCTCCCGCCATAGACCCCCCGACAGGTCGCGCGTGGATCCGCCGCCCCAGGGCGCCGCCAGCCGGCCGCCGTCGATGAAGGTCTCCTCGAACCCCGCCGTCCAACGGCCCAGGCGCGGCCAGAGCGCCCGCGCCCTCTCGGACCGCAGGCCCGCCCCGTCCGAATCCCAGCTCGGGAACAGCGCGATCCGGTGCTCCGGGACGCCCGCCCGGATGGCCGCCTCCGCCGCGCAGGCGAAGGAGGAGCCGCTGATGCCCGGCCCCTCGTCCACGACCAGGACGTGCCCGGCCGCACCTTCCTCCAGCGCGGCCAAGAGGCGCGGCCCAAGATGCAGCTCCCGCTCGAAGGGATGCCCGCGCGGACGCACCGTGAGGCTTCGCACCGGCACTCCCCCGGCCTCCAGCTCCGCCGCGACGACGGCCGAGAGCGTGGTGCCGATGCTGCGGAGGCCGACCACCGTGGCCCGCTCGGGCCTGGCGGCGCGCAGGAAGCGCCGCGCGGCCTCGGCATAGGTCTCGGGATAGAGCGCGTAGAACGCGAAGCCCTCGGGTTCCGTGACGCTCGCGAGGCCGGGCAGGGGCCCCCGCTCCACGTCCTCGATGCCCCGCAGGGCCGAGTCGAGCCGCGCCTCCGCCCCGGCGTGCCCGCGCGCGGCATGGGCCAGGTCCAGCGTGACGGCCCGGAGCGCCCGCGCCAGAGGCGGCTCGTCGTCCTCCCCGGGCGAGAGCGCGTCCACGAGGGCCGCCTCCAGCACCCCGGCCTCGATCAGCATCGCGACAGGGTCCGGTGCCGCATCGGACAACCGCCGCCGCAGGGAGGCGAGGAGCCCGCGCGGGTCCTCGCTCCGCTTGCGGTCGGAATAGACGATCATGCCCGGCGCGGGCGCGCGGGGCCCGATCCCGTCACTGGCTCTCGGCCTCGGCCCCTTCCTCCGCGTCGTCCGAATCGGCCTCGCCTTCCTCCCCGCCGGTCGCGCCTTCGGCCGAGAAGGTCGCGAGGAAGGCCCAGAGATCGTGCGCCTCCTGCTCGTCCCGCACCTGGAAGGCCATCTTGCTGCGACCCGAGGTCTCGCCGGTGGCCTCGCGCAGGAAGCCGGTCGGGTCCTGGACGTAGGGCACGAAGTTCTCCTCGGCCCAGACCGCGCCGGTCGCGCCATAGGCCTTCATCAGGTCGCTGTAGGCGAAGTCGTCCCAGCTCCCCGCCTGCCGGCCCGCCACGCCGTAGAGGTTGGGGCCGACATGCCCGCTGCGCCCGGCCAGGACCTCGCCCGCCTCGTTCTGCACCACATGGCAGGCGATGCATTGCCGGTTGAAGTGCTCCTCGCCCGCGGCGGCATCGCCCGCGGCCGCCTGCGCGAAGGCGGCAGCCGGAGCGAGCAGGACCAGGGTGGCCAACAGCGTGGTTCTCATGTCGAAAGTTCCCTCCTGAGGGCCGCCCTCCCGCGGCCCGTTCCCATCCCGGGAAGGTAACTCGTCGGGAGGGCGGGTCCATAGCGCGACCATTGGCGGATTTCCGCGCAACCTAAAGGGGAAAATCGCAACCGTGGTGGAACCCCTCCGGAGGCTCCGGGTTGATGGATCACACCGGCGCTGATTTCCGATGCCTGTCCCAAGCAAGGCGCCGTGTTCCAAACGACCGCGAATTCCCTGTCGTGGTCATCCCCGCCGGAGAGTGCTCCCCTCGCTCTCCGGCGGATGCTTTTCGGGGCAGGGCATCGGCGGGCCTCCGCCGGCCAGGGGTTCCATCGTGGCGGACGATGCTGCCTCCCACGGCGAGGTGCGGCGGCTGTCCGCCGCCGCCGAGGTCGTCGCCGATCCAGGCGTCCAGCCGCGACCGCGAAGGCCGCGTCCCGCCGGGGGCGCGCAGAGAGGGGTGATTTCCGCGGCGCCGCGCCCTATCTTGGGGGCCCAGAGACGGGAGATGTCCCATGACCCGACACATCGCCGACCATCCCTCGCCCGAGAACGCGGGCCTGCGGCTCAAGCACTTCCTCCGCCTCGCCCGCGAGGAAGGGCCGCATCCCGCGATTCGCGCGCTGCACGCCCGCCGGCCGGCCACCTCGGCCGAGTCGCGGCTCAAGCCCCTCCTGAAGATGCTGCGCGAGCGCGATCACTGACCGCTTGCGCCTGACGCCCCGTCGGGCGAGGTAAGGGGCCTCCCGTCCCGGAGCCCCCATGACCTCCACGTCGCGCCATCCCCTCCGGGGGATCGCCCTGAAGCTTGCATCGCTGGTCGTCTTCTCGGCCATGTCCGCGCTCATCAAGGCCGCCTCGGGGCACGTGCCGCCGGGCGAGGCGGTGTTCTTCCGCTCGTTCTTCGCCTGCCCGGTGATCGTGGCCTGGCTCGTCTGGCAGGGGAACCTCGCGCAGGGGCTCCGCACCGGCGACCCCCTGGGCCAGGTCTGGCGCGGGCTCGTCGGCACCATGGGGATGGGCCTGGGCTTCGCCGGCCTGGGCCTCCTGCCCCTGCCCGAGGTCACGGCCCTGGGCTACGCCGCCCCGCTCCTCGTCGTGATCTTCGGCTCCATGTTCCTGGGCGAGACGGTCCGCAAGATCCGCCTCCTCGCGGTCGCCCTCGGCCTCGTGGGGGTGCTCGTGGTCCTCTCGCCGCGCCTCACCGTGAGCGACGAGATCTCGGCGCGCGAGACGCTGGGCGCGGTGGTCACGCTGGGCGGCGCCGTCTTCGCGGCCCTCGCGCAGATCTTCATCCGCCGCCTCACCATGACCGAGGGGACGGCCTCCATCGTCTTCTGGTTCTCGGTGACCGCGACGGTCCTGAGCCTCGTGACCCTCCCCTTCGGCTGGGTCGTCCCGACCCCGGGCGAGGCCGCGCTCCTCGTGTCCGCGGGGCTCCTGGGCGGCGTGGCCCAGATCTTCCTGACCTCGGCCTACCGCCACGCCGAGGCGGGCCTCGTGGCCCCCTTCGACTACGCCTCGATGCTGCTGGCGGTCCTGATCGGCTACGCGGTCTTCTCCGAGGTCCCGACGCGCAGCACCCTGATCGGCGCGGCGATCATCATCTCGGCCGGCATCCTCATCATCTGGCGCGAGCGCCGGCTCGGCCTCGAGCGCGCGCGGGAGCGCGAGGCCGGGCGGGGCGGCGCCTGAGAGCCGCCCTCCGACGAGCCCGTCAGGCCCGCACGAGCTTCTCGTAGGACTGCGCGACGTCGCGGGTCATCTCGCCCACCTCGAAGCTGTAGTCGCCGATCTGCCCCACCGGCGTGACCTCGGCCGCCGTCCCGGTCAGCCAGCACTGCTCGAAGCCCTCGAGCTCCGAGGGCATGATGTGGCGCTGGTGGACCTTGATCTGCTTGTCCTCCAGCATCCCGATCACGGTCTGGCGCGTCAGCCCGTTCAGGAAGCAGTCCGCGAGGGGCGTGTGCACCTCCCCGTCCTTGACGAAGAAGATGTTGGCGCCGGTCGCCTCGGCGACGTAGCCCCGGTAGTCCATCATCATCGCGTCCGAGCAGCCCTTGGCCTCGGCCGCGTGCTTGCTCATCGTGCAGATCATGTAGAGCCCCGCCGCCTTGGCCTCGGACGGGATCGTCTCGGGCGAGGGCCGCTTCCACTTGGAGATGTCGAGCTTGGCGCCCTTCATCTTGGCGTCGCCGTAGTAGGCGCCCCATTCCCATCCCGCGACCGCCAGCCGCACGGGGTTCCGGCGCGCCGACACGCCCATGTCCTCGCCCGAGCCGCGCCAGGCGATCGCGCGGACATAGGCGTCGGTCCAGCCGTTCGCCTTGAGCATCGCATCCTTGGCCGCGTCGATCTCCTCGGCGGAGAAGGGGATCTCCATGTCCAGGAGCTCCGCCGACTTCCGCAGGCGCAGCGAATGCTCGTGCCCCTTGAAGATCCTGCCGTTGTAGCAGCGCTCGCCCTCGAAGACGGCCGAGGCGTAATGGAGCGCGTGGGTCAGGACATGCACGTTCGCGTCGCGCCACGGCACGAGCTTGCCGTCCATCCAGATCCATCCATCGCGGTCATCATAGGCTCCAGCCATGTCAGTCTCCTTGCCATTCCTGTCGCGTTTTGGTCCATAGCGGACACAAAGTTGCGCGTGCCGGCCCCGGGGCTACCAGTGGGGGGTTGGAATGTCAACAAGGCTGACGTATCTTGCCCGCGCGGCATCTCAGGGAGGACCCATGGCCGAGCGACCGGGACCGCAGGGAGGGCAGGGGCTCCTCTTCCTCACGGACGAGCAGCTCCGGAAAGGCATAGAGGCGATGTTCTTCGCCTACCGGGGCTTCACGGCCGATCCCGACCGCATCCTGGCCGAGCAGGACTACGGCCGCGCCCATCACCGCGCGCTCCATTTCATCCAGCGCAGTCCCGGCACCACCGTGGGCAACCTCCTCGACATCCTGGGCGTCACCAAGCAGTCCCTGAACCGCGTCCTCCGCCGCCTCATGGAGGACGGCCTCGTCGAGGCTCGCGTCGGGCGCGAGGACCGGCGCGAGCGGCACCTCCACCTCACCGACAAGGGGCGCGCGCTGGAGAAGGCGCTGTCCGACGCCCAGCGCGACCGGATGCGCGCGGCCTATCGCGCGGCTGGGCCGCAGGCCGTCCAGGGCTTCCGGCAGGTGCTCGAGGCGATGATGGACCCCGAGATGCGCCGCCACTTCGAGGCCTCCGACAAGGCCGGGGGCCGCTGACATGGCCTATGAGACGGACGCCGTCCATCTCCTGATCGTCGACGACGACGAGCGCATCCGGCAGCTTCTCAAGAAGTTCCTGCAGCGGAACGGCTTCCTGGTCACCACCGCCGCCGACGCGGCCCGGGCCCGGCGGCTCCTGGCGGGCCTCGCCTTCGACCTGATCGTCCTCGACGTGATGATGCCGGGCGAGGATGGCATCTCGCTCTGCCGCGAGCTGCGCGCCAAGCTCGGCGCGCCGATCCTGCTCCTCACCGCCCGGGGCGAGACCTCGGACCGCATCCTGGGGCTGGAGGCCGGGGCGGACGACTACCTGTCGAAGCCCTTCGACCCGAAGGAGCTGCTGCTCCGCATCAACGCGATCCTGCGCCGCTCCGCGCCCGAGCCCATGCCCGCCCCGGCGGCCAAGCAGGTCCTCCGCCTCGGCGCCATGAGCTACGACGTGGAGCGGGGGGAGTTGCGCCGCGAGGAGGGCGAGCCCCTGCGCCTCACCGCGACCGAGGCGGGGCTCATGCGCATCCTCGCCGCCGATCCCGGCGCCACGGTGACGCGCACCCGCCTCATCGAGGAGGCCGGCCCCCGCGGCGCCCCCACCCCCGCGCAGGAGAGGGCGGTGGACGTCCAGATCACCCGCCTGCGTCGCAAGATCGAACCCGACCCTCGCCAGCCCCGCTACCTCCAGACGGTGCGCGGCGCGGGGTATCGGCTGGCGCCGGACTGAGGCCGGCGTGACCCCGTAGGGTGGACTTCGGATCGCGCGCCGACCCAGATCGGCAGGCAGGCCCGTCGCGATCCCAGCCGAACGCGCAGCTTCCCCTACCCCGCCGGGCGGCGACCCAGGGACGGGATCACCTTGGCAGGGAGAGGTTAAGAAACCGTCAACAGCCGAGACGGAAATCCGTAGGGTGCGCTTCAGCGCACCATGTCACCGTCCAGAAGTGGTGCGCTGAAGCGCACCCTACAGGGCGCCACCGCGACGTGATCGGAATCGGCCCTACCCGAAGCACTCCGCCGGCAGCACCTCGGTCAGGTCGCTCTCCTGCCAGTCGGACAGGCGCGGCGCCGGGCCGGGAACCGCGATCTCCTGCCTGCCGCCCGGCCCCTCGATCACGCCGCGCCCGCTCAGGAGGTTGAGGTCGCAGGTGCCCCAGCCCATCTCGGGGTCCAGCGTGTCGCGGCGCTCGTAGGTGATCCCCGCGACCTTCAGCGCGCCGTCCCGCTGCGCGATGGTCAGCACCAGCGTCCAGCGGTCCCGCCCCACCGAGTCGTTGCGCGACGCCAGCAGCACCGACCCCGCCGGGCTCAGCGACAGGTCAGGCTCCTGTCCCGCCATCCCGCCCGTCCAGGCGACGCCGGGGAAGGTCGTGGTCCCCGAGGCCGACTCGACCGTGAGGTCCACCGTCCCCGTCCCGTTGTCGAGGAGCGAGTAGGTCTCCGGCGCCCCATCCTTGTCGAGGTCGGCCGTGACGCTCTGGCCTCCCTCCTGCGCGAGGGCGGGGCCGGCAAGGACGGCGAGGGCAAGGAAGAGGGACCGCATGGGCTGGGACTCCGGGACGCTTGTGTCGCCCGCAAAAATCCTTTTCCTGCCCCCATGTCCATGCCGGTTCTCCTGACCCACCCCGACTGCGCCCGCCACCGCCCGCCCAAGGGCCACCCCGAGCGGCCCGAGCGCCTCGCCGCCGCCCTCGCGGGGCTCGACGGCCTCTCCCTTCGACGCGAGGAGCCGCCCGAGGCCACGGACGAGGAGCTGTCCGTCCTCCATCCCCGCGCCTACCTCGCCGCCCTGGCCCTGCGGGAGCAGGAGGCGGAGCAGGTCGCGCTCGACCCCGACACCTGGCTCTCGCCCGGCTCGCTCCGCGCCGCCCGCCTCGCCGCCGGGGGCGCGCTCCGGGCCGTGGACCTCGTGATGGCGGGCGAGGCCTCCAAGGCCTTCGTCGCCGCCCGTCCGCCCGGCCACCATGCCCTCGCCGCGACGCCCATGGGCTTCTGCCTGTTCGGCAACGTGGCCCTCGCCGCCCGCCGCGCCCTCGACCGGCACGGGGCCGAGCGGGTCGCCATCGTCGACTTCGACGTCCATCACGGCAACGGCACGCAGGCCCTGGTCGAGGAGGACCCCCGCATCCTCTTCGTCTCCACCCACCAGTCCCCCTTCTGGCCGGGCACCGGGGACGCAGACGACGCGGGCCCCCACGGGACCGTCATGAACCTGCCGCTCCGCGCGGGCACCGGGGGCGCCGCCTACCGAAAGCTCCTGACGGACGTGATCCTCCCGCGCCTTGAGGAGCACCGCCCCGACCTCCTCCTGATCTCGGCCGGCTTCGACGCCCACGTGGACGACCCTCTGGGCGGCCTCGCGCTGACCGCCGGGGACTTCGGCTGGATCACCGCCCGCCTCTGCGAGGTCGCGGAACGTCACGCGAACGGGCGTGTGGCGTCCGTCCTCGAAGGCGGCTATGACCTCCAGGCCCTGCGCGACAGCGCGGCGGCGCATGTGGCAGCCCTGGGAGGTGCGGCGTGACCGGGAAAGAAGTCGATCAGATGACCTTCGAGGAGGCGCTGGCCGAGCTCGAGGGCGTGGTCACGCGCCTCGAACGCGGCGACGTCGCGCTGGACGAATCCATCTCGCTCTACGAGCGGGGCGCCAAGCTCCGCGCCCGCTGCCAGCAGAAGCTTGCCGAGGCCGAGGAGAAGGTTTCGCGCATCACCCTTGGCGACGGCGGCCAGCCCACGGGGCTCCAGCCCTTCGACGCGGGCTGACATCCCATGGAGGCCGGCGCCCTCCAGCCCGCCGCCGTGGGCACCATGTCCTTTGAGGCCGCCCTGTCCCGCGCGCGGGACGTGGTCGAGGCCGAGCTTCGCCGCGCCCTCGCCGGCGAGGACGGCCCCGTCGCCCGGGCGATGCTCTACGCCTGCGAGGGCGGCAAGGGCCTGCGCGGCTTCCTCGTGCTGGAGGGCGCCCGCCTCCACGGGCTTTCCGAATCCCGGGCCGCGCCTGTCGCCGCCGCCATCGAGGCGCTCCACGCCTATTCGCTGATCCACGACGACCTCCCCTGCATGGACGACGACGACCTCCGCCGGGGCCGTCCCACCGTCCACCGCCAGTGGGACGAGGCCACCGCCGTCCTCGCCGGCGACGCGCTGCAAAGCCTCGCCTTCGAGCTGGTGGCCCGGGCCCCCCTCCCGCCCGAGGCGCGCGCGACCCTGGTCCTGACCCTCGCCCAGGCGGCCGGGGTGCGCGGCATGGTCGGCGGTCAGGCACTCGACATCGCCGCCGAGACCGCGCCCGCGCCGCTGACGCTGGACCAGATCACCGCGTTGCAGGCCCGGAAGACCGGCGCCCTCATCACCTGGTCCGCCGCCGCCGGGGCGCGGATGGCCGGGGCCGACACAGCGCCGCTCCTCGCCTATGGCGACGCGCTCGGCCTCGCCTTCCAGATCGCCGACGACCTCCTCGACATGGAGGGCGACGCGGCCACGGTCGGCAAGGCGACCCACAAGGATGCCGCCGCCGGCAAGGCCACCTTCGTCTCGCTCCTCGGCCTCGACGCCGCCCGTTCGCGCGCCAACTCCCTCGTCCAGCAGGCCTGCGACGCCCTCGCCCTCTATGGCGCCGAGGCCGACACCCTTCGCGAGGCCGCCCGCTTCGTCACCTCCCGCCGGAAGTGAGTCCCCCATGACCGACCGCCCCCGCACCCCGCTCCTCGACCGCGTCCGCGACCCCCGCGACCTCAAGCGCCTCACCGACGCGCAGCTTCGCCAGGTCGCCGACGAGCTTCGGGCCGAGACGATCTCGGCGGTCTCCGTCACCGGCGGGCATCTCGGCGCGGGCTTGGGCGTGGTGGAGCTGACCGTCGCGCTCCACGCCGTCTTCGACACGCCGCGCGACCGCCTGATCTGGGACGTGGGCCACCAGGCCTATCCCCACAAGATCCTGACGGGCCGCCGCGACCGCATCCGCACGCTCCGCCAGAAGGACGGCCTCTCCGGCTTCACCAAGCGCAGCGAGTCCCCCTACGACCCCTTCGGCGCCGCGCATTCCTCGACCTCGATTTCCGCCGCCCTCGGCCTCGCCGTCGCCCGCGACCTCGGTGGGGAGCCCCCGGACGGCCAGGGCATCGGCGACTGCATCGCGGTGATCGGCGACGGCTCGATCAGCGCCGGCATGGCCTACGAGGCGCTGAACAACGCGGGCCACCTCGGCACGCGGATGTTCGTCATCCTCAACGACAACGAGATGTCCATCGCGCCCCCCGTGGGCGCCATGTCCGCCTACCTCTCGCGCCTCTACGCCGGGGAGCCTTTCCAGGACCTCCGCGCCGCCGCCAAGGCCGCCGCGCATCTCCTCCCCCCGCCGCTGCGCGAGGGGGCCAAGCGCGCCAAGGATGCGTTGAAGCACCTCGCCGTGGGCCACGGCACGCTCTTCGACGAACTGGGCTTCTCCTACGTGGGCCCCATCGACGGGCATGACATGGACCAGCTCCTCGCCGTCCTCCGCACCGCGCAGGCCCGCGCCGACGGGCCGGTGCTGATCCATGTGCTGACGAAGAAGGGCAAGGGCTACGCCCCCGCTGAATCCGCCCGCGACAAGGGCCACGCCACCAACAAGTTCGACGTGGTCACCGGCGCGCAGGCCAAGACCCCCTCGAACGCGCCGTCCTACACCGCCGTCTTCGCCGACGCCCTGATCCGGCAGGCCGAGCGGGACCGCAGCATCGTCGCCGTCACCGCCGCCATGCCGGACGGCACCGGCCTCTCCAAGTTCGCCGACCGCTTCGCCGACCGCTGCTTCGACGTCGGCATCGCCGAGCAGCACGCCGTCACCTTCTCTGCCGGCATGGCCGCCGGGGGCCTGAGGCCCTTCTGCGCGATCTACTCGACCTTCCTGCAGCGCGGCTATGACCAGGTGGTGCACGACGTGGCGATCCAGCGCCTCCCCGTGCGCTTCGCCATCGACCGCGCGGGCCTCGTGGGCGCCGACGGCGCGACCCACGCGGGCAGCTTCGACGTGGCCTTCCTGGCGAACCTCCCCGGCTTCGTCGTCATGGCGGCGGCCGACGAATCCGATCTCGCCCGCATGGTCGTCACCGCCGCGGCCCATGACGAGGGTCCCATCGCCTTCCGCTTCCCGCGCGGCGAGGGGGTCGGCGTGGAGATCGACTGGGATGCCCCGCCGCTCGAGATCGGCAAGGGCCGCGTGGTCCGCGAAGGCTCCGGCGTCGCGCTCCTCTCCCTCGGCACCCGCCTGCAGGAGGCGCTCCAGGCCGCCGAGGCCCTGGAGGCGCGCGGCATCCGTGCCACCGTCGCCGACGCCCGCTTCGCCAAGCCGCTCGACCGCGACCTGATCCTGCGTCTCGCCCGCGACCACGAGCTCCTCCTCACGATCGAGGAGGGCGCCGTCGGCGGCTTCGGCAGCCACGTGGCCCAGCTCCTCGCCGAGGAGGGCGCCTTCGACCGGGGCCTCAAGTTCCGCAGCCTGACCCTCCCCGACACCTTCATCGACCAGGCCTCCCCGCGCGACATGTACGCCACGGCGGGCCTCAATGCCGAGCACATCGAGCGGAAGGTGCTGGAGGTGCTGGGGGCGAAGGTGATGGGGAAGAGGGCCTAGGCCGGGAGCCCGCGTCGCCGCGGTCGTCCCATGCCGGATCGGGCTCGGCAGGGAGGCGCATCATGTCGCTCCGGGCCTGCACTCCAGACCGGACCCGCGCCATCCGTGGGCCGCGCCCGCCGGACGACTCGCGCCAGAGCGCGACGCGGCCGGTGGCGCAGCCGGTCCAGCGCGCGACCTGCCTGCGGGACCTCGCCACCGCGTTCCACGCCGGCCATGGCCTTCGTGGCGCGTGTCCGCGCATGGGGCCGCCGCGCGGCTCGGGACCGGAGCCCCGCCGGGGCCCTAGTTCGGGCGCTGGCCCCGCCAGGGGGTCAGGTTCCGCAGGTCGTCCCCTGCCAGGTGGCCCCACGAGTCGCTCGACACCACCTCCACCCCGGCCGGCATGCCATCCAGGGTGAAGTAGAAGATGACGTCGGATTGGCGGGACTCCTGTCTCACGATGTTCGTGCAGCGGAGGTCGAATCCCTTGACCACCTCCGAGTCGACGCCGCCCTGCTCCCGCTCTCTCAGCCAGGCCATGCCGTCGTAGGACCAGTCGAACTGCTTCATGAGAGTCCCGGCGAAGGAGCTGGGCATGACGAGGGTCCTTTCCTGTTGGCACTCGTTGCGGCCTGCGGTCGCTGGACCGGGTGGGGACGCTGACAGGACGATCACTGGTACATGGCCCATGGCCGTGCTTTGGCGGCGCGAGAATACCACCGACGGACCTTGGCTCAAAGCGAGCAGTTCCGTGCCGAGGGTCCCGACGGGACGCCTGGCGAGCCCAAGGGGCCCATGCTCCCGGCACGAGCCTCGGCGGCCCCGCGATCCACCGGCTTGCGGGCCTGCGGGGTACGGGAACCCGCCAACGGCGCCTTCGTCACCAACCCCGACGTCAATGGCGTCGGCCGGTCCTGACGGGCGTCATCCGGCGGCACGCTGGCCCACTGACGAGCGGGATGCCGCCCGCCGGATCACCCGCGACGGCACCGGAATACGTGCCGGCCTCGCCTTCGTGGCGATCGGCCTTTGCGAGGATCGCGTCCCGGTGCCCGACTCAGTTGTTCTTCGCCTGCGGGGCCTGCGCGCTGACCTCGACCTGCACCATGTTCCCCTCGGCCTCCTCGACCGTGTAGGAGACCGACGTGAGGTTCGGCTCGACCATCGTCTCGGCCAGGCCCTTCTCCGCCAGCGCGGCCTCGAAGCCCGCCGCGTCCTGCGTCTTCATCCCGGCCAGCGCGTCGCTCCAGTCGAGCTGCGCCGTCAGCGTGGCCGAGCAGCGGACGCCGCCCTCGGTCTCGGCGTCCTGCTTGATGTCGCTCAGCACGAAGGTGGAGCGGTCGGCGCTGAAGGCCTCGGCGCTCGCCGCGTCGTTGCGGATGTTGTCCTGCCCGATCTGCTGGACCAACTGCCGGGCGGTGTCCGAGTCGCAGGCCACCTCGTTGCCGGTGAAGGCCGAGACGACCTTGAGGCCCCCCGCGACCGCGACGACGATGCCCGAGATGATGGACCAGACCTTCTTCACGTTCCTGACTCGCTCTTCCTGACGTGGAACGGCCCGGCCAACAGGGCCGGGCCCCGGCATCCTCCGATGCCGTGCCTCAGGTGTCGGAGCGGAATGCGCCGGAACTTGGGCCTGGACGCGGCACCGGCGGGCCATCCGCCGCCAATGCCGCCCGATCCGTCACTCCACGGTCGCGTTCGGCCGCTCGTCCCCGCGCGTCTTCCACAGCGACACCGCCAGCCCCGCGCCCAGGATCGCGAAGGTGACCCCCAGCGACCAGGCGGCGGGGAACTTCTCCCAGCCCATCAGGTCGGCCACGAAGATCTTGGAGCCGATGAACACCAGCAGCACCGCCAGCGCATACTTCAGGTAGTGGAAGCGGTGGATGATCGCGGCGAGGGCGAAGTAGAGCGCCCTGAGGCCCAGGATCGCGAAGATGTTCGACGTGTAGACGATGAACGGGTCCGAGGTGATGGCGAACACGGCGGGCACCGAGTCGACCGCGAAGATCACGTCCGCGATCTCGATCAGGACGAGCGCCAGGAACAGCGGCGTGGCGTAGCGCACCACCTTGCCGGCCGCGTCGGGCTTCCTCACGAAGAAGTCCGACCCGTGCAGCTCGTCCGTGACGTTCATGCGCTTCTTCAGGAACCGCAGCACCGGGTTCGAGGCGATGTCCATCTCGTGGTCGCCCGCGAACAGCATCTTCACGCCGGTGAAGATCAGGAACACCGCGAAGATGTAGAGCACCCAGTGATACTGCGCGACCAGCGTCGCGCCGAGCCCGATCATGATGCCCCGAAGGACGATCACCCCCAGGATGCCCCAGAACAGCACGCGGTGCTGGTAGGCCCGGGGGATCGCGAAGAACGAGAAGATCATCGCGATGATGAAGACGTTGTCCATCGCCAGCGTCTTCTCGACCACGAAGGCGGTCAGGTACTGGCCCGCCGGCTCGGCGCCGAGCTGCCAGGCCACGAAGGCGGCGAAGCCCAGCCCCATCGCGATGTAGAGGCCCGAGAGCTTCAGGCTCTCGGCCACGCCGATCTCGTGGTCGTCCTTGTGCAGGACGCCCAGGTCGAAGACCAGCAGGGCCGCCACGAGCCCCACGAAGAGGAGCCACATCCAGAGCGGCGTCCCCAGCCAGAGAAGAGTCAGGAATTCCATTGTCGCGACCTCACGCATTGCATCTGCCGCGCTGGAGGTCAGGCGAAGGGGGCCACGACATCGAGCGCGCTCGATGCGGTCCGACATCACGACGCGAGGTCGTCAGAGGGGCCCGGTCCGCAAAGGCCGATATGGCCAGCCCCGCCTTCGGTTCAACCCCGCAGCCGCGAAAAAGATCACGACGTGCCGAACGCCCTCACTCGCCCGCGTCGAGCAGCGCCCGCAGGCCCGTCCGGTAGTCCGGGTAGAGGAGCCGCACGCCCAGCTCCTCCTTGATGCGGTCGTTCCGCACGCGCTTGCTCTCGGCGTAGAAGCTCCGCGCCATGGGGGTCATCTCGGCGCTCGCGAAATCCTCCGCGGGCGGCACGGGCAGGCCCAGAAGCTCCGCCGCAAGGCCGATCACGTCCTCGGGCGGGGCGGGATCGTCGTCGCAGACGTTGTAGATCGCGCCCGGGTTCGGCCTCTCGATGGAGGCGAGCAGCACCCGCGCGACGTCCTCGACGTGGATGCGCGAGAACATCTGCCCCGGCTTCACGATCCGCCGCGCCGTCCCCTGCCGCACCTTCTCGAAGGGCCCGCGCCCCGGCCCGTAGATGCCTGCGAGCCGGAAGACATGCAGCGGCAGCCCCGGGATCGCCCGCCACGCCGCCTCCGCCTCCACTCGCAGCCGCCCGCGCTTGGTGGCGGGAGTCAGTGCGCTTCCCTCGTCCACCCAGTCGCCCTGCCGGTCGCCATAGACGCCCGTGGTGGAGAGATATCCCACCCACTCGAACCGCCCGGCCCGCACCGCGATCTCCGGCCCCAGCGCCCGCAGCACCGGGTCGCCTGCGTCGTCCGGCGCGACCGAGGTCAGCAGGTGCGTCGCCTCGTCGAGCAGCGGCACGAGGTCCGCCCCCGGCCAGATCACGCCTTCGACGCCCTCGGCCGCGATCTCGCGCAGGCGATCCTCGCTGCGGACGGTCCCGATCACCCGCCAGCCGCGCGGGACGAGCAGGCGGCTGAGCGCGCGGGCGGAGTAGCCATGGCCGAAGGAGAGGAGAGTGGGCATGGCACGCAGGATGGTTTGGGCGAACGACAGCCGCAACCCCGTAGGGCGGGCTTCAGCCCGCCATGCCCCGGTTGGAACAGGCAGCGACGTGGCGGGGTGAACCCCGCCCTACGACAACTCCGCCTCCGTCAGCGGGTCCGCCTCGCCCCCATAGAACGTCTCCAGCACCTCGCGGAACACGGCATCCGCCCCCGGCACCGCCGCGAACAGCGTCGCGCTGCTCCGCAGCTTCAGGGCGTCGATCCCGCCCAGGACCGCTATGGGCGACTGCCCCCGGTGCATCAGCATCGCCCGCGCCGCCTCCACGAGTCGCGGCCCCAGCACCGGATGCGCCAGATACGCCTCCGCCTCGGCAAGGTCCGCGATCCCGTAGGCCTTGGCCGTCCCCGACCGCCCCAGCGAGGCCAGTTGCGGAAAGATCCACCACATCCAGTGGCTCTCCTTCCGTCCGCGCCCGAGCTCCTCCAGCGCGGTCGCATAGCTCCCCTCCTGCGCGGCGACGAACCTCTCCAGATCGGCCATGCCCAACCCTCCATCCTACGCCCGGAGCTAGGGGCGTTGCGTCGCCCCTCCACCCACCGTTCGTTGGTCACACAAATCGTTAACCTCTCTCTGGCACTCTGATTCGCAGGAACACCATTCAGGGGACAGGCACATGGACAGGACAGGACGCAGCGACGGCAGGGCCACCGGCCCTTGCGCCTCCGCGCGCGCCGGGGCCAAATGGGCCATGCAGACCCCCATCCTGACATCCTGGGCCGACTGCGCCCCCCGCCTCGTCGCCGTGGCCGCGGGCCGCGCCCCCGCCGACCTCGTCATCCGGGGTGGCACCCTCGTCAACGTCCAGAGCCGCGAGGTTCTCCCCGGCTGGCAGGTCGCCATCGCCGACGGCCGCTTCGCCTACGTGGGCCCCGACGCGAGCCACTGCATCGGCGAGGGCACCGAGGTCGTGGACGCCAAGGGCCGCTACCTGATCCCCGGCCTCTGCGACGGCCACATGCACATCGAATCCGGGATGCTCACGCCCGCCGAGTTCGCCGCCGCCGTGATCCCCCACGGCACGACGACGATGTTCACCGACCCGCACGAGATCGCCAACGTCCTCGGGCTCAAGGGCGTCCGCATGATGCACGACGAGGCCCTCATGCAGCCCGTCAACATCCTCACCCAGATGCCCTCCTGCGCGCCCTCCGCCCCGGGCCTGGAGACGACGGGCTTCGAGATCACCGCCGAGGACGTGACCGAGGCCATGTCCTGGCCCGGCATCATCGGCTTGGGCGAGATGATGAACTACCCCGGCGTCATCGCCGGCGACCCGCAGATGCTGGCCGAGATGGCCGCCACCATGCGCGCGGGCAAGACGGTCGGCGGCCACTACGCCTCGCCGGATCGCGGCATCCCCTTCCACGCCTACGCCGCCGGGGGCGCCGCCGACGACCACGAGGGGACGCAGGAATCCGACGCCATCGCCCGCGCCCGCCAGGGGATGCGCTCCATGCTCCGCCTCGGCAGCGCGTGGTATGACGTGGAGAGCCAGATCACCGCGATCACCGAGAAGGGCCTCGACCCGCGCAACTTCATCCTCTGCACCGACGACTGCCATTCGGGGACGCTGGTCAACGACGGCCACATGGACCGCGTCGTCCGCCACGCCATCGCCTGCGGCTGCGATCCCCTCGTCGCGCTCCAGATGGCCACGATCAACACCGCCACCCACTTCGGCCTCGAACGCGAGCTGGGCAGCATCGCCCCCGGCCGCCGCGCCGACCTGATCCTGACCTCCAGCCTGACCGAGCTCCCCATCGAGAAGGTCTTCGCGCGGGGCCAACTCGTCGCGGAGAACGGCCAGCTTCTCGTCGAGTGCCCCCATTACGACTGGCCCGCCGAGGCCCGCCAGACCGTCCACCTCGGCAAGCGCCTCGCCGCCGCCGACTTCGCCGTCCCCGCTCCCGACGCCCGCGACCGCATCCGCGTCAAGGTCATCGGCGTCGTGGAGAACCAGGCCCCCACCAAGGCCCTCTCCGCCGACCTCCCCATCCGCGACGGGCTGGTGGAGCCCGAGGGCGAGGTCGCCCACATCGCCCTCGTGGAGCGGCACCGCGCCACGGGCGGCGTCACCAACGCCTTCGTCTCGGGCTTCGGCTACGGCCCCGGCATGGCGCTGGCCTCCACCGTCGCCCACGACTCCCATCACATGATCGTCGTCGGCACCGACCGCGCGATGATGGCCGCCGCCGCCAACCGCCTCGCCGAGGTCGGGGGCGGCGCAACCATCTGGAAGGACGGGAAGGAGCTGGCCCTCGTCCCCCTCCCCATCGCCGGCCTCATGTCCGACGCCCCGGCGCGGGAAGTGGCGCAAAAGGCACAGGCCCTCGTCGAGGCCATGGCCGCCTGCGGCTGCCGCCTCAACAACGCCTACATGCAACATTCGCTCCTCGCGCTGGTTGTGATCCCCGAGCTCCGCCTCTCCGACAAGGGCCTCGTGGACGTCCGCCGCTTCGAGGTCGTCAGCCTCTTCGAGGGGAGCCAATGAACGCCCCCAGCTCGACACCGCCGCCTTCGACACCCCCAGCTCCCCGCGCCCGAGGCCTTCGACGACGCGGTGGCCGCCGTGGAGCGGCTCACCGCCATCCACGACGCCTCCACGGCCTTCCTCTGCGACCGCTTCGCCGCCGCGCTGCGCCACGGCCGCCCCCAGCGCCCCGTCCGCGCCGTCTATCCGGAGATCCGCCTCTCCACGACGAGCTTCGCCCTCGCGGACTCGCGGCTCTCCTTCGGCCACGTCCCCGGCCCGGGCACCTACTCCACGACCGTGACGCGCCCACGCCTGTTCCGGAACTACCTGGAGCAGCAGATCGGCCTCCTGATCCGCAACCACGGGGTCCGGGTCGTGGTGGGGCCGTCGCGCACGCCCATCCCGGTCCACTTCGCCGTGGCGAACGACGCCCGCCTCGCCGTCCCGCAGGAGGGGGCTCTCGACTTCCCGCTCCGCGACGTCTTCGACGTGCCCGACCTCGCCACGATGCACGACGACATCGTCAACGGCGACGGCTTCCACTACCCGGATGGCTCGATCCCGCTCGCGCCCTTCACGGCGCAGCGCGTGGACTACTCGCTCGCCCGCCTCGCCCACTACACGGCGACCGACCCCGAGCACTTCCAGAACCATGTGCTCTTCACGAACTACCAGTTCTACGTCGAGGAGTTCGAGGCCTACGCCCGCAGCCAGCTCGCCCGGCCCGAGAGCGGCTACACCGCCTTCGTGGGCCCCGGGAACGCCGAGATCACGCAGGCCGAGGCGCCGCTGCCCGCGCAGCCCAAGCTCCCGCAGATGCCGACCTACCACCTCAAGCGCGCGGACGGGCAGGGGATCACGCTGGTCAACATCGGCGTCGGCCCCTCCAACGCCAAGACGGCGACCGACCACATCGCGGTCCTGCGCCCGCACGCCTGGCTCATGGTCGGCCACTGCGCGGGGCTGCGGAACTCCCAGCGGCTCGGCGACTTCGTCCTCGCCCACGCCTACCTGCGCGAGGATCACGTCCTCGACGACGACCTCCCCATCTGGGTGCCGATCCCCGCGCTGGCCGAGATCCAGATCGCCCTCGAGGACGCGGTGGAGGAGGTGACGGGCCTCGACGGCTACGAGCTCAAGCGCATCATGCGGACGGGCACCGTCGCCACCATCGACAACCGCAACTGGGAGCTCCGCGACCAGTCCGGCCCCGTGGCCCGCCTGAGCCAGTCCCGCGCCATCGCGCTCGACATGGAATCGGCCACCATCGCGGCCAACGGCTTCCGCTTCCGCGTGCCCTACGGGACGCTCCTCTGCGTCTCCGACAAGCCCCTCCACGGGGAGCTGAAGCTGCCCGGCATGGCCTCGGATTTCTACCGCACGCAGGTCGCGCGGCACCTGATGATCGGGGTCCGCGCCATGGAGCGGCTGCGCGAGGAGCCCCTCGAACGCATCCACAGCCGCAAATTGCGTAGCTTCATGGAGACGGCCTTCCTGTGAATCGGCGGATTTCCTCAGGAAACCCCTGTTTCTTCTGGACAAGCGAGCCAAATCCCTGTGCAGCATGAAACCGGACGGCCACCCGGCCGCACAACAGGAGAGTTCACGATGGCCAACCAGATGACCAAGGCGCAGCTCGTCGCCGCCCTCGCCGAGCGCACGGGGGGCGACAAGAAGGCCGCGAGCGGGATGCTCGACGCCCTCACCGGCATCATCACCGAGACGGTGTCGCAGGGCGGCGCGGTCACCCTGCCCGGCGTCGGCAAGATCTACTGCCGCGAGCGGCCCGAGCGCATGGTCCGCAACCCCTCGACCGGCGACCAGATCAAGAAGGACGCCGACAAGGTGGTGAAGATCACCGTCGCCAAGGCGCTCAAGGACAGCATCAACGCCTGAGCCTTCGGGAACGCCCCTCCGTCCCGCACGTTTCCCCTGCGGAAGAACGGCGACGGAGGGGTCCCATGCCCGGCCACGACAGCTCCCCCAGCCCCGTCATCTCCTCCGACCGCGTCAAGGGCACGGCGGTGTTCGGCGCCGAGGGGCGGCAGGTCGGCACCATCGACCATCTCGTCATCGAGAAGGCCTCGGGCCGCATCGTCTATGCGGTGATGTCCTTCGGCGGCCCGCTGGGCCTGGGTCGGGACAGCTATCCGATTCCCTGGGCCGCCCTGGCCTACGACACGACGGTCGGCGGCTACGTCACCTCCATCACCGAGGAGCAGCTCCGCGCCGCCCCCGCCCATCCCGAGGACTGGGCGCAGGACCGGGAGTGGGAGGAGGCGACCCACACCCATTACGGCCTGCCCTACTACTGGGTCTGACCGCCGGGCTCCCCCACCGTGAGGCGGGGGATGTAGTCTGGCAGGCGACAGGGCCGCGCGCGGCGTCCCGCGTCAGGCCGCCAGCGCCCGTTCGTCCCTCTCCAGCGCCGCCGCCCGCGCCGGATGCGCCGCGCAACGCGCCACCCAGTCGCGGATGCGCTCGCAGCCGGGGTCCAGGTCCCGGAACCACAGGTAAGGCGAGGAGCAGAGCAGGTCCGCTGCCGTGTAGCGGTCCCCGACGAGCCAGGGACCTTCGGCCAGAGCCGTGGAGAGCCGGTCGCGCATCTCCGCCATGCCCCGGAAGGTGGCCGAGAGGAAGGGATGGGCGAGCCCCGCCGCGTCGTGGATCATCACCGGCTCCATGACCCCGGCATACCAGGCGAGCCAGGACAAGTAGCGGCCCCGCAGCCGGTCGCCCGCCGGCACGCCCAGGCCGGACTCGGGGAAGAGGTCGGTGAGGTAGAGCAGGATCGCCGCCCTCTCCCAGATGGCGACCCCGTCGTGGACGAGGAGGGGGACCTTCCCCTCCGGGTGCGGGTTCCGCGGATCGGGCGCGCCCTGCCCGTCGAAGCGGGTGATCGAGACCTCGCGCACCTCCACCCGGTCGAGGGCGTCCATGGCCGCGAGGAGCGTCAGGATGGCGGTCGAGCGGCTGCGGGGCGAGTGATACAGGGTGAGCATGGGGTCGTCTCCTTGGGGTTGCGGGTTCGGTCGCTGCCGTTATCGTCCTGACCTGCTGACAGCCTGCGTCAGGAGGAGCCATGCCCCGCAGCGACCGCCTGTTCCGCCTGCTCCATGCGCTCCGCAGCCTTCCGGCCCCGGTGACGGCGGCGCGGCTCGCGGAGGCGACCGAGGTCTCGGTGCGCTCCATCTACCGCGACATCGCGGCGCTGCGGGCCGCCGGCGCCCGGATCGACGGCGAGGCGGGCTATGGCTACGCCTTGGAGGAGGACCCGGCGCTGCCGCCCCAGAGCTTCACCCGCATGGAGATCGAGGCCCTTCTCCTGGGACTGGGGGAGGTGCGCCAGTCCGGCGACGCCGAGCTCGCGCAGGCCGCCGAATCGGTGGCCGCCAAGGTCATCGCCCGCCTCCCCGAACGGCAGGCGCGCGAGGCCGCCCATGCCGTCCTGCGCGTCTACCGCCACAGCCCGCGCGCGGTGCCGCAGGCCGCGCTCTCGCTCTTGCGCGAATCGGCGTGGGAGGAGCGCGCCGTGGACCTCGCCTATCGTGACGAGGCTGGGCAGGTGACGCGCCGCCGCGTCTGGCCGCTGGCCGTGGCCTACCTCGACGAGGTGCTGCTGATGGTCGCCTGGTGCTGCCTGCGGCAGGGCTTCCGGCGCTTCCGGCTCGACCGGATCGAGTCGGCCGAGCCCACGGAGGAGAGCTTCCGTCCGCGCCGCGTGAGCCTCCTGCGCGACTACGTGGTCTCGCTGCGGTAGGGGAGGCTCGTAGGGTGCGCTTCAGCGCACCGGAACGCCGCCAGATTTGTGCGATGCGGTGCGCTGAAGCGCACCCTACGGCCTATGCTTCCTGCCGCGACCGCTGCGATTTCTCGCGGCCACTAACAGTTCCTCAACCTTTCCCTGCCAAGGTGATCCCGTCCCCGGGTCGCCGCCCGGCGGGGTAGGGGAAGTTGCGCCCGCCCCTCGGACCGCCTCAGCCGATCCGCCCCCGGACCCCGCCCGTCTGCCCCCGGTCGAGCAGCAGGTGGTCCGCCAGCACCAGCGCCATCATCGCCTCGCCCACCGGCACCGCCCGGATGCCCACGCAGGGATCGTGCCGTCCCTTGGTCACGACCTCGGCCGGGCTCCCGTCCATGCGGATCGACCGGCGGGGCGACAGGATCGAGGAGGTGGGCTTCACCGCGAAGCGCACGACGATGTCCTGCCCCGAGGAGATGCCGCCCAGGATGCCGCCCGCGCGGTTCGACCCGAAGGCGAGCTCCCCGCCATCGAGGAAGATCTCGTCCGCGTTCTCGCGCCCCGTCAGCGCCGCCGCCGCCATGCCCTCGCCGATCTCCACGCCCTTGACGGCGTTGATCGACATCATGGCCGAGGCGAGGTCCGAGTCGAGCTTGCCGTAGATCGGCGCGCCGAGGCCGGCGGGGACGCCCGACGCGACGACCTCGACCATGGCGCCCACCGAGTTGTGGTCGTCCTTTCGGAGCCAGTTCAGGTAGTCCTCCCACTCCGGTGCAGCGACCGGATCGGGGCACCAGAAGTCGTTCCGCCCGATCTCCTCGGGGTCGAAGCGCGAGCGGTCGATCCTCTTCGGCCCCATCTGCACCATGTAGCCGGTGATCCGCACCTCCGGGGCGAGCGCGGCGAGCACCTGACGCGCCACGCCCCCGGCCGCGACCCGCGCCGCGGTCTCGCGCGCCGAGGAGCGGCCGCCGCCCCGGTAGTCGCGGACGCCGTATTTCAGGTGATAGGTCAGGTCGGCGTGCCCCGGCCGGAAGGTCCGGGCGATCTCGCCGTAGTCCTTGGAGCGCTGGTCGGTGTTCTCGATCATGAGGCTGATCGGCGTGCCGGTCGTGACCCCCTCGAAGGTGCCGGACAGGATGCGGACGGCGTCGGCCTCCTGCCGCTGGGTGGTGTGGCGGCTCGCGCCGGGCCGGCGCCGGTCGAGCCAGGGCTGGATCAGCTCCTCGGACAGCGGCACGCCCGGGGGGGCAGCCGTCCACCACCGCGCCCAAGGCGGGGCCGTGGCTCTCGCCCCCAGGTCGTGAAGCGCAGCAGGTGACCGAAGGTGTTGAGGCTCATGGGGCGGGCTCCGTGGTTCCCGTGCCCTTACCCCAAGCCCCCGCCGCCCGGAAGCCCGTGACAGGCCGGGCCCGCCTTGCTAGAGCCGGTGCGGGACAGGCAAGGGACAGGCCCTGTGCAGATCGACGACACCGCCCTTCCGGGCGTGATGATCCTGACGCCCCGGCGGTTCTCGGACGCCCGGGGCTGGTTCATGGAAAGCTGGAACCGCGAGACGCTCCGCGCGAGGGGGATCGACCTCGACTTCGTGCAGGACAACCACTCGCTGAGCCTGGAGCCCGGCACGGTCAGGGGCCTCCACTACCAGCGACCGCCGCACGCGCAGGCCAAGCTCGTGCGCGTAGTGGCGGGCCGCATCCTCGACGTGGCCGTGGACGCGCGGAAGGGCTCCCCGACCTACGGCCGCTGGGTGGGCGTGGAGCTCTCGGCCGCGAACGGGCGGCAGCTCCTCGTCCCGGTCGGCTTCCTGCACGGCTTCGTGACGCGCGAGCCCGACACGCAGGTCGCCTACAAGTGCACGGACGTCTATGCGCCCGACTGCGACGGCTCGGTCGCCTGGGACGACCCGGACCTCGCGGTCGACTGGGGCCTCGGCGCGGATGCGGCGGTGCTCTCCGACAAGGACCGCGCGGCGCCGCGCTTCGCGGATTGGGACAGCCCCTTCGCCTGGGATGGCCGCGAATGACCGGCCGGAAGGGCATCATCCTCGCGGGGGATCGGGGACGCGGCTCTATCCGATCACCATCGGGCTCTCCAAGCAGCTCCTGCCCGTCTACGACAAGCCGATGATCTACTACCCGCTGTCGGTGCTGATGCTGGCGGGCATCCGCGAGATCGCGGTCATCACCACGCCGGCCGACCAGGACCAGTTCCGGCGCACCCTCGGCGACGGCAGCCAGTGGGGCCTGAGCCTCGCCTACATCGCCCAGCCCTCGCCGGACGGGCTCGCGCAGGCCTACCTGCTGGCCGGGGAGTTCCTCTCGGGGGCGCCCTCGGCCATGGTGCTGGGCGACAACATCTTCTTCGGCCACGGCCTGCCGGACCTGATGGCCGAGGCCGACGCGCAGGAACGGGGCGGGACCATCTTCGGCTACCATGTCGCCGACCCGGAGCGGTACGGCGTCGTGGAGTTCGGCCCCGACGGCCAGGCCCGCGCCCTCGTCGAGAAACCCGAGGTCCCGCCGTCCAGCTACGCCGTCACCGGCCTCTACTTCCTGGACGGCTCGGCGCCCGAGCGGGCGCGGGCCGTGACGCCCTCCGCGCGGGGCGAGCTCGAGATCACCACGCTGCTCGAGAGCTACCTCCACGAGGGCCGGCTCACGGTGAAGACCATGGGCCGGGGCTATGCCTGGCTCGACACCGGGACGCACGGCTCGCTCCTCGACGCGGGCAACTTCGTCCGCACGCTGGAGGAGCGGCAAGGCCTCCAGACCGGCAGCCCGGACGAGGTCGCCTGGCGGCAGGGCTGGATCACCCGGGACGCGCTCGCAGCACGGGCCGGCCTCTTCGGCAAGAACGCCTATGGGCGCTACCTCATGTCGCTCGCCAACGACCGGGACCCTCGCGGGACGACGCGCTGATCGGGGTGGCCGCGATCGGGGGCAGGTCGTCCTCGATCTCGTCGAAGGGCCGAAGGCCCATCTCGCGCATCAGGGACAGGGCGCCGCGGCTCGCGTCGAAGTCGGCCTCCACGCGGGCACGGGCCGCCCGGGAGACCGTCGTCGCCCGGGCGGGGCTCCGGGCAAGGCCTTCGAGGGCGCCCGCCAGCGCCACGGGATCGCGCGGCGGGACCAGGATCCCGTCCACGCCATGCGTCACCAGCTCCCGCGCGCCGCCGGTCGCGGTGCCGACGACGGGAAGGCCGCAGGCCATGGCCTCCATCAGGGCCACGCCCAGGGGCTCGCGGTGGCTGGGCAGGGCGAAGGCATGGGCGGCGCGGAGCTCCTCCAGCACCCGCCCCTCGCCCAGCGTGCCGAGGAGCGCGACCCGGCCGTCGAGCCGCAGCTCGCGGATGCGCGCCTCCAGGACCTGGCGGAAGCCCCTGCCGCCCGCGTCGTCCTCGCCCGCGATGCGCAGGGTGGCCGGGGTGCCCCGGTCGGTCAGGCGGCGCAGGGCGGCGAGCAGGTCCTGGAAGCCGCGCGCCTCCTCCAGCCGGCCGCACGCGAAGATGCGGAACGGCCCGCCCGAGGCGGCAGGGGCGTAGGGGTCCTGACGGCTGAAGGCGAGGGTATCCACGCCCATGGGCTGCACGACCACGCGGGCGGGACGATCCTCGCGCAGGACGGTCTTCACCTCGGCGAGGAGGCGCCGCGTCACCACGGTCGCGAAGCGGGCGCCGCGCCACTTGAAGTTCTGCCCCGGCCCGTCCTCGGACAGGGGGCCGTGGAGCGTCAGGCTGTAGGACGGGCCTCCCAGCCTCTCGGAGAGGGCGGCGATCGTCGCCACGAGGCCCGTCGAGTGGACATGGACGTGCCGCAGCGAATGGCGCGCGGCGCTCTCGGCCAGCGCCAGGGCGGGGCCGAGCGCCCGGACGAGGTCGGCCCCGAAGCCGCGCTCGGCGCCCCGGATCTCGCCCCAGGGCAGGGCGGGCAGGGCGCGAAGGCCCGTGGCGGCCCGGCGGGCCAGATATTCGGTGCGGGCGGCGGCCTCGGCCGACCAGGGATGAACGAGATGGTCGGGTGCCGGGGGGCGAGTGGAGTAGGTCACCACCTCCACGCCCTGCGCCTCGAGGGCGCGGATCTCGCGCCAGAAGGCGGGGTGGCTCGGCCCCGGAAAGCACGGGACGAGATAGCCGATCCGCGGTCGTATCGCCATGTCCAAGAGCCCTGGCCCCTTCCCCCCGGGGCAACGGGAGCCTGCCCCAGGTTCGGCGGTCCGTCAAAGGCTAAGCAGCGTCAGAGCCCCAGCGCCCAGCGCCGCCCGTCATGGAAGGCGAGCGCCGCCATGCGCGGCGCGGCGGCGTCCCCGAGCGAGGCCGCCCCCAGGCCCCGTCCGGCCAGCTCCGCCGCCAGCGTCCCGTCCGAGCGGTTGGTCGTGGCCATCACGAGGTCGTCCGCCGGGACCCGCGTCACGGCGCCGGTCAGGAGGTCCACCACCTCGGCCCCGCCGCCGTTGCCCAGCCATTCGGCGACCGCCGACTCGAGCACGAAGCGCACCCCGAGCGCGGCGAGGCGGCGGCGCAGCGGCAGGTCGGCCGCGCTGCGCTGGAGCTCCTTGCCGACCAGCGGATCGGGCGTGACCACCGTCACCGCGTGCCCCGCCTCGGCGAGCGCCCAGGCCGTGCCGCCGCCGCGCCAGTTGCCGCCCTCGTCGAGGACGATCACGGAGGACCCGAGCCGGGCGCGGCGGGACAGCACGTCCTCGGGCGACCAGACCCGGCCCCGCTCGATCCCGGGCAGGCGCGGAAGGTGGGCCAGGGCGCGCTGGAAGCCGTCGGGATCGGGCAGCGACCCGATGGCCAGCGCCACGTGGTCGGCCCCATGCGCGACGATGTCGTCCGCATCGAGGAAGGCGTTCAGCCGCAGCTCCACGCCGAGCTTGCCGAACTGCCGCTCGTACCATTGGAGGAGCTCGCCGATCTGGCCCCGGCGCGGCTGCAGCCCGGCCAGGCGGAACTGCCCGCCGATCTCGGGCCCCGCCTCGGCGAGGGTGACCTCGAAGCCGCGCTCCGCCGCGGCCCGCGCGGCCTCGAGCCCGGCCGGACCGGCGCCGACGACGAGCACCCAGGCGGGACGGGAGGCCGGGGCGAAGCGGTCGCCGCCCCAGTCCCACTCGCGTCCCGCCGAGGGATTGACGAGGCAGGAGATCCAGTAGTCGCGGCTCCGCCGGCCCCAGCACATCTGGTTGCAGGAGATGCAGCCCCGCACGTCCTCGGGCCGCCCCTCCATCGCCTTGCGCGCAAGGTGCGGGTCCGCGATCTGGCCGCGCACGATGGACACGAGGTCGGCCGCGCCGCTGCCGATCACCTCCTCGGCGTTGTCGGGGTGCGGATATGGGCCTCGGCCGTGACCTTGGCCTGGGTCAGGGCGCCCTTCAGCACCCGCGCGAGGTCCGCGCCCAGCTTCTCGGGGTAGAGGAAGGTGGGCATGAGCTTGTGGAAGTCGAAGTAGCTCCCCACGCCGCAGGTGACGTAGTCCATGGCCCCCTCGCGGTCGTGGAGCGCCAGGATCTCGGCCAGGGATTCACGGCCCAGCGCGGCGGGGACGTCGGGCTCGTCGCTCACCGCCAGGCCGACGATGAAGTCCTCGCCGCAGGTCTTGCGGATGCGGTGCAGGATCTCGCGCGAGAGGCGGGTGCGGTTCTCCAGGCTGCCGCCCCAGCGGTCGTCCCGGGTGTTGGAGAAGGGCGTCCAGAACTGGTCGAGGAGGGCGTGGTAGGCCGCCCAGACCTCCACCCCGTCGAAGCCCGCCTCGCGGCAGCGCCGCGCCGCCTGGACGAAGGACTCGATGGTCTCCTCGATCTCGGCCTCGGTCATCGCGTGCGAGCCGTCCGAGTCGTGCCAGGACGGTGCGCCCGAGGGCGACCAGCTCGGGTGCCAGGAGTTGTCCGCGTCGCCGTGCGCGCCGACGTGGTAGAGCTGCTGGAGGAGCACGGCGCCCTCGGCCCTGACCGCCTCGGTCAGGCGGCGGAAGGCGGGGACCACGGCGTCGTCGCCCGGGCGGAAGTTCCCGCGCGTCAGCACCGCCGCCTGGTGGACCGGCATGGGCTCCATGACGATCATGCCCGCGCCGCCCAGGGCCCGCTCGCGCAGGTAGCCGATCTGGCGGTCGGAGGGCAGCCCGCCCTCGGCCATGTTGTTGGTATGGGCGCCGAAGACGATGCGGTTGCGCAGGGTCCTGTGGCGGAGCTGGAGCGGTTGCGTGACGTGCTTGTAGGGCATGGGACCTCGGGAGATGCGCCCGCAGTCGAGGCCAGCCCGGGCCGCTCGTCAAGCGCCGGGGCCGTCATCCGGCGGCCCGGCAGCGGCAGGGTGGAAGCAGGGGATCGCCGGACACGGGCGGGTCAGTCGGGGACCCGCCCTTCGATCGGCTCGGCCGCGCCCGGCGTGGGCCGCCGGCCCCGGGTCCTCGGTCTCGCGGTGGGCCCGGGGCACGTGGTCGGGGGCGAGCCGAAGCGTCCTCGTCATGTCGCCGGTCATGTCGCGGGACCTGCCCGACCGGGTAGGGTATTCCGCCTTGGCCGGGGCTCGCGGCTGCGTTACCAAGTCGCACCCTGAACGGAGGTCCCATGGCGCCGATCCTCTCCATCCGCGACCTGCGCAAGACCTACGACTCGGGCTTCGAGGCGCTCAAGGGCGTCTCCCTCGAGATCGAGGAAGGCGAGATCCTGGCGCTGCTCGGCCCCAACGGGGCGGGCAAGACGACGCTCATCTCCGCCGTCTGCGGGATCAACCGGATCACCTCGGGCACCGCCACCGTGGGCGGGCACGACATCGCCCGCGACTGGCGGGCGGCGCGGGACCTCATCGGGCTGGTGCCGCAGGAGATCAGCCTGGAGCCCTTCGAGAAGGTGCATCGCACCGTGGCCTTCTCGCGCGGGCTCTTCGGCAAGCCCAAGGACGACGCCCATGTCGAGAAGGTGCTCCGCCAGCTCTCCCTCTGGGACAAGCGGGACGCCAAGGTGATGGAGCTCTCGGGCGGGATGAAGCGGCGGGTGCTGATCGCCAAGGCCCTGGCCCACGAGCCGCGCGTGCTGTTCCTCGACGAGCCCTCGGCGGGCGTGGACGTGGAGCTGCGCCGCGACATGTGGCGCGTGGTGGCGGAGCTGCGCCGGTCGGGCGTCACCATCATCCTGACGACCCACTACATCGAGGAGGCCGAGGCCATCGCCGACCGCGTGGCGGTGATCTCCAAGGGACGCATCCTGCTGGTCGAGGAGAAGGCCCGGCTCATGCAGCAGATGGGGCAGAAGGTCCTGCACGTGACCCTCCAGCAGCCGCTGAACGCCGTGCCGGAGGGCCTGGCCCAGTTCCACCTCACCCTCGAGGAGGGCGGGCGGCGGCTGACCTACCACTACGACACCAAGGCCGAGCGGACGGGGATCGCCACGCTCCTGTCCGCGCTGGCCGCGGCGGGGATCACGGTCGCCGACCTCGACACCGAGGCCTCGTCGCTGGAGGACATCTTCGTGGGACTCGTGCATGGCGACGAGCGGGAGGCGGCGGAATGAACCTCTTCGCGGTCCGGGCCATCTACGTGCAGGAGATGGGGCGCTTCTTCCGCACGGTGACGCAGTCGCTGATCGCGCCGGTGCTGTCGACCTCGCTCTACTTCGTGGTCTTCGGCGCGGCCATCGGCGGACGCATCCAGGAGGTCGAGGGGGTCTCCTACGGGGCCTTCATCGTCCCCGGCCTCATAATGCTGTCGGTCATCACGCAGGGCATCTCGAACGCGAGCTTCGGCATCTACTTCCCCAAGTTCATCGGCACGATCTTCGAGATCCTCTCGGCCCCCGTGAGCTTCTTCGAGGCGGTGCTGGGCTACGTCGGCGCGGCGGCCAGCAAGTCCTTCATCATCGGGATCATCATCCTCGTCACGAGCTGGTTCTTCGTGGACATCCAGATCGCGCATCCCTTCGCGATGCTGGCCTTCCTGGTGCTGACCTGCGTGAGCTTCGCGCTCCTCGGCTTCATCATCGGCATCTGGGCCTCGAACTTCGAGCAGCTCCAGCTCATCCCGCTCCTCGTCATCTCGCCGCTCGTGTTCCTGGGGGGTAGGCTTCTACTCCATCTCCATGCTGCCGGGGGTCTGGCAGAAGGTGGCGCTCATCAATCCGGTGGTCTACCTGATCTCGGGCTTCCGCTGGTCGTTCTTCGGCATGGCGGACGTGCCGGTGGGGGTCTCGCTCCTCGCCATCGCGGCCTTCACCGCGATCTGCCTGAGCGTGGTCTGGTGGATCTTCCGCACGGGCTGGCGGCTCCGGCGCTGAGCCTTGCGCGGGCGGGGGCCGGGGCTTAGGTGCGGACCATGCAGTCCCTTCCCGACCTCCTCCGCCTGAAGCGACGTCCCACGGTCTCGGTGCTGCGCCTGCAGGGCGCCATCGGCATGGGGGCGCGGTCTCTGACCGACGCGGGACTCGCGCCCGCCATCGAGGCGGCGTTCAAGGCCAAGCCGGTGGCCGTCGCGCTCCAGATCAATTCGCCCGGCGGCTCGCCCGTGCAGTCCTCCCTGATCGCCGGACGCATCCGGCGGCTTGCGGAGGAGAAGCGGGTGCCGGTGCTGGCCTTCGTCGAGGATGTGGCGGCCTCGGGGGGCTACTGGCTCGCCACCGCCGCGGACGAGATCTGGTGCGATCCGGGGTCCATGCTGGGCTCCATCGGGGTCATCAGCGCGGGCTTCGGCTTCCAGGACCTGATCGCGCGGCTGGGGGTGGAGCGGCGGGTCCACACGGCGGGGCGGTCGAAGTCGCTGCTCGACCCGTTCCGGCCCGAGAAGCCGGAGGACGTGGAGAGGCTCGACCGGTGGCTCTCGCAACTGCATGACGTGTTCATCGCGCAGGTGCGGGGGCGACGGGGTTCGAAGCTCAAGGACGACCCGGACCTGTTCACCGGCGAGGTCTGGATCGGCGAGCGGGCGGTGAGCCAGGGCCTCGCGGACGGGATCGGGCATATCGGCCCGGTGCTCCGGTCCCGCTTCGGCGAGAAGGTGCGCGTGCGCCGCTACGGGCAGCGGCGGTCGCTGCTGTCGCGGTTCGGGCTGTCGCTGGCCGAGGAGGCGGCGGGCCTCGTGGAGGAGCGGGCGGCCTTCGCCCGGTTCGGGCTGTGATCCTCATCAAGTCGGCGATCCTGTTCCTGCTGTTCATGGTGGCCATCGCCATCTGGGGCCGCTTCCGGGGGCCGAAGCGCCGGACCTTGGCCCGTCGCGCCTCGCCCGAGATCACGCCGCCGCGCCCCTCGGCCAAGCGCGACCCCTACTGCCCCGGCTGCGGCCGTCGCCGCATCGGCCCGGGACCCTGCGCCTGCGGTCGGCCATGAGGGCGCTCGTCACCGGGGCGGGGGCGCGGCTCGGGCGGGCCATGGCGCTCAAGCTCGCGGAGCGCGGGCACGACGTGGCGGTGCACTACAACGGCTCGCGCGAGGGCGCCGAGGAGGTGGTGCGCGAGATCGAGGGGATGGGCCGGCGCGCGGTGGCGCTGCAGGCGGACCTCCTCGACGAAGGGGCGACGGCGGCGCTGCTGCCGAAGGCCGCAGAGGCGCTGGGGGGGCCGATCACCGTCCTCGTCAACAGCGCCTCGATCTTCGAGTACGACAACATTTCGACCGCCACGCGGGAGAAGTGGGATCGGCACTTCGGCTCCAACCTCCGCGCGCCGTTCCTGCTGATCCAGGCGCTCGCCAAGCAGGTGCCGGAGCCGGTGAAGGACGGGAACGGCGAGCCGGTGGCGCAGGGTCTCGTGGTCAACATGATCGACCAGCGGGTGCGGAAGCTGACGCCGGAGTTCATGACCTACACCCTGGCCAAAGCGGGGCTCTGGACGCTGACGCAGACGGCGGCGCAGGCGCTGGCGCCCCGGGTGCGGGTCAACGGGATCGGGCCGGGGCCGACGGTCCGGGGGCATCGGCAGAGCGAGAGCCACTTCGCCCGCCAGCGCGCCGCGACGGTGCTGGGGCGGGGCTCCAACCCCGAGGACATCGTGGCGGCGCTGGGCTACCTCCTCGACGCCAAGGCGGTGACGGGAGAGCTGCTGCTCGTGGACGGCGGGCAGCACCTGGGGTGGAGGACGCCGGACATCCTGGGGCCGGGCTGAAAGTTATCCACAGCTTCTCCACCGGGGGTTGGGAAAAGTCCGCGGCAGCCTCGGGATGCTGCGCTGCCGCAGGAAAAACCGAATCCCGACAGGGCCGTAGCTTCGGGGGCGACTCTCACGCTGCGGCTGCGAAGGCTCGAACGTCCGACCTGAGTCGCGGCGTTCCGTCCCCCGAGTTATCCACAGCCGGGGCTGTTTCGTCCCCGCGACCCGCATTAGATTGCCCTTCCACACCATCGACAGCGCCATGCCCGACGACCTGATCCCCCAGACGCCCGAGATGCCCGCCCTCACGGGGCACGAACGCATCGCGGCCTACCTGCGCCAGCTCGACTCCTCCCCCGGCGTCTACCGGATGCTCGATGCGGAGAACCGCGTCCTCTATGTCGGCAAGGCCAAGAACCTGAAGGCGCGGGTGTCGAACTACGCCCGGCCCTCGGGGCACAGCCATCGCATCGCCCGGATGATCCGGGAGACGGCGTCGATGATGTTCCTGACCACGAGGACCGAGACGGAGGCGCTGCTCCTGGAGCAGAACCTCATCAAGCAGCTCAAGCCGCGCTACAACGTGCTGCTGCGGGACGACAAGTCGTTTCCGAACATCATCATCAGCGCGCACCGCTTTCCCCAGATCCGCAAGCACCGGGGGGCGCGGACGGACAAGGGCGACTACTTCGGGCCCTTCGCGAGCGCCGGGGCGGTGAACCGGACGCTGAACCAGCTCCAGAAGGCGTTCCTGCTGCGGAGCTGCACGGATTCGGTGTTCTCGTCGCGCACGCGGCCCTGCCTGCTGCACCAGATCAAGCGGTGCAGCGCGCCTTGCGTGGGCCTGATCTCCGAGGACGACTACGCGGATTCGGTCTTCGACGCCGCGAGGTTCCTGTCGGGCAGGACGACCAAGGTGCAGGAGACCTTGGCCCGCCAGATGCAGGAGGCCTCCGAGGCCATGGAGTTCGAGCGCGCGGCGGCGCTGCGCGACCGGATCAAGGCGCTGACGCAGGTGCAGACCGCGCAGGGGATCAACCCGAGGACGGTCGCGGAGGCCGACATCGTCGCGCTCCACATGGAGGGCGGGCAGGCCTGCGTGCAGGTCTTCTTCATCCGCGCCCACCAGAACTGGGGCAACCACGACTTCTATCCGCGCCTTGCCGGCGACGACGATCCGGCCGAGGTCATGCAGGCCTTCCTGGGGCAGTTCTACTCGGACCGGGACCCGCCGCCGCTGATCCTCGCGTCGAACGGCGTGGACGAGCCCGAGGTGCTGATGGCCGCTCTCTCGGAGAAGGCGCGGCGGCGGATCGACCTCGTGGTGCCCCAGCGGGGCGAGAAGGCCGAATTGGTCGAGGGCGCGCTGCGGAACGCCCGCGAGAGCCTCGCCCGCCGCATGAGCGAGTCGGCGGCGCAGGCGAAGCTCTTGGAGGGCCTCGCGGAGAAGTTCGAGCTGCCGGGCGTCCCGCGCCGGATCGAGATCTACGACAACTCCCACATCATGGGGACGAACGCGATCGGCGCCTTCGTGGTCTCGGGGCCGAACGGCTTCGACAAGGGCCAGTACCGCAAGTTCAACATCGAGACCGCCAAGCCCGGCGACGACTTCGGCATGATGAAGGAGGTGCTGACGCGCCGCTTCACGCGCCTCCTCAAGGAGGACCCGGACCGCGAGTCGCCCGCCTGGCCCGACCTCCTGCTCATCGACGGCGGGCAGGGGCAGGTCTCGGCGGTCTACGAGGTGCTGGCCGAGCTGGGGGTCCACGACATCCCGATGGTGGGCGTCGCCAAGGGCATCGACCGCGACCTCGGCAAGGAGGAGTTCCACCGGATCGGCAAGCGGCCCATGGCGCTGCCCCACAACGACCCGGTGCTCTACTTCGTCCAGCGGCTGCGGGACGAGGCGCACCGCTTCGCCATCGGCACGCACCGGGCCAAGCGGGCCAAGAGCCTGCTCGCGAACCCGCTCGACGAGATCCCGGGCGTGGGGGCGACGCGGAAGCGGGCGCTGCTCCAGCATTTCGGCAGCGCCAAGGCGGTGAGCCGCGCGGCGCTGGTGGACCTCAAGGCGGTGCCCGGGGTGTCGGACACGCTGGCCGAGACGATCTACGGGTATTTCCACGAGAAGGGGTGAGAACGAAGCACCCACATTCTGCTCATTGTCCTACAGTTTGAACTTCTTCTTTTTGGGCCTCTTCTTGGCGGCTCTGGCTGCGAAACCTGCTTCCTGAACGCTTTGACGACGAATAGCCGTAGCCAAGTAGATTCCTTTCTTCCTGCTAGTCTTTGCAGAGGCAGTAGGTCCTGAATTTCCGCGCTGTGTGCCCATCCCAACGGCACCAACGCCCTCAAGCTCGAAATGGCCTTTGTTTCCCATGAGGCTGGCTCATCCAAGTTACGCAACAAATGCTACCGATCTGCTCGTTCAAAGGGCAAGCTCATTTTGTGAAATCCGACTCTGGGCCGGCTCTCAAAGATTACGCAAGCAGCCACACCGCCAGGATCACGAGGACCAGGACAGCGCCCGCGACCGAAATCCCCGACCGGCCGGCGACGCGCTGGCGGTAGGACAGGCCCGTCCCGGGGAGGCCCGCGCTGCCCTCGACGCCGCGCCGGCTGAGGTTCACCGAGGCGCCGGGGCGGCCCAGCGTGGCGCTGACGCCGCTCTTGCTCAGGTTCAGGCGGAGGCCGGGGGCGAGGCGGAGCGATCTCTGGAAGCGGAAGCCCATGGCGGCCTTTCGGTTGGAGGTGACCCCGCCAGCATAGCCGGGCCGGGACCGCGCGGAAGGCGGCGCTCCTTCAGGGCCGGTCGGATGAGGCACCGCCGCCGCAACGCTCCGTCAGGGGCGGGGTGGCTTCCCCCCAACGGGCCAAGGCGCTACATCGCTCCGCATGATCGTCTGGACCATCCCGAACATCCTCACCGTCCTGCGGCTCTGCGCGGCCCCGGGGGTCCCGGTCATGTTCCTCTACTTCAGCCGGCCCTGGGCCGACTTCCTGGCGCTGACGCTGTTCGTGGGCGCGGCGATCACCGACTGGTTCGACGGCCACCTCGCCCGGCTCTGGAAGCAGGAGAGCCGCTTCGGCGCCATGCTCGACCCCATCGCCGACAAGGCCATGGTGGTGATCGCGATCTTCGTCATCACCGGCTATTCGGGGATGAACCCCTGGCTCATCCTGCCCGCCACGGTGATCGTGTTCCGCGAGATCTTCGTGGGGGGGCTGCGCGAATACCTCGGCAACAAGGCCGGGACGCTGAAGGTCACGAAGCTCGCCAAGTGGAAGACGACGGCGCAGATGGTGGCCATCGGGGTGCTGTTCCTGGGGCTGGGCCTCGCCACGCTCGACGTGCCGCTGCCGCCGCGCGTGGGGCGCGTGGGCCTGCCGCCGGGGACGACCTGGGCGGGGATCGCGACCTGGCTGGGGCTGTTCCTGATCTGGGTCGCGGCGGGGCTGACCGCCGTCACCGGCTGGGACTACTTCCGGAAGTCGCTCCCCTATCTGAAGGACGCGCCATGATCGAGGTGCTCTACTTCGCCTGGCTGCGCGAGAGGGCCGGGACCTCGCGCGAGAGCGTGGAGACCCGGGCCCCCAACGTGGCCGCCCTCGTCGAGGAGCTGAAGGGCCGGAGCGAGGGCCATGCGCTCGCCTTCTCGGACCTCCGCGCGGTGCGGGTGGCGGTGGACCAGAAGCTCGCCGGGCTCGACGCGCCGCTCGGGGGCGCGCGGGAGGTGGCCTTCTTCCCGCCGATGACGGGGGGCTGAGATGGAGGTCCGGGTGGACGCCGCGCCCTTCGACCCCGGGGCGGAGCTCACGGGCTTCTCGGCCGGGGTGGGCGAGGCGGGCGCGGTGGTCAGCTTCACGGGCGTGGCGCGGTCCGACGGCGGGATGGGGACGCTGGAGATCGAGCACTATCCCGGCATGACCGAATCGGCCATCGCCGCCATGATCGAGGAGGCCCGGGGGCGCTTCGGGCTCTCGGCCGTCCGGGTGATCCACCGGCACGGGCGCATCGCGGCCGGGGAGCCGATCATGATGGTGCTGACGGCGTCCCGGCATCGCCGAGAGGCCTTCGAGGCGGCGGAGTTCCTGATGGACTGGCTCAAGTCCCGCGCGCCCTTCTGGAAGAAGGAGCACCGGGCCGAGGGCGCCGCCTGGGTTGCGTCCAGGGACGAGGACGAGGCGGCGCTGCACCGATGGGCCGGACCTTAACCCGGCCTTAATCCGCGTCGGCCATGCTGCCCCCGGGACCCAGAGGGAGGCAGGCATGACGCCCCAGACCATGACCGCGATCCAGGACTCCATGGCGGAGACGGTGGAGCCGCGCGTCGTCCCCCACCGGGCGGACCTGTCGCGCCTCATCCGCGAGGCGCTGGCCCAGGACCGCGTCCAGCTCGCCTTCCAGCCGGTGGTGACGGCCGGCGTGCCGCCCGAGACGGTGCTGCACGAGGGCTTCATCCGCATCCTCGACGAGGTGGGCCGCATCCTCCCCGCCCAGAGCTTCATGGCCGCGGTGGAGGAGTCGCCGCTGGGCCGGGACCTCGACGGCGCGGCGCTGCGGCTCGGGCTGCAGGCGTTGCGGCGGCATCCCCGGATGCGGCTCGCCATCAACATGTCGGCGCGGTCGGTCGGCAACGCCACCTGGCGCCAGATCCTCGAGGAGGGCGTGGCGGGGCTGGGCCACCGCCTGACGCTGGAGATCGGGGAGGCCTCGGCCATGCTGCTGCCCGACCGGGTCACGCGCTTCATGGCCGAGATGCGGCCCAAGGGGGTGAGCTTCGCGCTCGACGACTTCGGCGCCGGGGCGGTGTCGTTCTGGCGGCTCAAGGACTTCCGCTTCGACTGCGTGAAGATCGACCGCTCGCTGGTGGCCCGGATCGAGGCCTCGCCCGACAACCAGGTCGTCGCGCGGGCGCTGATCGCGGTGGCGCACCAGTTCGGCATGTCCGCCATCGCCGAGGGGGTGGAGAGCGAGGCCGAGGCGGCGCGGATGCGGGCGCTGGGGGTGGACTTCCTGCAGGGCTACCTCTTCGGGCGGCCCCGGGCCCGGCTCTAGGCGGACCCTGCGTCAGGTTTGCCGGTTGCTCGCTGCGCCTGCACGGTCTAGGACAGGCCAGAGGGGCCGGGGCGCGTCTCCGGCCGGTTCCACATAAGGACGCACGCCCATGACCAACGTCGTTATCGCCTCGGCCGCCCGCACGGCGGTCGGCTCCTTCTCCGGCGCCTTCTCCAACACCCCCGCCCATGACCTCGGCGCCGCGGTGCTCGAGGCCGTGGTGAGCCGCGCCGGCGTCGAGAAGGGCGAGGTGAGCGAGACGATCCTGGGCCAGGTGCTGACGGCGGCGCAGGGCCAGAACCCGGCGCGGCAGGCGCACATCAAGGCCGGGCTGCCGAAGGAGAGCGCCGCCTGGAGCATCAACCAGGTCTGCGGCTCGGGCCTGCGGGCCGTCGCCTTGGGCGCGCAGCACATCATGCTGGGCGACGCCAGCATCATCTGCGCGGGCGGGCAGGAGAACATGACGCTGTCGCCCCACGCCGCGCCGCTGCGGGCCGGGCACAAGATGGGCGACGTGGGCTTCATCGACACGATGATCAAGGACGGGCTCTGGGACGCCTTCAACGGCTACCACATGGGCCAGACGGCCGAGAACGTGGCCCAGCAGTGGCAGATCTCGCGCGATGAGCAGGACCAGTTCGCGGTCGCCTCGCAGAACAAGGCGGAGGCGGCGCAGAAGGCCGGGAAGTTCGCCGACGAGATTATTCCCTTCGTCATCAAGGGCCGGAAGGGTGACACGGTCGTCGACCAGGACGAGTACATCCGCCACGGCGCGACCATCGACGCGGTGGCGAAGCTGCGTCCGGCCTTCGCCAAGGACGGCAGCGTCACGGCGGGGAACGCCTCGGGGCTGAACGACGGGGCGGCGGCGGTGCTGCTGATGTCCGAGGAGGAGGCGCAGCGTCGCGGGATCGAGCCGCTGGCGCGGATCGCCTCCTACGCGACCGCCGGGCTTGATCCGTCGATCATGGGCGTGGGCCCGATCTACGCAAGCCGCAAGGCGCTGGAGAAGGCGGGCTGGAAGGTCTCGGACCTCGACCTCGTGGAGGCCAACGAGGCCTTCGCGGCGCAGGCCTGCGCGGTGAACAAGGACATGGGCTGGGACCCGTCCATCGTGAACGTCAACGGCGGCGCCATCGCCATCGGCCACCCCATCGGGGCCTCGGGCGCGCGGGTGCTGAACACGCTGCTCTACGAGATGAAGCGCCGGTACGCGAAGAAGGGCCTCGCCACGCTCTGCATCGGCGGCGGCATGGGCGTCGCGCTCTGCGTCGAGCGGCCGTAAGGGCCTGAGCGGGCGCCTTCGGGACCGAGGACGCCCCGTTTTCCAGGGAAATCGGACGGGAGGAGTTTGTCATGGCGAGAGTCGCCCTTGTCACCGGAGGCTCGCGCGGGATCGGCGCGGCGATCTCCAAGGCGCTGAAGGACGAAGGCTACGCGGTCGCCGCGAGCTACGCGGGGAACGACGCGGCGGCGCAGGCCTTCACGCAGGAGACCGGCATCAGGACCTACAAGTGGAACGTCGGCGACTACGAGGCCTGCAAGGCCGGCGTCGCGCAGGTCGAGGCGGAGCTGGGCCCGGTCGAGGTGCTGGTGAACAACGCCGGGATCACGCGGGACGCGCCGTTCCACCGGATGACGCCCCAGCAATGGCACGAGGTGATCGACACCAACCTCACCGGCCTCTTCAACATGACCCATGTGGTCTGGGGCGGGATGCGCGACCGCAAGTTCGGGCGGGTCATCAGCATCTCCTCGATCAACGGGCAGAAGGGGCAGTTCGCCCAGGCCAACTACGCGGCGGCCAAGGCCGGGGACATCGGCTTCACCAAGGCGCTGGCGCAGGAGGGGGCGCGGGCGGGGATCACCGTCAACGTCGTGGCGCCGGGCTACATCAACACGGACATGATGGCCGGCATCAAGCCGGAGGTGATGAAGGACGTGATCCTGCCGGCGATCCCGGTGGGCCGCCTGGGCGAGCCCGAGGAGATCGCGCGTTGCGTGGTGTTCCTCGCCTCGGACGCGGCGGGGTTCATCACCGGCTCCACGCTGTCGGCGAACGGCGGGCAGTACCTGGCCTGAGGCCGCCGGGATGGGTCGCTGCGGGAGGGCCGGGGCGATGCCTCGGCCCGTTTTCGTTGCGGCGCAACGGGCTGGGCTTCGGCGCGTGTGGAGGGTGGCGGCGTCGCCAAGCGCCGGACGGCCGGGGTTGGGGGAAATGGGGGCGCGGACCGGCCCGGAGGTCCGCGCCCCTGTCGTCATGGGAAAGGGGTCTCGGGCCGTTACGGGGGCGCGGGGTTGGCGCCGCGCCGGTCCGTCGTGCCCGAGGGTCGCAAGGCGGACGCCACTCCGACCTTGCGAGGGGCCTGCTTCGGCAGGCGGCGGCTGGGTCTTTGCGGCCGGTCGGGCAATCCGACGCCATGGCCTCCCAGGGGGACGGCGCACCCGGGTCCCTTCAAAGAGCTCTGACCCGGGGGTGCCTTTCCGCAGCCGTGAGGCCGGGTCCCGGGCGAGGACGGTCCTGTGATCCTGGCGAGGGGCTGGCCGTCCGAAGCCCCTGCCGACGGGAGCCCCGTTCCTTGAGGTCCTCCTTCGACGCAAGCGCCCTCCTGCTCTGAGGTCTTGGGCGGGCCGAAGGGAGGCGTCGCGGGACGGCGCTCCTGATGGGGAGAGAGTGGGGGAGCGGGGTTAACGATCCGTAAACGGGGCGTTCGGTGGGGGGGTAGGGCGACGCAACACCCCCGAGGCAAATCGTTGATCCGGCTCGGGAACGGCAGGGGCCGGGGTGTTGCGTGGCCCTTGGGGCGAGGCGCTTCGGCGGGTCGCGAATCGGCCCGCAGGGGCGCCGTCCCGGGCCGGGGATGGTGGGCTGAAGCCCGCCCTGCGGCGACCGGAGCTGGCCGGGGATGGTGGGGTGGACCGCCGCCCTACGAGGGACGGAGGGCGCGGCGGCCGATCCTGCCCTCGCTGGCGCGCTGAAGCGCACCCTGCGAAGGGTTCGGTGGTGTCGGGTGGCGACGGGGGGTGAACCTCCGCTTTGCCGGGAGCCACCCACCCTGCGGGGGTGCGTCAGCCCAGCGCCTCGGTCAGCAGGGCGCGGTAGTCCTCCGCCGTCGGGGGGCGGGGGTTGGTGGGGTGGCTGTGGTCGGCCAGGGCGCGCTCGATGAGCCAGTCGAAGCGGTCGGGCGTGACGCCGAGGGCCGAGAGGCCCGGGGGGAGGGCGAGGCGGCGGTTGAGGGCGGCGACCTCCTCGGCGAGGTCGGCGTCGGGCGGGAGGCCCATGGCGCCCTTGAGGGCGGCGAGCTTGGCGCCCACGGCGGGGGCGTTGAAGCGGAGGACCGGCGGCAGGAGGATCGCGTTCAGCGTGCCGTGGTGGAGGCGGAGGTCCTTGAGGCCGCCGAGGGCGTGGCTGAGGGAATGGACGGCGCCCAGGCCCTTCTGGAAGGAGAGGCCGCCCATCAGGGCGCCCATCATCAGGGCGGTGCGGGCTTCGAGGTCGCGGCCGTTCGCGCAGGCGCGTTCGAGGTGGCGCCAGATGCGGCCGGCGCCGTCGAGGGCGATGGCCTCGGCGGGTGGGTTGTCGCGGGGGGAGAGGAAGGTCTCGATGCAGTGGGAGAGGGCGTCGAGGCCGGTGGCTGCGGTGAGGCCGGGGGGCAGGCCGAGCGTGAGCTCGGGGTCGCAGATGGCGCGGCGCGGGATCAGGTGGGGGCTGACGAAGCCGAGCTTGCGGCCGCCGCGGAGCGTGAGGAGCGCGGCGCGGCCGACCTCGGCGCCGGTGCCGGCGGTGGTGGGGATGGCGATGACGGGGGCGACGGATGGGGTGATCCGGGCGAGGCCGCCCTGGATCATGGCGTAGGGCTCCAGCGGGCCGGGGTGGGTCGCCAGCAGGGCCACCCCCTTGGCGAGGTCGATGGGGGAGCCGCCGCCCAGCGCGACGAGGCCGTCGCAGGACTCGGCCCGGTAGAGGGCGAGGGCGGCGAGGACGGCGTCCTCGTCGGGGTTGGGCGGCGTGTCGAGGAAGCGGGGGGTGCCCGGGGGGAGGAGGGCCGTCACGCGGTCGAGGAGGCCGGTGGCGGCGAGGCCATGGTCGGAGACGAGGAGGGGGCGGGCGAGGCCTAGGTCGGAGAGGGCGGCGGGGAGGGTGGCGAGCTCGCCCGGGCCGAAGTCGATGGTCGTGAGATAGGCGATGCGGGCCATCGGGGTCCTCTGGAGTTGGGCGGGCCCACTCTGGCGAGGATCGTGGGCGAGGCAAGGGGAACGGCTTGGAGGAGGCGGTCTGGGCCCTGGGGGCAGCCCTTGTTCTCGGTGGGGCCCGGGCCATTGTGGGGCGGACGGCGGAAGCCCGAAGGAGCGGAAGGGGACGGGATGGACCAGGACCGGCTGGCGGAGCGGTATCGGCGCTACCTCGACTGCCTGAACGAGCGGCGGTGGGACGACCTCGCGGGGTTTCTGGAGGCGAGCGTCGTCTACAACGGCGTGCCCGGCTCGGCGGCCGAGTATCGGGACGCCCGGATCGACGAGGTGGAGCGCATCCCGGACCTGCGCTTCGTGATCGGGCTGCTGGTGGTGCAGGGGGATCACGTGGGCGCGCGGCTCGACTTCCGCTGCACGCCGGTGGGGGAGTTCCTGGGGTTTCCGCCGACCGGCCGGACGGTCGCGTTCTCGGAGAACGTGTTCTACCTGTTCCGGGAGGGCCGGATCGCGGAGGTCTGGTCGGTGATCGACCGCGAGGCGGTGCGGCGGCAGATGGCGCCCTGAGGCGTCAGGTCCCGTGGACGACGGCGGTGGGCAGGTCGATGAGGGCCGGTCCGCCACGCTCCGCCGCTTGCCGCAGGAGGCCGGGGAGGGCGTCGAGGGAGGTGGCGCGCTCGGCGGGGAGGCCGTAGGCGCGGGCGACGGCGACGAAGTCGGGGGCGGAGGGGGTGACGCCGATGGGGGTGACGCCGGCCTCGCGCACGGCCAGCTCGATCTCGGCGTAGCCGTTGCTGTTCCAGACGAGGACGATGACGGGTGCCTTGGCGTCGGCAAGGGAGCCCAGCTCGGACAGGGTGAACTGGAGGCCGCCGTCGCCCGCCAGCGCCACCACGGGGCGCGAGGGGTCCGCCAGCGCCCGGCCGATGGCGGCGGGGAGCGCGTAGCCGAGCGTGCCGAAGCCCATGGCGGAGTTGAACCAGAGGCCGGGGGCGTCGGGCTCGAAGAACAGGTTGCCGGCGTAGATGGGCTCGGTCGAGTCGCCGACGAGGGGGGTGCCGGGGAGGGTGGCGCGGATCGTCTCCAGCACCGAAAGGGCGCGCTGGTGGGCGGGGATGAGCGTGGCGCGGGCGGCGTCGCGAAGGTGGGTGGCGCGGAGGGTGCCGTCGCCGGGGCGGGGGTCGAGGGGGAGCGCGTCGAGGAGGGCCTCGGCGGCGGATCTGGCATCGGCGAGGAGGGCGAGGTCGGGGCGGGGGCCGCGCGCGACCTGGGCGGGGTCGATCTCCACGCGGATGAGCCCCGCGAGGGATGGCATCACGCCGGCCTCGTAGGTTTCATAGTCGGTGGGGCCGAACTCGGTGCCGAGCGCCAGGACGGCATCGGCCTCGCGCAGGAGGGCGCGGACGGGGGGAAGGTAGGGGCTCGCCGGGACGGAGAGCGGGTGATGGGCGAGGAGGCCGCGCCCGTTGACGGTGGTGACCACGGGAGCGTCGAGCGCCTCGGCCAGCGCGCGGAGGGGGACGGCGGCGCGGCGGGCGCCTCCGCCGGCGAGGATCACGGGGCGGCGCGAGGCGGCGAGGCGGCGGGCGGCCTCCTCGATGGCGGCGGGGTCGGGGCGCGCCGGGGCAAGAGGCGCGGCAGGCGGGGGGAGCGCGTCGCAGGGGAGGGCCAGCACGTCCATCGGGATTTCGAGGTGGATGGGGCCGGGGCGGCCTGTCGTGGCCGTCGCGAAGGCGCGGTCGAGGGCCTCGGGGAGGTTCCGGGGGTCGAGGAGGGTGTGGGACCAGAGGGCGACCGACTCCATGAGGCGGCGCTGGTCGGGAAGCTCGTGGAGCGCGCCGGTGCCCCGGCCGAGGGTGTGGCGCGGGAGGGTGCTGGAGATCACCAGCATCGGGATCGACTCGGAGCGGGCCTGCGCCATCGGGGTGAGGATGTTGGTCAGGCCCGGGCCGGTGATGACGAAGGCGACGCCGGGGCGGCCCGTGGCGCGGGCGTGGCCCTCGGCCATGAAGCCCGCGCCCTGCTCGTGCCGGGGGGTGACGTGGCGAAGGGGACTCCCGGCGAGGCCCCGGTAGAGTTCGAGGGTGTGGACGCCGGGGATGCCGAAGACGGTGTCCACGCCGCGCGCGACGAGGCCCTCGACCAAGGCTGTGCCCACTGTCCGCATCCTGTCCCTCCCTTGTTGATCGACAGCTAGGCCCGGCGCGGGGCGGGGCGTCAATAGACCGGCGGCGAGATGATCCAGACGGCGATGGCGGGCGTCTCGCCGTCGTTGCGCCAGGCGTAGGGCTGGCCCGCGAACTGGAAGCTGTCGCCGGGGGCGAGGCGGAACTCCTGCTCGCCGATGGTGAGGAGGAGCGTGCCTTCGAGGAGGACGCCGCCGTGCTCGGCCCCGCGCGCGGAGACGGGGCCGTCGCTGCTCGCCCCGGGGGCGAAGGCAGAGCGGATCATCTCGAAGCCGCCGCCGAGCTTGGGGGAGAGGAGCTCCTCGGAGAGGCCGCTCTCCATGGAGCCGATGGGGACGCGGTCGGGGGCGCGCTGGATCAGGCCGCGCTCGCCCTCGTCGCGGGCGGAGGAGCGGAAGAAGAAGCTGATGTGGATGCCGAGCTGCTCGGCCAGGAGGCCGAGGTCGCGGACGGAGGGGGTGGTCTGGCCCCGCTCGATCTGGCTGAGCCAGCCCACCGAGCGGCCGATGGCGGAGGAGAGCGCCTGCAGCGTCAGGTCGCGGGAGCGGCGGAGCGCGCGGATGTCCTCGCCGATCTGTCGCGACATGGGGCGTCCCTCCGTGGCTTGGCCCCTTGTGGCGGAAAACGGCGGCGGGTTTCAAGTGAGTGAAAATATCGCTTGAGATTTCACTAAGCGGATGCGAGCATCCGGCCCGTCCCACCCCTCAGCGAAGGTTCGGCCATGAGCGTCCTGCCCACCTCGGCCCGTGTCGTCATCATCGGCGGAGGGGCCGTGGGCGTGTCGGCGCTGTATCATCTGGCGAAGGCCGGGTGGACGGACTGCGTGCTCTTGGAGCGGAACGAGTTGACGGCGGGCTCGACGTGGCACGCGGCGGGGAACGTGCCGACGTTCTCCTCCTCGTGGTCGATCATGAACATGCAGCGGTATTCGGCGCAGCTCTATCGCGGGCTGGCCGAGGCGGTCGATTACCCGATGAACTACCACGTCACGGGGTCGCTGCGGCTCGCGCACACGCCGGAGCGGATGCAGGAGTTCGCGCGGGTCGTGGGGATGGGGCGGTACCAGGGGATGGACCTCGACCTGCTCTCGCCGGGGGAGATCGGGGAGCGCTATCCGTTCCTGGAGACGCATGACCTGACGGGGGCGCTGTATGATCCCCATGACGGGGACATCGACCCGGCGCAGCTCACGCAGGCTTTGGCCAAGGGGGCGCGGAACCTCGGCGCTCAGATCGTGCGGTTCTGCAAGGTGACGGGGGCGCGGCGCGAGGCTGGCCGCTGGGTCGTGGAGACGGAAGCGGGGGAGATCCGCTGCGAGAAGGTGGTGAACGCGGCGGGGTATCGGGCGCGGGAGGTGGGCGCGTGGTTCGGGCGCGACGTGCCGATGATGGTGATGAGCCATCAGTATTTGGTGTTCGACACGATCCCGGAGCTGGAGGCGTGGTCCAAGGGGGCTGGGCGGAAGCTGCCGCTGCTGCGGGACGTGGACGTGAGCTACTACCTCCGGCAGGAGAAGATGGGGTTCAACCTCGGCCCCTACGAGCCGGATTGCCGGGCGCATTGGGTGGCGCCGGACGATCCGATGCCCGAGGACTTCTCGTTCCAGCTCTTCCCCGACGATCTGGAGCGGATCGCGCCCATCGTGGAGGACGCGATGCGGCGGGTGCCGATCCTGGGGCAGGCGGGGCTCCAGCGGGTCATCAACGGGCCGATCCCCTATGCGCCGGACGGGAACCCGCTGCTCGGGCCGATGCCGGGGGTGCCGGACGCCTATGAGGCCTGCGTGTTCACCTTTGGCATCTGCCAGGCGGGCGGCGCGGGGAAGGTGCTGGCGGAGTGGGTGACGGAAGGGCGGACGGAGTGGGATATGTGGTCCTGCGATCCGCGCCGGTTCACGGACTTCATCGACTCCGATTATGCGGTCGCCAAGGGGATGGAGACCTACGGGCACGAATACGCGATCCACTTCCCGCGCCATGCCTGGCCCGCCGGGCGGCCCAAGAGGGTGTCGGCGGTGCATGATCGGACCTCCGCACTGGGCGCGCAGTATGGGGCGTTCAACGGCTGGGAGCGGGCGCTGTGGTATGCGCGGCCGGGGGACGACGTGTCCGAGGCCTCGACGCAGACGTGGCGCCGGGACGGGCCCTGGCTGGAGCGGGTGCGGGAGGAGTGCCTCGCGGTGCGGGACGCGGCGGGCATCCTCGACCTGCCGGGGTTCTCGCGCTTCGTGCTGGAGGGGCCGGGGGCAGGGGAATGGCTCGCGGAGCAGGTGACGGGGCGAGTGCCGAGGCCGGGGCGGATGGGGCTTGGGTACTTCGCGGACGAGGACGGGCGGATCGTCACGGAGATGTCGATCCTGACGCTGGGGGAGGACCGGTTCCTGCTCATCACCGCAGCGGCGGCGCAGTGGCATGATAGGGATTGGTTGCTGGCGCATATGCCGGAGGGGCTGAGGCTCTCGGACGTGACGGCGGAGTGGTCGTGCCAGATTCTGACCGGGCCTCGCAGCCGCGAGATCCTGGCGGGGATCACGGAGGCGGACCTGTCGCGGCCGTGGCTCTCGCATCAGGAGGCGACGGTGGCGGGGCGGCCGTGCCTCCTCGCGCGGGTGTCCTTCGCGGGGGAACTGGGGTGGGAGCTGCATACGCGGGTCGGGGATACGCCGGCCGTGTGGGACGCGGTGATGGCGGCGGGGGAACCGTTGGGGCTGCGGCCGTTCGGGATGTGGGCGCTGGACTCCTTGCGGCTGGAGAAGGGATATCGGGCGTGGAAGGGGGACCTGTCCACGGACTACTCGGTGCTGCAGGGCGGGCTGGAGCGGTTCGTGGACTGGACCAAGCCGGCCTTCCGGGGCAAGGCGGCCCTGGAGCGCGAGAAGCAGCGGGGCGTCGCCAAGCGGTTCGTGACGCTGGCCGTCGAGGCGGGGGAGTTCGACCCGCCCTACATGAGCACGCTTTGGCAGGATGGGACCGTGGTCGGCGAGACGACCTCGGCCGGGTGGGGGTTCCGCGTGGACCGCTGCGTGGCCTTGGGAATGCTGCGCGCCGACCTCGCGGAGCCCGGGACGCGGGTGGAGGTGGAGGTCTTCGGGACCCGCATCCCCGCGACCGTCCAGCCCGATGCGCCCCTTTGGGACCCTTTGAACGAGCGCCTGCGGGCCTGATCCAGAGAGACTTCGATGCCTGATCTTCCCTCCCATGCCCGCGCCGTCGTCATCGGCGGCGGGGTCTCCGGCTGCTCGGCGGCCTATCACCTGGCCAGGCTCGGCTGGGACGTGGTGCTGCTGGAGCGTAAGCGGCTGACCTCGGGGACGACGTGGCACGCGGCGGGCCTTGTCGGGCAGTTGCGGGGGAGCCGGAACATGACGCGGCTCGCCAAGTACTCGGCGGACCTCTACGCCCGGCTGGAGGCGGAGACCGGGGTCGCGACGGGGCTGCGTCGCGTGGGCTCTCTGTCGGTGGCACTGACGGCGGAGCGTCACCATGAGTTGCTGCGGCAGGCGACGCTGGCGCGGGCCTTTGGCGTCGAGGTGCACGAGAAGTCGCCCCAGGAACTGAAGGACCTCTATCCGCATCTGGAGATCGGCGATGTCGTGGGCGGGGTGCACCTGCCGGGCGACGGGCAGTGCGATCCGGCGAACATCGCCATGGCGCTGGCCAAGGGCGCGCGAATGCACGGGGCCAAGGTGGTCGAGGGCGTGAAGGTCACGGGCGTGACGCAGGCCGAGGGGGCGCGTGACGGGCGTGGAGTGGGAGGGGCTGGACGGGTCCCGGGGCTCCATCGCCTGCGAGCACGTCGTGAACTGCGGCGGGATGTGGGGGCGGGAGCTGGCGGGGCGGTCAGGCGTGACGCTGCCGCTCCATGCCGCCGAGCACTTCTATGTGGTGAGCGAGCCGATCCCGGGGCTGGAGCGGCTGCCGGTCCTGCGGGTGCCGGACGAGTGCGCCTACTACAAGGAGGACGCGGGCAAGATCATGATCGGGGCCTTCGAGCCCAAGGCCAAGCCCTGGGGCATGGCCGGCATCCCCGAGAGCTTCGAGTTCGACGAGCTGCCCTTCGACATGGAGCACATGGAGCCCGTTCTGGAGAAGGCCATCGAGCGGGTGCCTCTGCTGGCCGAGGCGGGGTTCCGCACGCTGTTCAACGGGCCGGAGAGCTTCACGCCCGACGACCGCTACTACCTGGGCGAGGCGCCGGAGCTGAAGGGCTACTGGATCGCGGCGGGCTACAACTCCATCGGGATCGTGTCCTCCGGGGGCGCGGGCATGGCGCTCGCGCAGTGGATGGAGGACGGGGAGCCGCCCTTCGACCTCTGGGAGGTGGACATCCGCCGGGCGCAGCCGTTCCAGCGGAACCGGCGGTATCTGCGCGAGCGGGTGTCGGAGACGCTGGGGCTGCTTTACGCGGACCACTTCCCTTACCGGCAGGTGGCGACGGCGCGCGGCGTGCGGAAGTCGCCGGTGCATGACCGGCTCGCCGCGAAGGGCGCGGTGTTCGGCGAGGTCGCGGGGTGGGAGCGGGCGAACTGGTTCGCGAAGCCCGGGCAGGAGCCGGCGTATCGCTATTCGTGGCATCGCCCGAACTGGTGGGAGAACCAGCGCGAGGAGCACATGGCCGTGCGAGAGCGCGTGGGGCTCTTCGACATGACCTCGTTCGGGAAGATCCGGGTCGAGGGGCGGGACGCCTGCGCGGTGCTCCAGCGGCTCTGCGGGGCGGACGTGGACGTGGCCGTGGGGCGGATCGTCTACACGCAGATGCTGAACCGGCGCGGAGGGATCGAGGCGGACGTGACGGTCACGCGCCTCTCGGAGACGGCGTTCCTGGTGGTGACGGCGGGGACGAACCTCCAGCGGGACCTTGCCTGGCTGCGGCGCCACGTGGGCGATGCCTTCGCGGTGGTGACGGACGCGAGCGCGGGGGAGGCGGTGTTCGTGGTCATGGGGCCGGAGTCGCGGGACCTGCTGCGGGCCGTGACTCCCGACGACCTGTCGAACGAGGGCTTCCCCTTCGGGACCGCGCGGGAGATCGAGCTGGGGCTGGGCCTCGCACGCGCGCACCGGGTGACCTACGTGGGCGAGCTCGGGTGGGAGCTGTATGTGCCCACGGATCAGGCGCAGCACGTGTTCGACACGCTGGTCGAGGCCGGTGGGGACAGGCTGAAGCTCTGCGGGCTTCATGCGCTGGATAGCTGCCGGATGGAGAAGGCGTTCCGGCATTTCGGCCACGACATCACCGACGAGGATCATGTGCTGGAGGCGGGGCTGGGCTTCGCGGTCAAGGCCGACAAGGGCGAGTTCCTGGGGCGGGATGCCGTGCTGAGAAAGCACAACGAGGGGCTGTCGCGGCGACTCGTGCAGTTCCGGCTGCGGGACCCGGAGCCGATCCTCGTGCACAACGAGGGGATCGTGCGGAACGGGGAGATCGTGGGCATCCTGACCTCGGGCGCCTACGGGCACGCCCTAGGCGGCGCGGTGGGGCTGGGCTACGTTCCCTGCGCGGGGGAGAGCGCGGCCGAGGTGCTGGGCTCCTCCTACGAGATCGAGATCGCGGGGACTCGGGTGCCGGCGGAGGCCAGCTTGCGGCCGATGTATGATCCGAAAGCGGAACGGGTGAGGGCATGACCGACGAGACCATCGACCCCGACCTCTGCGCCCCCCGGGCGGCGGCGCGGCGCCACGGTGGGCGGGCGGCGCGCACGGCGGAACGGGCGGCGCCGCTGGCCGAGAACCTGCGGCCCGTGCGGCCGGGGATGCCGGGCGGGCGCTACAACCCCCTGAGCGAGGAGGGAGTCCAGCGCATCCACCGGGCGGCGTTGGACGCGCTGGAGCAGGTGGGGTTCGGGAAGGCCCCGCCCTCGGCGGTGGAGATCCTGACGGGCGCGGGCGCGGTGCAGGGGGAGGACGGGCGCATCCGCTTCCCGCGCGCGCTGGTCGAGGACATGCTGGCCCGCGCGGCGCGGGGGATCGTGCTGCACGGGCGCGACCCGAAATACGACCTGCATCTGGAGGGGACTCGGGTCCATTACGGGACCGCCGGGGCGGCGGTGCATGTGGTGGACGTGGAGACGGGGGACTACCGGGATTCGACGTCCAGGGACCTGCACGAGGCGGCGCGGCTGGCGCAGGGGCTCGACAACGTCCACTTCTTCCAGCGGCCGATGGTGTGCCGGGACATCCCTGATAATCTGGAGATGGACCTCAACACGCTCTATGCCTGCTGCGCGGGGACGACGAAGCACGTCGGCACCAGCTTCACCGAGCCCGCGCACGTGGCGCAGGCGCTGGAGATGCTCCACCTGATCGCCGGGGGCGAGGACAGGTGGCGCGAGCGGCCCTTCGTGTCGAACTCCAACTGCTTCGTCGTGCCGCCGATGACCTTCGCGGAGGAGTCCTGCCGGACCATGGAGGCCTGCGTCCGTGGCGGGATGCCGGTGCTCCTCTTGTCGGCTGGGCAGGCGGGGGCGACCTCGCCGGCGTCCATCGCGGCGACCATCGTGCAGGCCACGGCGGAGTGCCTTGCGGGGCTCGTCTACGTCAACGCCATGGTGCCGGGCTTCCCGGCGGTGTTCGGGACCTGGCCCTTCGTGAGCGACCTGCGGACCGGCGCCATGTCGGGCGGCTCGGGCGAGCAGGCGCTGCTGACGGCGGGTTGCGCGCAGATGCACCGCTTCTACGGGCTGCCGGGAGGGGCGGCGGCGGGGATGGCGGACTCGAAGCTCCCCGACATGCAGGCGGGGTGGGAGCAGGCGATCTCCAACACCATGGCGGGGCTGTCGGGGCTGAACATGGTCTACGAGGCGGTGGGGATGCACGCCTCGCTGCTGGGCTTCTGCCCGGAGTCCTTGGTCCTGGGCGACGACATGCTGGGGCAGGTGCTGCGCTGCGTGCGGGGGATCGAGGTGACGGAGGATGCGGTCTCGGTGGACGTGATCCGGCAGACCTGCCTCGGCGGGCCGGGGCATTACCTGGGGAGCGACCAGACGCTGCGATTGATGCAGACGGACTACGTCTATCCGGCGGTCGCGGACCGGATGAGCCCCAAGGAGTGGAACGAGAAGGGACGGCCCGGCCTGGTGGAGCGCGCGACGGCGCGGAAGAGGCGGCTGCTGGAGGAGTGGCGGCCGGTGATCGACCCCGCGACCGACCGGGCGGTGCGGGAGCGGTTCCGGATATATTTCTAGGACGGCTTCCGATCAGACCGCCAGACGGGCGGAACTCCGGAGGGCGGGCTTCAGCCCGCCATGCAACCTTGGCTCAGGGCGCGTGGGCGGCGATTGGCGGGCTGAAGCCCGCCCTACGGATAATCGGCTCGTTACCGCCCTTTCCACACCGGGTCGCGCTTCTCGGTGAAGGCGCGGAAGCCCTCCATCAGGTCCTCGCTGCCATAGAGGGCGTCCACGGTGGGAAGCTGGCGCCGGGTGACGCGGTTGAGGGCGTCCTGGAACTTGGAATCCTCGGCGTCGCGGACGACCTCCTTGATGGCCGCCATGACGAGGGGGGGGCCGGAGGCGATCAGGCGGGCCATGTCCCAGGCCTGCGCCATGAGGTCGGGGGCTGGAATGATGCGGTTGACGAGGCCCCAGCGATGGGCCTCCTCCGCGTCGATCCAGCGCCCCGTCAGCAGCATCTCCATGGCGATGTGGTAGGGGATGCGCTTGGGGAGCTTGATCGACGCCGCGTCGGCGACGGTGCCGGACCTGATTTCCGGCAGGGCGAAGGTCGCGTGCTGGGCCGCGAGGATGATGTCGCAGGAGAGGGCGATCTCCAGGCCGCCGCCGCAGCAGATGCCGTTCACGGCGGCGATGACGGGCTTGTTGAGGCGGGGCAGTTCCTGCAGCCCGCCGAAGCCGCCGACCCCGTAGTCGCCGTCCACGGCGTCGCCGCCCGCCGCCGCCTTGAGGTCCCAGCCGGGGCAGAAGAACTTCTCGCCCGCGCCGGTGAGGATGGCCACGCGCAGGTCGGGGTCGTCGCGGAAGGCCTTGAAGGTCTCGCCCATGATGCGGGAGGTGGCGAGGTCCACGGCGTTGGCCTTGGGGCGGTCGAGGGTGACCTCGAGGACGTGGCCCTCGCGTCGGGTCTTGATCGGGGAGTCGGTCATGGGGCTTCCAGTCGGATCAGGGCGTCCACGGCGACGGCCCCGTGCGGGCCGGCGATGAGGGGGTTCACGTCGAGCTCGAAGAGGCGAGGGGCCTCGGTCCGCGCGTAGGCGGCGATGGCTTCGATGGCGTCGAGGAGGGCGTCGAGGTCGGCGGGGGGCTGGCCTCGGTAGCCTTTGAGGAGCGCGGCGAGGCGGAGGCTCATCAGCGCGTCCTGGAGTTCGTCGCGGGTGGCCGGGAGGACGAGGGTGGCGCTGTCGCGGAGGAGTTCAGTCAGCACGCCGCCTGCGCCGATGGTGAGGGCGAGGAGGCCGGTGGGGTCGCGGGTGACGCCGACGAGGAGCTCGGGGCCGGGTGGGGCCATTTCCTCGGCGAGGAGGCCGGTACCTAGGGGGGCGAGGCGCTGGGCGGCGTCGCGGAGGGCCTCGGGAGTGGCGAGGTGGAGGGCGACGGCGCCGGACTCGGATTTGTGGGCCACGCCGAGGGCTTTCAGGGCGAGAGGGAAGCGGAGGGTCCGGGCTGCTTGGACGATGCCGTCCGCGTCGGGAGCCGTGGCGGAGGCGGGGACGCGGAGGCCGTGGCGGGCGAGGGCGGCCTTGGACTCGGCTTCGGAGAGGGTGGTTGCTTCGCCGGGCGCACCGGGGCGGGCGAGGAGGGCGGGCGTGTCTGATGGGGCGAGGCGACCCGCATGGATGGCCGCGTCGATGGCGGCGAGGCCGTCGGTCATGCCGTGAAGGACGGTGACGCCGTGGGACTCGAACCGGGCGGTGAGGGCCTCGTCGATGGCCTCGGGGAGGGAGGCGAGGACGGCGGTGCGGGCTCCGGTGGCTTGGCGAGCGGCGAGGATGGCGTCGATGGCGCAGCGGTAGCCCTCGGGCGAGCAGCGGTCGGCGCGGGGGAGGTCGAGGACGAAGCAGCCCAGGTCGAAGCCGCCCCGGAGGACCGCCGAGAAGGTGGCGGTCATGCGCTCCGTGTCGCCCCAGATGAAGGTGTGGTAGTCGAGCGGGTTCGCGACGGTGACGATGGGGCCGAGGATTTCGCGCAGCTCCTGCCGGGTCACGTCGGGGAAGGGGCGCCACTGGATCGCCGTGCCTTCGGCGCCGTCGGCCATGAGGCTCGCCTCGCCGCCGGAGCAGGAGACGGAGACGACGTTCGGGCCCGCGAGGGAGCCGCCGAGGTGGAGGAGCTTCAGGGTCTCGAGGAAGGCGCCGAGGGAGGTGACCTCGGTGCAGCCCGTCCGCTTGAGGAAGGCGGAGGCCACGGCGGAGCCTCCGGCGAGGCTCGCGGTGTGAGTGAGCGTCGCGGCCTGGGCGGCGGCGGAGCGGCCGGCTTTCAGGACGACGACGGGCTTGCCGAGGCGGCGGGCCTCCTGGGCCATGGCTTCGAAGGCGCGGAGGTCGCCGAAGCCCTCGACGTGCATCCCGACGGCGGTGACGCGCGGGTCGTGGAGCGCGGCGAGGGCGAGGTCGGCGAGGCCGGTCTGGGCCTGGTTCCCGGCCATCAGGACATAGGCGATGGGGAGGCCACGCCGCTGCATGGTCAGGTTGATGGCGACGTTGGACGACTGGCCGACGATGGCGATGCCGCGTTCGACCGCGACGAGGCCGTGCTGGTCGGGCCAGAGCGTCACCATGTCGAGGGCGTTCAGGAACCCGTAGCAGTTGGGGCCGAGGATCGGCATGGACCCGGCCGCCGCGACGAGGCGGTCCTGGAGGTCGGCGCCGGCGCCCTCCTCGGTCTCCTTGAAGCCGGAGGCGAAGCAGACCGCGCCGCCCGCGCCCATGGCGGAGAGCGCGGCGATGACCTCCACCGAGGCCTCGCGGTTCACACCGACGAAGGCGGCGTCGGGGGCGCTGGGGAGGTCGGCGAGGCTGGGGAGGCAGGGAACTCCTGCGATCTCCGCCCGCTTGGGGTGGACGGGCCAGATGTTTCCCGTGAAACATGCCTTGCGGAGCTGGACGATCACGTTCTCGGCCCAGCCGCCGCCGAAAAGGGCGACGGAGCGGGGGCGGAGGAGGCGGGAGAGGTCGCGGGCGGGGGGAGCGAGGTCGCGCATCAGGCACCGAAGGGGCGCAGGAGGGCGCGGCTGATGATGTGGCGCTGGATCTCGCTGGTGCCCTCCCAGATGCGTTCGACGCGGGCGTCGCGCCAGATGCGTTCGAGGGGCAGCTCCTCCATCAGGCCCATGCCGCCGTAGATCTGGATGGCCTCGTCGGCGACCATGGCAAGCATCTCGGTCGCCTTGAGCTTCGCCATGGCCATGTCGGCGTCGGAGGCGGTGCCCTGGTCGAACTTCCAGCCGGCCTCCAGGATCATCAGCTCGGCGGCCTTCATCTCGGTTGCCATGTCGGCGAGCTTGAAGCTGACACCCTGGTTCTTGCCGATAGGCTGGCCGAACTGGGTCCGGGTGGCGGCCCATTCGACGGCGTGGCCGAAGGCCCGTTCCGCCCGGCCGAGGCAGGTCGCGCCGACCTGCAACCGTGTGGCGCCGAGCCACTGGTTGGCGACCTCGAAACCCTTGTGGGGCTCGCCAAGGACCTGCTCCGAGGGCAAGCGGACGTCGTCGAACTCGATGACGCTGTTGGTGTAGCCCCGGTGGGAGACGTTGCGGTAGCCGTCGCGGATCGTCAGGCCGGGCGTGTCGCGGTCCACGAAGAAGGCGGTGATGCGCTTCTTCTTGCCTCGCGGCGTGTCTTCCTCACCCGAGGCCAGGAAGGCGATGACGAAGCCCGCGATGTCGGCGTGGGAGATGAAGTGCTTGGTGCCGTTGAGGACCCAGTCGGGGCCGTCCTGCCGGGCGGTGGCCTTCATGCCGCGCAGGTCGGAGCCGGCGCCGGGCTCGGTCATGGCGAGGCAGTCCCAGGTCTCGCCGCGGACGCACGGCATCAGGTAGCGCTCGCGCTGCTCGGGGGTGCCGGCGCAGAGGATGTTGGAGGGGCGGGCCACGCAGGTCCAGTGAAGGGCGTAGTTGGCGCGGCCGAGCTCCTTCTCGTAGAGGAGCCAGGTCAGGGTATCGAGGCCGGTGCCGCCGAACTCCTCGGGGATGTTGGCGGCGTAGAGGCCGGCGGCGATGGCCTTGGCCTTGACCTCCTCGATGACCTCGCGGCGCAAGGTGCCGGTGCGCTCGACCTCGGCCTCGTGCGGGTAGAGCTCGTTCTCGACGAAGGCGCGGGTGGTGTCGACGATGAGGCGCTGCTCGTCGGTCAGTCCGAAGTGCATGGCGTCACCTCCGCTGGCCGACGTGGCGGCCGAGGCCGTCGGGGGTGGGAAGGCTCGCGTGGGCCTGGGCGACGTGGTCCAGTTTCGCACGGACGGCGGGCGGGGGCTCGGCGCTGGCGCGGGCGTTGAGGTCCATGTGGATCAGGAGGTGCTCGGAGGTCGCGAGGAGGCGGGAGCCTTCGCGCATCTCGTGCCAGAGGTGGACCTTCTTGCCCTTGGCCTCGATCACCTGGGTGGTGATGGCGATGTCCTCGTCGCGGGAGACCTCGCCCAAGTGGCGGATGTGGGTCTCGGCGGTGAAGAGGGAGTGGCCGGCGGCGATGGCGTCGGCGTCGGTCCCGATCATGCGCATGAAGCCGTCCGTGGCGAAGGCGAAGGCTTCGAGGTAGCGGCTCTCGGTCATGTGGCCGTTGTAGTCGAGCCAGTGGGCCGGGACGCGGATCGCGAAGGTGGGCAGCGGCTTCGACCAGTCGGGCTCGGGGGCGTCCTTGGCGAGGGCGGCCTCGTGCCGCGCAAGGGCCTCGCCAGCGCCCCAGTTGTTGGCCTGGAGCGCCTTCTGGATGGCGATGAGGTTGTCGTCGCGGATGCGTTCGAGCTGGCGGATGGGGATATGGCCGCTTTGCGCGTCGCTTTGCCCGGCGATGAGGTCGACGAGGACGTCGTCGAACTCGGGGACGTCCATGAGCTTGGTCCAGGGCCAGGAGAGGCAGGGGCCGAACTGGGCCATGAAGTGGCGCATCCCGGCCTCGCCCCCGGCGACGCGGTAGGTGTCGAAGACGCCGAGCTGGGCCCAGCGGAGGCCGAAGCCGTAGCGGACGATGTCGTCGAGCTCCTGCGTGGTGCAGATGCCGTCCTTGATGAGCCAGAGCGCCTCGCGCCAGAGGGCTTCGAGGAGGCGGTCGGCGACGAAGGCCTCGATCTCCTTCCGGACGCGGACGGGCTTCATCCCAAGGGTGGGGTAGAAGGTCATCGCGCGCTGAATGGCGTCCTCGGAGGTCTGCTGGCCGCCGACGATCTCCACGACCGGGAGGAGGTAGACGGGGTTGAACGGGTGGACGACGAGGAGGCGCTCGGGGTGTTGGAGCGGGCCCTGGAGGTCGGTGGGCTTGATGCCGCTGGTGGACGAGGCAATGAGCGCGTCGGGCTTGGCGGTGGTCTCGGCCTCGGCGTAGACGCGGTGCTTGATGTCGAGGCGCTCGGGGACGGCCTCGACGATCAGGTCGGCGTCGCGGCAGGCGTCGGCGACGGAGGAGGCCATACGGAGCTTGCCCTTGGCGCGGCGCGGGGCCGTGAGGAGCTTGGCATAGGCGGCGTCGGCGTTGGCGAGGGCCTCGGAGAGGCGGCGCTCGGCGTCGGGGGCGGGGTCGAAGACGGCGACGTCGTCCGTTCTCCAGGAGGCGCGCGACCCAGCCCGCGCCGATGACGCCGCCGCCGAGGACGGCCGTTCGTTGAATGGTCATCAGGCCCACCGCTTTTGGAGCTTCAGTTTTTCCCGGACTTCTGCGGGGGAGAGGAGGCGGGCGCCGGTGCCCTCGATGGTCTTGCGGGCTTGGGCCACGAGGTCGCCGTTGGTGGCGAGTTGGCCCTTGCCCAGCCAGATGTTGTCCTCGAGGCCCACGCGGACGTGGCAGCCGCCGGCGACGGCGAGGCCCACGTAGGGGAGCTGGTTGCGGCCGATGGAGAAGGCCGAGACGGTCCAGTCGGCGGGGACGGCCTGGCGCATCGCCATGAAGGTCGTGAGGTCGTCGGGGGCGCCCCAGGGGATGCCCATGCAGAGCTGGATCATGATGGGGTCGTCGAGGACGCCCTGCGATTGCAGCCACCTGGCGAGGAGAATGTGGCCGGTGTCGAAGGCCTCGATCTCGGGGCGGATGCCGAGGGCCTGCATCCCGCGCGCCATGGCGAGGAGCATCGAGGGCGTGTTGACCATGATGTAGTCGCCCTCGCCGAAGTTCATCGTTCCGCAGTCGAGGGTGCAGATTTCGGGGAGGAGCTTCGCAACGTGTTCGAGGCGCTCCTCCGCGCCCACCATGTCGGTGCCCTTCTCGGCGGGCGGTAGGGGCGAGTCGGGGGAACCTAGGGTGAGGTCGCCGCCCATGCCGGCCGTGAGGTTCAGGACCATGTCCTGGCCCGATTCGCGGATGTATTCGACCACCTCGGCGTAGAGGTCGGGGTGGCGGGCGGCCTTGCCCGTCTGGGGGTCGCGGACGTGGATGTGGACGACGGCGGCGCCCTCGGCATTGGCCTCGAGGCAGGCGTCGGCGATCTGGCGGGGCGTGACGGGCACCTTGTCGGAGCGGCCGGTGGTGTCGCCCGCGCCGGTGACGGCGCAGGTGATGAAGACGTCGCGGGAGGGCGTGAGGGGCATGGCGGGGTCCTTGTTCTTGAGGGCCACTATCGCCGAGCGGTGCGGGGTGTTGCTTGACGCGGAACGCAGGAGGTTTGACAGATCGCGCCATGAGCGACGCAACGCCCTTTGCCGTGACCGTGGTCGTGCTGCCGGGGAGCAGCCTGATGACGGTCGCCTCGGCGATCGACCCCTGGCGGGCGCTGAACCGCGTGAGCGGGGCGGAGCGGGTGGTCTGGCGGGTCGTGACGCCCGAGGGCGGCGCGGTGACGACCTGCGGGCTGCCGGTGGCGGGGGAGGCGCTGGGCCCGGATGCGGGGGGCGACCTGCTGGCGGTGGTCGCGGGCTTCGACGTGCTGGAGCACGCGACGAAGCCGGTGCTGGGGGCGCTGCGGCGGGTCGCGCCGCGATTCGGGATGGTGGCGGGGATCGAGTCGGGGGCCTGGGTGCTGGGGGCGCTGGGGCTGCTGGAGGGGAAGCGGGCGACGGCGCATTGGGAGGACCTGGAGGACTTCGCGGCCTTCCATCCGGGGACGGACGTGGTCGCGGACCGCTGGGTGGTGGACGGGCGGGTGATGACGGCGGGCGGGGCCTCGCCGGCCTTCGACCTGATGCTGGCGCTCATCCGGGAGCGGTGGGGGGAGACGGCGGCGCTCGATGTGGCGAGCGTGTTCGTCTACGAGGAGACGCGCTCGGGGGCGGACCCGCAGCCGCTCGTCAGCATGGGCCGGGTGGCGGCGCGGGAGCCGCGCGTGGCGGCGGCGGTCCGGGCGATGGAGGGGGCCTTGGAGCGGCCGCTGCCGACGGAGGTGCTGGCGCGACGGGCCGGCGTCTCGGTGCGGCGGCTGGAGACGCTGTTCCGCGAGGCGCTGGGGACGACGCCGGGGGCCTATTACGCGGGGCTGCGGCTGCTGGCGGCGCGGCGGCTGGTGACGGATACGGCGCTGCCGTTGAGCGAGGTGGCGCTGCGGACGGGGTTCGGCTCGGCCTCGGCCTTCTCGCGGGCCTTCCGGCGGCACGCGGGGATGACGGCGCAGGAGGCGCGGGCGCTCGCCCGGGCGCGGCGGCGGGTGCCGTGACGGAACGGCGCGTGGGTCGCGGCGTTGGGCGGGGGAGCGGGGCCGGAGGTGGGCCATGGCGGAGCCTGAGGAGCGCGACACGGGACGGGCGATGCGGCGCGGGATGCTGGGCCGCTGTCCGAACTGCGGCGAGGGGCGGCTCTTCGCGGGCTACCTGCGGGTGGTGCCGGAATGCCCCCACTGCGGGGAGCCGCTGGGCCGCTACCGCGCGGCGGACGGGCCGGCCTTCATCACCATCACCGTCGTGGGGCTCCTGCTGATCCCGATCCTGGGATGGAGTTACGTGGGGCTGCGGCCGGACCCCCTGACGCTCTCGCTGATCGTGACGGGAGCGGTGACGGTGCTGACGCTGGTGGTGCTGCGGCTCGTGAAGGGGGCTTTCGTGGGCTACCTCTGGGCCATGCACGAGATCGACGAAGGCGCCTGACCGGGAGGCCATCCGGAAGGTTTGACGTCCTCCCCGCGCGAAATTGTTGCGCGGCGAAGCGGGCTGGGGTTTGATCGGCCCAAACAACGGGCAAAAGCCCAGGGGAGGTAATGATGACCAGACTGATCCGACCGGGACTCGCCGGCGGCATCTCGCGCCGTGGCATCCTGAAGGGCAGCGCGGCCTTCGGTGCGGCGGCGCTGATGGGACCGCTGGGCGCCGGGCGGGCCCTGGCCCAGTCCGAGCCCAAGCAGGGCGGCACGCTGCGGATCGGCATCGCGGCGGGCAACACCTCGGACACCGTGGACCCGGCGGTGGCCGAGCACGTCTACGTCCATATGCTCCTCCACGCCTACAACGCCTACCTGACGGTGGTGATGCCGGACGGATCGCTGGAGGGGGATCTGGCGGAGGGCTGGGAGTCGACGCCGGACGCCAAGACCTGGACCGTGCGGCTGCGGCCGGGGGTGCAGTTCCACGACGGCCGGCCGGTGACGGCGGCGGACGTGGTGGCGTCCATCGACTACCACCGGGGCGAGGAGTCGACCTCGGCCGTGAAGTCGGTGCTGGCGCCGGTCACGGAACTCAAGGCCGACGGCGACAACGTCGTGGTCTTCACGCTGGAGGCGGGGAACGCCGACTTCCCGGTGCTGCTGTCCGACTACCACCTGCCGATCCGGCCGGCGCAGGACGGCAAGATCGACCCGCTGGGCACCATCGGCGCGGGGCCGTTCCTCCTCGACCACTTCGAGCCGGGCGTGCGGGCGAGCCTGTCGCGGAACCCCAACTACTTCAAGCCGGGCCTGCCCTACTTCGACGGGCTGGAGCTGCTGTCCATCGTCGACGCGGCGGCGCGGCAGAACGCGCTGATGAGCGGGCAGGTGGACGTGATCGACCGGGTGGACCTGCCCACGGTCAACCTGCTGGAGCGGGCGCCGGGGATCGAGATCATCAGCCTCAACGGGGGCGAGCACTACGGCTACCCGATGGACACGCGGGCGGCGCCCTTCAGCGACAACAACGTGCGGATGGCGCTGAAGCTCGCCATCGACCGGCAGGAGCTCGTGGACAAGATCCTGAACGGCTACGGGTCGGTGGGGAACGACATGCCGATCAACCCGTCGATGCCCTACTTCGACGCCTCCATCGAGCAGCGGGTCTACGACCCCGAGAAGGCGAAGTGGCACCTGAGCCAGGCGGGGATGGAGAACCTGTCGGTGGACCTGCACCTCGCCAACTCGGCCTTCGAGAGCTGCATCGATTCGGGGCTGCTCTACGCCGAGAAGGCGGCGGCGGCGGGGATCACCGTCAACGTCGTGCGCGAGCCCGACGACGGCTACTGGTCCAACGTCTGGATGCAGAAGCCCTTCACCGCGACCTACTGGGGCGGGCGGCCGACGCAGGACTGGATGTTCAGCACCGCTTATGTCCGGGGCGCCGAGTGGAACGAGACCTACTGGGACAACGAGCGCTTCAACGAGCTGATCGTGCAGGCGCGCGTGGAGCTCGACCAGGCGCGGCGGCAGGAGATGTACAGCGAGATGCAGCGCCTCGTCCGCGACGAGGGGGGCATCATCATCCCGATGTTCGCCAACTACACCATGGCGCTGAGCGAGAAGGTCGCCCATCCCGAGGTGGTGGGGGCGAACTGGATCCTCGACGGCTTCCGCGCGCCGGAGCGGTGGTGGTTCGCGTGACGACCCGATCGCGGCCCTGGGCGACCGGGGCCGCGCGCCCGGAGGTCGCGGCATGATCTGGCGCATGGTCGGGCAGCGGCTCGCCCTGGGGGCGCTGGTGCTGCTCGCCATCACGGTCGTCATCTTCGGGGCCATCGAGCTCCTGGGCGCGGACTTCGCCCAGCAGCGGCTCGGGCAGTCGGCGACCGAGGAGACGCTGGCGGCGCTGCGCGAGCAGATGGGGCTGAACCGGCCCGCCTGGGTGCGCTACGGCGCCTGGATCGGCGGGGCGGTGCGGGGCGACTTCGGGGTCTCCATGGCGAACAACCGGCCCATCGCGGACTTGATGGCGGGGCGGCTCGGGAACACGCTGTTCCTGGCGGCCTTTGCCGCGGTGATGTCGGTGCCCTTGTCCATCGGGCTCGGGCTGCTGGCGGCGCTGTGGCGGAACTCGTGGTTCGACCGGGCGGCCAACGTGGGGACGCTGACGGCCATCGCCTTCCCGGAGTTCTTCGTGGCCTACATCCTCGTCTACCTGATCGGATCCACGGGGCTGTTCCCGACGCTGGCCAGCATCCCGCCGGGGGCCACGTTCCTCGAGCGGCTGCACGTCACCTTCCTGCCGGCGCTGACGCTGACGCTGGTGGTGACGGCGCACATGATGCGGATGACGCGGGCGGCGATCGTGAACCTGCTGGCCTCGCCCTACATCGAGATGGCGCGGCTCAAGGGCGTGCCGCGCGCGCGGGTGATCTGGCGGCACGCGCTGCCGAACGCGCTGTCACCCATCATCAACGTGGTGGCGCTGAACCTCGCCTACCTCGTGACGGGCGTCGTCGTGGTCGAGGTGGTCTTCGTCTATCCGGGGCTCGGGCAGCTCATGGTCGATGCCGTGCGGACGCGGGACGTGCCGGTGGTGCAGGCGGCGGCGCTGATCTTCGCGGCGGTCTACGTGATCCTGAACCTCCTGGCGGACGTGCTCTCGACGCTGTCGAACCCGCGCCTGATGCATCGGAGGTGACGGGGTGACGGCGGTTCTCACCTGGGCGGCCTGGGTCGCGGGGGCCTTCGCGGGGGCGGCGGCGCTGGGCGGGGCCTTCCGGGCGGTGGTCTGGCGCCTGCTGGGCGGGCCGGTGGCGCGGGCGGTGAGGACCATGCCGCTGTCGGCGGCCTTCGGGATGGCGGTGATCGCGCTCTACGTGGTCGTGGCGCTCCTGGCGCCCTGGATCGCGCCCTTCGGGGAGCGGGAGGTCGTGGGCGGGCAATACCTGCCCTGGGATTCGACCCATTGGCTCGGGACCGACAACCTCGGGCGCGACATGTTCAGCCGGCTCATCTACGGCGCGAGGAACACCGTGGGGATCGCGCTGGCGACGACCGCGCTGGCCTTCGGCGTGGGGGCGGCGCTGGGGCTGACGGCGGCGGCGACGGGGGGCTGGGTGGACATGGTCCTGAGCCGGATCGTGGACCTCCTGATGGCGATCCCGGCGCTGATCCTGTCGCTGCTGCTGCTGACGCTGCTGGGGGCCAGCATCCCCAACATGATCCTGGTGATCGCGCTGATCGACGCCACGCGGGTGTTCCGGCTGTCGCGGGCGGTGGCGATGGACGTGGTGGTGATGGACTACGTGGAGGCGGCGCGGCTGCGGGGCGAGGGGCTCGCGCACATCGTGCGGCGGGAGATATTGCCGAACGCGATGGCGCCGCTGATCGCGGAGTTCGGGCTGAGGTTCTGCTTCGTGTTCCTGTCGATCTCGGCGCTGTCGTTCCTGGGGCTGGGCATCCAGCCGCCCACGGCGGACTGGGGGAGCATGGTCAGGGACACGGCGACGCTCATCACCTTCGGGGACATCACGCCGCTGCTGCCCGCCGGGGCCATCGCGCTTCTGACGGTGGCGGTCAACTTCGTGGTGGACTGGCAGCTCCACCGCGCCAGCGGGCTGAAGGACTGACGGGATGGCGGGGTCGCTCCTCCTCGACATGAGGGACGTGCACATCGAGGGGCGGTCGGGCGACGCCTGGCTGCCCATCGTCAAGGGCGTGGACCTCCAGCTCCACCGGGGCGAGGTGCTGGGGCTGATCGGGGAGTCGGGGGCCGGGAAGAGCACGCTGGGCCTCGCGGCGATGGGCTACGTGCGGGGCGGGACGCGCATCTCACGGGGGGAGGTGACGTTCGACGGCACCGACCTCGTCACGGCGCCGGAGTCGTTCCGGCGGGGCCTGCGGGGCAAGCGCATCGCCTATGTGGCGCAGTCGGCGGCGGCGAGCTTCAACCCCGCGCACAAGCTGATCGACCAGTTCTGCGAGGCGCCGGTGATGCACGGCGTCCTGGGGCGCGGGGAAGCCGAGCGGCAGGCGGTGGACCTCTACCGCCGGATGCGGCTGCCGGACCCGGAGGGGATCGGGTTCCGCTACCCCCACCAGGTGAGCGGCGGGCAGCTCCAGCGGGCGATGACGGCGATGGCGATGGCCTGCAAGCCCGACCTCATCATCTTCGACGAGCCGACGACGGCGCTGGACGTGACCACGCAGATCGAGGTGCTGGCGGCGATCCGGGACATCGTGGACCAGTCGGGGACGGCGGCGATCTACATCACCCACGACCTCGCCGTGGTCGCGCAGATGGCGGACCGCATCAAGGTGCTGCTGCGCGGCGACGAGGTGGAGGAGGCGCCGACGCGGGAGATGCTGGCGAGTCCGCGGCAGGCCTACACCCGGAGCCTCTGGGCGGTGCGGAGCCACCGCCGTCCCGAGCAGCCGCCCGCGCGCGAGGCGCCGGTGCTGGAGGTGCGGGCGGTCTCGGCGGGCTACGGGGCGGTCAAGGTGCTCCATGACGTGAGCTTCGACCTGCATCGCGGGCGCACGGTGGCGGTGGTCGGGGAGTCGGGGTCGGGCAAGAGCACCACGGCGCGGGTGATCGCGGGGCTGCTGCCCGCGTCCAGGGGCGAGGTGCGGATCGAGGGGCGGCCGGTCGCCCCGAGCTTCAAGGCGCGCCCCAAGGAGGAGCTGCGGGCCGTGCAGCTCATCCACCAGTCGGCGGACACCTCGCTGAACCCCAAGCAGCGGGTGCGGGAGATCCTGGGGCGGCCCGTCGCCTTCTACGCGGGGATGTCGGGGGCCAAGGTGGAGGCGCGGGTGCGGGAGCTCCTGCGGATGATCGAGCTGGAGCCCGACAGCTTCATCGACCGGCTGCCGGGGGAGCTCTCGGGCGGGCAGAAGCAGCGGGTGTCGCTGGCCCGGGCGCTCGCGGCCGAGCCCCGGGTGCTGATCTGCGACGAGGTGACGAGCGCGCTCGACCAGATCGTGGCGGAGGGGATCCTGAAGCTCCTCGACCGGCTGCAGAGGGAGCTGGACCTCGCCATCATGTTCATCACCCACGACCTCGCCACGGTGCGGGCCATCGCGGACGGCGTGGTGGTGATGAAGGGTGGGCGCGTGGTGGACGAGGGGACCAAGGCCGACGTCTTCACGCCGCCGCACCACCCCTACACCGAGCTGCTGCTGTCCTCGGTCCCCGAGATGGACCCGGGCTGGCTGGACCGGGTGCTGGAGGCGCGGGCGGCGCGGGCCTGACGGGGCCGGCGTCCCGGGGATCGTCCCCCGTTCGCGGCAGGCCTGGGCCGGCTGCCCAGGCCTCTTGCGTCCGCCGCCGCGCGGGCTCCCGGCGCCGCCGGGTCAAGCGGGCAGGGACATTGAAGGCGGGAGGCCCGGGAATAGATGCTGGGGCATCGAGACAGGTCGGGAGGTCCGTTCATGCCGCTGCGATCCCGTTCGGGCGCCCCCGCCGCAAGGACGGGACCCTCCGGGCCTCGGGCTCGGCGCGGCTGATGGAGGCCCTGTCGCCGATCCTCGACGGCCCGGCCCGGAGCCCCGTGGCCCGGATGGTCGCGGATCTCGACTGGGCCTCGACGCCGCTGGGGGCGCCCGAGGGCTGGCCGGTGCCGCTGCGCACGCTCCTGGGCGTGATGATGGGATCGAACCAGCCGATGTTCGTGGCCTGGGGGCCCAAGGGGACGCTGCTCTACAACGATCCCTACGTGGAGGTGCTGGCGGGCAAGCACCCCGCCGCCCTGGGCTGCCCGCTTCTCGACGTGTGGCACGAGATCCGCGACGACCTGGCGCCCATCGTCGAGCGGGTCCTGGGCGGCGAGCCCGTGCAGATGGACGACATCCGCTTCACCCTGGAGCGCCGGGGCTACGCGGAGGAGGCGCATTTCGCCTTCTCCTACACGCCCGTCCGGGACGAGGGGGGTAGCGTCGCCGGCTTCTTCTGCGCCTGCCGGGAGACCACGGGGCAGGTCCTCGCGGAGCGGGGCCTGCGGGACAGCGAGCGGCGGCTCCGCAGCGTGCTCGACGGCATGGACGAGGCCTTCGGCCTCCTGGACCGGGACTTCCGCATCCTGACCTTCAACCAGGCCGCGATGGCGCTGGAGTCGCGGCCGCTGGAGGAGATCCTCGGGCGCTGCCACTGGGAGGTCTATCCGGGCTCCGAGGGCAGCGAGCTCGGCCGCCTCTACAGGCGGGCCATGGACGAGCGGGTGCCCGTGGAGCTCGAGCACCGCTACGTCTGGCCGGACGGGACGCCGCGCTGGCTCGACATGCGGGCCTATCCGGTGCCGGAGGGGCTCGCGGTGTTCTGGCGCGACATCACGGCGCGCAAGGAGGCCGAGGCGCGGCTTCGCGCGAGCGAGGCGCGGGCGCGGGAGGAGGCGGAGAGGGTGCAGCTCGCGCTCGACTCCGGGGCGATCCTGGGGACCTGGGAATGGGACATCCCGGCCGACCGCTTCACCGCCGGCGAGATCTTCGCCCGGTCCTTCGGGCTCGATCCTGAGGCGTGCCGGACGGGCCTGCCCATCGGGCGCGTGGTCGAGACGGTGCATCCCGAGGACCTCCCGGACCTGGTGGCCACCATCGGGAGGGCCGTCGCGGAGGGCGGGCTCTCGGTGCGGCAATACCGCGTGGGCCGAGCGGACGGGCTCTACTACTGGGTCGAGGCGGCCGGGCGCGTGGACCTCGGGCCCGACGGCAAGCCCCTGCGGTTCCAGGGGGTGCTGATCGACGCCGAGCCGCGCCGGGCGGCGGAGGCCGAGCGCGACCGGGCGATGCGGCTCCTCAAGGCCTTCGTCGAGGCGGTGCCGGGCGTGGTCTACGCCAAGGACCGCGAGGGGCGGATGCTGGTCGGCAACCGCGGCACGAGCGAGCTCATCGGCAAGCCGCCGGAGGAGTACCTGGGCCTGACCGACGCCGAGTTCCTGGAGGACGAGGCGCAGGCGCGCGCCGTCATGGAGACCGACCGGCGCATCATGGACTCGGGCCAGGCCGAGCAGGTCGAGGAGGAGGTGCGCCTGGCCGACGGGACCCCGGCGGTGTGGCTCTCCACCAAGGCGCCGATGCGCGACGCCGAGGGGCGGGTGGTGGGGCTGATCGGCTCCTCGGTGGACATCACGGCGCGCAAGGCGGCCGAGGCGGCGCTGCGGGAGAGCGAGGAGCGCTTCCGCTTCGCGCTGGACGCGGCGGGCGGCATCGGCACCTGGGACTGGGACGTGGCGCGGGACCTCGTCCACACCAGCGAGCACTTCGCGCGGACCTACGGGATCGACCCCGGGCGCGCCCGGGCGGGCCTGCCCGTGGAGGACTACGTGGGCGGCATCCACCCCGACGACCGGGCCGAGGTCGCGCGGCTGATCGGGGAGGCGCTGGCCACGGGGGGCGAGTACCGGGCCGAATACCGCATCCTGGACGGTGACGGCGAGGTGCACTGGGTGGTGGCGCGGGGGCGCTGCCTGACGGACGATGCGGGGCGGCCCGTCCGCTTCCCGGGGGTGACCTTCGACATCACCGACCGCAAGGCCGTGGAGGCGCGGGCGCTGGAGAGCGAGTCGCGGCTGCGCGCGGTCCTGGAGGCGGTGCCGGTGGGCCTGGTCTTCGCCGACGCGCGGGGCTGGATCACCGGTGGCAACGCGCGGGTGGAGGGGATCCTGGGCCATTCGATCCTGCATTCCCGGGGCGTCGAGGACTACGGCCGCTGGATCTCCTTCCACCCGGACGGGCGGCAGGTCGAAGGGCGGGAGTATCCGCTCGCCCGGGCGCTGGCCGGCGAGGAGCGGCCGGAGCTCGAGGTGAGCTACCAGCGCGGCGACGGGCGGCGCGCCTGGGTCAGGTTCATCGCCTCGGCGGTGCGCGACGCGGACGGCGCCGTCACGGGCGGCGTGGTGGCCTCGCTCGACATGGACCGCGAGCGGCGGGCCGAGGAGGAGCTCAGGCACCTGAACGAGACGCTGGAGCGCCGGGTGGCCGAGGCCATCGCCGAGCGCGAGAGGGCCGAGGAGGCGCTGCGGCAGGCGCAGAAGATGGAGGCGGTCGGGCAGCTCACCGGCGGGATCGCCCACGACTTCAACAACATGCTGGCGGCCGTGATGGGGTCGCTGGACCTCCTCGGGCGGCGGATCGGAGAGGAGGACGCGCGGGCGCGGCGCTACGTGGGCGCGGCCATGGAGGGGGCCCGGCGGGCGGCGACGCTGACGCAGCGGCTCCTCGCCTTCTCGCGCCAGCAGCCGCTCAGGCCCGAGCCCATCGACGCCAACCGCCTCGTGCAGGGGATGTCGGACCTGCTGCGGCGGTCGCTCGGGGCGGGGGTGAAGCTCGAGACGGTGCTGGCCGGCGGGCTGTGGCGCACCAGCGCCGACCCCAACCAGCTCGAGAACGTGATCCTGAACCTGGCGCTGAACGCGCGGGACGCGATGCCCGAGGGCGGGCGGCTGACCATCGAGACGGTGAACGCGCATCTCGATTCGCGCTACTCGGCGCGGCACCTGGGCGTGCCGGCGGGGCAATACGTGCAGATCGCGGTGACCGACACCGGCCATGGCATGACCCCGGAGGTCATGGCCCGCGCCTTCGACCCCTTCTACACGACCAAGCCCGTGGGGCAGGGGACGGGGCTGGGGCTGAGCCAGGTCTACGGCTTCGTGCGCCAGTCGGGCGGGCACGTGAAGCTCTACTCGGAGCCCGGACAGGGCACGACGGTGAAGATCTACCTGCCGCGCCTCCCCGGGCCGCATCCCGAGGAGCCCCCGGGCGAGCGGCGCGAGGACCTGCCCCTGGGCGAGGCGCAGGAGGTCGTGCTCGTGGTCGAGGACGAGGCGGTGGTGCGGCAGTTCACCGTCGATGCGCTGGGCGAGCTCGGCTACCGCGTGCTGGCGGCGGAGAGCGCCGGGGCCGCGCTGCGGCTCCTCGACGCGCACCCGGAGGTGCAGCTCCTCTTCACCGACGTGGTGATGCCCGACATGGACGGGCGGCGGCTGGCCGACGAGGCGCTGCGGCGGCGGCCCGATCTCCGGGTGCTCTTCACCACGGGCTATTCGCGCAACGCGGTGGTCCACAACGGCGTGCTCGATCCCGGGGTGCACCTGATCGGCAAGCCCTTCACCGTCGAGGCGCTGGCGGCCAAGCTGCGCGAGGTGCTGGACGGGATGCCGGCGCAGGCCTGACGGGCGGCGGGCCGTTGGACAAGCGGGCCTGCGCGCCTAGCATCCTCCTCGGCAGCAAGGCCGCCCCCGGCCCGCGGGACCGGGGCGAGAACACGCGCAACGGGGAGAGACGTTCATGACACGACGGCTGATGGGGGCCCTCGGGGCCTGCTCGGCGCTGGGGCTCCTGGCCTCGGTCGCGGTGGCGCAGGAGGCGAAGACCATCCAGGTCGCCACCCACTACACCGAGGAGCAGGCGGCGCCGCTGCTCGAGTGCTTCCGGGCCTACGAGGCGGAGCATCCGGGCGTCACCGTCGAGCACCAGCAGACGGCCTACGGCGACTTCCTGCAGACGATCCTGACGAGCCGCGTGGGGGGCACCGCGCCCGACATCTACAACGTCTACTCGGTCTGGGTGCCGCAGCTCGCCGCGGCCGGGACGCTGGAGGCGCCGCCGCAGGAGATGGCGGACTTCATCACCCAGAACTACTCGCCCGCGACGGTGGGGGCGGCGACCATCGGCGGCCAGCTCTGGGGCGTGCCGACCGAGCTGTCGGTCTATGCGCTGGTCTACAACAGGAAGCTGCTGGAGGCGGCGGGCACCACCGAGCCGCCCAAGACCTGGGCCGAGCTGCGCGAGATCGCCCAGAAGATCACCAGGACCAACGACCAGGGGAACATCGACGTGGGCGGCTACGCCTACGGGACCTCGGTCGCGGAGGGGGTGCACCCGCTCTACAGCCAGATGTTCGCGGCGGGCGTCGCGCCCTTCGCGGAGGACGGGAGGTCCACGAACCTGACCTCGCCGCAGGCGGTGAAGATCCTGGGCGACCAGGCGGCGCTCTTCGCGGACGGCATCACCTCGAACGCGATCACCACGGACAACTTCGCCTCGGGCGCGGTGGGGATGCAGATCAGCGCCAACTGGAACAAGTTCGGCTGGCAGGAGGCCTTCGGCGACCAGTTCGCGGACACCGTGGGGGTGGCGCCGATCCCGCATGACGAGGGGCCGGGGGGACGATGCTCTATTCGTTCCTCTGGGCGGTGGATTCGACCTCGGACGCCAAGGACGAGGCCTGGGACCTCCTGCGCTACATCGGCACGCCGGGCGAGGACGGGCTCACCTGCACGGGGCGGATGATGAAGGGGATGGGCTCCTTCTCGGGCGCGAACGCCGACCTCGAGGTGATGGGGCGGGACGCGGATGCCTTCGACAAGGCCTATCTCGACGAGGTGACCTCCGGCCGCGCCGTGACGCAGCCCAACATCTGGCAGGCGTCGGAGGTGGACCGCATCCTGCGCGGCTACATCGACCAGGCCTGGGCCGGGACCATGAGCGCCGAAGACGCCTTGACGCAGGCCGACGCGGAAATCCAGGCTATCCTCGACGAGCAGCCCTAATGACGACCCGCCCGGGGCGCCGTCCGGAGAGGAGGCGTCCCGTGCTGTCCCGGCTCAACTCCAAGGAGGTGGCGCCCTGGCTCTTCCTGAGCCCGGTGATCCTCTTCGCGCTGGTGTTCTTCGTCCTGCCCGTCGGGTTCGCGGCCTATGTGAGCCTGACGACCTGGGACTCCCTCACCCCGCCGCGCTGGGTGGGGGCGAAGAACTACCAGTACCTCTTCGCCACCGACCCGGTGTTCCTCAAGACGCTGTGGCAGACGCTGTATTTCGCCGTCGGGACGCTGGCGATCGGGGTGCCGCTCGCGCTGCTGGTCGCGCTGGCCTTCAGCAAGGTGCGGCACCAGGGGGCGTGGCGAGTGGCCTACACACTCCCGATGGTGACCAACATCGTGGCGGTGGCCTTCATCTTCACCTTCGTGCTGCGGCAGACGGACGGCCTGCTGAACCGGCTGCTGGGACTTTTGGGGCTGCCGGGGCCGGGGTGGCTGACGGACCCCCGGCTCGCCATGCTGTCGGCGATCCTCGTCTTCGTCTGGATGGAGCTGGGGCGGAACATGCTGCTCTTCGCGGCGGGGCTGGGGAGCATCGACGAGAGCTATTCCGAGGCGGCGCGGCTGGACGGGGCGAGCGAATGGCAGGTGTTCCGGCACGTGACGCTGCCGCTGCTGCGGCCCACGGTCCTCTTCGTGGTCATCACCGGCTTCATCTCGGGGATGAGCTACTTCACCCTGATGCTGGTGCTGTTCCCCGGCACGCAGGGCGGGCCGTCGCGCGCCGCGCTGACGACCGGGCAGTACATGTACCAGATGGCCTTCGAGGACCTGCGGATGGGGCGGGCCTCGGCGGTGGCCTACGTGCTCTTCGCGCTGGTCTTCGTGGCCTCGCTGGTGCAGCTCCGGTTGCTGCGCCGGGGCGGGATGGAGGCGCCCTAGGATGGCCGAGGACTCCGTCCCCCTCGCCGCGCCCGCCGTCGCCGCCGTGGCGGAGGCCGCCGCGCCGCGCCGGCGTCCAAGGGGGCCGGGGCTCTGGGCGGTGCTGAAATACGCGGCCCTGACGCTGGGGGCGCTGGCGATGCTGCTGCCCTTCCTCGACATGGTGCTGGGGGCGCTGCGGACGCCGGCGGAGCGGCTGGCGCGGCCGCCGGTCTACTGGCCGCAGGACCCCCAGTGGGGCAACTTCGTCCGGGTCTTCGACGAGCTGCCGATGCTGCGCTGGACGCTCAACAGCCTGGGCGTGACGCTGGCGATCACGGTGCTGCAATGCCTGACCTCGGCCATGGCGGGCTATGCGCTGGCCAAGTTCCGCTTTCCCGCGCGGCTCGCGGTGTTCCGCTTCGCGGTCGGGGCGCAGATGTTCCCCTTCTTCATCTTCCTGATCCCGTGGTTCTTCATCCTGCGCTACTTCCCGCTCGCGGGGGGGAATGGCTGGACCGGCTCGGGCGGGGCGGGGTTCCTGGGAAGCTACACGGCGCTGATCCTGCCTTTCGCGGTGTCCTGGTACGGCATCTTCCTGATGCGGCAGTTCTTCCTGGCGATCCCGGACGAGCTGATCGACGCGGCGCGGATCGACGGGGCGGGGGAGTTCTACATCTTCTTCCGCATCGCCCTGCCGCTGGTGGGGTCGGGCCTCGCCACGCTCGCCATCTTCGTGTTCCTCTACCACTGGAACGAGGTGCTCTGGACGCTGACGGTCACGCGGACGGCGCCCGACCTGCAGACGCTGCCGGTGGGGATCTACCTGCTGCGCGGCGCCTACGAGAACGAGGCCACGAAGTCGGTGCAGCAGGCGGCGATCGTGATCTCGATCCTGCCCGTGATAATTGTCTTCCTTCTTCTTCAAAGGTATTATGTCGCTAGCGTGACCTCGGGCAGCGTCAAGGGCTAGCCATGATCAACTTCTCATTGCCTCCCCTTCCCGAGGAGGAGGTCGATGCGCGCTTGGCCGACATGGAGCGGCTGGGCAACCGCGACTACAAGGAGATCGGCGTGCCGATGTTCCTCGTGGCCGAGGACCTGACGGAGGGGGCCAGGCCCCGTTCCGGCGGGGACGGCTCGGGCCGCATCCTCGCGCTGCTGCTGGCCGAGGGGGCCGAGGCGCTGCGGACGCGGCGGCCCGACCTCGATGCCGAGGACATCGCCCGCCTGATCGAGGCGCTCGCCGACCGGCACTTCCTGTCGCTGGCCGCGCCGTCCTTCAGCCGCGCGACCGAGCTTCATCCCGAGACGGCCTCCTGATGGGCGAGCTGCTCCTCCCCGGCGGCTTCGACGAGACGCTGGCCGCGCTGGTGCGCGGGCTCTCGGCGGGGCGGGTGCTGCGCGTGGTCAACTTCCATGCCACGCCCAGCTACCGGCGCGAGGAGTATCGCCGCCAGTTCGAGGCCTATGCGCGGCTCTTCGCGCCGATCACGCCGCAGGACTTCGACTCGGCCTTCGATGGCACTTGGACCGACGCGCGGCCGGGGCTGATGCCGGTGCTCTTCAGGGTCCGCGACAACGTGGACGTGATGCTCCCCATCCTGGAGGAGTTCGGGTTCAAGGGCTGGTTCTTCGTCCCCTCGGCCTTTCCGGCGGTCGTGCCGGACGTGCAGCGGAGCTACGCCAAGGCGCACAAGCTCCACGTCCCCGCCCGGGACGAGTATCCGGGCGAGCGGATCGTGATGACTTGGGACGAGGCGCGCGACCTCGCGGGGCGGGGCCATGGCTTCGCCTGCCATTCGCGCAGCCACTTCGACCTGAGGCCCGACACGCCGGACCATGTCCTCTGGGACGAGATCCACACCGCCGCCAACGAGATGCGGGCGGGGATCGGCTGGCCGGTGGAGATCTTCTGCTGGCTGCACGGCGCCGAGACGGGGGTGAACCCGCGCGCCGACGAGATGCTGCGCGAGGCGGGGTTCCGCTACCTCTTCTCGAACTTCAAGGTCCAGAGGCTGGCCTGATGGACGCCGAGGCCCTGGTCCGGGCCTTTGCCGGCGGGCCGCCGATCCGGGCCGTCAACTTCCACAACACGCCGGTTCATCGGGCCGAGGAGTACGACCGGCAGCTTGGGGCGCTGGCCGAACGGTTCGGGCCGGTGACGGAGGACGACCTCGCGGCGTTCCTGGCCACGGGGAGGTGGACCCGGTCGCGGCCGGGCGTGGTGATCGCTCTCTACAACGGCTACCGGAACAACTTCGACGTGATGCGGCCCCTGCTGGAGAGGCATGGGCTGGTGGGCTGGTTCTTCGTGGCCTCGGGCTACGTGGGCTGCCCGGTGGCGGAGCAGCTTGCGTTCGGCGCGGCGCATACGCTGGCCACGATCCCGGACGAATACCCGGACGGGCGGTATGCGCTGAGCTGGGACGAGGTGCGGGAGCTGGACCGCGCGGGGGCACGTGATCGCGAGCCACACGCGGACGCATACGCGGGTCTCGGAGGGGGATGCCGTGGCGCTGGAGGCGGAGATCGTGGGCTCGCAGCAGGACTTCCGGCGCGAGCTCGGCCATCCGGTGCGGGCCTTCGCGTGGCTCATGGGCTCTCCTTACGGGGAGAATCCGGTGGCCGACGCGCTGGTGGACCGGGCGGGGTACGAGGTCCTGTTCTCGAACTTCCGGGTGCAGCGGCTGCCGGGGCTGAGGCCGGCGGCCTGACTCGGGCCCAGACGCTCTATTGAGCGGCCACCACGAGGATCTCGCCCTCGCCGGTGACCCCTGGCGCCCTCGCCGGGGGAGAGGGCAAGCGTGTGCGACGGCGGCAGCTCCCGGTCGCCCAGGCGGGCAGGGCCGGTGAGATGGGCCAGGCGCTCCACATCCTCGCCCAGCCCGGCGGAGGCGTCGGTCTCGCCTTCGAGGGGGAGAAGGCGGAGGCGCAGGCGCTCGGCGGGCTCCTCGATGGCGAGCACCCCTTCGACGGGACGGAAGGCGCGGGGGGCGGAGGCGGAGGAGGGACGGGCGCGGGCGTAGGCGACGGTGGCGGGGGTGAGCGGCTGGAGTCGATAGTGATGGTCGGGCGGCAGGTAGATCGCCCAGTCGCCATCGGCGTCGAGCTGGAACTCGGCCTGGTGCGTGCCCGTGACGGCGATGGAGACAGCGCCGGCGAGGAGGACGACGAGAACCTCGTCCGCCTCGGCCTCGCCGTTGATCTCCGTCCCGTCGGTGAACTCGTAGACGCGGAGGCTCACGAGGTCGCGGAAGCCGGTGACGGACTGGTCGATGTCCACCGGGCGCGGCGTGGGGCCGACGCCGGGGAGGTCGATGCTGCGGTCGAAGTCGGGGGCGATGAGCTGCATGGGACTCAGGCGAACTGGGGCAGGTGGTCGCGGTGGGCGGCGAGGAGATCGTCGCGCAAGGCTCTCGCCTTGGCCGGGTCGGTGACGCCGCCGTCGGCGAGCATGGCCTCGAGCATGACCTCGCGGTCGCCCGAGACGGCGGCCTCGACGGTCAGCTCCACGGCGTGGATCTTGGCCTTCAGCTTCTCGACCAGCGGCTCGGGGAGGTCGTCGGCGAGGAGGGGGACGAAGCCGCCGGCGGTGGCGCTCGCGTTGCACTCGATGACCGCGTTGAGGGGGAGGTAAGGCGCCTGACCCCGGTTCGGGATGTTGACCGAGAAGACCGCCCGGCCGTCGCCCATCAGCGAGTGCATGATCTGGAGGAGCTGCTCCGACTCGCCCGGCAGGTTGTCCCAGCGGTCCTGGGGCAGGGGCTCCTCGGAGCGGGCGAGGGCCAGCATCTCGGCATACCACTGGTCGCCGAGCTGGATGCGCTTGTCGATGGGGAAGGCTTCGCGGCCGAGGAGCCGTCCGTGGTAGGCGCCGTTCGGGAAGAGCTCAGGGAAGAACTCGACGGCGTGGCGGTCCATGGCGCAGGGGAACACGCCGTGGGCCTCGTAGACGCCCCAGGAGAAGGGGTCGTCGGCGTAGCGGGGCGTCTCGCCCGAGGGGACGATGTTGGGCCATTCCTCCTTGCCCGCGATCTCCTGCTCCAAGCCGCGCTTCTGCTCGGCGAGCTTGGCGTGGATGAGGGGCGCGGCGTCCCTGCCCTCCACGAAGAGGCGGGTGAGGAAGGTCAGGTGGTTGAGGCCCACGCCCAAGGAGGTCACGGTGCCGGGCGCGGTGCCGAGGAAGCGGGCGATCTGGTGCTCCACGTGCAGGACGCCGTGGCAGAGGCCGGTGACGGGGACCGAGGTCTCGCGCCGGATCGCGCGGCAGATGGCCGTCATGGGGTTGGAGTAGTTGAAGAAGTGGGCAGTGGGGCAGAGCCTTTCCACATCGCGGGCGATCTCCAGCATGGGCGGGATCATCCGCATGGCGCGGGAGATGCCGCCGGGGAGCATGGTGTCGCCGACGGGCTGGTAGATGCCGTGCTTGCGGGGGACCTCGATGTCGGCCTGCCAGCCGGGGCGGCCGCCGACGGCGATGGTGGTCACGACGAAATGGGCGCCGGGCAGGACCGTCCGCCGGTCGGTCGTGGCGGTGACGGGGATGCGGGCGCCCTTGGACGCGAGCATCTTGCCCACGAGGCGCTCCACCGCGTCGAGCGTCACGGGGTCGATGTCGACGAGGGCGATCTCCCAGGCCTCCTCCTCGCCCGCGAGGATGATGTCGGCGACGAGGCGCTGGGTGAAGACGGTGCTTCCCGCGCCGATCAGGACGACCTTCTTGCGTTCGGGCATGGGCTTCCTCCCTGCTTCGCTTTCCCTTAGCCGAGGCAGGGGCTCCGATCCACTCACGGGGCGCGGAAGGCCTCGGGGTTGATGGCGTCGGGTGGACATCGGCCATCGAGGGCTGCGAGGGCGTTGTTCACGGCGCGGACGGCGGCGTTCACCTTGGCCGAGGCGGCAAGGCCGGCCTGGTGGGGCGTGAGGACGACGTTGTCGAGGGCGAAGAGGGGGCTTTTGAACAGCGGCTCGGTCTCGAAGACGTCGAGGCCGGCGCCCGCGATGCGGCGGGTGCGGAGCGCCTCGACCAGGGCGGGCTCATCGATCAGCTCGCCGCGCGCGATGTTGATGAGGGCGGCGGAGGGCTTCATCAGGCCGAGCTCGCGGGCGCCGATCATGTGGCGGGTGGCCTCGTTCAGGGAGGCGTAGAGGCTCACCACGTCGGATTCGCGCAGGAGCGTGTCGAGGTCGGTGTAGGTCATCCCCATCTCCTCGCCGAAGGCGGGGTCCGGCGTGCGGGTGTGGCAGAGGAGACGGACGCCGAAGGCCTTGAGGCGGCGGACGGCGGCCTTGCCGATCAGGCCCAGTCCCACGATGCCGACCGTGGCGCCGTAGAGGTCGAGGCTGGTCTGGGTGCGGGCGGCCCAGAGCCCCTGCCGGATGGCGATGTCGCCGGTGCGGATCTGGCGGGTGACGGCGAGCATGAGGCCCAGCGAGAACTCGGCGCATTGCTCGGCGTTCACGCCCTTGACGTTGGTCACGACGATCCCGCGCCGGGTGGCCTCCGCGAGGTCCACGTTGTCGCTGCCGGAGGTGTGCAGCGCGATGACGCGGGCGCGGGGGAGGAGGCCGAGGGCCTCGGCGTCGAGCCACATCAGGCGGCCGGTGACGAGGGCGTCGGCCTGCCTCGGGTCCACGAGGCCGCGCGCCGCGATCACGGGAAGGGGGGTCAGGGCGTCGACGTAGGCGACGCGGTGGCCCGAGGATTCGAGGGCGGCGACGGCGGGGGGCAGCTCGCGCAGCGAGTCGGAGACGACGAGGATGTTCATGCGCGCGTCCCGCCCCGTGCCCTGGTCATGCCGGCCCTCCCCGCCTCCGGGCGAGAATAGGGGAGCGTGCCGGGCCGGCAACCGTGAAGGCTCAGACGGGGATGCGCGCGATCCGGCGGCGGACCACGGCAAGGAAGCGCTCGCGCTGGGCCTCGGTCGAGCGATCCATGTCGTGCCGCGCGAGCCAGAAGGTCCTCGCGTCCCGCGCGACGCAGGGGCGGAGGCCCCGGAGCAGCATCCTGCGACCGGGGGCGCCGATCAGGAACGTCCAGGCCCACCAGGGGGAGCCCAGGGTCGTGACGACGCCGAGGAGCCGGACCTGGGGGAGCCCCGGCCGGATCGCCCCGCCACCCGGATCGGCGTGGAAGGCGACGCCGGGCCGCCAGACCCGGTCGAGCCAGCCCTTGAGCATCGCGGGCGGAGCCATCCACCAGGTGGGGTGGACGAGGACGATCCCCTCGGCCCAGCGCAGCGCCTCCAGATGGGGACCGAGCGTCGGGTCGAGGAGGGCCGGATCGGGGGGCGGCGCGTCGTTGTAGCTGCGTCGCTCCTCGGCGGAGAGGCGCGGGTCGAAGCCCTCGGCGTGGAGGTCGATGGCGCGCACCTCGTGGCCCGCGCCCGCCGCCGCCTCGGTCACGGCCCGGAACAGGGCCGTGCCGAAGCTCTCGGGAACCGGATGGGCGTGGACGACGAGGAGGCGCACCTCAGAAGAAGCGCTGGGGCGCCGGGGGCTTGTTCTGGACGATGCTCTCGATCGCCTCCATGACGTCGGGGGTGAGCTTCTCAACGGCATCCATCGCCGCGAGGTTGTCCTGGAGCTGCGAGAGCCGCGAGGCGCCCAGGATCACCGTCGAGACGCGCGGGTTCTTGAGGCACCAGGCCAGCGCGAGGTGGGTGAGGCTGATGCCCAGCCCGTCAGCCACCTTCTGCAGTTCCTGGATCTGGGCGATCCGGCGCTTGCCTTTCTCGCCCTCGAAGATATCCCGCAGCCATTCGTAGCCCGGCAGCGCCGCGCGGCTGTCCTGGGGGATGCCGTCATTGTACTTGCCGGTCAGGAGCCCCGAGGCCAGCGGCGACCAGATCGTCGTGCCGAGGCCGTAGGTGTCGTAGAGGGGCCGGTAGTCGCCCTCGACCTTCTCGCGCTCGAAGAGATTGTACTGCGGCTGCTCCATGGTGGGCGGGGTCATGCGCCACTCGCGGGCCACCTGATGCGCCTCGGTGATCTGCTGGGCGGACCACTCGGAGGTGCCCCAGTAGAGGACCTTGCCCTGCCGGATCAGGTTGTCCATCGCCCGCACCGTCTCCTCGATGGGGGTGTCGATGTCGGGGCGGTGGCAGAAGTAGAGGTCGAGGTGATCGACCTGCAGGCGGCGGAGCGCGGCGTGGCAGGCCTCGGTGACGTGCTTGGCCGAGAGGCCGCGCTGGGTGGGCAGCTTCCCGCCCCAGAAGACCTTGGAGGAGACGATCCAGGTCTCGCGCGGCCAGTCCAGCTCCTTGAGGGCCTGGCCCATGACGACCTCGGACTGGCCCTGCTCGTAGCCCTCGGCGTTGTCGAAGAAGTTGACGCCGGCGTCGTAGGCGGCGGTCAGCATCTCCTTGGCGAGCGAGGTGTCCACCTGCTTGGCGAAGGTGACCCAGGAGCCGAAGGACAGGGCGCTGACCTGAAGGCCCGATTTTCCGAGGCGGCGGTATTCCATGGGATGTCCTTTCGCGTGAATGCCGGCGCCTAGAGCTAGCGGCGGGGTCGGCGCCTGGAAAGGCCTCTTGCGGCGGCGGGGCCATGGCTTATGTTCCGCGCCACCTCGGGGTGCCCGTCCAGGGCTGAGATGCGTGATCCGCGAACCCGTCGAACCTGAACCGGCTAGTACCGGCGGAGGGAAGGTGGCCAATCGGGGCCTCGCTCGTCCGCCTAACGATAAGGACGACCCATGAGACCCACCCTTGCCGCCCTCCTCGCCCTCGCCGCCGCGCCGGCCTTCGCGGAAGGTAAGCCTGTGCTGACGGTGCTGGCCTATGACAGCTTCACCGCCGAGTGGGGACCGGGGCCGGCGGTCGAGGCGGCCTTCGAGGCCGAGTGCGGCTGCGATCTGCGGTTCGTGACCGCCGGGGACGGGGCGGCGCTGCTGGCGCGGCTGCAGCTCGAGGGCGAGACGACGGACGCGGACGTGGTGCTGGGGCTCGACTCGAACCTCGTGGCGGCGGCGAAGGCGACGGGGCTCTTCGCGCCGCATGGGGCCGCGCCGAAGCTCGACCTGCCGGTGGAGTGGACGGACGACACCTTCCTGCCCTTCGACTGGGGGTGGTTCTCGGTCGTGGGCAAGGCCGGGGGGCCGATGCCGACGAGCTTCCGGGAGCTGGCCGACAGCGATGCGACGCTGGTGATCGAGGACCCGCGCTCCTCGACGCCCGGCCTCGGCCTCGTGCTCTGGATCGAGGCGGCCTATGGCGAGGAGGCGCCGGCAGTCTGGGCGGCGCTGAGGGACAACATCGTCACCGTGACGCCGGGCTGGACCGAGGCCTACAACCTCTTCCTCGAAGGTGAGGCTGACCTCGTGCTGAGCTACACGACCTCGCCGGCCTATCACCTGATCGCGGAGCAGGACCCGGGCTACGTCGCGCTGCCCTTCGAGGAGGGGCATTACCTGCAGGTCGAGGTCGCGGGGAAGGTGGCCTCGACGGACCAGCCGGAGCTGGCGGACCGCTTCCTGGCCTTCATGCTGACCGAGGGCTTCCAGGGCACCATCGCGACGGGGAACTGGATGTATCCGGCGGTCACGCCCGCCGCAGGGCTGCCGGACGGATTCGAGAGCGTGCGGCCCGAGACGACGCTCTACCTCGCCCCCGAGGAGGCCGAGGCGCTGCGCGGGCCGGCGATCGAGCGCTGGCGCACGGCGCTGGCGCAGTGACGCGGTCGGGTCCCGGGTTGCCACGTTGGCCGGGGGCGCTCGCCGCGCTTCTGATGGCGGGGCTGTGCCTCGGGACCCTGGCGCCCTTGCTGGGACGCGCGGGCGGGGGCGGGCTCGGCCCGGCGGACTGGGCGGCGCTGCGGTTCACGCTGGTGCAGGCGGCGCTGTCGGCGGGCGCGTCGGTGGTGTTGGCCGTGCCCGTCGCGCGGGCCTTGGCGCGGCGGCGGTTCCCAGGGCGGAGCGCGTTGGTGACGTTGCTCGGGGCGCCGTTCATCCTGCCGGTGATCGTGGCGGTGCTGGGGCTTCTCGCGGTGTTCGGGCGGGGGGGCCTCCTCAACGACGGGTTGCGGGCGCTGGGGTGGCCCCCGGTGTCGATCTACGGGCTGCAAGGCGTGGTGCTCGCCCATGTGTTCCTGAACCTGCCGCTCGCCACGCGGCTGATCCTGCAGGGCTGGCTCGACATCCCGGCCGAGCGGTTCCGGCTGGCCGCGACGCTGAACGCGCCGGTCTGGGCGGTGCTGGAGCGGCCGATGCTGCGGCAGGTGGTGCCAGGGGCCGTCGCGGCGATCTTCGCGCTGTGCCTGACCAGCTTCTCGGTGGCGTTGATCCTGGGGGGCGGGCCGGCGGCGACCACGGTGGAACTGGCCATCTACCAGGCGATCCGCTTCGAGGCGGACTTCGCCGGGGCGGCGCAACTGGCGCTGCTGCAATACGCGCTCTGCGGGGGGGCGGCGCTGCTGGCCGTCGCGCTCACCCGGGGGCCGGTCCTGGGGGCGGGACTCGGGCGCGCGGTGGAGCGGTGGGACGCCGGAGGGCTGGGGGCGCGGGTCGCCGATGCGCTCTGGATCGGGGCGGCGGCGCTGTTCCTGCTCCTGCCGCTGGGCCTCATCGTCCTGAGGGGGATCGGCGGGCTCGACGATCTGCCGGGGGAGGCCTGGGGCGCGACGGGGCGGTCGCTCCTGGTGGCGCTGGGGGCGACGGCGCTTTCGGTGGGGCTCGCCCTGGCGCTGGCGCTGCGGGGCGGCGCGCTGGCGCAGGTGGCAGGCGCCCTGCCGCTCGCGGCGTCCTCGCTGGTGCTCGGGACGGGGCTCCTGCTGGTGCTGCGGCCCTTCGTGGGGCTCGGCGCGGTCGCCCTGCCGGTGACGGCGCTGGCCGATGCTCTGATGGCGCTTCCCTTCGCGTTGCGCTCCCTTGCGCCCGCCTTGGCCGAGGTCGAGGCGCGGCACGGGCGGCTGGCGGAGTCGCTCGGGATCGTCGGCGTGGCCCGGCTCGGGATCGTGGTGCTGCCGCTGCTGCGGCCCGCCCTGGGCTTCGCGGGCGGCCTCGCGGCGGCGCTGTCCATGGGGAACCTCGGCGTGATCGCGCTCTTCGCGGGCCAGGGGCAGGGGACGCTGCCGCTCCTCATGGCGCAGCTCATGGGGGCCTACCGGATGGAGGCGGCGGCGGGGGTGGGGCTCGTGATCCTGCTTCTGGCGCTCGGGCTCTTCTGGGCCTTCGACCGAGGGGGACGGCTCGATGCTGCGGCTCGATAGGCTGGAGCTGCAGGTGGGGGCGTTCCGGCTCTCGGCCGACCTCGAGGTGCCGGGCGGGGCGTCCGTGGCGGTGATGGGACCCTCGGGCGGGGGGAAGTCCACGCTGCTATCAGCCATTGCGGGGTTCCTGGCGCCTGTCTCCGGGCGGGTGCTGTGGGACGGGCGGGACCTCGGGCCGCTATCCCCGGGGCAGAGGCCCGTCGGCGTGCTCTTCCAGGACAACAACCTCTTCCCGCATCTGACGGCGCTCCAGAACGTGGCGCTGGGTCTTCGGCCTTCGTTGCGCCCTCGGCCGGAGGAGAGGGCGCGGGCGGAAGCGGCGCTGGCGCGGGTGGGCCTCGGGGGGTTGGGCGACCGGCGGCCGGCGCAGCTCTCGGGCGGGCAGCAGGGGCGGGCGGCCCTCGCCCGGCTCCTCGTGCAGGACCGCCCGCTGGTGCTGATGGACGAGCCCTTCGCGGCGCTCGGGCCCGCGCTCAAGGCCGAGATGCTGACGCTCACCCGCGAGGTGCTGGGCGCGCGGGGGGCGACGCTCCTGATGGTGACGCACGATCCGGAGGACGCGCGGGCCATCGCGGAGTCGGTGATCGTGGTGGCCGAGGGGAGGGCGGCCCCGCCGGTGCCGACCGAGGCGCTGCTGGCCGACCCGCCCCCGGCGCTGCGGGCCTATCTGGGATAGGGTTTCGGCCCTTCGTCCCGAGTCGTCCCTGCGCGGGGCCTAGGTCCGAACGGAAGGCGCAACTCCCCCTACCCCGCCGGGCGGCGACCCAGGGACGGGATCACCATGGCAGGGACAGGTTAAGAAACCGCTAAAGCTACAGCTCCTGCGGATGAATCGGCCGTCGGGCGGGCTTCAGCCCGCGACGCTCCGCCGGATAGGAGAGCATTGTTCGCCGCCGCATGGCGGGCTGACGCCCGCCCTCCGGAGCCCCGCCAATCGGACGCCGTCCCAGCGACGGCAGCGGAGCCCCCGGCCCGCAACGAAGAAGGGCGCCCGGTCTCCCGGGCGCCCCTCCGATGTCCGTCCTGGCACGACGTCAGTGCTGGTCCGCCCCGAGCGGCCGGCCACCCGCCTTCACCGGCGCCCAGATGCGCTTGTTGGTGAGGTAGAGGAGCACCGACAGGATCGCGAGGAAGAGCACGCCGGTCAGGCCGGCCTCCTTGCGGGCGTTCAGATGAGGCTCGGCCGCCCACATCAGGAAGGCCGCCGCGTTGTAGGCCTCGGCCTCCGTGTCGTTGCGCGAGCCGTCCGCGAAGACCACCTGACCATCCGCGAGCGGCGGCGGCATGGCGATCCAGGAGCCGGGGAAGAGGTGGTGGCCCTCCTCGTCCTTGCACTCCTCGGGGTAGCCGCCCGCCTGGAAGACGGTGTTGTAGTAGCCTTCGAAGTCCTCGGGCGCGCAGGCCGGCGGATCCTCGTAGCCGTTCAGGAGCGAAGTGATGTACTCCGGTCCGCCCATGCCGTTGAAGAGCTGCGAGAGGCCGGTCCCATAGGGGCCGTGGAAGCCCGCCCGGGCCTTGGCCATGAGGCTCAGGTCCGGGGCGTTGGGCAGGCCGGAATGGGGGAAGCGGTCCGCCGGCGTGGCGGGACGCTCGCCCCCCTCGCCGTCGTTCAGGGTCGGGTCCAGGACCGTGAACTGCTCCGCGTAGGCACGCATCTGGTCCTCGGGGAGCTCGGGGCCGCCGGGCTGCGCGAGCGTCCGGTAGGCCACGTAGCTCAGGCCGTGGCAGGCGGAGCAGACCTCGGTGTAGACCTGCAGTCCGCGCTGGAGCTGGAGCTTGTCGAAGGAGCCGAAGGGCCCCTCGAAGGAGAAGGCGTAGTCGGTCACGTGCCCCTCCCCTTCCGCGAAGGCGGGGAGGGCGGTGAGGGCGAGCGCCGCGCCGAGGGCGAGCGTCTTGAGCATCTTCGAGGGTCCTCTCACTCGGCCGGGCTGCCGGCGAACTGCTTGGTGCCCCCGGTCTGGGGGTCGTAATGGGCCGCGAAGTCGGCCTCGATGGACGCGGGCGGGGTCAGCGGCCGCTCGATGACGCCGAGGAGCGGCAGGATCACCAGGAAGTAGGCGAACCAGTAGGTGGCGCCGATCAGGGCGATGTAGGGGTAGATCCCCTCGGCCGGCTGGGCGCCGACCCACATCAGGACGACGAAGTCGACCACGAGGAGGGCGAACCACCACTTGAACATCGGCCGGTAGCGGCCCGAGCGCACCAGCGAGGTGTCGAGCCAGGGCGACAGGGCCATCACCACGATGGCGCCGAACATCGCGAGGACGCCGAAGAACTTGGCGTCGATGATGCCGAAGCTGATCCAGTTGGCGAACATCACCACCCAGACGTCGCCGGTGAAGGCGCGCAGGATCGCGTAGAAGGGCAGGAAGTACCATTCCGGCACGATGTGCGACGGCGTGGCGAGCGGGTTCGCCGGGACGTAGTTGTCCGGGTGCCCGAGGTAGTTGGGCATGAAGGCCACGATGGCGAAGAACACCGCGAGCACGACCGCGAGCGCGTAGAAGTCCTTAAGGATGAAGTAGGGCCAGAAGGGGACGGTATCGCGCCGGGCCTCCTCGACCGAGGAGCGCCGCACCTCGACGCCGGTGGGGTTGTTGTTGCCCGTCGTGTGGAAGGCCCAGACGTGCACCAGGGTCAGGCCGAGGATGACGAAGGGCAGCAGGAAGTGCAGCGAGAAGAAGCGGTTGAGCGCCGGCTGGCCCACCGCCGAGGCGCCGAGCAGCCAAGTCTGGATCGATTCGCCGATGAAGGGGATGGCGCCGAAGAGGCCGGTGATGACCGAGGTGCCGTGGAAGGACATCTGGCCCCAGGGCAGCACGTAGCCCATGAAGGCGGTGCCCATCATCAGCACGAAGATCAGGATGCCGATGATCCAGGTGATCTCGCGCGGGGTCTTGTAGCTTCCGTAGTAGAGGTTGCGGAAGATGTGGCAGTAGACGGCGAAGAACATCAGCGACGCGCCGTTCGCGTGGAAGTAGCGCAGCATGAAGCCGCCGTTCACGTCGCGCATGATGTGCTCGACCGAGGCGAAGGCGAGGTCCACGTGGGGCGTGTAGTGCATGGCGAGCACGACCCCGGTGGCGATCTGGCCGATCAGGGCGAACATCAGCACGATGCCCCAGATCCACATCCAGTTGAGGTTCCGGGGGTGCGGATCATCAGCGTGCCGTAGAGCAGCGAGATCAGCGGCAGGCGACGCTCGACCCACTTCTCGGCGCGGGTCTTGGGAACGTAGTCGTCGTGAAGGACGCCGGACATCGGGACCTCTCCTCAGCCGAGTTGAATGGTGCCCGCGTCGACGAACTTCGCGACGGGGATGGGCAGGTTGCGGGGCGCGGGCCCGCGGCGGATGCGGCCGGCGGTGTCGTACTGCGAGCCGTGGCAGGGGCAGAACCAGCCGCCGAAGTCGCCCGATTCGCCCAGCGGCACGCAGCCGAGGTGGGTGCAGACGCCCATCTGCACGAGCCAGGTCTCGGGCGGGAGCTCGCTCCCCTCGAAGGCGGCGAGGGCGCGGTTCTCGTCGGAAGCGGGCGCCGAGGGGTCGAGGTTGGCGTTGTTGGCCTCCGGGTCGGGGAGGGTCGAGACGTCGACGTCCTTGGCGGAGGCGATCTCGTCCTCGGTGCGGGCGCGGATGAAGACGGGCTTGCCCTGCCAGAGCACGGTGATCTGCGTGCCCGGGGTGACGCCCGACACGTCCACCCGGATCGAGGCCAGGGCCTGCACGTCCGCGGACGGGTTCATCTGGTTGACCAGGGGCCACACGGCCGCTCCGGTCACCACGGCGGCGGCGCCGGCCGTCGCGTAGTAGATGAAGTCGCGGCGGGTGCCCTGAGGTGCTTCGGTATGCGACAAGGGGACCTCTCTTCGGGATGGGGGCGGGGCGGCCCGCCCATGGCTCGACGGCGGCGGGCGCGAGGCGCACCCATCCGCGTTCGCGCGGCTTTTAGCACCAAAATCGCCATGGTCCAGCGGACAACTCGGCGCAGGCGGGGCGGGGGAAACACGAATGGCGGAGGGGTGATGCGGGAGGAGCGCGGTGGGCCGGTGGCCCCGCGCGCGGCCCGGAGGCCAAGGGGCCGGGCGGGGCGCCTGTCCGAGCGTCAGGGCAGGACGGCGGGGGGCCGTCCCGCGCTCCCGCCCCACGCGGCCCCCGTCAAGCGGGGCTTCCGCTCAATTCTCCGGATCCTGCCGGGGGACCGTGGCGGATCGGTCACTTCTGCGGCGCAGAAACATCGCAGGGGCTGGCATTCCGGGCCGAACCGGGGTCCTGCGCTTGTCCGAGGGCCCGCCGGCCCCTATCCTGATCGTGCCGAAGAACGGATGCCGATGCGACGCTTCCTCCCCCTCGTGGCTCTTCTCGCCGCCTCGCCCGCCTGGGCGGAGGTGGAGCTGAGCTTCTACGGCGGCTGGCAGGGGGCGCCCGACGGGGGCGTGACGCTCAGCGGCGACGCGACCCTGCCGGACGCGGAGGCCTCGGGCGACGAGGCGACCGGGGATTCGTCGCAGCTCGGCCTGCGGGCGACCTGGTGGGCCGAGAACGGCTTCGGCATCGCGCTCGACTACAGCCATTTCGGGATCGACGCGGACGACGAGGCGGTGGCGGCGAACGGCCTCGCGCTCGACGGGCTCGACACCTTCACGGTGAACGGGATGCGCCGGTGGGAGGAGGCCTTCGGCTCCGTCACGCCCTATGTCGGCGCGGGCCTGGGACTTGCCATCGCGGACGTGGAGATCGAGGGCGGGGGCAGCGCGGACGCCTCGGGCCCGGCGGTGTCCTGGGTGGCCGGGGCCTCGGTCCCCCTCACCGACAGCCTCTCCGTCTTCGGCGAATACGAGGGCACCTACTCCCGGCTCGACGGGGAGACCGACGGGGGCGGCAACCTCGACGGCGATCCCGTGACGAACTCGATCAACCTCGGCGTCAGCTTCAGCTTCTGAGCGATCGGGCGGGTTTAAGGCCCGCGCTCGATCACGGCCCGCAGGCCATCGGTGCGGTGCGCGGGGCTCAGGGCAGGACTTTGGCTCCGACGGCCTCGGCGCGCGGCTGGCCCCCTCCGGGCCGCCCGGAACGGGCCGTGTCGCCTCGGCGGAGGTGCGGCTCAAGCCTCCACGAGGACCTCGAAACCGCCGAAGATCATGCGCTTGCCGTCGAAGGGCATGGCCTCGGCGCTCATCTCGGCGTCGTCCATCATCCGCTTCCATGCGGCGTCGCGGGTCGCCTTGTCCGGCCACCACACCCAGGAAAAGACGACCGCCTCGTCGTCCTTGCGCTGGACGGCCATGGGGAACGAGGTGACCTTCCCCTCGGGCACATCGTCGCCCCAGGTCTCGACGCAGTGGAGCGCCCCGTAACGCCTCATGATCGTCGCCATCCGGGCGGAGTGATCCCGGTAGACGTCCTTGTTGGCGATGGGTACGGCGGCCAGGAAGCCGTCGATGTAGGCCATATTGGGTCCTCCTGCTCAGTTGCCATTCCGAGGTTCCACGCATCCTGCCGGAGATCGGAGCTCGACGCCAACGGTATCGCGATCCGGGTCGATCAGGGCAGGGCCGTTCGCGCAATCGGTGGCCGCCTTGGCCCGAGGCTCAGGCGGCGCGAAGGCGCTCGCCGTCGCGGCCGGCGATCTCCGCTTCCACGAGGGCGCCCAGGGGCTGCCCTGTCCCGAAGAGCACCTCGGCGAACTGCTCGGTCCGGCCGAGGGTGGCGCTCTCCATGAGGACCAAGTGGCGGCGGCCGACCTGGGCGTCGAGGTGCCGGCGCGTGGCCTCCTCCCCGGCGGCGCGGAGGCGGGCGGCGCGCTCGCGGATCAGGGGGCCGGCGACCTGGGGCATCTTGGCGGCGGGCGTGCCCTTGCGGGGGGAGAAGGGGAAGACGTGGAGCCAGGTGAGGCCGCAGTCATCCACCAGCCGCAGGGTGCCGTCGAACATCTCCTCGGTCTCGGTCGGGAAGCCCGCGATGAGGTCGGCGCCGAAGGTCACGTCGGGGCGGAGCCGCCGGGCCTCCTCGCAGAAGCGGAGGGCGTCGTCGCGCAGGTGGCGGCGCTTCATGCGCTTCAAGGTCAGGTCGTGGCCGGCCTGGAGGCTCAGGTGCAGGTGCGGCATCAGGCGCGGCTCGGTGGCCAGCGCCTCCATGAGGCGCGGGTCGGCCTCGATGGAGTCGATGGAAGAGATGCGAAGGCGCGCGAGGCCGGGGACGAGCCTCAGGACCTGCATCACGAGGTCCCCGAGGCGCGGGGTGCCAGGCAGGTCCGCGCCCCAGGAGGTGAGGTCCACGCCGGTCAGCACGACCTCGAGGAATCCCTTGTCCACGAGGCGCGCGATCTGGTCCACCACGACGCCCGCCGGGACGGAGCGCGAGTTCCCCCAGGCCATAGGGGATGATGCAGAAGGTGCAGCGGTGGTCGCAGCCGTTCTGGACCTGCACATAGGCGCGGGCGCGGGTGCCGAAGCCGTCGATCAGGTGGCTCGCCGTCTCGCGCACCGACATGATGTCGTCCACTTGGACGCGCTCGGTCCGGCCCACGAAGTCGGGGGCCTCGCTCCGGCCGACCTGGGCCCAGCTCTCGGCGGCCATCTTCTCGGCGTTGCCGAGGACGAGCGAGACCTCGGGCATGGCGGCGAAGGTCTCGGGCTCCACCTGCGCGGCGCAGCCGGTGACGACGACGCGGGCGCCGGGGTTCTCGCGCGCCAGGCGCCGGATCTCCTGCTTGGCCTTGCGGACGGCCTCCTGCGTGACGGCGCAGGTGTTCACCACAACCGCGTCCGTGACGCCCGCCTGCGCGGCGAGCGTCTTCATCGCCTCGGTCTCCCAGGCGTTGAGGCGGCAGCCGAGCGTGGCGAAGACGGGCGCGTTCATGCGAGCGCCTCCAGGAAGGCGGGTGTCAGGACCCCGGAGAAGACGTGGGCGGTGCGGCCGGTCATCCAGACGCCGTCCTCGGCCCAGCGGACGCGCAGCTCGCCGCCGTCGAGGACCACGGTCACGTCGCGCCCGGTCAGGCCCCGGCGCGCGGCGGCCACGGTGACGGCGCAGGAGGAGGAGCCGGAGGCGAGGGTGAGGCCCGTCCCCCGCTCCCAGACCCGCATCCGCAGGCGGTCGGGCGCGAGCACCTGCACGACCTGCACGTTGGTGCGCTGCGGGAAGAGCGGGTGATGCTCGTGCGCGGGGCCGAAGGCGAGGAGGTCCACGACCTCGGCGTCGGGGACGAAGAAGGTGCAGTGGGGATTGCCCATGGAGGTCGCCGTGGGCGCGCCCTCGATGGGGAGCTCCAAGGTGTCCATCTCCTGCGCGAGCGGGATCTCGTGCCAGAGGAGGCGTGGCGGGCCCATGTTGACCGAGGTGATGCCGTCGCCCTCGTCCTTCGCCGCGAGGAGGCCGCGCTCGGTCCGGATCGCGAGGCGGGCCTTGCCGGTGCGGTCCATCTCGGCGCGGGCGATGCAGCGGGTGGCGTTGCCGCAGGTCGAGGATTCGGAGCCGTCGGCGTTCCAGAAGCGCAGGGCGAGGTCGGCGCCGGGCGCGTCCTCGATAAGCGCGAGCTGGTCGAAGCCCACGCCCCTGTGCCGGTCGCCTAAGCGCCGCGCGAGCGCAGGCGTGACCGACAGGCCGGTCCCCCGCCCGTCGATCACCACGAAGTCGTTGCCGAGCCCATGCATCTTCTGGAAGGGCAGGCCTGTGTCGGTCCGGTCACGCATGGCGCCCACATAGTCCTGATCGAAGCGTGGTGCCAGAGGCCCTTGACCCCGCCGTGCTGCGGCCATATGTGGCGCCCCGAGTGGGCCGTTAGCTCAGTTGGTAGAGCAACTGACTCTTAATCAGTTGGTCGTAGGTTCGATCCCTACACGGCTCACCACTCACCCCGACTTTCCGGTTGACGCTTCCCGCGCAGCCGCCTAGTTCCGGTCCCGGGCGGGCCGTTAGCTCAGTTGGTAGAGCAACTGACTTTTAATCAGTTGGTCGCAGGTTCGAATCCTGCACGGCTCACCAGTATTTTTCGTTTATCTGTATGAAGTTGTCTGGAGATTAGCTTCGGGCTGGCCTAGCCGTGTTCCGTCCAGGGTAACATCCAGGGTAACATTTGGCTGCTCTGCCCTGGCTGCCGCGCTGTCGTTCTGCTCAGAGTTTCTGCAAGCGCCTCGCTGACAGAAGAAACCTTCATCGGAACCGCTCTGGCAGGCTTGGAGCGAGTAAGCGTGTAATAAGGGAGGACCAGCCGGGGCAGATCGGGCCTCACAACGTGTTTCCTATCGGAGAGTGGCCGTCATCCCGCTGATCGAGCAGTCCCATCAGGCAGCGGTGAGGCGAAGAGGAGTTCTTGCGGAGTGGGCTCCTGAACGAAGCAGGCCCATAATGATCCTCGCCTAGATGGCCTAGCGGTCGCTCACCGGGCGCAGGATCGTATCCTCATCCACGATCCGGAACGACGGCGCGTATCCCTCCGGCGGGGGCCGTCTGACGCTGGCGGGGGAGGTCAGGTAAGACCCTGACCTTATGGCAGGCTCTAAGGTCATATCGCAGGTGGAGGTCCTCTCGGCGTCGGGCGTAGGTCGGCGCCGGGGCTGGACCGACGAGGACAAGGTCCGCATCGTCGAGGAGAGCCTGCGGGGCGCCCGGCAAGGAGCACCGACAGCCCGGCGGCACGGGATCTCGCGCTCGCTGCTGACGCGCTGGCGGCGGGAGTTCAGGGAAGGATTGCTGAGGGCGGAGGGGCCATTCGGGTTCACGCCCTTGCAGATTGCGCCAGAGGTGCCGCGGCCGGCTCGAGAAGAGACCTGTCGCTCCCAGGCCGGCCAGGACCGTATCGAAGTGATGCTGACGAATGGCCGACGTCTGGTGATCGGGGCTGGCGTCGATCTCGAGAGGCTGGCCCGGCTCGTGCGGGTGCTGGAGCGGGCATGATCGCCTTCCCGGCCGGTGCGAGGGTCTGGCTCGCGGGAGGCGCCACCGACATGCGCTCGGGCATGAACAGTCTGGCGCTGAAGGTTCAGGAGGGGCTCGGACGTGACCCGCACGCGGGCGAGATCTTCTGCTTCCGGGGCCGGCGGGGCGATCTGGTCAAGCTTCTCTGGCACGACGGCGTGGGCATGTCGCTCTACGTGAAGCGGCTCGAGGCGGGGAAGTTCATCTGGCCGACGAGCCCCACGGGCGAGGCGCTGGCGATCTCGGCGGCGCAGTTGGGCTATCTTCTGGACGGCATCGACTGGCGCAATCCACGCTGGACGCAGCGACCTGCCAAGGCGGGGTAAGTGGGCCCGCAGCCCTGTTTTTGTTGGGCTTTGCTGATGCGGAAGGGTAGTCTCGGGCCATGCCCGACACCGCCTCGGAGATCGCCCAACTGCGCGCCGCCCTCACGGCCTCAGAGGCCCGCGCAGATGCTGCGGAAGCAGAGCTGGCGCAAGCCCGCGCGGTCGTGTCCACCTCCGAGGCGATGATCCAGCACCTCCGGCTCGAGATCGCCAGGCTGCGCCGGGCGCAATACGGTCAGACCGCCGAGCGCCGGTCCCGTCTCATCGACCAGCTCGAGCTGCAACTCGAGGAGCTCGAGGCCGCGGCGGCCGAGGAGGAGATCGCTGCGGAAAGGGTGAGGGCGAAGACCACAACTGTCGGCGCCTTCGAGCGCCGTCGCCCCTCCCGCCAACCGTTCCCGGAGCATCTGCCGCGCGAACGCGTGGTGATCGCCCCGCCGACATCCTGCGCCTGCTGCGGGTCGGGGCGGCTGGTGAAGATGGGGGAGGACGTCACTGAGACGCTCGAGGTGGTCCCTCGGCAGTGGAAGGTGGTCCAGACCGTCCGCGAGAAGTTCACCTGCCGCGACTGCGAGAAGATCAGCCAGCCGCCCGCGCCCTTCCATCCCACGCCCCGGGGCTGGGCCGGCCCGAACCTCCTCGCCATGCTGCTGTTCGAGAAGTTCGGGCAGCACCAGCCGCTCAATCGCCAGGCCGAGCGCTACGCCCGGGAAGGGGTCGACCTCAGCCTCTCCACGCTCGCCGACCAGGTCGGGGCCTGCGCCTCGGCTCTGGCCCCGCTCCATGCGCTGATCCGGTCGCATGTCCTGGCGGCCGAACGGCTGCACGGCGACGACACCACCGTGCCGGTCCTGGCCAAGGGCGGCACCCGCACCGGCCGGCTCTGGACCTACGTCCGCGATGATCGGCCCTTCGGGGGACCGGCCCCGCCCGCCGTCATCTTCCACTTCTCTTCCGACCGGCGGATGGAGCACCCGAACCAGCACCTCGTTGGCTGGCAGGGCGTCCTCCAGGCCGATGCCTATGGGGGCTACAACGACCTCTACCGGGCTGATCGCACGCCGGGGCCGGTCACCAGCGCGCTCTGCTGGGCCCATGCGCGGCGCAAGTTCTTCGAGCTGGCCGACATCGCGGGTCAGGCCCGCGGGGCCAAGCCCGCCCACGAGATCTCGCCCGTGGCGCTCGAGGCCGTGACGCGCATTGACGCCCTGTTCGAGATCGAGCGGGGGATCAACGGGCTGCCCGCAGAGGCCCGGCTCGAAGCGCGTCAGCGCCTCTCGCGACCGCTGGTCGAGAGCCTCCATGACCGGCTCCTCACTGAGCGGGCGCGCCTCTCCCTGCACGCGCCCGTGGCCAAGGCCAGCGCCTACATGCTCGACAAGGACCGCTGGCCCGCCTTCACCCAGTTCCTCGAGGACGGCCGCGTCTGCCTGACCAACAATGCCGCCGAGCGGGCGCTGCGCGGCGTCACCCTCGGGCGCAAGGCCTGGCTCTTCGCCGGCTCCGACCGAGGTGGCCACCGCGCCGCCTTCTTCTACTCGCTGATCGTCACCGCGAAGATGAACGGCATCGACCCACAGGCCTGGCTCGCCGCCGTCCTCGCCCGCCTGCCCAGCCTGCCCGTGTCGCGCCTCCCAGACCTCCTGCCGTGGAACTGGGCCCCAGCCTCAAATCGACAGAAAGCAGCCTGACCACGGCCCTCCCCGGATGGTTACGACGGCGCCGCCCTCGATGGCATTGAGACGGCACCGGAGTGGCGGGTCCACCAGAAAGGCTTAGGGAAGTCCGACCAGCCTGCCCCTCCCATCCAGGTTCGCGCTCTGACCGGGTTGTTCCCGCCAGATCTCGAGCTGATATCTGCGGCCAGCCTCGTTCTCGCAGGTCATCGTCGGCTCCACGCGCAGAGCCATCACGCCACCGCCTCGGCCACGATGTCGGGATGCCGGGCGATCACCCGCACATAGGCCACCGCGAAGTCGGGCGGGGTCACGCGGGCCTGCTCCCAGTCCCGGAGCGTGCCCACAGGCACATGGAAGCGGGCCGCGAACTCGGGCTGCGACAGGCCAAGGCCCGTCCGCGTCATCCGGACCAGGCGCGCCCTCTGGCCCCGCTCCAGGCCCTCGGGAGAGACGTCGCGGTCCTCGAGATCAGCCGGGTCAGCCGGTAGTGCGATAGGCTTTTTCCTCACCTGTGTTGCTCCTCCTGACCGAGATGAAGCGGGGCAGCTCACCCCGCCACGTGAACACCGCCGTGTAGAGCTTGTCTTCGACCTGCCCGACCACCTTGAAGCGCTCCTCCTCGTCCTCCTGCCGGATCGTTGGAATGATGAGGTGAGCCTCGTCCTCGAAGATCCGGTCGCCGAAGATCAGCGGGAGCCCGTGCTTGTCGCGGTTCGCAGCATCCTTGGCGGGGTCGAAGCGCTGCTCCATGCCGTAGATATACGGAATGTCCGTATGCCTATCAAGGAGCCGAGGCGTGGCATCCGTGGGCCCTGACCGGGCGGTGGCTCATTCTCATAACTCTCTCGAGCAAGCCCAGAGCATTGCCGATACGCTCGCCAGAAGTCCGACATTCGCTCCCACAACGTAGCATCCGACGCCGCCCCAGGACGAGAGTCCCAACAACACGGCTGCGACCACCGCAAGCGCGCCGAAGATGAACCCGAAAAACAGGTGAACGATGAGCATCGGCCCTCAGCGACACTGGACATGTTGGGTTGGAGGCGGAGCACCTTGCCGCAACGGGAAGCCTATTACGAGATGGCCAGTTGCCGCAGGGTGAGGCCACTAAAGCGGTTTGCTTTTGACCTGAATCGGGGCTGCTGGGGATCCTGAGGCTGTGATTCACTTCCATGCGGAGGTGGATCATGGGCAAGCCTTACTCGATGGACCTGCGCGAGCGCCTCGTGGCCTATGTGGAGGCGGGCCATTCCTGCCGGGCGGCGGCGCGGGTGTTTGCCGTGAGCGCGAGCACGGCGGTGCGGTTGGCGGCGGCCCAGCGGGAGCACGGCAATGTTAGCCCCAAGCCGCAGGGCCGCGCTCCGGGGACCGCCGGCAAGCTGGCCGCGCACAGAGCGTTCCTGCTCGAGATTGTCCAAGCCGAGCCGGACATCACGCTCAAGGAGCTGGCCGGGGCGCTGGCCGAGGCGCACGGAGTGAAGGTGCAGCTCTCGTCCCTCCACCGCGCTCTCCGGCGGGCCGGCTACTCATATAAAAAAGGACTGGTCGCTCAGGAGCGCGACAGAGCTGACGTGCGGCACCGGCGCCAGGACTGGGCACGACGGCAGCGCTGGATGCGCGAACTCCCGCATCGCCTGGTGTTTCTGGACGAGACCTCAGTCAGGACCGGGCTCGCCCGCCTGCGCGGGCGCTGCCCCCGAGGCGAGCGCCTTTACGGCTCGACCCCGTTCGGCCGCTGGCACAGCCAGACCTTTGTGGCGGGCCTGACCTGTGACGAGCTGATCGCCCCGTGGATCATTCCAGGGGCCATGGATGGCGACGCCTTCGACACCTACGTCGAAACCCAGCTCGCGCCCATTCTGGTCCCGGGCACGGTGGTGATCCTGGACAACCTCTCGACCCACCGCAGCCCACGGGCCGCCGCGTCGCTCAAGGCCAGAGGCTGCTGGCTCCTGTTCCTGCCGCCCTACAGCCCTGACCTCAACCCGATCGAGATGGCCTTCTCCAAGCTCAAGGCGCACCTGCGGCGCTTGGAGGCCAGAAGCTTCGAGCGCATCGTCAAGGCCCACGGCAGCATCTGCGCCCTCCTCACGCCCACAGAGTGCCAGCACAATTTCCGAGCGGCAGGCTATGCGTCAGATTAAACGCAAACCGCTTTAGTGAGACCTGTGCGCGGGTGGAGTTTTCGGCCGGTATTAGGGTCGTTTCCGCTGGTTGCGATCGGCAGATTGGGCGATCACACGGGCATAGCGGGCGCTGCCCTTCCGATTCCGGCCGACCTGGGCAGAGTCCACCGGCATTCATGCCAAGGCCGCTCTGACGAGCGCTACGGCGCGGCGTAGATTGTAGGCCGTCGCGGTCAGCCGTACCTGCAAGGCCGCCTTGGCCAGCCCCCGCCAGCGCATCCGCCGCAAGCCATAGCAGCGCTTCCAAGTGCCGAAGATCTTCTCGATGCAGCGCCGGATGCGCCCCACCTGCGCATTCCAGGCCTCCAGGCGCGCCAAGGCGGCTGCGTCGCCCGCAACTGCCCAGACACCCCGGCCCGGCAAATGGGGCCGACCGCCCGCCGCCCGGATCTCCTGCTCGTTCGCCGTGCTGGCATAGGCGAGATCGGCATAGACGTCGCCAGGGCTCTCCGGCAGCACCGCCCCCAGCATTCGCCCATCGTTGATGTTGGCTGGCGTGACCTCGAGCGACCTTACGATCCCGCCCTTGGCATCGGCGGCGACATGGGCCTTGTAACCGTGGACGGCCGCCCGGCCGCGATGCTTTACCCAGCGCGCCTCGCCATCCTTGTCCTTGCTGTTTGAGGCAATGATCGTGGCGTCGATGAGCGTGCCGGTTCGGACCACCACGCCCTTGTCGTCGAGTTGGCACGTCACGGCCTCGAACAGCACCCGGTCAAGCGAGCGCGCCACAAGCTCACGGCGCAAACGAACAAAGGCGGTGCGCTCGGGCGTGGGCTCGTGCTGCGCAAACCCGCAGAACTGCCGGAAGCTGGCCCGGTCATCCAGAGCCTCGGCCAGCTTCACGTCGGACAGGTCGTGCCAGACCGCCAACAGAAGAGCCTTGAACAGGGCCAAGGGCGGCCAAGCCTGCTCCCCCTTTGGTGCGGCATAGATCGGGGCGAGATGGCGGTCGATCTCCGCCCAGTCGATCAGACTGGCAATCTCATCGAGGGATCCGGACCGGCGGCCCCGGTCCGCCTCACGCCTCAGCTGGTCCTGCCCGATCCGACGCCGCGCCATGGCCGCCCCCCTGTCCGGAGACGACGCATGGAATCACGTCCGCAGAACGCGTTCAAAGCCTTTCGCGCACAGGTCTCTTAGAGCACTGGATCGTGCAGACGCCTGGCAATCGCACCATAAGCGACAGGCACTTCTGGCAACGTATCCTGCTCAAACGAGGCGAGCAGGGCCTGAACAAGAGTTAACTGACCCACATCGTTGACAGCCCAAGTTCTGCTTAGAGACTTTTCGGCGGGGGGAGGCATGCCTCCCCCGCGCCGGCGCCCGTCTTTCGTCACTCTCGCGCAACGACGGTATCGTACAGGCCGTAGTGGGTCAGCCCCTCATGGCTGTCGATGCCTGTGTAGCGAAGCGAGGCATCTTCATAGCGCCGGAACGCAAAGACCGCTTCGTTCATGCGCTCCGTGTTGAATACCTTCAGGCGCACCAACAGATCGAAGTCCGCGACCGTTAGGCCAGTGACCGTCAGGAAGAGATCTGTTTCCAGCTTAGTGATCACATCCTGCAAGGTATTCTCGCGGAAATCCGTCAAATACATGAATGCTGGAATACGCGTGGCGAACTTTATTAGCTTTTCTTGAACCAGCTTGCGCTTGGACTTGTATTCTCTCTCTTCCTCCGTGAGATCCCTCTTGTCTCTCGCGGACAGTTCGCCGCCATTAGCCTTAGCTTTGGCCTTGAGGTCTTTAACCACGTCGCTCTTGTTGATGATCGTCTCAATGACGTTATCGCCAAGCGATCGCCAGCCCTCGATACGGTCGACTGCAGCCATAGCTTCGGGACTGTTAAGAACCCGTCGCAGCGTTTCGTTGTCAACATTGACCAGCAAAGCGGATTCCCACTTACGCGCCAGCAGCGTGGCCGAGGTTCCTGCCATCGCGATGTCGAGAATACCTCCAGCATCGATCTGAGTCATGTTCGCGCCATCGTAGGCGAGGACAGGTAGGAACGGCGTTGTTGCATAACTCGGTCTGAGGCCGAGCTTGGCCCTTTCCCCTTCGGTTCAGACGGCGCGCACGATCTCCGCCCTGCCCAGGGCTGAAAAGCGGTTCATCAGGGCGATGCGGGTGTGGATCTCGGCGGCTTGGCGGTCGGGGTCGCGTGAGGCGATGCGGTCCCCAAAGGCTTTGAGGCGGAGCATCTGGGCTTCGATCCGACTTCGGGCGTGATAGCCCGTCAGCCGTTTCCAGAAGGCCCGG